>CAZTQV010000003.1:0-198044 GCA_964615815.1 uncultured Phycisphaeraceae bacterium | reverse complement strand
CATCAACGCCGTCGGAAGGGAGAGACTGGTGCAATAGGCTCGCAAGCGAGGGAAAAACCAAGCCCACGGCCCCCCCCCGTCCCCCTCCCCCTCCCCCCCTACCATCCCCGTCCAAGCCCAAGCCCGCGGAGCCCCAAAATGCCCGAATCAACCGAAACCAAGGCCCGCCAGGGCCGCCTCTCCGGCGCCCGCATCCTCATCGTCGACGACGACCGAGACATCCTCGCATCCTTCGACGCCGCACTCTCCGCCGAAGGCGCCGAAACCATCACCGCCGGCGACGGCAACTCCGCCGTCCGACTCGCCAACGAGCACCACCCGGACCTCGTCGTCCTCGACATGATGCTCCCCGGCCGCTCCGGCTTCCTCGCCCTCGAAAAAATCAAGGGCCGCGAAGACTCACCCATGGTCATCATGGTCACCGCCAACGAGGGCAAGCGCCACCAGGTCTACGCCGAAAACCTCGGCGTCGACGACTACCTCCTCAAGCCCGTCCCCCTGGGCCGCCTCATCGACACCGTCGAGCGACTCATCAGCGAGGACGACGACTAACCCCACGCCTCCCCGGTGGGATGGGCTTCCAGCCCGTCTCCCCCCCACTCCTCAAGTGGGATGGGCTTCCAGCCCGTCAAAACCGGAGCCCCGCCATGGCCCGCAAACGCCAGCTCGTCCTCATCAAGCTGGAAAACCCCGACGACCGACTCAGCCCCACCGTCCCCCTGGGCTCACCACGCGACTTCAAAGACGCACTCGCACCCTTCAACACCGCTCCCGACGGCGGACCCTCCAAACGAATGGGCACCGAGGTCCTCTACGGCCCCGGCATCATCGTCGAAATCCCCGCCGGCCAACCCGAAGTCCGCCAGGCCCTCATCAGCTGCATCGAACAAGACATGGCCTGGCCCGTCCTCCGAGGCATCTGCCGAGCAACAGGCTGGAAGCTGCAGGACATGGACTCGGGACAGATGTTCGGTTAATTAACGGATTCGAGCCGCCATGTGAACAAGTAACACTGGGTCACTCGTACGCCGAGTACCTAGATCTTGGTATCGTGCTTTGTTTCGTCTCATCCGCAATCCGAAGGCGGCTTGATCACCAGCAGGACATCGAAGCGCCATACCGGAGTGCTCGACATGTGCCGACTTCTTCGTGACTCTTCAAGAACTCTCCGCATCCGCACCGTCGTGTATGCTCATGACAGTCCTAGCACATACATGCTCACCGAGGCACACAATGGCACGATATGACGCAAGCGATGTTTTTGTTCCCGGTCGTTTCCCTATTGCGAAGGAACACGCATACGCCGACCGCGGAGATGCACAACAATCGCTCTCAAGGTCGTTGTCTCGTGGATTTGTCCCGCTGATCTACGGAACCTATGGGGTTGGCAAATCATCAATGGCCCATCGCGTTGCACATGAAGCCGATCTCGTTTCGTCGCTCGTCTATGTAGATAGCGTATACGGCAAATCGTTATCCGATGTGCTTGCGCAAGCCCTCGAAAGCATTGGCTATGAGATACAACACTCTCGTACAGCCAGCGAAGACAAAGGAGGATCTGGACAGTTTTCCTCTGAGGTAGAAGGTGGCATTTTTGGAACTTTCAAAGCCAAACTAGGCAACGCAATATCCAGAACCTGGAAAAAAGGAGAGCAAGCCGAATACGAGCTTGCCGTAAAGAGCCCTACCGACTCAAAGGTGATCGACATCTGTGAGCAACAACATATATTCTTAATAATTGATGAACTTCACCGTGCGACGCCAGCTTTCCGGATGGACCTAGCCGCTTTCATAAAATCTTATGCCAACAGAAACTGCACCCACTTCAAGATCTGTCTAATAGGCACAGAAACTGACCCAGGCGACCTCATCGTGAGTGATCCGGGCGTCGACCGAATTCTCGAAGAAATAGCCTTAGGCTCACTATCCAGAGCTGAAACATCTCGAATCATTACCTCCGGAATGGATCGGTTAAAAATCAAGATTCCCGACACTGTAGAGCACCACTTCATAGATGTTGCCGTAGGATCGCCGTTCGTCGCCCAGTTCCTGTGCCTTGAGATGGCTGAAGCGGCGATCAGTCGAGGAGATCGAACTTTGTCGCCAGACATGCTATCCGATGCTATCCAAACTTACGCAAAACGAAAGGCAGAGCGGCATCTCCGGCACTACCGAGAGGCAATAGAAACCACAGGGCCGAAAAAGTATAGAAAACAAATTCTGCATGCAATGGCTGCTTCCGACGAAACATATGTAACCATGGACGAAATAGTTCGTAGGGTTTCTGATCAGCTCGAAGAGCAAACTCCCAGCTCATCCCTCTCTGGACCCCTACGAAATCTCAAGAGCGAGGAGTTTGGCCCCGTGTTGCGGGACATTGAGCGAATGGCATCCTCTGGCACTAGATCTGATCGCGTTCACAATTATAGTACTTTCGTCGATCCGGGCATGAAGGCGATCATTCGCATGATTCAGCAAATTGGTATTGATAAGCTCACAGCGAGTGACGATTGATCTGGTACAGCTCAACATCCTGATACAGCGTATAACCTATCTCCCCTCCCCCCGCCTCAACTCCCTCCGCAACTTCCCAAACTGCTCCGACAAGTCCTGAGCCGTCACCGCGTGCAGCGTCCCCGCCGCCAGCAGCACCACCCACCACGGCAACGCCCCCACCCCCGGCGCCCCCACCGCCGCCGCCAGGTGGTCATCGAAGGTGTACCACAACGGAAAAGCGAACAACCAGCCCATACAACCCCCCTTTCAACCCAATCCTTCGGAACCCCACCCCCCCACTTCCACCCCACCCCACCCCACCCCATCCCCTACCCCACACCCCACACCCGCCCCCTCCTCCCCCCTCTTCTCCCCCTCCCCCCCGATGGCCGATGGCCGATCCCAGATCCCCTCCCCTACCCTCCCCCATGCCCACCTATGTGTACGCATACCTCGACAAGGACGGGAACCCCACCGACGAGTGCTTCGAGCTCGTCCAGTCCATCAAGGACGACGCCCTGAAGACCCACGAGGGCCGCCCCGTCGCCCGCGTCCCCCAGGCCGCCAACATCGCCGGCAAGTGGTCCGACATGAAGGCCAAGAGCCAGCTCTCCAACGAAAACCTCGAACGCCTCGGCTTCACCAAGTACGAAAAAAAGGGCAAGGGCTACATGGAACGCACCGCCGGCAAAATGGGCCCCAAATCCATCAACGCCGACTGACCCGCCCACCCAAGCACCGGTGCCACTATGCGTCGCCCCGCGACGCGTAGTGCAATTCCGTCCCACCATCTGCCGCGTGCCGCGTGCCCCCCCCCTCCCTCTCCCCCACGGGGAGAGGATGTCGCGAAGCGACAGGAGAGGGGCTACACAAAGCGCAGCGCCTCCCCCCTCCAAGCCTCCTCTCCCAACCACCACCACCGCCACACCAAAGCCGGCCCCCCAAGGAGCGAGCCGCCCCGCCCCCGGGGCGCTTCGGGCCGATCAACCAAAGACGACCAACCCCGGTGCCACTATGCGTCGCCCCGCGATGCGTAGTGCAATTCCGTCCCACCGCTTGCCGCTTGCCGCTTGCCGCTTGCCGCTTGCCGCTTGCCGCTCTCCCCCTCCCCCCCCTACCCACCCCTCCCCAAAACCTTCTCCACCTCCCCCACCAACCGCTCAAACGAAAACACCCCCCGATCCGCCCCCGCATCCCCCACCGCCCGCGACCGCCAGGCCGCATCCGCCCCCAGCACCACGGCATCCGCCCACGCTCGCGAATCCTCCTCAACCACCGCCCCCCACCGCCGCCCCCGCCGCGCCGCCTCCCGCACCGCCGTCACCCCCGGCGCGCTCCCCGCGACCAACACCGGCACCCCCGCCGACACCGACTCCGCCACCAGCCGCCCCGTCCCCGCGCTCGCCGCCGGCCCCCCCGCCGCGATCGCCAGGTCCGCCGCCGCCAGCAGCGCATCCATCCGCATCGTCTGCGCCAGCGCCCGCACGACCCCCTCCGCGTCCGCCTCCCGCGCCCGCTCCATCACGCTGTAGGGCCGCCCCCCCGTCATCAGCACGACAACAGGCACCCCCCGGCGCGAAGCATCCCCAAGACCAGCCAAGGCCGCCCCAAACGCCGCATCCCGATGATGCGCCGCCGACCCCACCACCACAAACGCATCATCACGAAGCCCCAGCGCCGCCCGCACCGCGCCGCGATCGAACCGCATCGGCTCCCGCAGCGCCGGGCTCGTCGGCGGCACCACCCGCGCCCCCCCAAACGCCGGCTCCCCGATCGACAGCACCGCCGACCGCCGCTCCGCCTCCGCCCGCGCCCGCCGCTCGGCCAGCAGCCCCGTCGCGATCCAGGTCCGCTGGAACCCGTGCATCCCGAACGACACCGGCCCCCGGTGCGACAGCAGCCGGTCCAGGTCATCCCCCGCGCTCCGCCCCATCGGCACCCACACATCCCCGGCCCACTTCCGCGTCAGCGACAGCGTCACCCCCCGATGCCCCCCCGCCCGCCGCTCCACCCACGCCCGAAATCCCAGCGGCCGATGCTTCAAACTGTGCCGGTTCGGCCGCCACAGATCGATCTTCACCCCCGCATGCTCGAACATCGAAGGCCGCCGCAGATCATCGGCGAGCACCGTCACCTCGTGCCCGCGCTCCGCGAGCGCGGCCGCGAGCGCGGCACCCCACGGCCCGGTGTGATCCCAAGGCCGCGACTCGGCGTACTCGAGGACGAGGGCGACTCTCATTGCGGTCGCTCCGTGCGCACGCGTGCATCGGCCGTGCGCGCGCCAAGCGCACCCGTGCGCACGACCGCGCCGCCCGTGCGCGCGCGGCACGCCAGCGTGCGCACACCCGCCGGGCTCAATCCGAGCACAACCCCAAGCATCGCCGCCGACTGCCCACTGGCATACAGCGTGTCGAAGAAGCTGAAGAACCCCAGCCCCACAAGCGCAAACGCCGGCGCCAAGTCATACGGCGCATCGTGATATCGAAACGCCGTAGCAAGCCCCGCACCAAGCACACCGCCGAACAGCACAACGCCCACAAGTCCATTGCAACCAGCAAGATGCGCCCATGTGTTGTGGGCATGATCATGCAGATCCGGCGGGGCGTCGGCGTGCGTCTCGCGGGCCCAGTAGGCGTAGCCGGCGGTGCCGACGCCGATTATGGGTTGCTCCCACCATGCTTTGATGGCCCATTCGGACATGGCGACGCGGGCGCCGGTTGCGCTTGAAGAGTCGCCTTGGAAGCCGGCGATCGCTTCCTGCACGCCTTCGGCCGCGCGGTCGCGTACCGGCGCGATCGTGGTGACGGCGGCGGCGAGTGCGATGATGGCGGCGAGGGTGAGGGCGCGGGCGGGGCGGCCGTGGCGTGCGGCGTAGATCAGGGCGAAGGTGAGGAGGGCGGCGGTGGCGAGCCAGCCGCCTCGGGCGCCGGTCGCGAGGAGGCCGGCGAGGGCGGGGAGGAGCAGGATGGTCGCGAGCCAGCGGGGGTGGCCCTTGGCCATGAGGGCGGCGGGGAGGTGGATCGCGGCGGCGACGGTGAGGACGCCGCCGGCGACGGCGGGGTCCCAGAAGCCGGAGACGCGGCCCAGGCGGTTGGTGTAGTCGCCCAGGCCCACGAGCTGGGCGAGCTGGACGAGCTGGCCGCAGACGAGGCCGGCGGCGAGGGCGGCGATAAGCCAGCGGCGGTGATCGATCACGGGGAGGAAGAGGCCGATGGCGATGCACCAGCGGAGGTTGGCGGGCTCGTCGATGGCTGTGGTGAGCGGGGCGGGGGTCCAGGCGAGGCCCAGCCAGAGCCAGGCGCCGAAGAGGAGGACGAGGATGGAGACGGGCTGGGCGAGGGCGCGGAGGAGGACGGGCCAGACGCACCAGATGCGGAGCAGCGTCATGACGGCGACGGGGAGCAGGCAGAGCTCGGCGTAGCTGGTGGACCAGGGGACGAAGAAGCAGGCGACGGCGGCGAGGACGGCGTGGACGGCGTGGCCGCGCGGGTCGCGGGTGCGGGCGCGGTCGATCTCGTGGCGGAGGGTTTCGGCGTTGACGAGTTTGCCTGTGAGCCAGGCGCGGAGGGGATCGGGGTGGGACCGGGGGAGAGACATGGATGGGTGGTTGTAGCAGGTTGGGGCGGGGGAGGTGGAGCGGGCGATGGGCGATGGGGGATGGGGGAGGCGGCAAGCGGCAAACGGGGAACGGCAAACGGGGATTGCACTACGCGTCGCGGGGCGACGCATAGTGGCACCGGGGGACAAGGAGGGAGGTCGGTACACTTCTCGTATGAGTATGACTGCTGCTTCGATTCGTTCGGTTGTGGAGCCTTCGTTGCCTCATCTGGTTGAGCTTCGGCGGGAGTTTCATCGGCATCCGGAGCTGGGGTATGAGGAGCGGTGGACGAGTGAGCGGATCCGGGCCGAGTTGAAGGCGATCGGGGTGCCGTTTGTGTCGGGGCTCGCGGGGGGGACGGGAATCGTGGCGCATCTGGAGGCGTCGAGCGGTTCGGCGGCGGCGACGACGATCGGGCTGCGGGCGGATATGGATGCGCTGCCGATCGCCGAGAAGACGGGGGCGGCGTGGGCGAGCGAGACGCCGGGGAAGATGCACGCGTGCGGGCACGACGGGCATGTGACGATTCTGCTCGGGGCGGCGCGGGCGCTTTCGCAGATGGAGCGGCCCAACGCGGTGAGCTTCGTCTTTCAGCCGGCGGAGGAAGGCGGGGCGGGCGGAGAGCGGATGTGCGCGGACGGGGCACTCCTCGGCGAGGGGCGCGGGGGGATCGGGACGGCGGTGAGCCGCATGTACGGGCTGCACGGGTGGCCCGAGCAGCCGCTCGGGACGATCGGGACGCGGGGCGGTCCATTGCTTGCGGCGACGGACGAGTTTGAGATCACGATCCACGGGACGCAGGGGCACGCGGCGTTCCCGCACTTTGCGAAGGACCCGGTGGTGTGCGCGGCGCATGTGATCACGGCGCTGCAGACCTTGCCGAGCCGGGAGACGGACCCCGTCGATGCGAGCGTGGTGACGGTGGGGTCGATCCACGGGGGGAGCGCGCACAATGTGATCCCCGCGAGCGTGGAACTCGTCGGCACGGTGCGGACGCTGAAGGATGAGACGCGGGTGACAATGCGGGACCGCCTGCACGAGGTGGTGCGGGGGATTGCGCAGGCGATGGGGTGCCGGGCGGAGATCAACTGGCACGCGGGGTACCCGGTGACGCACAACGACCCGGTGCTGGCGGAAGGGGTGCTGGAGGTCGGGACGGAGGCGCTCGGGGAGGGGAACGCGATCCGGATCGAGAGCCCGTTCATGGGCGGGGAGGACTTCAGCTACTACGGGCGGCATGTGCCGGCGTGCTTCTTTACTTTGGGATTAAAGCCAGCGGGGGCGGGGCGGGTGCCGTTGCTGCATCAGGCGGAGTTTGACTTCAATGATGCGGCGATTGGGTACGGGGTGGAGATGTTTTGTCGGTTGGCGGTTGGGGGGTAGATGTGTCGCTGACGCGAAGGAGTCGGCGGGAGTACGCGGTCGTCGTGGGCGTGATTCTCGCGCTCGGGGGGGTGGCGTTGTATTTCGTGCGCGATGATGTTCGCGTTCGCGGGGTGCGGGAGCAGTTGCGAGGCGAGGGGTTGATGCCGCCCGCGAACGCTCAGGAGCTTGAGCGGAGCACGATCGCGTTTGTGTCTCGGGAGATCGAGAGTCGGAGCGGGCGGCCGGTCGTGCTCATGGTGCCTTGGGGTCCGCGGTATCCCGCGGGGTCGTTTGGCTGGGCTGCCGGGGCACCGGCGTTTGCGTTTGATGCGCAGACGGGGTTGTTGGTCGGGTGGACCGAGGATCATGTGAGTGATGATGTGTTTGGGGGGGAGTACCTTTGGGTGGATGCTCCGGGGCGTGACTGACGGGGTGGGGTGGGGATTGCACTACGCGTCGCGGGGCGACGCATAGTGGCACCGGGTGGGGTGTGGGTTGAGCGTGGTCGGGAGAGGAGGCGTGGAGGGGTGGGAGGCGCTGCGCTTTGGGTAGCCCCTCTCCTGTCGCTGCGCGACATCCTCTCCCCGTGGGGGAGAGGAAGGGGGAGAAGACGCTTCACTTGAGGAGTGCCTTGCTTTCGCTGCGGTCTCGTTTGGGGTATGCGCTGCGTATGAAGACCGCCCCGGGGCGGGGCGGCTCGCTCCTTGGCTTGGATTGCACTACGCGTCGCGGGGCGACGCATAGTGGCACCGGGCTTCAAGCTCGCCTCGTGATCAGAACGGCAGGACGAACGCGAACTCACCCGAATAGCGGTCGAAGTTGTCGGCGAGGTCGGCGGTTGCGGTCAGCCGCAGCCCGCGGCCTTGACCGAGGTCTATGTCAAGGCCCGCGTGCGGGGACAGGTACGAATCCACCGCGGTATCGCGGAGGAAGTCGGTCCAGGTCAGTCCGGCCTCGATGGACAGGCGATCGGACAGCGGCACGGCGGCGGCGGCGCCGACTTTGATGATCTCCTGGCTGATGCGTTGATCGAAGCGATAGGGGCCGACATCGCCCTTCTGCGAGCGATGCACAGTGAATTGTGCAGCGCCGGTGATGCTGACGGGTCCGAGGTCGCGCCCGCCTGCGAGCGTGAACCCGGTGGTCCAGAGCCACCCGCCTGCGGCGAGGTCATCGGACCCGGAGACGGAGATGCCCAGGCCGGGCGTGAGCGTGATCCAGCACGCGTCGTCTTCGTCCGCGTCCGATCTGGCGAGCCGGAGGGGCGCGTCGATCGACAGTCCCGCGTGGTAGGCGGCGCTGCCTTCCACCGTGGTGCGATTGAGATAGCCCGAGAGGGCGAGCGATGCGGCGTCGGCGATGGTGTATTCGAGGGTCGAACTGATGGTGCGGGCGTGGGCGCGGTAGCTGTAGGGGATGGCGCCGCGCAGGCGGTTGAGGCTTCCGTCGACCCGGGCGCTTTCGTAGGCCAGATCGAAGCGGGCGCTGAGACGCCTGGACGGAGAGGCGGGGTCCGACTCGGGCGCATCGCTCTGGCTCCCTGCCCTTGGTGCATCGCCCGCCGGATCGATGAGGGGATGGAGATCGAGGTTCGCCTGAGTCGCGAGGGTGTGCGGGGCCCGGGCTGGCGGGGCGTGCTCCGAGCGGAGGCCGAAGTACCGCCAGCGCAGGTCGGCGGCGCGGGCGGTGGAGGCGAGGGGGTTGCCGTCGGTCATCGCGATTGCGGATCGCTTGGCGATCTCCTGCTGGAAAGCGGCGATCACCGCGTCGTCATTATCGTAGAAGAAGTTCTCGAGTTGCTGGCCGATATCGCCATCGGCGGCGTCGAACTGGATCGTCTCCGATGATCCGGCGATCCGCGTGATCGTCAGAAGACGCCCCCCGAGGCGGCCACCGAAGGCTTCGTTCCTGAGGACGATGGCCCGGCCGACGCCGGCGAAGTCGATATCGATGACGGTGAACGGGGCTGCCCCGGCGTTGCCGGCATAGATGGATGCGGGGTCGCCGAGATCGTGGAGCACCGTTGCGAACGAGGGCACCTGGTTCACATCGAAGTAGGTGCCGGGTCGGAAGGGATTACCCGCGGAGACAACGAAGATGTCTTCGGCGGACGCGGGGGCGGACGCGAGAGCGGAGGCGGCGAAGGCCGCGATCGTGATGGTTCGGAGCGCCCTGATCACGGGCAGCCCTTCGGGCCCGGGCGCACCGCGAGGACAGTGCGCTGTCACCCGGACGACGGAACCGGTGACGCTGCAATCTCTATTCTATCGCGCGTCGAACACAGTCGCCAGTCGATTGATCAGGGTCCGCATCGAATTCAACTTGTATTCGCGCTTCGCTTGTCATCTTTAGAACGGCAGGACGAAGGCGAGTTCGCCGGCGTAGCGGTCGAAGTTGTCGGCGAGGTCGGCCTTGCCTGTGAGGCGGAGGGCGGCGCCGTTGCTGAACATGAGGGCGAGGCCGGCGTGGGGGGTGATGTAGTCGTCGACGGCGGCGTCCTGGAGGAAGTCGGTCCAGGTGACGCCGGCTTCGAGGACGAGGGGCTCGGCGAGGATGTAGCTGACCTTGCCGCCGAGCTTCAGGATCTCCTGCTCGACGCCGGGGTCGAACTCGTAGTCGTCGTACTCGATGTTGACGGAGCGGTGGAGGGTGAACTGGGCGGCGCCGGCGAAGCGGAGGCGGCCGAGGTCGATGCCGGAGGCGAGGGTGGCGCCGCCGGACCAGAGGATGCCGCCGGAGGCGAGGTCGTAGGAGCCTGACGCGTTGAAGCTGGCGCCCGGGGTGAGGGTGAGCCAGAAGCCGGAGTCGTCGCCGATGTCGGGCTGGATGATGCGGATGGGGATGTCGAGAGCGACGCCGCCGTGGAAGATGTCGGCGTCCTCGATCTGTGTGTAGTTGAGGTAGCTGGAGAGGCTGATGGAGGCGGCGTCGAAGAGGATGTATTGGATGTTGGAGCTGAGGGTGTAGCCGTCGGCCTGGAAGTCGCCGGCGTCGGTGTTGTCGTACTGGAAGTCGATGCGGGTGATGAGGCGGGAGCCGTCGTAGCGGGTGGAGGCGGTGGGGTCGTCGCCGGCGGCGGTGAGGTTGCCGGCGGGGTCGACATAGCTGTCGGGGACGAGTGCGGAGTCGGGGTAGACGCCGCGGAGGATGTGGGGCTGGATGGTGAGGTCGCTGGAGAGGCCGTGGTAGCGCCATTTCAGGTCGGCGGCGCGTGCGGTGGAGGCGAGTGGGTTGCCGTCGGTGACGGCGACGAGTGATCGCTTGGCGACTTCCTCAAGGAAGTTGGAGATGGTGTCGGGGTTGTTCTTGACGAAGAAGTCTTCGAGCTGGTCGCCGAGGTTGCCGTTGGCCTCGTCGAAGCTAAAGGTCTGGGTGGTGCCGAGCAGGCTGGTGATGGTGATGAGTTCGCCGCCGTTGGCGCCGCCGGTGGGGTTGTAGCTGACGGCGACGGCGCCCTCGATGCCGGCGTAGGTGAGGGAGCTGGAGAAGGGGACGCCGCTGAAGCTGGCGAAGGAGCCCTGCTGGTCGGCGAGGTCGCTGACGAGGTCGGGGAGTGTGTTGCCGGTGACGAGGAGGGAGTTGGCGGGGTTGCCGATCTGGGTGACCTGGACGCGGAAGAGGTCGTTGGCGGCGGCGGTGGTGGTGAGGGTCGCGGCGGCGATGAGGATGGCTGGGGTTCGCATCGGGGGTGGTCTCCTGTGGGCGGAGCGATGGCTGGGCTTTCGGGTCGTGCGGACTGGGGAAGGATCGGCCCGGAGCGGGGCGGGGCTTGCCCATAACTTGGGTTTACGGGTCGGGAAAGGGCTCTAGGATGGCCCGTGGCCGACGATCCGGATCCGGTACAGCTTGATGAGGAGGGGTTTCAGCACGCGGATGCGCCGCCGGCGTGGGGGCTGGAGTCGCGCGCGGAGCGGCTGGGGCGGCTGCGGGAGGTGGCGAAGCAGTTGCCCCCGGTGCCGGGGGTGTACCTGATGAAGGACGGGAAGGGGGTGGTGATCTATGTGGGGAAGGCGACGAAGCTGCCGGACCGGGTGGGGAGCTACTTCGTGCCGTCGGCGGATCTTGGGTATCCGAAGCAGAACCTGCTGGAGGAGGTGCACAGCTTCGACTTCCTGGTGTGCGAGGGGGAGTGGGAGGCGCTGCTCACCGAGAACCGGCTGATCAAGGACATCAAGCCGAAGTACAACGCGCGGCTGGTGGATGACAAGACCTTCCCGTATCTCGTGGTGACGACGCGGGAGGACTACCCGCGGGTGTTCGTGACGCGGAATCCTTCCGGGATTGATGACAAGACGGGGGAGCCGGACCCGCTCTTCAACAACGCGCGGGTGTTCGGGCCGTTCACGAATGCGGGGGCGCTTCGGGAGGCGGTGCAGGTGTTGCAGCGGGTGTTCAAGTTCCGCACCTGCAAGCTGGACATCGTGGCGGGTGACCCGAAGAACAAGCGGTTTCGGCCTTGCCTGCTGGCGAGCATCGGGCAGTGCACGGCGCCGTGCAACGAGAGCATCGGGGTGGAGCGGTACCGGGAGGATGTGGACCGGTTCGTGCAGTTCCTCGGGACGAAGCGGAGCAAGATGCTCCGGGAGATGCGGGAGGAGATGCAGGGGGCGTCGGTCGAGCTCAGGTTCGAGCGGGCGGCGGCGCTTCGGGATCAGATCCGGGCGATCGAGCGGCTGGACGAGCGGGCGAAAGCCTCGGACGGGTGGCAGCCGGAGACGGAGCTGAGCTACATCGATCCGTTGACCGCGACGAAGAGCTTGGCGAAGACGCTCGGGCTGGAGGCGCCGGTGCGTTGCATCGAGGGGATCGACATCGCGCACCTGCAGGGCGGGGAGACGGTGGGGAGCAAGGTGTCGTTCGTCGACGGGCGGCCCTTCAAGGAGGAGTACCGGCGATACCGGATCAAGACGGTGCAGAACCTGCCCGGCGGGCGGGCGAACGACGACTACTCGAGCATCCGCGAGGTGGTGAGCCGGCGGTACCGGGAGGCCGGGGCGGGGGATGAGCTGTACCCGGATGTGATCCTGATCGACGGCGGGCTCGGGCAATTGCACGCGGCAATGGAAGTGTTCGAAGACCTCGATGTGAAGCCGCCCATGGTGATCAGCCTCGCGAAGAAGGAGGAGCTGATCTATGTGCAGGAGCGGGCGGAGCCGATCCGGCTGAGCCGGAACAACGCGGGGCTGCGGCTGTGCCAGCAGGTACGGGACGAGGCGCACCGGTTCGCGCAGCATTATCACCATGTGCTGAGGCGGAAGAAGACGATTGGGGAGTAGTCAGGGGGACGCTGTGAGCGTCTCCAAGGCTTTGACGGCTTCGTCGTCTTTCAGGACACCCAACCAGCCGTGGCCGTCGACATAGAGAAACTCGCCCTCCGGGCTCAGTTCGCGGACGAAGAACACCGCCGTACTGGAGATCGGCGCGTCCGCTGCCTGCGGGTCTTTGCGATTCTCTGTTTTGAGCCAATTGTCGCGAAGGAAGACGATCTGCGAACGCCATTCATCGGCGTAGAACGCGTCATGGTGGTAAGGCTCGTCTTCGAACGAGAAGCCCCACCAAGTCTCCAACTCGTCCTGCCAGCCGCTCGCGATGGGCAAGTGACCGTGCTCCTCAACATAGGCGTCGGTCACTGTCCAAAGGGTCCGTAGAAAGGCATGGTCATGGTCGGCGGTGTGGGGTCCAGTCGCGCGCTTGGCAAGCGTGCACGACCTCAATCCCCAAACGCCAGCGACAACAAGAACCAATCCAGCGACGATCACCATCGTGGATTTCACAAACTCACCAGAACGCGAGTCGGCCATACCAGATTGTACGGAGAAGTCCTTCTGTACCCTGTACGCAGGAGTAGACGACTGCGTAGTCGTTACTCAGGCGGCGTGCTGTCGCCGTAGGGCGCGGGACGAGGCGCACCGGTTTGCACAGCACTATCACCATGTGCTGAGGCGGAAGAAGACGATTGGGGAGTAATCAGGGCTGCGAAGCTTCCGGAAGTCCCGCGAGAATGACCGGACGCCCTCGGCGGATGTCTTCGATCACCGGCTGATCTGCCCACACCACTCGGACGCGGCCGTACTCTGGGTTCGTCGTGCTATCCCACACCGCGAGAAGATAGCGTTCGTCGTCATGCGCGGTTGACCCTACGAACAGCACGGGCGTTACCTGACCGGGCGGCGCTTCAACTGACGGGGTCCGCTCGAAGCCGAACTCCTGCATCCTCTCGTTGTCCGGGGCATTGAAACCCCGCTCAGCAATCGTTGTGTGCCAATCGAGGCCGACGGGCATCGACAATTCGGTTGACCGGGCGTGCCGCACGACGGACTCCGCGTATTGGGCGAGTTCTGCCGCGAGGTATGAATCCTCGACATGACTCTTGGTCCGCAGCAGCGCGACAACCAGGACGCAGGCGAGCAGCAACAGGGATACAGCGATCGACCACGGAACGAGCCTCCGCGACGAAGCGGTCATCAGCCGTTCTCTGGTGCGTCCGGGTTGCCCGGACTGGACGCATCACCCTCGCCCGGCTTGCGACGGCGGCGGCGGCGCTTCTTCTTGCGGCGGGGTCCGTCGGAAGACCCGGAGCCCTCGGTTCCAGGCTCCGCCCGGGGTGGGGCGGGGCGGGGCGGCTCGCTCCCGGTGTCCGACGCGGGTGTCGAGTCCCGTGGGGTTTCGGGCGAAGAGGTGGACGCGTCGGTCGGTGTATCGCCCTCGCCTCGGCGCTTGCGCTTGCGGCGGCGCTTCTTGCGGGTGGGGCTGGCGCCGGTGTCGGTGGCGTCGTCAGAGGTCGGTGCTCGACCTTCGGTTTCCGCCCCGGGGCGGGGCGGCTCGCTCTGGGGGGTGTCGTGGGGGGTGTCGGTTGCTTGCGCGGGGTCGGTGTGGACGGGCTTCTTGCGGCGCTTGCGCTTGCGGCGGGGCTTGTCGTCGGTAACCGTGTCCGACGGGGCGGCGTCGCGCGGCTCTTCGCGGCGGCGGTCGGGCTTGTCGGCTCGGTCAGCTCGATCGGCGCGGTCGGTCTTGGTCGGCCGGTCGGGCCGGTCCCGGCGGTCGTCGCGGCGCTTGCGTTCGGAGCGCATGCGCGGCTCGGGGCGTTCGGGGGCTTTCGCGTTCTCGGGGTCGGTGAGTTCCTCGACGGGGAAGGCGCGGTCCTCGCCGGCATCGAGGCGGACGAGGGCGAGCTGGGTGAGGATCTGGGTGTCGAGGACGATGCCGTCGCCCTCGGGGGTGCCGACGCGCTTCTTGCGGTTGGGGAGGCGCTTGCGGAGGTCCTCGTAGGTCTCGTCCTCGTAGCGGAGGCAGCACATGAGCCGGCCGCAGCGGCCCGAGATCTTGAGGGGGTCGAGCGTCGCCTTCTGGATCTTGGCGCTCTTCATGCTGACGGGCTTGAGCACCTTCAGGAAGTTCTTGCAGCAGCAATACTGGCCGCACTTTTCGTAGTCGGCGGAGATGCGGGCCTCGTCGCGGGCGCCGACCTGGCGGACATCGACGCGGCGGTGGTGGAGCGGGCGGAGGATGTCGTTGAGCGCGACGGGGTCGACGCGGTCCTCGCAGGTGTAGTAGACGGTGAGGCGTTCGTCGCCCAGGATGGGCTCGACCTCGACGATCTTGAGCGGGTTCTTGAGGGGGAGGCGGGCCTCGGCGACGAGGCGCTTGGCCTCGGTGCGCAGGGCGTGCTTGGACTGCTCGAGCCTCGACTGCTCGTCGAGGTCTTCCTTGGTCGCGACGCGGAGGACCTTGCCGTCGGTGCGGAAGGGGTACTGGCGGCCGCCGGAGTTGTCGATGTACTCGAGCATCTCCTGTCGGCTGACGCTCTTGGAGCAGCCGGAGTTGGGGCAGGTGCTGGTGAGCATCTCGCCGATCTCGGTGCCGCGATGCGTGGAGACGACGAGCTTGGAGCCGCAGCCGGGCTTGTCGGAGCCGCGGTAGGGGAACTCTCCGACCATGTAGAGGAAGCTGTAGCGGACGACGATGGTCTTGGGGGCGGCGAGCTTCTTGTAGACGCGGAGGTCGTCCTCGGGGAGCTCGCTCAGGCGGTCGGCCTGGTCCTCGGGGACGCCGGCGGCGCGGAGGCGCTCCGCGAGCGCGGCGCGGCGGTCGGCCTCGACATCGGTTTCGAATTGTTGGAGCGGGTAGATGGGCATGAACGGAGGGCCGGTGGCGGGATCAGCCGCCGGCGGCGGCCTTGGCGGTGCGGAAGAGGTCGGCGAGGTCCTGGCGCTCGACGAGGCGGACCTCGCGGTTGTTGGCGGCGACGGCGTAGACCATGAGGGCCTCGCCGCGGTCGTCGATGACCCAGAGGAGCTCCTCGGGCCCGGCCCGGGTGGTCATGGCGGCGTAGCTGTTCTCCTTGACGGTCATCTCGGCCTTGGCGAGGGGTGTCCACGGGTTGACCGCGGTGACGACGAGGACGGCGAAGAGCAGGAGGGCCGACAGGCTGAGGGCGGCGACGGTGCGCTGCGGGCGTGGGGCGTTGCTGGTGGTGTCGTGCATCGGTCGCTCCTTTAGCGCTGGGGTTGCTGCTTGAGGTCGTCGGCGAGGTTGCGGTAGCCGATGCCCTCGAGGACATTGCGGCCGTCGACCCAGCGGAGGGCGACCATCTCGCGGTTGGCGGTGTCGATGACGAAGACGGCGTTGGTGTTTCCGGAGCGGACCTCGCCGCCGACGAGCATGTACTGCCCGGCGGCGCGGCTGGGGGTCTGCTGCTGAGCCGTCGCCCGGGGCTCGAGGACGACCGCGCCGATGGCGAGGACGAGGACGGCGTTCAGGGCGACGAGCACGGCGACGGCGCGGTTGGGGGCTCGCCCGGGCGCGCGGCGTGTCGTTTCGGTGGTGGTCATGGGGGGCTCCGCGAAAGGGAGGATGGCGGGGGTCAGTCCTGGTGGCCGCGCTTGGAGGGCATGAGACCGGCGCCGATGACGGCGGCGCCGAGGATGATGAGCGAGCCCATGGTGAGGAAGGTGGGCGCGGTGGGGTCGCGGTCGGGCTGCGGGGGGTTGAGCTCGACGGGGCCGTCGTCGTCGCGGCCGCGCTGGGCGGTGGCGGGCGAGGCCGCGAGGGTGAGCAGGGTGGCCGCGGCGGCGAGGGCGGCGACGGTTCGGGTTCGGTGTGTGCGTGGCATCGCTCGGATGGTACCCGACCGGGCGGGAGGGGGATGCGGCGGCGCGTGCGATCAGGGGGTGCGGGCGAGGGCCGCGGGGGCGGTTGGCCTGGTGATGACCTCGGGCCGGGGTGCGGGCGTCGTCCCCGGGAAAGCGTGGGCAGGGCGAGGCTCGGGACCCAGAAGCGGGCCGGAGAGGCGGTCGAAGGCGGCGGTGGGCAGGTGGACCGTGCGCCAGCGGGGGGAGCGGGTGACCATGGCGGCGGTGTAGTCGGCGAGGTCGATGGCCCGGAGGCCGTAGAGGCGGCCGTCGTGCTCGAAGCGTTCGTCGAAGACGCTGGCGGCGTCGGGGCGCTCGCACCAGTAGAGGAAGACGAGCATGGCCCGGTACGCGGGGCCGAAGAGGCCCTGCCAGGTGCGGAGGGACTCGATGTCGTCGAGGGTGACCCAGCTCTCGGTGCGGACGGCCGAGCCCGGGGCGGCGCCGGGCTTCGGTGCGATGCGGCGGCCCTTGATCTCGATGAGGGTGTGGGTGGGGTCGCCGTAGAGGACGAAGTCGAAGGTCTTGAGGGTGGCGGGCTCGGGGGCACCGGGTGCCCGGTGGCGGATGCGGGCGGTCTCGCCGAAGAGGGCCCGGCGGGCAACGCGGACCGAGCAATAGGGCGCGCGGCGGCGGCGGAGGTACGCGTCGAAGGCGGTCTCGTAGTGGCGGGTGGAGGCCATCGCTCGGGTGAGCATACACCGAACGGAGGCGGGATGGGAGCCTGATTTCGGCGGAGGAGGGGTTACTCGGAGAGGGCGCCGTCGGTGACGAGCTCGAGCAGGAGGGTCTCGGCCTGGCGGTACTCGCCGAAGGCCCGGCGGACTTGGCCCGTGAGGGCGGTGAGGGCCTCGGCATCGATCTCCGCGGAGGCGGGGTTGCCGTCGGCGAGGGCGGCGAGGGCGGCGTCGAGGCTCTCGCTCGCGGAGCGGAGGTCGGTGACGGCGGTGGCGTAGGCGCGGGTGGCGTCGTACAGGAGCTGCTCCTTGAGCTCCTTGGTCTTGGGACGCTCGAGGAGTCGCCACGGGGCCGCGCGGACCTCCTGGACGAAGAGGTTGGTCTGGTCGGAGATCAGGCGGAGGTTGGCGATGGCACGCCGCAGGTTCGGGGCGCTCTCCGCGAGGAGCGACTCGGCGCGGGCGCCGGTGTCGGAGAAGTTGCTGGCGGCGATCAGGCCCTCGTCGAGGACGCTCTCGACCTTGTCGAGGGTCTGCGTCTCGACGCGCTCGGTGGTGCGCTGCACGCTCTCGACGCTCCTGCGGATGAGCGGGCGAGTCTCGTCCACGGATTCCTGGACGGAGGCGATGATGGCGCGGGCGTCGTCGACGCCGGACTGGACATCGGCCATGGTGGGCTCGAGGCGGGCGGAGAAGCCGCGGACATCGTCGATGATCTCGACGACATTCTCCGAGATCTGCTCGGAGCGGACATCGATGCGGTCGGCGGTGCGGCGGAAGGACTGCAGGGCGGCCTCGACCTCGCCGACGCCGCTTTCGACGACGGGCTGCAGGGTGTCGGCGAGCTCGCGGAAGGTGCCGACGCCGTCGCGGGCGTCCGCGAGCATCTGGCGGATGAGCTGGCTCTCCTCGGGCCCGAGGCCGGCCTGGGCGAGGATGGCGGGCGCGATGTCGCCCTCCAAGGGGTCGGTGGGTCCGAGGATGGTCGCGATGCGTCCGTCGGGGCCCGGGCGGGGCCCACCGGCGTCGGCGATGTTGATCGAGGACATGGTGCCCAGGATGGGAAGGACGACATACGCCCGGGCGTTGCTGAAAAGGACGACGCGGTCGTCGACATCGACCGAGACATCGAGGGCGACGGGGATCTCGACGCCGTCGTCGGTGGTGTCGAAGATGGTCGTGATCGCGGTGACGCGGCCGACATCGAGCCCGCCCAGCAGGACGGGCGAGTCGATCTTGACGCCCGGGACACCCTCCTCGACATCGAAGCGGATGGTGTAGGTGGTGAAGGCGCCGAACTTCTTCGCGGCGTCGGACAGCACGAAGCTCAGGATCACCGTGAGCACGAGGCTGCCGATGAGGAAGGCCCCGGCGATGACATTGTTCCGCTGGATCGGCCGAGACGCCATGCGATCTGCTCCCCGCTGTCGGTGCTCCCGTGCGCGGGAGATCCTACCTCATCCCTTGGTGGACTGGACGCTGGGCATGCCGCCCCGGGGCATGACCTCTCCGAACAGGGCCCGCTGGTAGTCCTCTTCGCTGCGCCGGTCGGAGATCGGCCCCTCGGCGTCGCCCCGCAGGAACTGTCGGATCAGCCGCTCGTCCTCGCTCAGGCCCTTGGCCCGGTCGGCGGGCAGGTCGCGGAGGTCCTCGAACCACTGGCGGCTCTCGACCTTCAGGATGCGGCCCTTGTCGAGCATCGCCATGCGGTCGGCGATGGTGAAGGCCGAGTCCATCTCGTGCGTGACGACGACGCTGGTGACGCCGAGCTGCTTCGACAGGCTGATGATGAGCTGGTCGATCTGGGCGCTGGTGACGGGGTCGAGGCCGGCGCTCGGCTCGTCGTAGAAAAGGATCCTCGGGTCGAGCGAGAGGGCGCGGGCGAGGCCCGCCCGCTTCTTCATGCCCCCCGAGATCTGGGCGGGGTACTTGTCGGCGTGCTCGCGCAGGCCGACGAGCTCGAGCTTGATCTTGACGGAGATGTCGATGATCTCGGGGTCGAGGTCGGTGTGCTCGCGCATGGGCAGGGCGACATTCTCCCCGACGGTCATGCTGTTGAAGAGGGCCCCGGACTGGAAGAGGATGCCGAACTTCTTGCGCACCTCGTTCAGCTCGTCCTCCGTCATCGAGCAGATGTTCTGCCCGAAGAGCTCGATGGTGCCCTCGGTCGTCTCGAAGGAACCGATCATGAGGCGGAGCATGGTGCTCTTGCCCGAGCCCGAGCCGCCCATGATGACCATGGTCTCGCCCTTGTAGATGTCGAGACTGACATCCTGCAGGACGGTCTGCTCGCCGAAGACCTTCCTGACACCCCGCATGCGGATCTCGGGCGGGTCGCCCGATGTGGGCTCGCCCTGGGTCGGGGCGGGCGTTGGGGCGCGGGTCACGGTTGGTCGTCCTCGTCGGGGGTTTCGGCGGGGTTCTCCGTCGCGGGGGCCTCGGCGTCAGGAGTCGGGGCGTCGGGGGCCGCGGCGTCGGGGAGCGCCGGGGGGATCGCGGCCGAGTTCGTCACGGGATCCCACAGCGCGATCGGGTCACCCGAGGGCGGGTAGAGGATGAGGTTCGTGATGGGGATCTGGTTCCCCGCCGGCGGGTTCGCGGGGTTCGGGTCGAAGCGGACGATCAGCACCACCCAGCCGTTGTCGAACCGGACGGGGATCGGCATCTCGGGCTGGCCGCCGCCCGAGCCGTTGAACTGCTGCATCGACTGGCCGACGCTGCCGTACGCATCGATCAGGCCGGAGAAGTCGGTCGGCACCGCCTGGTACGCGCCGAGACGGTCGCGGTAGGCGTCGCGGAAGCGGGCGATGTGGTCGGGCGTGACGCCGGTGCTGGCGGGCGGGCTGAGCTTGGCGATCGCCTCGGCGTCGTTGCCGGCCTCGATGTCGTCCATGATGCTGTGCACCTGCGGCATGATGTCCCGCAGGAAGACGCCCACGCCCTCGCGCACGCCGAGGGCGATGCCGATCTGGGCAACGGTCACCAGCCCGCCGATGATGATGCCGGCGATGGCAAGCCCGGTGCCGCCCACACGGCCGCGGGAGCCCTTGATGCCGACGAGCGAGCCGACGCCGAGCAGGGCGCCGATCGCGCTCAGGCCCGGGATGCAGCAGATGAGGCTGCACACGAGGCTCATGATCGCGAGCACGCTGGTGCGATCGGGCTCGGCCGGGTAGTCGAGGTGGGCGTCGGCGTGGGGGTCGTGGGGGAATTGCGACATGCAACGAGCGTACCCGGGCGGAACCCGGGTCGCCACGCGGTGTTCCGGCTTCCTGTCCCGGTTCCGGAGAGCCCCGCTCCCTCACGGTCGCGGCTCGTTGGAGACCTAGAGAATGCGCTTCGATCTGGGGTAGCTCCCGAGGACGGCCATCTCCTTGCAGTGCGCCCCGACGCGGGCGATCGCCGCCTTCATGATCGGATCGTCACGGTGGCCCGAGGCGTCCACGAAGAAGGTGTACTGCCAGTTCTGCCGCCCGCTGGGGCGCTTGTCGAGGTGGGAAAGGTTGACGCCCGACGCGTGGAAGACGCTCAGCACCTCGACGAGGGCGCCGGGGCGGTCCTCGGTGACGAACATGATGCTCGTCTTGTCGTCGCCGGTGCGGCGGGCCTGCTCCTTGCTGATGACCAGGAACCGCGTGATGTTGTTGGGGTTGTCCTCGATCCGCGGGAAGATCGTCTTGAGCCCGTACATCTCGCCGGCCAGGGCCGTCCCGATCGCGGCGGCTGTTGGCTCGTGCCCGATGGAGATCGCCTTCTCGTTTTCTTCGGCGGCGATCTGGGCGGCCCGGCTCGAACTCGCGGCGGCGACCAGGTCGCGCCCCGGGAGCTGCGTCGCAAGCCAGTTGCGGCACTGGCTGAAGACCTCTGGCTTGGAGTAGACGCGCTTGACCGACTTCGGGGCGCAGTTGGCCAGCAGGGCGTGGTGGATCGCGATCTGGACTTCCGAGTAGATCGAGACGCGCCCCGCGTGCTCGCGGAAGGCGTCGAGGCTCTCGGCGATGCCGCCGCCGGTCGAGTTCTCGATCGGGATCAGCCCGTAGTTGACATGCCCCCGGCGGACCTCGGTGAAGACGCCCGCGATCTCGTGCAGGTTCTCGTACTCGACCGACGCCCCGAAGTGCCGGGTGGCGGCGACATGGCTGTGCGAGCCGGCGGGGCCCAGGAAGCCGATGCGCAGCGGCTGCTCGAGGGCGAAGCTCCCGCTCATGAGCTCGCGGTAGACGCCCTCGATCGTGCGGTCGGGCAGGGGGCCGTGGTTGGCCTTGAGAACCTTCTCGAGCACCTCGGCCTCGCGGTGCGGGGCGTAGATGGGGATGTTCTGGCCGCGCTTGAGCTTGCCGACCTCGCGGACGAGCTCGGCCCGGTCGTTCAGGATCTTGACGAGCTTGGCGTCGAGGCGGTCGATCTGGCCGCGGAGCTTGGCGAGGGCCTCGGAGTTGGCGGGGGTCTCGACGGCGGTGTCCTGGCGGACGGTCTTGGTGCGGGCGGACTTCCTGGACACCGCCTTGCCGGCCTTCTTGGTGGGCCGGCGCGGCGCAGGGGTCGCCTTCGAGGCCTTCTTGGTGGTCTTGCGGGTGGCCTTGGCCTTCTTCGCCATCGCTATCGGTCCTTGGGAGGTGCGTGGAAGATCGGGTGCTCAACCGTCCTTATCGCCGATCCGGGGCGGTCTGTCCACCCCCGGGGAGAACGGACGGGCCCGCATTCCCGAAAGAACCCGCGTGAGCCGGGCCCCGGCCGGTACGCTTGGGGCTCGAAGGACTGTCATGCACCAGGTGTTCACCGTCATCCCGGATCTCGTCCTGCCCGCCATGGCCCTGGCCCAGACTGGGGTCCCGGCGGGGGAGCCGGCCGAGGCAGACCATGTCGCCCTGCTCCAGGGGCTGCCGGCGGAGGCCCACGCGGTCATCGCCGCGGCGTTCCTGACCGGTTTGGTCCTGTGGGCGCTCGGGGCGCGGGTGGTCAAGCCGATCTTCGCCCTCATTGGCGTCCTCGGCGGCGCGATCGTCGGGCTGGTCGTCGCGGGGTTGCTCGGGCTCGGCACGATCGCGGGGGTCGGTGGCTGGATCGTCGCGATGGCGATCGGGGGGATCATCGGGCTCGTCGCGACGCTGATGCTGCTCAAGCTCGCGATCATCTTCACGGCCGCAGGGGCGTTCGCGGTTGTCGGCGCGGCGGCGGGGCTGATGTACATCCAGTTCACCGGCGGGCCGACGCCACCACCGGAGCCGGCCGAGTTGCCCCCCGCGGCGCTCGCGGAAGCACCGGACGGCGAGGCCCTCTCCGCGCGGGACCGCATCGGGCAGATGCTCTTCCGCGACCCTCGCTCGGGCGAACTCGTCACCCTCGCGGAGCTCTTCGGCGACAAGGACGACCAGGAGACCGCCCAGCAGATCGAGCACGCCCGGGTCATCGCCGCCCGCGTGCACGCCGTCATGCGGTCGGCGGCGGATTTCGTCGCCAAGCAGTGGGCGGGGCTGAGCATCGACCAGCGGGGGGCGATCGTCGGTTGCACGCTCGGCGGGCTCGCGGTGGGGCTGGCGGCGGGGTTCTTCCTGCCGAAGCGGTCGACCGCGGTCATCACCGCCCTCGCGGGGTCGGCGACCTTCCTCGCGTCGGGCGTGTGGCTGATCGAAGCCCTGCCAGCGCTCGAACCCGCCCGGGCCTACGCGACGCAGAAGCCGGCGACCTGGGCCGTGGTCTGGGCGATCACCGCGGCCGCGGGGCTCGCGATCCAGCTCTCCGTGCTCGGCAAGAAGAAGGACAAGTCGAAGAAGGACTGAGCCGGGCGACTGGTCTACTCGACCAGGTTCGGCGGGCGCTCCCCCGCCAGGATCGCCGCAGCGTTCTCCCCCACCATCCGCGTCATCTCCTCGCGGTAGCGGACCTCGCCCGAGCCGACATGGGGCATCATCGTGACATTGTCGAGCCCCACCAGCCCGGGGTGGACATGGGGCTCGTTCTCGAAGACATCGAGCCCCGCCCCCCAGATCCGCTTGCTGCTCAGGGCCTCGGCGAGGGCGTCCTCGTCGATCACCGGCCCGCGGCTCGTGTTCACAAGGATCGCGGTCTCCTTCATCATCTCCAGCTCGTCCCGCCCGATCAGGTGCTTCGTCTCCTCGGTCAGGGGCGTGTGCAGGCTCACGACATCCGCCTCCCGCAGGCCCTCCTCCAGCGTCACCCGCCGACCGTTCATCGGCGCGAGCTCGAAGACCCACTTCCGCGTGCGGGCCGTGTACAAGACACGCATGCCCCACGCGAGCGCCCGGCTCGCGGTGGCGTACCCAATCCGCCCCGCGCCCACGATCAGGATCGTCCGCCCGGTCAGGTCGAGCCCCAGGAACTCCCCCATCGCCATCGGCCCGTGCGCCGCCCACGCGCCCGACCGCGCGAAGCGGTCGCCCTCCACCAGCCGCCGCGCCACCGCCATCGTCAGCAGCCACGCCATGTTGGCCGTGCCCTCGGTCACGGCGTCCGGCGTATTTGTCACGGCGACCCCGCGCTCCCGGGCCGCGGCCAGATCGATGTTGTTCACCCCCACCGCGAAGTTGCACACACCCTTGAGCCGCCCCCGACCGGCGTCGAGCAATTCCGCGTCGACCTTGTCGGCGAACATGGTGACAAGCACATCCGCCTCGCCCGCGGCCCGCAGCACATCGCCCCGATCCGGGTAGCCCTCGCCCAGGATCCGCACCTCCGCCCCGGGAACCTCGAGCACGCCCGGCACGGCGCGGGTGGCGATCACAACAGGACGGCGCGTTTCAGAGTCGGGCATGGCCCGCTAGCCTAGCCGCCGGAGCCGATTCGGCACGGGCCACGGAAGGCCCGCGACCAAAGGCCATCAGGGACGACGCGTGCGACTGCTCACCTGGAACATCCTGCACGGCGGCGGGCGGCGGATGCCGCGGATCGCGCTCGAACTGCTCGAGATCGACGCGGATCTCATCGCGTTGTGCGAATATCGACCCGGGATCATGGGCGGGCAGCTCCGTGGCGTGCTCGCCGACCACGGGTGGAAGCACCAGCACGCCACCGCCGACCCCGGCCCCAACGCCGGGCGGCGCAACGCCCTGCTCATCGCGGCCCGCACGCCGCTGCGCCCGATCGAGACGCGGCTGGCGGGCCCGCACGCGGCGCTCTCCCGAAAGCTCGCGACGGTGGAGCTGCCCGAGCTCGACCTCGCCGTGACGGTCGCGCATGTGCCCGACGCCCGCAAGGGCGACGCGCGGGCCGAGGCGCGTAAGTCCGCGGCCTGGCACGCACTTCTGGCCGAAGCGGCGGTGCGTCGGGGGGCGGCGCACGCCGTTCTGGGCGACCTGAACACGGGCCGGCACCGGCTGGACGAGCCCGGCGCGACCTTCACCTGCACCGCGCTCCTCGGTCGCCTGCGCACGCTCGGGTACCGCGACGCGTGGGCGGACCGGGCGGAGATCGAGCCCTCCCGCGGACGGGCCTTCAGCTGGGTGAGCCACGCGGGCACGGGCTTCCGGCTGGATCACGCGTGGTGCTCCGAGGCGCTGTCGGGCTCGGTCGCGGGGGTCGAGTACCTGCACGGCCCGCGTCTCCGGGGCCTGTCGGACCACGCGGCGCTGGTCGTCGACCTGAAAAACTGCTGAAAAAACAGGCCCGGCGCTCGCCATTTGCCCGGACGGTGCCAAAAACCACTGCAAAAGAAGGGCGAAACGCGCCCTTTGGCCGATGACACGGCTGCACCGGCAGGAGGCCGGCCGCCGAACCATCACTATCCGGAGTTGGAACCATGGCCAAGAAGACCGCCAAGAAAGCCGCCAAGAAGGCCGGCAAGAAGACCGCCACCAAGACCGCCGCCGCCCCGAAGGCAGGCAAGATCACGGGCGCCAAGGACAAGGCCCGCACCAAGAGCGAGGTCTTCTCGACCATCGCCGACCAAGTCGGGATCTCCAAGAAGGAGGTCGCCAGCGTCTTCGACACCATGAGCCAGATGATCGCCGCCGACCTCAAGAAGGGCTCCGTCGGCACCTTCACCGTCCCCGGCATGATGAAGGTCGTCGTCCAGCGCAAGCCCGCCACCAAGGCGCGCAAGGGCATCAACCCCTTCACCGGCGAGGAGACCACCTTCGCCGCCAAGCCCGCCCGCAATGTCGTCAAGGTCCGCCCCATGAAGGGCCTCAAGGACCTCGTCGCCTAAAGCACGGCTGACTGAACCACCACGGGCCCGCAGCGCCGACCGCGCCGCGGGCCTCTTTCATGCGCCCCCCGGCCAAACCGGGCGGGTACGCTCCAAGCCACCACCATGAACCTCCAGAACCGCGCCCAGCCCCGTGCCGTCGCCCTCGAAACCACGCTCCTCGTCCACGGCCTGCCCACCGCCGACGCCCTGCCCTTCGCCAGCGAGCTCGACGGCATCATCGAGGCCCAGGGCGCGACGCCCGCGACCATCGGCGTCATAGGGGGCCGCCCGACCGTCGGGCTGACCCAAGAGGAACTCCACACCCTCGTCGCGGCCGGCCCGAGCGCCATCCCCAAGGCCAACACCGCCAACCTCGGCGCCCTCATCCACGCCGGCTCCTCCGCCGCCACGACCGTCAGCGCCACCTGCGAGATCGCCGCCGCCGCGGGCGTCCGCGTCTTCGCCACCGGCGGCATCGGGGGCGTGCACAAGAACTACGGTGCCCACCTCGACATCTCGAGCGACCTCACCGCCCTCGCCCGATTCCCCGTCGCGGTCGTCGCCTCCGGCGTGAAGAGCCTGCTCGATGTCGCCGCGACGCGTGAAGCGCTCGAGTCGCTCGGCGTCCCCTGCGTCGGCTTCGGGACGAACCGCCTGCCGGCGTTCTACCTGCGTGACATCGGGGCCGACGCCGGGCCCGAACTCGACGCCCGCTTCGACAATCCCGCGGACCTCGCCGCCTTCGTCCACGCCGAACTCGCCCGCACCGGCCGGGGAATCCTGATCGGCAATCCGATCCCCGAAGCCGACGAGCTCCGGCCGGCCGACTGGTCCCGCTGGCTCACCGAGGCGGAGGGCCGGGCCCGCGATGCGGGCGCGACCGGTCGCGGCGTCACGCCCGCTGTGCTCGGCGCCCTGCACGAGGTCTCGGGCGGCGCGACGCTTCGGGCGAACCTGGCCCTCGTACGCAGCAACGCCCGGCTCGCGGCCCAACTCGCGGCGTCGGCTGGGCGATAAGGCCCATAGGCATTTCCATGTCCATGGGCCGATGGCGTCACCCGGAGCCGGGGGTAGGTCCCGGTACGCTGCAAGATCAGGGTGGGGTCTTTACCCCTATGCCCACGCCACAGCCCGCGGCGCGACGAACGGACGACCGATGGCCACAGCGAGCCCTTCTGGAGCATCGCTGTGTCCCCACGCCGTCGCCGCATCCTGACGATCGCCCTGCCGATGCTGTCGGCCGCGCTGCTGGCGTTCGGCATGGCCGGGCTGAACACCTACATGGCCACCCCGGGCACCGCGGGCACGACCCCAGCGTCCTGGCCCGACGACGCGCCCTTCGCCCGTGAAAGCGGCCGCTGGACCTTCGTCCTCGCCGCCCACCCGAAGTGCCCCTGCACGCGAGCGACGGCGGATCAGATCCTCAAGACGATGACCCGCGCACAGGACGACGCCACGCTCGTCGTGCTGTCGTTCACCACGGACGACAAGCCCGACACCGCCGGCCCCGGCGTGCTGTCCTCGCTCGCCCACCTGCCCAATGTCCGCTTCCTCCCCGACCCCGAAGGCCGGCTATCCGCCCGCTTCGGGGCGCTGACCTCGGGACACCTCGTCGCCTTCGACGCGGCGGGCATCACACGCTTCTCGGGCGGGCTCACACCGAGCCGCGGCATGGTCGGCCCCGCCACGGGCCTCGCCGTGATCGAAGACCTCCTCGCCGGCCGGACCCCGAAGACCGAGTCCGCCGCCGTGTACGGCTGCCCCTTGTGCCCGGAAACAGGCGCTGACGACAAGACCCCAGTCCAGACGGAGCCATGAGCATGACGACCATCGCCGCGCGGACAGGTGCCGCCACGCTTGAAGATGCCCGGGTTCAGTACTGGGCGCAGACCGACAGAATCATGGCGTGGTTCATCGCCGCGCAATACCCGATCCTCGCGGGCGTGGCGCTGTTCATCAGCCCGCTCACCTGGATCGGCGAGTCGTCGAGCCCGCACACGCACCTCATCGCCGCCCTCACGCTCGGCGCCGTCATCGCGGGCACCGCCCTCGGCATGGCCAAGCTCGCCCCCGGCGCGCTGATGACCCGCCTGACGATGGGCGCGCTCCAGGCCGTCCTGGGTGCCCTCTTCATCCACTTCGGCGGCGGACGGATCGAATGGCACTTCCATGTCTTCGTCTCGCTCGCCATCCTCGCGATCTACCGAGACTGGCGCGTGCTTGTCGCCTCCGCCGCGGTCGTCGCCGTCGACCACGCCTCACGCGGCCTCTTCTGGCCGCAGTCCGTCTACGGCATCGCCACCATCTCCCGCTTCCGCTGGGTCGAGCACGCGGCGTGGGTCGTCGTCGAAGTCGGCTTCCTCATCCTGACGATGCGCCGCATGAGCCCCGAGCAGATCGCGCTCGCCTCCAGCCGGGCCGAGACCGAGGAACGCCGCGCCAACCTCGAACAGGCCGTCCAGAGCCTGAGCGCTCACCTCGACGAGATCGGTCGCACAAAGGATCTCTCGCGCCCGGTTGACGCCGGCGGTGTTGTCGTGCTTGAGGCGGCCGCCAGCGGGATCAACCGCCTCCTCGCCGAGCTCACGCAGACGATCCGCGACGCAGGCGACGCCGCCGACCAGGCCGTCCGAGCCGCCTCCGAGATCGCAAGCAACACCTCCGACACCCACGGCGCGATCGAGGAGATCGCCGCCCAGGCCGAGCAGACCACCCGCAGCGCCGAGGCCACCCGCCAAGCCGCCGAGGACGGGCGCAACCTCGTCCAGCAGGCCGTCAACTCCGTCCGCGAGGCCGGCAGCCTCGTCGAGGCCACCGCCCAGTCCGCCAGCCGCTTCAACGAGGTCGCCGAGAGCATCTCCGGCTTCGTCGGCATCATCGGCGACATCGCCGAGCAGACCAACCTCCTCGCCCTCAACGCCGCCATCGAGGCCGCCCGCGCCGGCGAGCACGGCCGCGGCTTCGCCGTCGTCGCCGACGAGGTCCGCAAGCTCGCCGACCGCTCGCTCGCCGCCGCCAACGATGTCCGCGCGTCGATCGAGCAGCTCAGCGCCGAGGCCGACCGCACCCGCTCCACCATCGACCAGGCCCGGGACCAGGCCGGCCGCACCGGCGAACTCGGCGCCAACGCCGGCTCCGCCCTCGACCAGATCCTCCGCCAGGTCGAGGAGGTCGCGAGCTCCATGGGCGAGATCGACGCCACGCTCCGACGCGTCAAGGAGAACGCCGAGGGCGCCGCCACCGGCTCCGAGGCCTGCTCCACCGCCGTCCGCGGGGCGTACGAAAGGCTCAGCGTGTTCCGGGTGTAACCGGCTCGTCCACGACATCGCGGCCGCCGCCGCTCGCACGCCCGACGCGCTCCAGCAGCTCCGCGTTGCGCGTGTGCGCCTTCACCGCCGTATCGAGCACGATGTCGATCCCCGGCACCAGCCCGACGACCCAGTCGAGCGCCAGGTTCCCCACGATCTTCGCGTGCACCGACGCCGGCGCCCGCATCCGCTTCGCCTCGCCCAGCATGCCCAGGCCGATGAGGAGCGTCACGGTGTCCCCCACCACCGGCACCAAGCCGATGATGGGGTCCAGCCCGAAGCGCACATCGGTCCCGGGCACGCGGAACCGCGAGTCCATCACCCGCGCCATCCGCCGCACCCACGGGCGCGGCGCCGTGCTCACGCGCCGCGCCTCCATCACTTGTTCTTCACGATCAGCCAGATCGCATGGATCTGACCGGGCAGCACGAACAGAATCGTCAGCAGCACATTGAGCCAGAAGTGCCCGCGCAATCCGACCTGCAGAAACGCCGCGACCGGCGGCAGGAAGATCGCGAGAATGATCTTCAGGATGTCCATGGGGGTCTCCTTTAGACCGTGGTCACTTCGTCATCAACGAGCGCGAGACCCAGCGAGTCCTCGCCTAGGAAGTGGTCGAGGTGGTGCGCCCGGTCCTCCACCTTCAGCAGGATCCCCTTCAGCAGCGTCTCCGTGCCGAAGTCATCGTTCTGCGTGCACAGCTTGATCGTGTCACGCAGCTGCGCCGCGATGGAACCCTCCTGGGCCCGGTCGCGCTCGAGCATGTCGCGGATGCGGAAGATCCCCTCCGGCTCGTGCTCGATGTACGCAAGCTTCGCCTGACCCGTCGGCGAGCTCGTCGGCACGCCGCCGATCGCGGTGATCCGCTCGGCGATGTCATCGAGCTGCTCGTGGATCTCGTTGTACCCCTCCTCGAGGAAGAGGTGGATATCCCGGAACTGCGGGCCTTCCACCAACCAGTGGTGCTTCTGGTACTGGTGGAACAGCACGAAGAACGACGCCAGGTGGCGATCCAGCTCGGGGACGATCTTCGTCGCCGCCGCCTTCGGCAGGTTGATCGGGTTGTCCTCGATCTCGTCCGCCGGACGCCAGGGCTTCGGGGTGCGCTTGTTGGTGCTCATGCTGAGATCCTTTCCGGGCGCCGAGCGCCCTCCTCCAAGTGCGTAGCCGGCGAGACCGCGGAAAACCGCTCGCCGTTCCAGACCTCCGTCGAGTACTCGAACCGCCCGCGGCCGGTCCGGATGACCGCGAAGGCGTTCGGTTGATCCCGGTGCCGCGAAGAGGTCGCCGTCGCGACCTGCAAGAGCTCCACCGTGTGCTCGTCCTCTTCCAGAGGCAGACGCCGGGCAGTGCGGAACTGCCGGTGCAGGTGCCCCGTCAGCACCGCGTCCACGCGGTGCAGCGCCAGCACCTCCAACATCGCGTCCCCGTTGCCGATCGTGCGGAACCCAGGCAGGTCCTCGGGCACGACGAACGGGTGGTGCACGACGAGCGCCTTGAACCCCGCCTCCCCGTGCGCCCGGAAGAACGCGTCGGCCTCATCCACCTGCCGGTCCGACAGCCGCCCGTGCGACCAATTGAACGACAAATCCCAGGGCCGCGCCGAGTTCAGCGACAGCAGGGCCGTATCGCCGCCCGCGTACCGATCCATCGTCGCGGGGCCCATGTGCCGCTCGTACCGGGCAAACGGCCGCGTGAACCGCTCCCACAGGTTGTACACCGGCACATCGTGGTTGCCCGGCGTCGCCAGCACGGGCAGGCCCCACGACTCGACCGCCTCGCGCGCGGCCCGGTACTCCTCGTGACGGCCGGCCATCGTGAAGTCACCGCTCGCCACGACGAGATCAGGCGACAGCTCGATCAGCCGATCGCGCAAACCATCGACCACATCGGGCAGCGCCGCCCCGAAGTGCAGATCGGACACATGGGCGATCCTCATGCCCCAGCCCCTGACCCCGCACCTGACCCCGCCACTGGCCCCGACCCCGCCCCCGGGCCCCCCGGGCGGCCGGCCGGCCCGTGCGGGTTGCCCGTCGGCACCGCGACCGACAGTCCACGCGGCTCGATCGTGAACTTCAACGGCGTGTCGAGTTCAAACACTTCGCCATCAAGCGACACGGAGAGCGTCGACTGCTTCGCGTGAATCGTGAGCGTCGCGCAGTCCGTCGAAAGCGTCTCAGGGTCCTGCGGCAGCTGTCCCGTGCCAAGCGACGCCAGGAGCTTGATCGGCGCAAGCGGGCCGTGGTGGTCCGAGGCATACACGCCGAGCCGGCCCGCCGTCAGCGTCGCTCGCCCGTGCTCGACGACCCCGCCCTTGATGAGCGGGTTGCAGGTCACCGCGACGCACCGCGTCTGCTGCTTTCGCGAACCCTTCTCCGCCTCCAGCAGCACCTCCAGGGGCTCCGACGCGAGCGCCGCCTCCGCCAGGTGCCCGAGCGCCGCCAGCTTCTCCGGAGCATCGTGGCTCCGACGCACATCCTCGCGAGCCACGGCCATATCCGCCACGACGCCGAGCAGCGCCGAGTGCAGGAACACACGCCCGTTCACCGTCGCGTAGTCGATGCGTATCCGCGTCAGATCGCCCGCGTAGTCGAGCACACGCTCCGGATCAAGCGGCAGCCGGATGTCCTTCGCCACGAGGTTCATCGTGCCATTCGGCAGGATGAGCAGGTCCGCGCCCGCGGCGATCGCCGTCGCGGCAGAGGCGTTGATCGTGCCATCACCCCCAAGAGCGATCACCAGCCGCGGCTTCGCCTCGCGAGCAAACCGGGCCTGATCGGGAATCGAGCACTCGGCCCGCTCGGAGACAACCTCGCCCCCGGCGGCCCGCACGCGCTCAGCAATGCTCTCCGCAAACGAGACCGTCGACGCCGCCCCGCCCGAATCGCACGACCGGATAATGGCCACGCGCGTCGCCAGCGTCGGCGGCGCCTCGTCGGTTCCCTGTGCAAACAGAGCGTCGCGCGACGGGTCGGCTTCAGGAGCGAGCATGCGAACGCACCTCCGCCCGCACCCGCGAACCGGACCTCCGGTCTTCCTCCGCCGACTCGTCCACCGCGACACGGATCTGCTCGGTCATCGTGCGCACAACCGCCGCCACAAACGCGCCCGCCGCGATCACAAACACCAAGTCAAAGGCCACCTCGCCACGCGTGGGCGAGAGCCCGAACGCCAGCAACCCGGCGATCACGGCAATGATCAGAAACGAAATGATCGATACCCGGAACATGTCAGAGGATTCCAAACCGGCGTAAGCCTTGGCTGAACCCTTCATGAATGCCCGCTCATGTTGCCGCGCTGCTCATCACGCCGCTCTGCGACCCCTTCCGCACCCGCGGCAGCGTCAGCGTGAACCGGCACCCCTCCTCCAGGTTCTCAACGCCGATAAACCCCCCGTGCAGCTCCGCGATCGCCTGCGCGATCTGCAGCCCGAGCCCGCTCCCCCGCCCCTTCAGCCGCTCCTCGTCCGCCTGCGTGAACGGCTCGAACAGCCGCTTGACCAGCGACTCCGGCACCCCGGGCCCCCGATCCCGCACGCCGAAGCACACCGTCCCGTTCTCGCAGATGCACCCGACCTCCACCGCGCACCCCGTCGGCGAGAACCGGATCGCGTTCCGCACCAGATTCCCGAGCGCCGTCTGGATCAGGTCCGCGTTCCCCTCGATGTCCGCGCACTCCGCGCCGTCGTACAGCGTCGGCAGCAGCGGCACCTCGTACTGCCGCGACATCGCCCCGCAGTACCCCACAGCCTCCATCAGCACCTCGTTCGCGTCGTGCCGCTGCGCCGTGATCCGCGCCGTCCCGTGCCGGATCCGCGTCAGCAGCAGGAAGCTCTCCACCATCCGCCCCAGCCGGTGCATCTCCTCCGAAGCCGACCGCGCGAACGCCTTCAACTCCTCTTCCTCGGGCCGCCCCGCCAGCAGCACCTGCGCCTCCGTCCGGATCACGCTGATCGGCGTCTTCAGTTCGTGCGACACATTCGCCAGGAACCGCGCCTGCCGGTCGTACCCGTCCCGGATACGCGCCATCGCCTTCTCCAGCTCCTCGCGCAGCATCTCCACCTCGGGCGCCGCGTCATCAAGCTCGATCCCCTCCGCGATCGTCTCCGCCGAAAGATCCTTCGCGAACGAACGCACCTGCTGCAACGGACGCACCGTCAACCCCGACATGTACCAGGTCGGCACACCCGCCGCCAGGAGACCGATCGGCAAAGTCGCCAGCATCACCGTCACGAAGGGCGCCAACGCCTCACGCACGCGCTCCCGCGGCGCCGCCACCACCACCAGCCCCCCACCCGACACCGGCGCCGCCGCGACCCGCAGGTCGCCCACCACCATCGCGCCCGGCCCGGACCACCCCCCCGCAAGCCCCGCGATCGCCGCCACCTGAGACTCGATCTCCGACGCCTCCGGCGCATCCGCCGAGTAGAGCACCCCCCCACCATCATCCAGCGTCAGACGCCACAACGGAGCCCACCGGTCCGCCGCCCCATCAGGCACCCCGTCCCAGGACCCGTCCGCCCCCACCGTCTCCGCCGCGACCGCCGCCATCGCGACCAGGTCACCCGACAGCGCATCCTGCACCGCCCGCCGCTGAAACAGAACCACGAAAAGCGACAAGCTCGCGTGGATGATGATGAAAATCGCCAACACCCACAGCGTCATCCGCACACGAAGCGGAAAACGCGCCCCGAGATGGGCTGCCCACGACCTAAATCCCCGGCGTGTCATCAATAATGCCGAAGCGGTACCCCGCGCCCTTCACTGTGTGGATCAGCTCGCGATCCTGAAAGCGATCCACTTTCTTCCGCAATGCCGAGATATACACATCGATCACATTGCTCGACGGCTCGAAGTTCATGTCCCAGACCTTCTCGCCGATCTGTGTCCGCGTCAGCACCCGATCCGGATTCCGCATCAGGTACTCCAACAGCGCGAACTCCTTGTTCGACAGGTCGTGCGTGTACTCACCACGCGTCATCCGCCGCGTATAGAGATCCAGCTCCAGGTCATCGTGCCGCAAAACACGGCTCTCCGTCGCCTCCCCACGCCGGAAGATCGCCCGGATACGCGCCAACAGCTCGTCGAACTCGAACGGCTTCGTGATGTAGTCGTCCGCCCCCGCGTCCAGCCCGTCGATCTTCTCCTCCGTCGCCGACAGGGCCGTCAGCATGATCACCGGCGTCGCAACATCCCGACGCCGCAGGTTCCGGCACACCTCGATCCCGTCGCGGTCCGGAAGCATCAGGTCCAGCAGCAGCAGGTCGTACGGCTCCAGCACCGCCAGTTCTTCGCCCTCGTAGCCCGTGTGCGACACATCCGCCGCAAAGCCGTGCTCCTGCAAACCCCGCTGGATCGCGGAAGCCATCTTCGGGTTGTCCTCGACAATCAGAATGCGCACAGAGCCTCCTTCGTTCGCTTTCATGATAAGCCCATGAAACGAACCCAAAGCCACCGGACCCACGCATCCCCCGGCAATATGAGCGGCCCTTCACGATCCGTCCGGGTCCCGGTAAAGCCTACCGAGAATGAGCCACCTTTCAGCGCCCTTTCACGGAGCCGCCATGGCGATGGCCCAAAGTTCCGTAGACCGAAAGGAGCTTTACCCATGCAACCCGTCCGCAACACCGAACCGAGCAACCCGACACACGACCTCTGGACCAAGCGGCTCGTTCTCGCCGCAGCCGTGTGCTCAGCGCTCGCAACACCTCTCGCCCTCACCGGCTGCAACACCACAGAAGGCGTAGGCGAGGATGTCTCCGCCGCCGGCGACGCCCTCGACGACGCCGCCGAGGACGCCAACTGACCAGAAGCCAACTCATCCTCCCACCATTCTCTCAACCCCATTTCGACTCCCCCCCTGAAAGGACACACCATGCTCGGCTGGGCACTCGCATTTTTCCTGATCGCCATCGTCGCCGCCATCTTCGGCTTCGGCGGAATCGCCGCCGGCGCGGCCACCATCGCGCAGATCCTCTTCTTTATCTTCGTCGTTCTGTTCCTGGTTTCCCTCATCATGGGCCTGACGCGCCGAGGCGCAGCAAGGGCGTAACCCGCCATGTCACTCTCGTTCCCCTTCCCCCTCGCCCCAAGCGCCGGAGTACTCGCCATGGAAACCATCACCGATCTCAGATCCGAGACGGCCGACCGTCTCAAGGAACTCGTCAAGATGAACATCGACGCGTCCAAGGGCTTCTCGGAAGCCGCCGACCGCGTCGACAGCGATCAGTGCACCGCGCTGTTCCGCACCGCCGCGGATAACCGCGCCAAGATCGCCTCGAGCCTCCAGTCCGCCCTCGCCATCAGCGACGAGGACATCCCCGACTCCGGAACCGCCCTCGGGTTCCTGCACCGCTCGTGGGTCAATGTCCGCGGAGCCATCGACGGCGGCGACACCAAGGCCATGCTCGCCGAGGCCGTCCGCGGCGAGTCTCACCTCGTCGACGCCTACAAGGAAGCCCTCAAGGAAACCGCCGGTAGCCCCCTCAACGCCACGCTGAGCGATCAGCTCGCCGAGGTCAAGGCCACCCGCGACAGCATCGAAGCCCTCCGAGACGCGGCCCGCTGATCAGCGCGACCACGACATCAACGGGCAAGCCGCGACCGATCGCCCCCACGCCCGGCACGAAGCGCTCCCCCCGCGCTTCCGAGCCGGGCCGGGGGCGATCGTCGTTCCGCACCCGCACACCGACGCCCCCCTCCCCGCATTTGCTACCATCCGCCCGCCAAACACCGGCGACACGGATGCCCCTATGAACCTCGTCGAACTCGCACAACGACTCAAGCGTCTCCGCACCGAGCGCAGCCTCACCCTCGAGCAGGTCGCCTCCGAGGCCGGCCTCACGCGCGGCTGGCTCTCCAAGGTCGAGAACTTCCGCGTCACACCCTCGCTCCCCGCCCTCTCCAGCATCGCGCAGGCCCTGGGGGTCTCCCTCGCCGAGCTGTTCGAAGGCCTCGACAGCCGCCCCCCCATCGTCGTCGTCCGCAAGAGCGAGCGACACCAGATCAAACGCGACGAGGATGTCTCCCACTACCACTACGAGTCCCTCGCCCACACCCGCCCCGCCCGCCGCATGGACCCCTTCATCCTCACCATCGACCCGGGGGACGACCGGCCCGCCCTGGGCCACGGCGGCGAAGAGTTCATGATGGTCCTCACCGGGACCGTCGAGCTCGAGTACGGCGACACCTCCCACACCCTGAGGTCCGGCGACAGCGCCTACTTCGACGGCGCCACGCCCCACCGCGTCCTCAACCCCGGCAAGTCCCCCGCCCAGGCCCTCATCGTCTACCACGGCATGCTCGCCGAAGACCCCACCGACAACGGCGAGTAAGCCGCCGACGGCCACTCGTCGGCCGGTGCAAGAAATCGCGCGCCACCCGCCGCTCGCCGGACAGCGCGAACGCACCACAACCGCGCCGCGTCCGCAACGCCCCGCACCCGCCACCGTTCCCTCAACTCCACCGCACCGTCATCAAGCAAACGACCGCTCGAGCAACCCGAGCGCATCCGCGTGCGTCATCGCCCGCGGGTTGTTCGACAACCGCACCGGATCGATCGACGCCGCGAGCGAATCCAGCGCCGCGCGAGGCACCCCCGCCTCCGAGAGCGTCAACGGCAAACCAAGTTCTTTCAGCAACCCGCGCATCCGCGCCGGCATCGCTTCGGGTGCCGCGCCGAGCAACCCCGCCGCCAACTCGACGCGCCCCCGCACTTCCCCGCCCGCGCTGCCATTGAACGCGCCGAGTTCGCCGACCGTCAGCGCCACGGCGTGCCCGTGCGCGAGACCGAATCGTTCGGTCATCGCGTAGCTCAGAGCGTGCGCCGCCGTGGTCTTCGAGATGTTGATCGCATGCCCCACGATGTGGGCACCAAGCATGACTTCCGTGCGCACGCCCGCGCCGGCCGTGCGCACGCTGCTCGCGAGCGCGCGCACAACCAATGTTCCCCCAACCAGGGCATCACAGCGGCTCGCCTCGGTCCCCGCTGCCGCCCACAGCGACTCCATCGCCTGGCAGAGCGCATCGAGCCCCGTCACCGCCGCCAGCCGCCCCGGCATCGCCATGTGCAGCCCCGCATCGAGCACAACCCCCGACGGCCGCAGGGCTTGGTGCGCGATCGACACCTTCTTGCCGTCCACATAGATCGCCGCGAAGTGCGTCGCCTCGCTGCCCGTCCCCGAGGTCGAGGGCGCGACGACGAGGGGCAAGGGCTCCGCGTCCGCGACACCCTCTCCACGCGACAACTCATTGATACGGCTTGGGTTACGAGCCGCGAGCGCCGCCACCTTCGCCACATCCAGGCACGACCCGCCGCCGACGGCGATCACGCCGTCGGCCTCGAACTCGGCCGCCATCCGCGCCGCCGCCGCGGCCTCCTCGCACCGCGGGTTCGGCGTGAACGCGTCAAACCGTGTGCAGTCAAGGGCTTGCAACGCGGCATCCAGCCGGTACCGAGCCCCCGACGCCCCGAGCGCCTCGCGCGACTCGACCACCAGCGCCCGCGTGATCCCGCACGCAACCGCCAGCTCGCCGATCGCGTCCAGCGAATCCGCCACCCGCTGCCCGCGACCAGGCAGCTCGCCGACCGAGCTCGGCAACGGCTCACAAAGTCCTGCGGCCAATGCCATTACGCGACCGTCGCCACTTCGTCGATCGCCTCGACGAGTTCGCTCAACGCCGCAACCGCCCGCACCTCCGGGTACCGATCCAGGATCGGCTCCGTCCGAGCGCACCGCATCGCGAACACCATCCCACACCCCGCGGCCACACCCTGATCCAGATCGCTCTCCGAATCCCCGATCTTCGCGACATGCGCCGCGTCCGCGACACCCGTCTTCCGCATCAGGACATGGATCATGTCCGGCGCCGGCCGGCCGTTATCCACCTCATCACTCGTCACAGTCGCATCAAGCCGCCCGTCGTCCCAGCCGAGGCGTGTCAGGATTGCGTCAAGAATGGGGCGGTCGAAGCCGGTGTCGAGGGCGGCTTTGATGCCTCGTTCGCGGAGGTCCTGGAAGACCTTCTCGGCGCCGGGCATGGGGGCGATGCCGGGGGCGGTCTGGTAGTGGTCGATCATGCGGCGCTGGAAGTCGGCGTGGATGGTTTCGACCTCTTCGGGGGCCGGGGCGGTGCCGCGGGCCTGGGTCAGTAAGGTCCTGATGGCCAAGGGCTTGGGCATGCCCATGACGGGGTCGACGGCGGTGAGGTTGAGCTCGATGCCGGCGCTTCTGAGGGCGGCGACGACGGAGGCCGCGACCGCGTTGTCGGTGTCCAGGACGGTCGTGCCGGCCACATCAAAGACCACGAGTTCGATCACCGTACTTCTCCTGTACATTGCCCCCGGAACACGATACCGGCTTGTTGATCTCTGGTCAACTCTCTTTCTTCTAGGTCTCCCTTGGAATTGGAAGCGGTGTTAGATTCAGGGCGATGGCGGAGTCGTCGCCCATCCTGTCGGCGGAGGGGCTCGGGAAGGTGTACCCGGGCGATGTCCGCGCGCTTGCGGGTGCGACGATGGAGGTCCGGGCGGGGGAGTTCGTCACGATCATCGGGCGGTCGGGGGCGGGGAAGAGCACGCTGCTGCGTTGTCTGAATCGGTTGATCGATCCGACGGAGGGCGTGATCCGGCTCGACGGGCGCGATGTGACGCGGGTGCATGGGCGCGGGCTGCGTCGCGTGCGGCAGCGGGTGGGGATGATCTTTCAGCAGTTCGGTCTGGTGGGTCGGCTGACGGTGCTTCAGAATGTGATGGCGGGGCGGCTTCGGTTTGCCCGGACGCCCTGGTCGCATTCGCTGACGCTGGTGCGGCGGTTCGGGGCTGAGGACCGCGAGGTGGCGCTGTCGCGGCTCGAACTCGTGGGCATCGCGCACCTGGCGTACAAGCGGGCGGCGGACCTCTCGGGGGGCCAGCAGCAGCGGGTGGCGATCGCGCGGGTGCTGGCGCAGGACCCGGGGGTGATCCTCGCGGATGAGCCGATAGCGAGCCTGGATCCGCGGAGCGCGGCGGTGGTGATGGACACGCTGGCCGAGGTGAATGCGCGGACGGGGATGCCCGTGGTGGTGAACCTCCATCAGGTGGATGTGGCGCGGCGGTACTCGACGCGGATCGTGGGGATGCGCGACGGGGAGATCGTGCGGGATGGGCCGGCGGGGACGCTGGACGACGAGGCGGTGTCGTTCATCTATGGCGGGTCGGCGGAGGCGGAGATCGAGGCGAAGCGGCCGGCGGAGAGCCCGCCGGCGGAGGAGGTATTGGCATGACGACCCGTGCGATCAGGTTTGGTGCGGTGTGGCTTGTTGCTGCGTTCGCGGCCGTGGTGACCGGCTGCGGGGAGTCGGGGAGCGGGTCTGCCTCGGTTTCGTCGGGCGGCTCTGCTGATGCGGGGCGGGAGGCCTGGCCCGAGGTGATCCGTTTCGGGCTGGTTCCGAGCGAGGGGGGGACGGACATCGTCGAGCGGTTCGGGCCGATGACGGCGTTTCTGTCGGAGCGGCTTGGTCACCCGGTGGAGGCGTACTCGGCGAGCGAGTACATCGGTGTGATCACGGCGATGCAGAACAAGCAGGTGGAGTTGGCGTACTACGGGCCGAAGAGCTACATCGAGGCTTCTCGCGTGGCGGGGGCGGAGGCCTTGGTGCAGGAGCTGAGCGAGGACGGAGAGCCCGGGTATGTCGGCACGATCATCGTGCACAAGGACTCTCCGTACCAGACGCTCGCGGATACGGAGGGGCTGACCTTTGCGTTCGTGACGCCGAATTCGACCTCGGGGTATCTCGTGCCGAGCATCGGGATCCTGCGGGAGACGGGCAGGACTCCGGAAGACTTCTACGGCAACATCGTGTACACGGGGAGCCACGGGAGCTCGATGGCGCGGGTGGCGGCGGGCGATGTGCCGGTGGCGGCGACGAACACGCTGGACATGAACGCGATGGCGCACGCGGGGCTGGTGGACGCGAGCGTGTTCCGGGTGATCTGGGAGAGCGAGATGATCCCGGGGGCGCCGATCGCGGTGCGCGGGGATCTGCCGGAGAGCCTGAAGACGGCGCTCAAGGACGCGCTGCTTGCGTTCAACGATGAGACGGCGGCGCTCGAGGCAATGAGCCGCAAGGGGTATGTGGAGGTGTCGGACGAGGCGTTCGACATCGTGCGCGTGCTGGAGCAGCGGAAGGCTGAGCTGACCGAGGCGGCGAGCGATGGCTGATCGGCTGTTTCCGCCGGCGCCGCGGGTGGACCCGCCTCGGCTGACGAGCGGGCAGTGGGTGCGGAACGCGGTGCTCGCGGTGGTGGCGCTCGGCTTGCTCGGTTGGGCTTGGGAGAAGAGCGCGATCGACCCCGGGGTGCTGGTCGAGAACCGGTCGCGGGCGGCGGAGTATCTCTTCGGGCGGCCGATTGACGAGGCGCAGCGGGAGCGGCTTCTCGGCCAGGCGGAGCGGACGGTGGAGCTGCGGCTGCGGGATCAGGCGGCGGATGAGCTGCGCGGGGAGGCGGGGCTTGGGGCGACGGCGCCGTTGCCGGCGGAGCTGCTCGAGCGCGTGGATGACACGGTGGCGGCGACGCGGGCGGCGCTCGGCGAGGAGGAGATCTCGCGGCGGGTGGAGTCGGCGTACCGACGGATGGCGAACGAGAGCCGGGGCGGGTACTTCCCGCCGGAGACGGACCTGAAGAAGGTGGAGGTGTACGCGGACGCGATCCTGGAGACGCTGGCGATCGCGCTTTGGGGGACGCTGTTTGCGGTGATCGTGTCGGTGCCGGCGGCGCTGCTCAGTTCGGAGAAGACGCTTCGGATCGTGCTACCGGGGGAGCGGTGGTGGCTGGTGGGGATGCGGCGGTCGGCGGTGTTCGTGGGGCGGCGGAGCTTTGATGTGTGCCGGGGGTTCAACGAGTTTGTGCTGGCGTTGATCCTTGTGGCGGTGATCGGTCTGGGGCCGTTTGCGGGGATGCTGGCGCTGGCGATTCATACCTTCGGGGTGCTCGGGAAGGTGTTCGCGGATGCGATCGAGACGGTGCGGAAGGATGAGGTGGAGGGTGTGACGGCGACGGGGGCGGGGCCGGCGCAGGTGATCAGTTTCGCGGTGCTGCCGCAGGTGATGCCGTACTTCGTGAGCCAGGCGCTGCTTCGGTTTGAGAGCAATGTGCGGTCGGCGACGGTGCTGGGAATTGTTGGGGCGGGGGGGATCGGGTTTCTGATCGATGCGAAGCTCAAGGCGTATCAGTACCGGGAAGTGGCGACGATGATGATCCTGATCATCGTGCTGGTGTCGGCGATCGACTTTGCGTGTGGGCGGATTATGCGGAAGCTTGTCTGAAGAGGGGACTGGGGATCGGCCATCGGCCATCGGGGTTAAGACACCGCGGCGGGGGTCTCGGTGAGGTGGAGGTCGCGGCAGACTTGCTCGGCGAGGGCGAGGCTGAGGGTCATGCCGGCGCCGCCGAGGCCGTTGACGATGCGGGTGGTATCGTTGGGTGCGTCGATGAGGAAGGGTGAGCCGTCGGTGAGTTTGGCGTAGACGCCGAACCAGCGGGCGGCGATGGTCATATTGGGGGCGTCCAGGAACTGGGCGAGGCGTTCGAGCATGAGCTCTTCGATGCGGTGGTCGCAGTCGGGGGTGAATTCGTCGGCGTACTCGTGGGAGTCTCCGAGGACGAGTTCGCCGGCGGCGTTCTGCGCGGCCATGACATGGATGCCGTAGCGGTCGAGGTCGGGGGCTTCGGCGGCGATGCGGGCCTTGAGGGCGGGGAGGGTTGGGCAGGATTCGAATGAGCGGTAGTGGCGAAGGGTGAGGCCGCCGGCGAGGTGTGGGCCGATGCGGAAGGCTTCGGGCTGGGGGGCGGTGCGGAGCATGTGGAGCTTGCAGCGGGTGAGGGGGTAGCGGGCGAACCGGTCGGGGTAGAGGGAGCGGAAGTCGTCGCCCGAGGCGATGACGGTGTGGCGGGCGTGGATGGTTTCGCCGGCGGCGGTTTCGAGGTGGCCTTCGTGGGCGGCGCGAACGGGGGTTGCGAAGCGGATCTCGACGCCGAGAGAGGCGAGGTAGGGGGGGATGTTGGCGATGGCTTGGCGGGGGTCGACGGCGCATTCGTAGGGAGACCAGAGGGCGCCGAGGAGGTTGTGCTCTTTGATGGCGGGGGATTTCTGGCGGGTTTCTTCGGGGGTGAGCAGGCCCAAGTCGAGGTCGTGTCCATCGTTGGGCGTTTGGGCGATGAACTCGTTGAGGACGGCGAGTTCGTCTTCGGCGTAGGCGAGGTGGAGGGAGCCGCAGGGGTTGAGCCAGAAGCCGGCGGCGTCGGCGAGGTCGAGCCAGTGCTCGCGGGCGCGGAGGGCGAGGGTGCGGCCCTGGCCCGGCATCTGGCCGACGGGCCAGACCATGCCGAAGTTTCGGATGGAGGCGCCGACGGCTCGTGGGGAGCGTTCGAGGAGGATGACCTTGTTTCCGGCGCGAGCGGCGTGGTAGGCGTGTGCGAGGCCGACGATGCCGGCGCCGACGACGGCGAGGTCGTAGGTGGTGGTCATGGGGTGATCCTTGGCGGTGTCAGGGGCGGCTGGGGGTCCAGGTGATGTCGGGATCGAGGACGCGGAAGTAGGCGCCGAAGCCTCCGGAGCCGTTGGCGACCTTGAGGAGGACGCGGTTCGGGCCTTTTTTGAGCTTGGCGCGGGCGATGTGCTGGAGGGGGTCGGCGGAGTGGCTTTCGGGGTCGGTGTGCAGGCGTTCGTCGTTGATCCAGAGGACGCAGCCGTCGTCGGTGCCGAGGGCGTACGCGACTTCGCGGTCGTCGGGGCTGATGAGCCAGGTCTGGAGGTAGGCGACGGCGTTGTCGGAGATGTCGGGGTTGGGCTCGATGATCTTGAAGTTGGCGTAGCCGCGGGGGTCGGTGGAGATGGTGCGCCAGGTTGTGGGGCCGGTTCTGGTGTCGAAGGTTTCGGCTTCGGGGGTGCGCTCGGGGGCGTAGGTGGTGGCGACGCCTGTGGCGATGGAGTCGGCGGGGAAGAAGCCTGCGAACTGCCAGCCTCGGACGACGGCGCCGGCGAGCATGGGCTCGAACTTGTCGGCGAAGCGGCGGAGGAGGGTGGCGTCGGGGTTGGTGATGGAGGCGATGATGCGGTCGTTGGCGTCCTCGGCACCGCAGGCGATGGCGGCGGCGAGGAGGGCCATGGTCATGTGGGTGTCGCCCTGGTTGGCCTTGGTCGCGGCGTTGATGGCGGGGAGGAGGTCGGGGTCGGCGACTTGCTCGGCGGCGCGGGCGGCGCTCAGGCGGACGAAGCGGTTGTCGTCGGTGAGGAAGCGTTCGATGAGGGGCCTGGCGAGGGAGCGGCCGGAGGTGCCTGCGGCCTGGAGGGCGAGGGCGCGGTCGGCGGGGCGGGCTGAATCGAGGTCTTTGATGAGGGAGGTTGCGCCGAGGGCCTCGGTGATGCGCTCTTCGGCGCGGTCGTAGGGGCTTTGCCAGTGGCCGTCGGCGTCGGCGTCGACCCAGACGGGGTTGAGGACGGCGATGGGGAGGATGGGGCGGCCCTGGTCGTAGACGAAGGGGGCGAGGGAGTCGTCGCCCTCGACGAGGAGGGTGACCCAGCTGTCGGCGTGCAGGTCGATGGTGCGGGTGGTGTTGAGGCGGACGCGGGTGCGGTCCTGCGGGACGGGGATGGTGTCGATGGTGTCGCCGTTGACGACGATCTTGACGCGGTCGACATCGATCCAGCTCGCGGCCTGGACTTCGATGCTGACGCGGACGCGGGCGCTGCCGTCGCGGCTTGCTCGTGCGGTGGCGGTGGCGCCCATCGGCTGGTTGTTGACGGTGAAGCGGACGAAGGGGCCGGAGGTGGTGAAGACGCGGTTTTCGCGGAGGGCGGCGGCGACCTCGCGCGGGTCGATGGCGGCGGGGTCGTCGGTCGAGCTCTGGGTGTAGTTGCGGGGCACGCCCGCGATTTCGCTTTCGACATGGTGGGAGTCGGAGTTGCCGACGGCGGCGTAGGTGTGGCCTCGGTTCAAGAGGTTGAACCAGTCGCGGAGGACGGAGAAGGTGCCGGAGTTGACGGGGAGGTCGGTCTCGTCGGGATCGTAGTAGCCCCAGTTCTCGTTCTCGTTGAAGATCTCGAGGGTGTCCCAGTCGTCGGAGTAGCGGTCCGTCGTGGGTGTGCCGGTGATGGGGTCGAGGCCGGTCTGGCCGAAGTAGTGGATGTCGGCCCAGCGGGGGTGGTTGAGCTGGATGACGGGGGTGATGCCGTACTCGTTGGGTTCCTCGCGGATGAGCTTGAAGAGGGGGACGGCGGTTGGGAGGCGGTGCTCGACGATCTTGCGGTCGGGGTCGAGCGGGAAGGCGTTGAAGTGGCCGACGGGGGTGGAGACCTCGTTGCCGACGACGCTGGTGAGGTGCTCGGTCGCGCCGACCTCGTGCATCGTGGGGCGGTAGTCGGTGTTGTGATTGTGGTCCGTGGCGACGGCGAACTCGACGCCTTCCCCCACGATGGAGATGACGCGCTCGGGCATGTTGGAATCGCCGTGACCCGAGTGGGTGAGGGTGTGGAGGTGGAAGTCGCCCGAGACCCAGCCGGTGGTGTCGATCTCGCGGCGGAGGGTGGGTTGCCAGGTGGTGGTCTCGCCCGGGCGGAGGGTTATGAACTGGCGCGCGATGCTCCACTCGAGGCCGCGGGAGGCGAGGACCTCGTAGTCACCCGGGGGGACGGTGATGGTGCCCTCGCCCGTGATGGTGTACGCGACATTTCGGCGGACGGCGAGGCGGGTGGGGTCGGCTTCGGGGTTGGGAAACAGGTTCGGGCGGATGTTGTGGCGGCTCTCGCCTTCGGCCGGGAGGAAGGTGAGGCGGCAGGGGATGGTGGTGCCGGTGTCGTCGGTGACGCGGAAAGAGAACATCGCGGCGTTATCGATGTCGCCTGCCGTGGTGGCGGGCGGGGCGTCGGCTGCGGTGATGGGCGCGAGGCCTGCGAGGGCGACGAGCGCGGCGGCAAGGACGAACGGGCTGCGGGACATGGGCTGGTCTCCACGCGGGGTGGGCATGCGAGCGGATCGGACGACGGAGTCCGGTGGCGGCGGTGGCATCATCATGACGCCGATTGTGTGTGTTGAGTGTCAGGAAACGATGAGCGTTGTGTGAACATGTGTTGCGCGGGGTCGGCAGCAAGTATACTGCCAGTCAACAGTCGATGGACGGCTGGGTTGGGGTTCTTCCGCGGAGGTCGGGATGCGCAACTGTCTTTACACCATGGCTTTGGGTCTCGCGATGGTGCTGGCCGTGCCGGCGGGTGCGCATCCCGACCACGCGGAGGGCCTGCTGGGAGAGTGGACTTTCGCGCCGGACTACCGGCTGCCGCGGGGGGCGGATGTGGGGTTTGGGCCTCGGCCGCGGGGGCCGGAGTCGCCGCGGTTTGCGATGGCGTATGAGCCGGCGGCGGTGGGGTTTGGGGGGCTGCGGGCGACGGACCGGGTGACGCATTTGCTGGATGGGGACGAATTGCCGGAGGGGGCGTTCAGCGTCGAGTTGTGGGTGACGGACCATGTGAACCAGCCGGTGGGGGCGCTGCTCGCGGCGAAGGGGGGCGGGCCGGGTGACGATGTGGCGTGGTCGCTCGGGTACCTCGACGGGCGGGCGGTGATGAGTGTGGGGACGGGGCGTGACCGCGTGATGATCGACGCGGAGACTGAGAAGCTGCGCTTCCAGGGGTACTGGCGGCACATCGTGGGGGTGTACGACGGTGGGGAGATGATTCTGTGGGTGAACGGGGAGCGGGTGGCGACGGGGACGGGGCCTTCGGAGGTCGTGTACGCGGATGGTGCGCAGCTGGAGATGGCGGCGTACACGGAGCATGAGCCGTACATGGAGATCGGGAACCTCGTGTGGTCGGCGCGGGTCGTCGGGGAGGCGATGGGGGCGGACGACATCGGGCATCGGTTTGCCGACTTGTCGGGCGCGGTGGAGGAGGGGGTGTTGTTTCCGGGCGTGTTTCATTTCACGGCGCCGCCGTATCTGAATGCGACGACGCAAACCTCGACGAGTCTCGTGTTTGAGACGGATCGGGCATCGACGGCGACGGTGCGGTATGGGGTGTCGCACGATTTTGACCGCGAGGTGACGAGCGATGATGCGGCTCGGCTGCACGCGGTGACGCTGGACGGGCTGGAGCCTTCGACGCGGTATTACTACGAGGTGACGGTGAAGGACGGGGCGGGGCGGAGCGTGACGACGGGGCCGTTTGCCTTCAAGACGGCGGCGCGGGCGGGGGAGGCGATCAGTTTCGCGGTGATCGGGGACACGGAGGCGCGGCCGCACATCAACAACCGGGTGGCGCAGCTGGTGTGGGACGAGCGGCCGGACTTCGTGATCAACTGCGGCGACCTGACGGACGGGGGGAAGCGGGACCACCGGTGGCAGTGGACGCACGAGTACTTCCTCGGCGTGGGGCATCTGCACGCGCGGGTGCCGAGCTTTCCGGTGCCGGGGAACGGGGAGGGGGATCTCTTCTGGTACCGCCACTACCACGATCTGCCGGAGCCGGAGGCGTACTACAGCTTTCGGTGGGGTGATGCGGAGTTCTTCATGCTGGACTCGAACCAGCGGGGGAGCAGCTTTGGGCCGGGCGGGGAGCAGTATGAGTGGCTGAAGGAGCGGCTCGCGGCTTCGGACGCGGCCTGGAAGTTCGTGGCGCACCATCACCCGGTGTACACCTCGGACGAGAACGACTACGGGGATACCTGGAAGGGCGAGGCGACGGAGAACGGGGATGTGCGCGTGCGGCGGATCGCGGAGTTGTACGAGGAGTACGGCGTGGATGCGGTGTTCTTCGGGCACCTGCACAGCTATGAGCGGAGCTGGCCGATTCTGAAGGGCGAGGTGAGCGTGGACGAGGGTGTGGTGTACATCCAGGCGGGCGGGGCGGGGGGGAACCTCGAGGACTTTCAGCCAACGCGGACCTTCTTCAAGCACACGAGCTTCCGCGGGCACCACTACTGCACGATCAACATCGTGGGGCCGGTGATGGAGTTCAAGATGTACGACCTGAACGGGGCGCTGCGGGACACGGTGACGATCCGGAAGGATGGAGCGGGGGAACGAACGGACTTGAGCCGGGCGAGGGGTGAGTGATGACGACCTTGATCCATGAGGCCGTGGGTGGGGTGGACGCGGAGCGGTCGCTGGCTGTGTTCCCTGGTGGGTCGAACGGGGAGTTTGGGTTGCCCCCTTCGATGACGCGGGTGATCGAGCGGGGGGAGGGGTGCCGGCTTTGGGATACGGCGGGGCATGAGCTCCTGGATATGTCGATGGGGTGGGGGTCGGCGCTGGTGGGGCATGCGCGGGCGGAGATCGTGGAGGCGGTGATCGGGGCGGCGCCGGATGGGGGCAACTTTGCGTATCCGTCGGTGCACGCGGTGAAGTTGGCGGAGGAGCTGGTGCGGCTGAGCCCGGCGTGCGAGCGGGTGCGGTTCTGTGCTTCGGGGACGGAGGCGACGATGTATTGCCTGCGGCTGGCGCGGGCGTGGTCGGGGCGGGCGGTGACGCTTCGGTTCGAGGGTGCGTATCACGGGTCGCACGATGTGGGCGTGACGAGCCTGTTTCCCTCGGGTGAGACGGCGTTTCCGGAGCCGGAGCCGAGCAGCGCGGGGATTCATGCGCAGCACACGATCGTGGCGCCGTTCAATGATCTGGAGACGGCGGGGCGGATCATTGCGGAGCGTGCGGGGGAGCTGGGGGCGGTGATCGTGGAGCCTTTGCAGCGGTGTCTGCCGCCGCGGGCGGGGTTTTTGGAGGGGCTGCGGGAGGCGTGCACACGGCATGGGGTGCCGCTGGTGTTTGACGAGGTGGTGACGGGGTTCCGGCTGGCGTACGGCGGGGCGCAGGAGAAGTACGGGGTGGTGCCGGATCTCGTGGCGTATGGGAAGGCGCTCGGCGGGGGGCTGCCGATCGGGGCGTTTGGCGGGCGGGCGGAGATCATGGAGCTGGTGGAGGAGCGGCGGATCGGGGAGGGGGGGTATGTGTGGACGGCGTCGACGCTGGGGGGGAACCCGATCTCGACGGCGGCGGCGAACGCGGCGCTCGGGGTGTTTCGGGGAGACGGCGTGTACGAGCGGCTGTACGGGCTGGGGGAGTGTCTGCGGGAGGGGATGCGGCGGGTGCTGCGCGATGCGGGGGAGCGGGCGACCGTGATCGGGGATGGGCCGCTCGCGCAGGTGGTGTTTGCCGAGCACGAGGTGATGGACTATCGCACGACGATCGCGGCGGACCGGGCGCGGGGGCGGGCGCTGATGCTGGAGCTGTGGCGGCGGGGGGTGTTTTTGAACCCGATGGGGACGAAGCTGTACCTGTCGCTCGCGCACACGGAAGCGGAATGCGGGGAGTTCTGCGATCGGCTTGGGGAGGCGCTCGCGGCTATCTGATGGCTGCGGTGGCGGCGGCGATGGCGTCGCGGAGGATGCCGGTGGCGCGGTGGAGGAGGTCCTCCTCGATATTGAGGGGTGGGAAGAGGACGAGGGTGGTGCCGCCGCCGACCTTGAAGCTGAGGCCACGGTCGAGCGACTCGTAGAGGACGCGGTCGGCGAGGGCGGGAGCGTTGTCGCCTTCGAGTTCGATGCCGAGCATGAGGCCGAGGCATCGGACTTCCTTGATGACGCCGGTTGGGGCGAGGGCTTCGCGGAGTTCGGTGGCCCACTGGGTGCCGAGGCGGGCGGAGCGGTCGACGAGGGCTTCGGCCTCGATGGTGGCGAGGGTGGCGAGGGCGGCGGCGGCGCCGACGGGGCTTTTCTCGTGGGTGTAGTGGCCGACGGCGAGCTCGCGGACGGGGACGACGCCGGTGTCGTTGAAGTCGGGGCGACCGATGACGGCGGCCTGTGGGAAGACCGCGCCGCCCAGGCCCTTGCCGATGACCATGAGGTCGGGGGTCACGCCGGTGTGCTCGGTGGCCCAGAGCTTGCCTGTGCGACCCAGGCCCGTGGGGATCTCGTCGAAGATGAGCAGGGCGCCGGCGTGGTCGCAGGCGGCGCGGACGCGGGGCCAGTAGTCGGCGGGCGGGACGCGGACGGTGGTGGCGCGGACGGGTTCGGCGACGACGGCGGCGGTATCGGGGTGTTGCTCGAGGAGGGTCTCGATGTCGGCCGCGCAGGTCGCGGTGCATGCCGCGTTCGTGCAGCGTGTGCAGTCGGGGTCGCCCGGGGGCTTGGCGTGGAGGCCGCCGAGCGGGCCCTGGCCGCGGCGGAAGAGGTCCTGTCCCCCCACTGCGGCGGCGTCGAGGGTGGCGCCGTGGAAGGAGCCGCGGAAGGCGATCGTCTTATGTTTGCCGGTGACGGCCCGGGCGATCTTCAAAGCGATTCCTACGGCGACGGCACCTGATGGAGCGAGGAGGACTCGGGCGTTGTCTCGTAAGTTCCCCGGGGCCAGGGCGATGAGACGCTCCGCAAGCCGTGTCGCGGGCTCGCTCGCGAACCGGCGGGTGCTGAAGGGGAGCGTGGCGAGTTGCTCGGTGACGGCGCGAACAACGGCCGGGTGTGCGAAGCCGAGTTGGTGGACGGAGTTGCCGTGGAAGTCGAGGAGGCGGTGGCCGCTGGCAAGGGTGAGCCAGGGGCCGTCGGCGGCGACAACCGTGGCGAGGCAAGGTGACGAGAGGACCTGGTGGTAAAAGGCGCCTGCGTCGCGGTTTGCGACGGGGTCGGCGGGGTGGGCTCGCAGCCAGCGTTCGCGTGCGTCGGTGGTGTTGGTGTCTCCCTCGCGGAGTGGGGGCTGTCTGATGTGGGGCTGGGTCTTTGGGCGCGACCCATGGGGCTTTCGTGTTTGGTTGGTGGTGTGTTGGGGCCGGGATCGTGGGGGGGGGGGGGGGGTGGGGGCGGGCTCAGCGCTTCCTTGGCGCTTCCTGAACACGATCTTAGAGATTCATAACTTCTTGTCTTTACGCTATCTCAACACAATGCGGCTTCTTTGTGCCTGCATTTTGAAGCTGGTGTGAAACCGTGCTCGCGAAGCAAGAAACGCATTGTAGACTCTCAGGATACACCGTAGAGTCCGGTGCAGCGTCGCCTCGGAGGGGTCCAATCGGGCACAAGCGGCGCCTGGCGTCTGGTTCCACAACGATTCGGAGGAAGTAGATATGGACACCGTTCGCATCGGCAAGCTGCTCGCTCTGGCGGGCTCGGTGACGGCTCTTGCGGCTTCGACGGCGGGTGCTCAGACCCTGCGCGTGTTTTACTTTGAGGATTGGGAGACGGTCGATCTCGGCGACGCGGTCGACGAGGATGTGACCGGTCCCTTGGACACGAACGCCGACGGGATCGACGACTTCTTCCCCGACGCGGACGGCGACGGCGAGGCGGATGTCTGGGCCGGCGCGGACGGGTTCACGGGCCTCGGCTGGACGGTGAACACGCCGCGTCAGCCGGGCATCCCGAGCCAGCTCGACCTCGGCGTCGAGGAGTGGCGGGAGTGGGCGCTCGCGAACTCGAAGTGGTGGGCGTTCGATGTGGACAACCAGCGTCGCGGCGAGTTCGCGAACGGGTTCGCCGGTGGTTCGACGGTCGCGATCGCGGATCCTGACGAGTGGGACGACATCCAGGCCCCCTTCACCGACCCGGTGACGGGTATCACGACGCTCGAGAGCCCGGAGAACCTGGATACCTGGGACAGCGCCCTGAGCTCGCCCGAGATCCCGGTGCCGGCGGGTCTTGCCGAGGTCGTGGTCGACTTCAGCCTGTCGTGGCGTGACGAGGACAACCAGGACTTCCGCCTGACGGCGCAGTTCACGGACGGGAACGGCAACGCGGTCGGCCTGCCGGTGGTGCTGATGGATGTCGTTTCGACGCCGAACACGGACCCGAAGTTCCTGAACGACTTCACGAACGCCCAGTTCTCGCAGCTGGTCGCGGATGCTCCGAGCAACCCCACGAACATCGGCGCGGATGTGTTCCCGAACGGCGACACGATCGCGGTGCCGGCCGGGGCTTCGGCGATCCAGCTGACCTTTGACCTCTTCAATGCGGGCAATGACTGGTGGTTCGCGTTCGACAACCTCGCGCTGCTCGGCGAGAGCTCGGGCGGGCCGATCATTGCTCCGGGCAACTTCGTTGTCGGTGGGCAGCTGCTGTACACGACGGTCACGCCCAGCTTCACGATCAGCCGCGCGATCGAGGCGGACAGCTACCTGGTCGAGATCTCGGACGCGGCGGACTTCTCGAGTATCGTGTACAGCGACACGATCGTGCCGGCGAGCCCCGATGACCTGCAGATCCCGGTGAGCGTGCCGGCGGGCACGGTGAACACGGGCGAGTACTTCATCCGTGCGACGGCGACGAACAGCGTCGGCGACACGGTCTCGCTGAACAGCCCGAACTTCTTCATCCTGAACGATGTGATCGGCGACCGGAACGGCGACGGCGTGTACGACGCGTTCGACATCGCCGACCTTGCGGCCCCGTTTGGCGAGCTGACCTTCCAGGACATCAGCGTGTTCCTGCAGGCGTTCGTGCAGGCGAGCCAGCCGTAACCACGATTTGCGCATGATGCTGGCCGGCCGCGGCTACCGCCGCGGTTCCGGCCTTTCCGGCCCGGACGGGCCACAGCCCGCGGCGTGGAACGCGCGTGGGCCCGATGGAAGAGGACCTTCCCGCCTCGCGAACGGAGAGCCGTCATGCGCCCGCACCCCGTAGTTTCTGGCCGTCGTGCGTTCACCCTGATCGAGCTCCTGGTGGTGATCGCGATCATCGCGCTCTTGATGGGGATTTTGCTGCCCTCGCTGGGGGCGGCGCGGGAGCAGGCGCGGAAGATCGACTGCGGAGCGAAGCTTCGCGGGGTGTCGACGGCTCTGTTCCTGTATCGGGATGACAACGATGGGTGGGGCGGGCAGCACAACAACTACGGTGTGCGGTACTTCGTGAATGGGCTGACGCCTCAGGCGATGTTCGACGCGACGAACAACCCGTACTGGCTGGGCTTCGGGTACTGGGGTCTGCCGTACGAGGACTATGTCCAGTCGATCAAGGAGGCCTTCGCCTGCCCGTCGATGCGGACGATGGACCCCTTTCCGATCGACCCGGTGCAGTTTCCGGATGTGGCGCGGTGGACCTCGTACGGAGTGAACGGGTACGGGGCGGGGACGATTCGGACGGCGGCGGTTCTGCGGCAGCGCGTGCCGCAGGAGGCGGCGAACTCGCTTTGGGGGGCGGCGTATCGCAGCGGGGTGGTGGCGACGGACAACGGCGACTTCGCGGCGACGGCGGCGACGGTGTACATGCGACCGGACTACCAGCTTCGGTTCCCGGATAAGCGGCTGATTGCGCAGGATGCCTTCGAGCACGCCCTTGAGGCGAGCGGGGGGACGGGGTCTGGCGGGGATTCGTGGGCGGGGCTGAGCCAGTACGACGCGGACGAGCAGTCGGGTGCTTTCGCGGGTGCGTTCTCGAACTGGAAGCGTGAGTACTGGCGGCACGGGGATGTGGGGCAGGCGTTCTTTGCCGACGGGCATGTCGAGGCGTTTGGCAAGGGCGAGATCACGGAGACGGGGAGCGTGAGCTTCCTGCCGCTGTACACGGGCAACTTCTGATCAGCCGGGGCACCGACCATGAATGACGGGATGAAGCGGAATGTGATCATCGTGGCCGTGATCGCGGTGGCGGTGGGTGGTGTTGCCGGGGCCATGATGCTGATGGGCGGCAGCGGTGCGGCCGAAGACGCGGCGGTGGTGGACATGGCGTATCGGCACAAGAGCGTTGGCGAGCTCCAAGGGATGAAGCAGCTGGCGGAGCAGATGATCGCGAGCGGGACGCTGACCGAGGATCAGGTGCGGAAGCAGCAGGCGCAGATCGACACGCTGGACGCGATCATTTCCGAGAAGCTTGCGGAGCAGGGGTCGGCGACGCCCTGAGTGGGGATTGACATGGCGACGCAGATGTCCGGGCCGACTCCGGCGTTCAATCCCGCGGCGCGGGGGCCTTCCGAGTTTGATCTGCAGGCGAAGCAGGCTTGGCCGACGACTTTCTTTGCCCGGAAGTGGAAGGACCACGACGCGGAGGCGCCCGGGATCATCGAGCACCTGCTCGAGATGCGTCGGGGGCACCGGGAGAACATCGCTTCGCAAGCGGCGGTGGGTGCGAAGTCGATGGAGGGGCTGTTCGAGAGCCCGCTCGACCTCTTTGAGACGACCGAGCATGCGGGGCTGCGGAAGCTCGTTGAGTTCATCGACAAGTCGGTGCGGGCGGCCGTGGCTCATGTGAACGGTGGGCAGGTGCATCCGAACAGGCTGAAGGTCACCTTTAATGAGTCTTGGTACCACCTGACGAATGACGGGGGGTACCACGCGTCGCACTATCACCCCGGGTGCTCGTGGTGCGGCATCTACTACATGGATGCGGCGGACTGCACGCCGTCGGACGCGACGGGGGCGGGGAACGGGGTGAACCGGTTCTTCAGCCCGGTGGGGTCGGGCGGGATGCTGATCGACTACGGGAACCGGTACATGGAGGTCGGGCGGCTGGATATCGTGCCGACCTCCGGGCTGCTGTTCCTGTTTCCGGCGCACATCCTGCACTCGGCGCTACCGTACCGGGGGTCGCGGGATCGGATCATTCTTTCGTTCAACAGTGTGACGCACCTCATCGAGCAGTGAGTCGGCGGCTCGCCCGTTCGGCCGGAGATACCCATGGATCTGTTGTCCAAGCTTGGCGCGGCCCTGGCCGTGGCGGTTGTGAGCGTTGGTAGTGTCGGCCAGACGATCCGCGTGGGTCCGGTGCTGCAGGACGCCGAGCCGGGGTCGATCGCGGTGATGTGGGAGACCACGGCGGCGTACACGGGGTTCGTGGACTACGGCCCGACGGCGGCGCTTGGATCAACGGCGTCCTCGCAGCGAACGGCGAGCGCGAACGGGGCGGCGATCCACCACGCCCAGATCACGGGGCTGCAGCCGGACACGGTGTACTACTACCGCGTGCGGTCGGGCTCGGCCCAGTCGGAGGTGGCTCGCTTTCGCACGCCCCCGACGGCGGCGGCGGAGAAGAACTTCCGCTTCGCGGCGTACTCGGACATGCAGGGCAACGGGGCGCACCCGTTCAAGCACACGGAGATCGTGAACGAGGGGATGATCGACTTCGTCCGGGCCGAGTTTGGCGACGAGCTGCACGACGAACTGGCGTTCGTGATCGTTCCCGGAGACCTCGTGGATAAAGGGTCCAACTACAACGAGTGGAAGGAGCAGTTCTTCGACGAGGCGGCGAACCTGACGCGGTTCGTGCCCTACTACCCGGTGCCGGGGAACCACGAGCAGGACTCGGCGTGGTTCTTCCGGTACTTCCAGTTGCCACGAAACGGTACGCCGGGGTTCGAGGAGCACTGGTGGTACAAAGACTACGGGAACCTGCGGGTCATCGGGTGCGACTCGAACACGGCGTATCGCAACCAGCAGCAGCTCGACTGGCTTGACCTTGTGCTGGCGGACGCCGCGGGCGAGGAGCACATCGACTTCGTGTTCGCGCAGATGCACCACCCGCACCTGTCGGAGCTCTGGACGCCCGGCAACACGGACTTTACTGGCGAGATCGTTTCGCGGCTGGAGCGGTTCAGCTCGGACACGGGCAAGCCGTCGGCCCACTTCTTCGGGCACACGCACGGGTATGAGCGTGGGCAGAGCCGGGACCACACGCATCTGTGGGTGAATGTTTCGGCGGGCGAGGGGGGGATCGACTACTGGGGCATCACGCCGCCGGAGGACTACGAGCCGATCCAGAAGTCCTTCCCGGATTGGGGATTCGTGATCGTCGAGATCACGGCGGGCGACAACCCGGCGCTGCGGCTGCGGCGCGTGAGCCGGGGGAACGAGGTCGAGCCGAAGAACAACGAGGTGATGGACGACATCACCATTCGGCGGTACAACCAGCCGCCGGCGACACCGACGGTGGTGTCGCCGGCTCCGGGTACCTCGGGCGTGGACCCGCTCTCGGCCGATCTCGCCGCGTCGCCCTTCGCCGATGTCGATGGGCAGGACTTTCATGTTGAGACGCACTTTCAGCTCACCGCGACGCCGGGGGACTGGGCGAGCCCGATCGACATTTGGTCGCGGTATGAGAACTGGTTTGCCCCGGACGGCGCCGCGGGTCGGGATACGGGTTATTACAGCGTGGATACCGTGGCCGGTGCGGATATCACGCGGGCGGTGTCGCCGCGGCTGGAGCCGTCGACCACTTACGAGTGGCGTGTGCGGTATCGGGACTCGGGGCTGACCTGGTCGGCGTGGTCAATGCCCTCGGGGTTTACGACGGGCTCGCTGCCGACGGGGGCGTGCTGTCTGCCGGATGGGTCTTGCGAGCAACTGATCGGGGGTGATTGCGATGCTCGCGGCGGGGCGTTCCGCGGCGTTGGGACCGGATGCGGGACGGCGGATTGTCCGGATGTGGTCGTGCTGCTTGAGGAGAACTTTGATGCGTTGGCGCTCGGGCCGACGGTTGATGAGGTCGTGCCGAATCCGAAGGCCTGGACGGATACGCCGCCTTCGGGCTGGGTGGTGGATGACTCCGGCGTGCCGTCAATTGGTATCGCTGGGCGGGGTGTGACGGAGTGGGAAGGCTGGTCCTTCGCGGATACGGACTGGTGGGCCGACACGGCGGGTGACCAGGGGCGCGGGCAGTTCGAGCGGGCGTCTGGGACGGCGGCGATCGCGGACCCCGATGAGTGGGACGATCTTGGCGGGGCTTCGGCGCTCGGGCTCTTTGATGCGAAGATGATGACTCCGGAGATTGACCTGACGCGGGTTGAGCCGGGGTCGGTGGTGGTGTCGTTTGACTCGAGTTGGATGCCGGAAGGGACGCAGCACGCGACGGTGACGGCTGCGTTCGACACGGGCGAGCGGATCGTCATTCTTGATTGGGAGTCGCGGGCGGGGGCGAACTTCAAGCAGGCGAACACGAACGAGCGGGTGGAGATTCCGCTGACGGTGCCGGCGGGCGCGGAAACGGTGCGGCTTGAGTTCCGTCTGTATGAGGCGAGGAACAACTGGTGGTGGGCGATCGATCACCTGATGATCCGGGGCACGCCCGTCTCGTGCTCGGACGCGGATCTGGCGTCGCCGTTCGGCACGCTGACCTTCGCCGATGTCTCGGCGTTTCTGGCAGCGTTCGCCGATGCGTCGCCGGCGGCGGACCTCGCGGAGCCGATCGGGCAGTTCACCTTTGCCGATGTCAGCGCGTTTCTTGTCGCGTTCAGCGATGGGTGCGCGTGATCGCGGTCAGGCCTCGACGGGGGCGGCGGACTTCTCCCAGGCGAGGAAGCCGCCCTTGAGGTTGATGACGCGTCGGCCGGCCCGCATGAGGTAGGCGGTGGCTCGGGCGGAGCGGACGCCGCTGCGGCAGTTGATGAGGAGCGTTTCGTCGGTGGGCACTTCCGTCATGCGGCCGGCGAGGCGGGTGTGGGCGATGTTGGTGGCGCTTGGGATGTGGCCGGCGTCGAACTCGGTCTTTCGGCGCACATCGAGGACGCCGACCTTGTGGGACTGCACGAGGCGGGCGGCGTCTTCGACCGTGATCTCCTCGACCGTTGCGAGGCCGGGGGCGGCGGAGACCTCGGCGGCGGGGCACCAGCCCTTGATGCGGTCGAGGCCGATGCGGATGAGGTCTCGGATGGCTTCGTCGAGCTTTGGCTCTTCGATGACGAGATAGATGTCGTCGGTGTCGCGGACCATGGAGCCGGCGTCGGTGTTGAAGGACTTGCTCAGAGGGAAGGAGAGCGAGCCCTTGATATGGCCGGTGGTGAAGGCGTCCCAGGGGCGTGTGTCGATGATGGCGACGGCGCTGGCGTCGAGCTTCTGGAGGTCGGCGGCGGACATCCTCTCCGGCTGAGCAAGCTCGCCGAGGACAGGGGGGCCGAGCTTGTTATCTCGCTTCATGTTCGCGAAGTAGAGCGGTGGCTCGGGCTGGCCTTCGAGGATGAAATCGACGAAGCCCTGCTCGGTGGCGGCGGCCTGGATGGCGGGGTTGAAGCGTTTCTCGTAGCCGACGGTGCTCATCGGGACCGCGCCGAGGGCCTTGCCGCAGGCGCTGCCGGCGCCGTGGGCGGGCCAGATCTGGACGAAGTCGGGGATGTCGCTGAGCTTCTTTACCGTTGAGTAGAGGCGGCGGGCGGAGGGCTCCATCGCGCCGGCGTGTCCGGCGGCGGTCTCGAGGAGGTCGGGGCGGCCGAGGTCGCCGACGAAGACGAAGTCGCCGGTGGCCATGCCGATGGGGGCGGTCGCGTTGGCCCCGTGGTCTGTGACGAGGAAGACGATGTGCTCGGGCGTGTGGCCCGGCGTGTGGATGGCCTGGAGCTCGATGTTGCCGATGTGGAAGCGATCGCCATCCTTCAGGAGCTGGTGGTCGTAGGTGCCGCCGGCAAGTCTCTTGTCGAGCCACTCGTACTTCCAGTCGGCGTCGCCCTCGTCGGAGACGAAGACCTTTGCCCCGGTGCGCTCGGCGAGCTCGCGGGAGCCGGAGACGAAGTCGGCGTGGATGTGGGTCTCCGCGGCGGCGACGATGCGCAGGCCGTTGGCCTGGGCGAGGTCGATGTAGCGGTCGACATCGCGCTCGGGGTCGATGATGACGGCCTCGCCGGTCTTCTGGCAGCCGATGAGGTACGCGGCTTGGGCGAGCTTCTCGTCGTAGATCATCCGCATGAACACGGGCGGCCTCCTTGTTCGGCGCAGCGTGGGCCCGGGCGGGCTCGGCTGCTCTCAATTAGAGGCAGGCGGGCGGGGTGCGCTCCCGGGGCTGGCGAAAAGTTGGGCCGGGCGGGCCGGGGGTGGCCCTGGGCCGTAACCATCTGCGGCATAGCCGCTTATGGACGTTATGGGCGGCGTTCGGCGGGGGTGAGTTTCTTGATGGTGAGCTTGGGTTGGCGGTTTTCGAAGTAGAGGCCCCAGTGCTTCTCGGCGCCGAGCGGGTTGTTGGGGTCGCCCTTCCACGGTTCGTCGAAGGCCTCGAAGAAGAAGGTGGTGATGTTCACCTTCTTTGCCCAGTCGTAGAGCTCGCGGTAGTAGCGGAGCTGGTGCTCCTCGGAGGCTCGGTCCCCGAACTCGCTGGCGGTGGTGGCCCAGCCGGCCTCGGTGATGACGAGGGTGGCGTCGGGGAGGGCGTCGCGGACGGCCTGCATGTTCTCGATGGTGTAGCTCAGGCCGTCCTCGACACCGCGCTGCTCCCAGACCGGGTAGGTGTGGACGGAGACGAAATCGAGCTCTGCGGCGAGGTCGGTGTGGCGGGTCCAGGGGACGAAGTTGTCGGCGACGGTGACGGGCTGGTCGATCGCGGCCTTGACCGTGCGGACATAGGCGATGACCGACTCGACGGGGACGAGGTGGTCGGTCCAGTCGACGAGGGCTTCGTTGCCGACGGCGACGGCGGCGACGATGTCGGGGTATCGGTGGGCGAGGGCGATGGCTCGGCCGATCTCCTCGGCGTTCTTGAGCTTGTTGTCGGCGAGCACCTCGTCGGGGTAGGGCTCGGGCATCCATGGGCAGTTGGGGTTGCTGACCTCGGCGGCGAGCCAGGCGCCGAGCAGAACGCGGATGGGCAGGTCGTTCTCCTCGATCACGCGGAGCGTGGACTGGACATGGGGGCCGCAGTCGTAGACGCGGATGAGGCGGAAGGGGGTGTCGCGGATGAGGATCTGGAGGTCCTCGAGGACCTGTTCGTCGGTCGGGTGGATGCCGCCGCTGCCGCGGTCGGGGTGCTGGCCCGCGCGGTACCCGGAGTAGCAGATGGCGTAGACGCGCCCGTCGAGCAGGGCGTCGCGCGACTGCGCGATGGGTGTGTGGTCGTTGGTCGTCGGCTGAGCGGCGACGCAGGCCGGCAGGCAGAAGACGGCGGCGCACAGGAACGCGAGGAGTCGGTGGATCATGGATTCTTCCGGTTCAGTGGGCGGTCGCGGTGGTCGGGGTCGTGGCGTTGGCGGCTTTGCGGTCGTCGAGTTGCTTGCGGATGTCCCGGGCCCGCGACTCGTCGAGGTCGTATGTGAGCATGACGAGGACGGCGATGAGCGTGCCGCCGATGGGGACAAGGATGTAGGCGAGGCGGAGAATGGTCGTGCTGGACTCGCCGTTGTTCTCGCCGGCGAAACCGGCGGCGTCGAGGATCCAGCCGTAGGCGACGGCGGAGAGCGCGAAGCCGAACTTTACCATCCACCAGTAGACGGCGCCGAAGACGCCCTCGCGTCGTTCACCGGTGTTGAGCTCGTCGAGGTCGCAGATGTCGGCGGTCATGGACATCATGATGGTGAACAGCCCGCCGATGCCGAAGGCGAAGAGGGGCAGGGGCAGGAACATCAGGTAGGGGTTGCCCGGGCGGAAAGTGAACCAGAAGAGCAGGTAGCCGACCATCGAGATCGACTGCGAGATGATGAAGGCGGTCTTCTTGCCCAGCTTCTGGGCCATGACGGTGACGATGGGTATGACGAGGACGCAGGTGCAGATGGCGCTTGCGGTGCCGAACCAGCTCGGCCAGATGCCGGCGCCGTCGGGGCCGGCGTCGCCAGCGTACATGTAGTGCACGATGATGAACCAGCTCAGGCCGGCGATGGTGTTGAACGCGCCGAAGACGAGGAAGGTGGCGACGCAGATCTGGCGGAAGGGCTTGAGCGCGAGCGACTGCTTGAAGCCGCGGACGAGGCTGCCGATATTGGCCCCGAGGTTCGACAGCGAGAGCTTCTGGAGCTTGGACTCGTCGACGGGCTGCGTGGCGCAGAAGATCGCGGGGGTGAGGGCGAGGAGCATGCATCCGAAGCCGACCCAGATGGAGAGGCTGCGGACGCCGTCGGCGGGCGTCTCGAAGATGTTGGTGTTGTAGATGATGACCCAGGACCACGGGACGATGACCCAGGCGAGCTGGCCGATCCACTGGGAGACGGCCATGAGGCGGGTGCGTTCGTGGAAGTCGTCGCTCATTTCGTAGCCCATGGCGACATAGGGCGTCGCGAAGATCGTCAGGCCGATGTAGAAGACGAAGGAGAAGATCAGGAAGTACCAGAAGTTGTAGTTGACGCCCTTCTCGGGGTAGAGCTGCCACATGAGCATGTAGGCGATGCCGGTCAGGATCGCACCGATGAAGATGTACGGGCGCCGGCGGCCGAAGCGGGACTTGGTGTTGTCCGTCACGAAGCCCATGACGGGGTCGGTGACGGCGTCGAGCAGGCGGGGGAGGAAGCCGACCAGGCTGAGCAGCAGCCCCGGGAAGCCGAGGCCCTGCACGAGCACCACCATAAAGACGGCGAGGATCGCCGGGAACATCTGGTTGCCCAGCATGCCGACGCCGTAGGCGATCTTCTGGGTGAGCGGGATGCGGTGGGACGGCGGGACGGCGGGAACGGACGCGGACATCAAGGCACTCCGATACTGGCTGGCGCGGGCCCGCCATTTCAACGGCCCGCGCTCCGCGGAGTGTAGTGAAGACCTTGCCATCCGGTATCGGGCGGCGATCTGGGCTGTACAGCCTTGGTCCGTCCGGGCGACCGGTCAGTCGCTCTTGAACTCGTTGACGACCGCGGCGATGGAGGCCTTGGCGTCGCCGAAGAGCATGCGGGTGTTGGGCAGGAAGAAGAGGGAATTCTGGACGCCCGCGAAGCCAGCGCTCATCGACCGCTTGAGCACGATGACGGTGCGGGCGCGGTCGGCGTCGATGATGGGCATGCCGTACAGAGGGCTGTCGGGCTTGGAACGGGCGTCGGGGTTGACGACATCGTTTGCGCCGATGATGAGCGCGACATCGACGGTTTCCATCGTCGGGTTCACATCGCCCGGCTCGGCGAGGTTCTCGTAGGGGACGCCGGCCTCGGCGAGGAGGACATTCATGTGGCCGGGCATGCGGCCCGCGACGGGGTGGATGACGAATCGGACCTCGACGCCGTGCTCCTCGAGCAGCTCGGCGAGCTCCTGGACGACATGCTGAGCCTGGGCGACGGCCATGCCGTAGCCGGGGATGATGAGTACGGAGCGGGCAGCTTCGAGCAGGGCGTAGGTGTCGGGTGCGTTGATCGGGCGGACGGTGCCCTGCTCTGCGCCGGCTGATTCGCCCGGGGCGGGGGCGCCGAAGCCGGCGAACAAGACATTGGTCAGCGAGCGGTTCATGGCCTTGCACATGGCCTGGGTGAGCATGAGCCCGCTGGCACCGACGAGGGTTCCGGCGACGACGAGGACGACGCTGCCGGTCGCGAGGCCGGCGAGCGTGGCCGCGACGCCCGAGTAGCTGTTGAGCAGGCTCACGACGACGGGCATGTCACCGCCGCCGATGCGGACGACCGCGAGCAGGCCGACGACCAGCGTCAGTATGCCGAGTGCGATCAGGATCGCTGCGGGGTTATCGATAAAGATGGCGGCGATTCCGGTCGCGAGCATGACGAGGACCGTGAGCGCCGTGAACACGAGCTGTCCGGGGAAGGTGTGCGGGGCGGATTTCACGAAGCCGGCGAGCTTGCCGAAGGCGATGAGGCTGCCGGAGAAGGCGACGCCTCCGACGACGATCGCGGCGGCGGCGGCGGTACGGGCACCGGGGCCGAGGTGGTCCTCGGCGACGAGCTCGAGGACGCCGACGAGTGCGGACGCGAGGCCGCCGAGGCCGTTGAAGAGCGCGACGAGCTCGGGCATGGCGGTCATCTTGACGCGGACGGCGGAGACGGCCCCGATGGCGGAACCGAAGAGGCCCGCGATGGCGACGATGGACCACTGCACCTCGGCGTAGATGAGTGCCGCGACGACCGCGAGGAGCATGGCGACGGCGGAGACGGCGTTGCCGAGGCGAGCCGAGCGCTGGTGGCCCATGAGCTTGATGCCGATGATGAACGCGAGGCACGCGCCGACATTGAGTGAGCTGACGATGGGGTCGTTCACTTGGCGGCCCCCTTCGTGGAGGGCCTTCCGGCCTGGAACATGTTGAGCATGCGCTCGGTCACGAGGTAGCCGCCCACGACATTGGTCGCGGCGGCACCGAGGGCGAGGGCGGCGAGCGCATCGGCCCAGAAGCCGTCGAGCCCGGTGGCGATGATCGCGCCGACGATGGTGATGCCCGAGATCGCGTTCGAGCCGGACATGAGCGGGGTGTGGAGCTGGGAGGGAATCTTGCGGATGAGCTCGATGCCGAGAGCGGCGGAGAGGACGAGGACGAGGAGCATCATCATGAGCGGGCCCCCTGGTCGTTCTGGACATGCTCGCGGACGCGTTCGTCGCGGATCTGGCGGGCGTGGGTGAGCAGCACGGCGGACAGGACCGGGTCGTCGTCGTGCGGCTTGAGGACGGCTTTCCCTTCTTCGAGCGTGTGGCGGAGCAAGGCGAGGATGTTCGCACCGAGCACCTGGCTCGCGTCGTGGGCGACGCGGCTTGGCAGGTGGGGGTCGCCGATGACCTTGACGCCGTTGATATCCACGACGCGGCCCGGCTCGGCGCCCTCGACATTGCCGCCGGTGGCGATGGCCATATCGACCACGACCGAGCCCGGCTTCATGCCCTCGACCATCGACCGGGTTAGGAGCACGGGTGCCTTGCGGCCGAAGACCTGGGCGGTCGTGATCACGATGTCGGACTCGGCGCAGCACGCGGCCATCGCCCGCTGCTGGGCGGCGATCTGGTCGGGCGTGAGTTCTTTGGCGTAGCCGCCGGCGGCCTCGGCGTCGCCCGTGCCCTGGTCGATCTTCGCGACCTTGGCACCGAGGGAAGTGATCTGCTCCTGGGCGGCGGGGCGGATGTCGTAGGCCGTGACGCGTGCCCCCAAACGCCCGGCGGTGGCGATCGCCTGCAGGCCCGCGACGCCCGCGCCGAGGATAAACACCTTGGCCGGGCGGATGGTGCCCGCCGCGGTGGACATCATCGGCAGGGCCTTAGGCAGTTGGTCGGCCGCGGCGAGGACGGCGGCGTAGCCCGCGAGGCTTGCCTGCGAGCTGAGGGCGTCCATCGGCTGGGCGATGGTGGTTCGGGGGACGAGCTCCAGCGCGAGCGCGGGCACAGAACGCGACGCGAGATCGGCGATGAGCGGTGTTTGATTGAAGGGATCGAGGAAGCCGGTAAGCACCGTCTCGGGCGTCAGCCTTGCCGCGATCTCGGGCTTCGGCGGGTGCAGGCAGACCGCGACGCCGTCGGCGGGTGGTGCGTCGGGCTCGACGATCTTGGCACCGACGGCGGCGTACGCATCGTCGGTGAAGCCGGGCGTTGTTGACAGGTCGCGGGCGACGCGGACGGTCCAGCCGTCGCCGATCAGCCCCTTGGCGTGCTCGGGCGTCAGTGGCACTCGGCGGTCGCCCGGGTCGTCGATCGGCAGGATGGTCAGGACGCGGCTGGCGTGAGAGGTGGATTCGTCGGGCATGGATGATCCCGGGTTCGTCAGCGCTGCACGCGGCCGGTGCCACCGGTTTTCAGCATGCGGCGGACATCGTCGGAGGATACGAGGTTGAAGTCGCCGGGGATGGTCTGCTTGAGGCAGGAGGCGGCCACGGCGAACTCGAGGGCGTTCTTGGTTGAGGCCTCGTTGATGAGGCCGGCGATCAGGCCGCCAGCGAAGGCGTCGCCCCCGCCGACGCGGTCAACGATCTGGATGTCGTACTCGGCGGAGCGGTAGGGCTCGCGGCAGTCGGCGTCGTCGAGCATGATCGCGGACCAGCCGTTGCGGCTGGCGCTGATGCTCTCGCGGAGCGTGATGGCGACAGTGTCGAAGGCGAACTCGTCCTTCAGCCGTCCGCAGAGGCGGCCGTAGGCCTCGATATCGAGCTCGCCCTTGTCGACATCGGTGTTCTCGGGTTCGACGCCGAGCGACTTCTGGGCGTCCTCTTCGTTGCAGATGCAGACATCGACATGCTCCATGAGCGGCCGCATGATTGCCTGGGCCTGGGCCGTCGTCCAGAGTTTGGCGCGAAAGTTCAGGTCGCAGGAGACGCGGATCTTTCGGCCCGACGCCGCCTCGCTCAGCCGGGCGATGCATGCCGCGGGTCCCTCGCCGAGCGCGGGGGTGATGCCGGTCCAGTGCAGCCAGGTGGCACCCCTCAGCACCGCGTCGACATCGAGGTCGTCCGGGGTCATCTCCGCGATCGACGAGTGGGCACGGTCGTAGACGACATTGCTGCCGCGCTGGCTGGCGCCGGTCTCGAGGAAATAGATCCCGACGCGGTCGCCGCCTCGACTTATGAGGGAGGTGTCGACGCCAAACCGCCGGAGGTGGTTCACCGCCGCCTGGCCGACCTCGTGCTTGGGTAGGCGGCTGACAAAGGCGGCCTCGATGCCGTAGTTGCAGAGGCTGACCGCGACATTGGCCTCGCCGCCGCCGTAGTTGACATCGAGCGAGGCGGCCTGGAGCAGGCGCTCGTAGCCGGGCGTGGAGAGGCGGAGCATGATCTCGCCGAAGGTGATCACGCGGTGCGGGGTGGCGGTGGGCATGGGAGCGGCTCCCTGGCGGTGCGGTCAGGTGTGCGTGCGGAGGCGGTCGACGATGAGGGCAAGATACTCGTTCTGGTCGCGGGACCAGTAGTCGCCGGAGAAGACCTCGACCTCGGCAAAGCCGGTGAAGCCGGCAGCCTCGACCTTGGCCCGGATCCGCCGGATGTCGATCACGCCGTCCCCCATGAGGCCCCGGTCGGTGAGCATGTGCCGGGTCTCGACCCGCCAGTCGCAGACATGGAAGCCGAAAAGGCGGCCTTGGCGGCCGATCGCGTCGAGCTCGGCTTCCATATCCGTGTCCCACCAGATGTGGTATACGTCGGCGGCGACACCGACGGCGGGGCTGCCAACGGCCTCGCAGACCTTCCGGGCGTCGCGGAGCGTGCAGATGCAGCTCTTGTCGGCGGCGTACATCGGGTGCAGGGGCTCGATGGCGAGCTTCACGCCCGCTTGCTCGGCCTGCGGGACGAGTTCGGCGATGGCGGTCGTCACCTGGTCTCGGGCCGTCGACAATGGTTCCTCCGGATGGGCTCCGACGACGAGCACGATCATCTCCGCGTCGAGGGCGTGGGCCTCGTCGATGATGCGGCGGTTGTCGTCGAGCGATGCTTGACGGGCGCCCTCGCTCGGCGCGACGAAGAACCCGCCTCGGACGATGGCCGGCACGCGGAGGCCGGAGTCTGAGACGATGCGGCGGGCCTCACCGACGCCGATCGTCTCGTAGGCGTCGCGCCAAATCGAGATGCCGCCGAGACCGGCGGCGGCGTAGGCGCGGCAGCACTCGGCGAGTGACCACGGCTTCGTGGTGCGGGTGTGCACCGCGCAGCGGGCGAGGTCGATCGGGTTGGCGGCGTGATTGCTCATGAGGGTTTAATCGCCGAGCGGCACGACATCGACCCAGCGCCGATCCTTCCAGCTCTCCAGCCCGAGCTCGGCGAGTTGCACGCCCTTGGCGCCTTCCCGCAGGGTCCACGGAAACGGCTCATCGAGGGCCACATGCCGCAGGAAGAGCTCCCACTGGACCTTGAAGGCGTTGTCGTAGCTGGTCTGCTCGGGCATCTTCTGCCAGCCTGCGTAGAAGTCGATCGGCTGGGGGATATCGGGGTTCCACACGGGCTTCGGCGTGTTGGCGAGCGGCTGCGTCCAGCACTCGCGAAGGCCGGCCACTGCGGACCCCGTTGTTCCATCAACCTGAACGGTGAGCAGATCGTCGCGGCGGACACGGGTGCACCAGGAGCTGTTGAACTGGGCGGGCACGCGCCCGCCGAGCATGAAGATCGCGTAGGCCGAATCGTCCGCCGTGGCGTCGTAGGTCCTGCCCGCTTCGTCGACCCGCTTGGGGAGATCAACGCCGGCGTGGGCGACGAGGCTCGTCACCGGACCGCAGACATCGCCGAAGGTCTGGTCGAGCACATACCGCCAGTGGCAGAACATGTCGACGACGATGCCGCCGCCGTCCTCGGAGCGGTAGTTCCAGCTCGGGCGCTGGGCGGGCTGGTCGGCGATCTCACCGGTGAACACCCAGTACCCGAACTCGCCGCGGATCGAGAGGATGTCGCCGAAGAAGCCCTGGTCGATCAGCGAGCGGAGCTTGCGGATACCCGGGAGCCAGAGCTTGTCCTGCACGACACCGTTCTTCAGGCCGCGTTCCTCGACGAAGCGGGCGAGGGCGAGCGCGTCGGCGGTGTTCACGGCGGTCGGCTTCTCGCAGTAGATGTGCTTCCCGGCCGAGGCGGCGGCCTCGACGAATCGCTTGCGTTGCAGCGTGCCGGAGGCGTCGAAGAACACCTCGATGCCGTCGTCGGCGAGCACCGCGTCGAGATCGGTGGAGTACCGCAGCGGTTTGCCGGTCACCCGGCGGCCGTGCGTTTCGGCAAGGTGGCGGAGCTTGTCCTCGTTCCGCCCGACGAGGACGGGATCGGGCATGAGCGTCAGGTCGGGCCGCACGCGGACGCCTCCCTGTTCCATGATGGCGAGGACGGAGCGGACGAGGTGCTGGTTCGTGCCCATGCGTCCGGTGACGCCGCTCATCGCGATGCCGATTCGGCGGGTTTCCATCGTCGTTGCTCCGTGCGGTGGTCAGGTCAGGTGGTTGGTCGCCCGCTGCGGACGGATGCCAGCAGGCGGTCGGCGCGGGCCGTGAGGTCGGCGGTGTCGCGGCTGTCGATTGCTTTCTTGTCCAGGAGGGCGCTGCCCACGCCGACGGCGACCGCGCCCGCCTTGAGCCAGTCGCCCGCGTTGTCGAGCGTGACGCCGCCCGTTGGCATGAGACGCAGGTGGGGCATGGGGGCGAGCACGCCCTTGAAGAACGCCATGCCCACCGCGTCGGCGGGGAACACCTTGACGATGGCGGCACCGGCGTCGTGGGCCTCGGCGATCTCCGTCGGCGTGAAGCAGCCGGGCATCGCGGGCACACCGGCCTCCGCAGCTACCGTTATCACTTCCCGGCGGAAGATCGGGCTGACGACATACTTCGCGCCGGCGTCGATGGCGGCCTTCGCCTGGTCTGCTGTCAGCACGGAGCCGACGCCGACGAGGTGGTCGTCGCCGAGCCGCTTCGCCAGTTCGCGGATCTGTTCGATCGCGCCCGGGACCGTCAGTGTCACCTCGAGGGCGTGCACGCCCGCGTTCGTCAGCGTGTCCGCGATCCAGGAGACGGCACCCGCGTCGGGCGAGCGGACGACCGCGACGGCCCCGGCGTCGATGAGCCGCTGCGTGGTGGGATGAACGGGTGGCGTTGCTTTCATCGGGTGCTCCGGACAGGAAACCTTACCACGCCATGGGCAGAATCCGCTGCAAGGCGGGAAGGCAGACTTTGCATTTCAGGACACATCGACGGAGTCAGAATACGGTGGGATCGGACCGGAAATCACGCGGCGTCAGGCCGGTCTCGTCCCGGAACCAGCGGGTGAAGGTCGCCGGACTGGAAAAACCCAGCTCGTCCCCGATCGCCGCGATCGGTCGGTCGGCGCCGAGCAGGCGTGTCTTGGCGAGCGCGAGTCGGCGGGCGTTCGCGTAGCGGTGTGGCGTCAGGCCGGTCGACTCGACGAAGAGCCGACTCAGGTGCCGCCCGGAGACGCCGACCTGGCGGGCAATCTCGCCCAGCGAGGGCGGCTCGTCCAGACGCGACTCGATGAAGGTCACGGCCTGTTCCACCGCGGGGTCGACCTCCGCCGGAGCGGCCGCGGTGCCGTCCGTTGCGCCCTTGGTGGGCCAGCGGGCGAGGAGCCGGATGAGCTCCAGAACGGCCGGAAGGGCGGGGGTGTGCGGGCGGACACAGCGGTCTACGGCTTCTCGTGCGATCGCGAAGAGATCGTCATTGTCGCGGGGCGGGCGTGCGACGCGTGGCAGTGCCGCCTCGGCAACGAGCGTGTTCTCGCGGGCGAGAGGGAGCTTGAAGTGGAACACGCCGCTCGACTCGTCCATCGGTGTCAGTGTGTACCCGTGGGTTTCGCGCGGGTAGGCGACCAGCAGGAGTGAGCCCTCGAACCGGAGCCATCGGCCGTGCACCAGGACTTTGCCGCTGCAGGCCCGCACGAGATCGAGCTGCAGCACCTGGTCGTGATGGTGGGGCTCGATCTGGAACGGTCCCTCGAGCTGATCGTGGACCAGGCACTCGAACCCGCCCGACGCAGCCAGGAGCGCGATGCCGGCCTCGCGGAGCATGTAGTCGCGGTGGGTCGCCATGGCCTCATGGTAGACACCTGACTTTGCCAGCCCGGCCATGGCGTACTCCGGGGCGGGTAGCATGGCGAGTCTCCAAGCGCCCGCGAACCGGAGGACCCGTCATGATCCAGCTCGACACCGCTCTTTCCCCCGCCGACCTGCTGCCCGCGATCCGGCGGCTTTGGGAGGTCTCGGCCGGCAAGGTCGCTTCCATCGACGAATCCTTCCCGGTCGGCTCCCCGACACCGGTGTTCACCGTGAACGGGAGGTACTCGGCACAAGGGTGGACCGAGTGGACCGAGGGCTTCCAGCACGGGTCCGCGATCCTGCAGTTCGACGCCACCGGTGACGAGCGTTTCCTGGACCTGGGGCGTCGGCGCACGCTCGACTCCATGGCGAGCCATGTCACGCATGTCGGCGTGCACGATCACGGGTTCAACAATGTCTCGACCTACGGGAATCTCCTGCGGCTCGCTCGCGAAGGGCGGTTCGACGCGTCGGACTACGAGATTGCCTTCTACGAGCTCGCCTTGAAGGCCACCGGCGCGGTCCAGGCCGACCGCTGGGCGGGCACGAAGGATGGCGGCGGCTACATCTACTCCTTCAACGGCCCGCAGTCTCTCTTCGTCGACACGATCCGCTCCTGCCGGGCGCTCGCCGTTTCCCATGCCCTGGGTCATGTGCTGATGGGTGAGGCCGACGAGAAGATCAGCCTGCTTGGTCGGCTCATCGCCCACGCGCGGTCGACCGCGGCGTTCAATGTCTACTACGGCGAAGGGCGGGACACCTACGACCTGCGGGGGCGGACCTGCCATGAGGCGCTCTTCAACACGAACAACGGCGACTTCCGGGCGCCGTCGACGCAGCAGGGCTACAGCCCGTTCTCCACCTGGACGCGTGGGCTCGCATGGGCGATGTGCGGCTTCCCCGAAGAACTCGAGTGGCTGGCGACCCTGGATGACGCGGAACTAGCGCCCTTCGGCGGCCGGACCGAGATCGAGGGCTTCATGCTCAAAGCCGCGCAGGCGACCTGCGACTTCTTCATCGAGCACACTCCCGTGTGCGGTGTGCCGTACTGGGACACGGGGGCACCCAACCTGCACAGGCTCGGCGACTACCTCGCTCGACCGGCGGAGCCGCACAACGAACACGAGCCCGTCGACAGCTCCGCCGCGGCGATCGGCGCCCAGGGCCTGCTGCGGCTCGCCCGCGTGCTCAACGCCCGCGGCGAGCGGGACGACGCGGCCCGCTACCGCGCCGCGGGCCTCACCGTCGCCCGCACACTGTTCGGAGAGACCTATCTGTCGACCGACCCGTCGCACCAGGGTCTCCTGCTGCACGCGGTCTATCACCATCCGCGCGGATGGGATCACATCCCCGAGGGCAGGGCGGTTCCGTGCGACGAGTCCTGCATGTGGGGTGACTACCACCTGCGCGAGCTCGCCCTGTACATCCAACGGCTCGCGGAAGACAAACCGTACTACACCTTCTTCGGCGGGGTGCGGGGGGTCCAGAAGTGAGCGCCCGACCCGTCGCTTTCGTCACCGGCGGCACGCGCGGCATCGGCCTCGCGATCGCCCAGGAACTCGCCCGGAGCGGATTCGATCTTGTCGTGAACGGGCGGCGGCCCGAAGACGAGGTCACCGACGCCACGGACAGCATCAAGTCCCACGGCGCCGCCACGCTCTACGCCCGCGGCGATGTCGGCAGCCTCGACGAGCACCCGGCGATGCTCGCGGCAATCCGGGAGCGTTTCGGCCGCCTGGACGCACTCGTCAACAACGCGGGTGTGGCGCCCTCGGTGCGGGCCGACCTGACGGACACGACGCCGGAGAGCTACGACCGCGTCATGTCGATCAACCTTCGAGGTCCTTTCTTCCTGACGCAGTCCGCTGGGAAGTGGATGCTGGAGCAACGCGCTGCCGACGCATCTTTCCGCGGCTCGATCGTCAATGTCTCGAGCGTGAGCGCCACCGTGGCGAGCATCAACCGCGGCGAGTACTGCCTCTCGAAGGCCGGCATCGCGATGGCCACGCGGCTCTGGGCAGCTCGGCTCGCCGACGATGGCATCGGCGTGTACGAGGTCCGCCCCGGCGTCATCGAGACGGATATGACCGCGGGCGTGAAGGACAAGTACGACGCCCTCATCGCAGGCGGCCTGACGGTCGAGAAACGCTGGGGCCGACCCGCCGATGTCGGACGCGCCGTCGCCACCCTCGCCCGCGGCGAGCTCACCTACGCCACAGGCCAGGTGCTCATCGTCGACGGCGGTCTCACGCTCGAGCGGCTGTAGCCGATTACTCCGCGATGGGAAGTTCGAAAGTCGACGCCGGCAGCCCGTCGCGGTTGACAAGATTCACCAGCGGGTTGTCCGCCCAGGCGTAACGCACACGCACGGGGTGCGGCACCGCCTCTGCTTGTGCCCGGACCGTCTCGCCTCGGATCCTCGCGTCGGCCCGTACGAACCGGCCGTCTTCGCCGGCGAGCTCAAAGCCGTACACGCTGTGGCCGTCATCCACCGTCCGCAGCCCCTCGGCATTCTCGAAGCGTACGACGACCTCGCTCCCCGACAGTGTTGCGTCCGTTGGCAGCGGCCCGGTACGCGGGCCGGCGGGTTGGCCATACACATCGTGCAGCGCCAACCGTGCGAGCCTCTCGGAGACCGGGATCTTGTTCGTCGGGTGGATGTCCGCGGGATCTCCGAGGTCGATCGTGATCGCGAGGCCCGTGTCCGCGACGCGTTGATCCGTCAGCCGCTGCGCCTCTCGCAGCGCTGCCCAACTGCTCTCGCCGGGCTCGTCCTTACGGTCGCGGTAGTTGGGAAGCTGCACGATGTAGAACGGCATGCGGTAGTCCCGCTGCCCCCGGGCCTCGGCCCATGCGGCTCGCCAACTCTCGATCATCGTCGGCAGCAGCTCGCGATACTCCTCGCCCCGCCCGGCGTTCGACTCACCCTGGTACCAGATGGCCCCGGCGACGCCGAGCCGCCGCAGCGGGTGGATCATCGCGTTGTAGAGCACCGCAGACCGACGGTAAGGCCGGCCGACCGAGGTCGCATGGGACGCCGGACGTGGGAAGCCGCCGTGGTCTCGGGCGTCAAAGCCCACGCTGTACCGCCAATCGCCCGCGAGCGGCACACGCGTGTCGCCGGCGATCAGTTCGAAGGGACGATCCTCGGGGATCACGCCGCCGGAGCTGCGCACATCCATCAGCCGGATGGATACGACATTTCGTCCGGGCTTGAGCACACCGGCAGGAATATCGTACAACCGGCGCGAGCGCGACTCGCCGCCGTTGTCCATCCGCGTTGCGCCGACCATGGTCCCGTTGACATAAGTCTCGTCGTAGTCATCTACGCGGCTCAGATCGAGCTTCCCCGCACGGCCGTCGAAGTTTCGTGGAAGGTCGATTTCCTTGCGAAGCCAGACGATGCCGTCGAAGCTCCCGAGCGCGCCGTCGATGTAGCCGGGAAGCTCAATCGTCGGCCATGAGCGGTCGTCGTACTGCGCCTCGTGCCAGCCGGCGTTCTGACCGATCCCGTTCTTCCAGGCCAAGGCCGCGAACGACTCGTGCTCCGCCTGCGCCTCCGCCATGATCCGCTGCGCCTCGGCGTCGGGGATGTCGTACTCGGCCACCGACGCGAGCAGTCCCTTGAACACCTCTGGACGCGATTCGATCGCGTCCATCGGTGTCCACGCCTCCGCCGGCGTCCCGCCCCAGCAGGTCTGGATGAGCCCGATGGGCACGCCGGTCTCGGTGTTCAGAATCCGGCCGAAGTGGAAACCGACGGCGGAAAAACGGGCGACGGTGTCGGGCACGGATCGACGCCAGCCGATCGTCCCGACCGATTCGCGCGGATCGCGATCCCACTCCCGTTCGATCTGCACCAATCGGACATCCGCGTACCGCTCGGCGTTTTCCACGAAAGGCCCGTGGTCGTCGGACTGATCGACCCGCCAGTACATGTTCGACTGGCCGGTGCAAAGCCACACATCGCCCGTCATCACATTCCTGAAGGTGGCGGACTCGTCACCGCTCCGGACAACCAACTCGTGCGGCCCGCCGGCGGGCAACTCTCCGAGCGTCACTTCCCATTCGCCCGACGATGCGACGCGTGCTTCCGCGTGCAGCCCGCCGACGGTGACCTCCACCCGCTCGCCCGGATCACCGGCGCCCCAGATGATGATCGGCTGGCCGCGCTGGATCACCATGTTGCTGCCGAACAGCGGCGATACCGCGAGGTCCGCAGCCGCCAACGCAGGCGCCGTGAGCAGCGTTGTCAACGCCATCGCGAGTCCCATCTTCCGCATGCATCACCTCTCGAACCGAGCGGACGTTCTTGGCTCAGGGGCAGCCCGCGTCGAACCGACGCAGGAACTCCAGAACATCGAAATACTCAACCCCCGCGACCCCATCGAGGTCCGCCCGCGGATCAAGGCCCTCGGCAAGCGCCAGAAACGGCAGGACATCGCCGGCAGCCGTGAGCTGGCCATCACCGTCAAGATCGGCCTCGCAGCAGGATCGCTCCGACGCACCGACATTCGGCACGATGTTCGACACCGCCGCGTCGTTGCGGATCCGAAACTCGATGCGGTCCCAAGTCTCGGGATACCGAACCTCGCCGACCAGTGGCACGCCTTGCAGCCCGGGCACGGCCCGGTACTGCGTATCGCCGTCCGACAGGTTCATGAAGAACAGCGACGCGGCGCCGTCCCCGCCGTTCGCCGTGAAGTCGATCCGCAGCTCCAGTCTGAACCACTCGCCACGCCCGTACCACCCCGAAGGAACGCTCGCGTTGCGCTGGAGCACCCCGCTGAACCGCCCGCCGCGAATGAGGAACTCCCCGTCGCGCAAGCCGAACTGAACACCCTCGTCGCGGCCGGCCGAGTTGTTGATGATCAGGTAGGCGTTCCCGCCGCCCCCGCCCGTCACGCCCGCACGGCCCTCGAAACGGATCTTGGCAGTGGTGTCCGTGTGCCGGTGCGGCGTGAACGCGTACCGATGGTCGTTCTGCCGACTGATCACGCTGTCCCGCCCCGCCGTACTCACCGCGGCGAACAGCGGTCCGACGGGCGTCGCCTCGACCTGCAACCGCACATTCAGCCCGTCGCTCTTGATGAAGTCGCGTCCGTACTCCCAGTTGTCCTGTCCGATGAGCCCCTGACCGATCCCGCCGCCAAAGTCGAAGCCGTACGCGGTGTCGGTCTGACAGCCGTCGCAAGCCGGCACACCCTGCCCGTCGTCCGGCGTCCCGCCAAGCCGCAGCGCGAGTTGCGCCTCGTACAGGTTCCGCGGATTCGGCGCGGCCGCCCCGGGCCCGACGGTGTCCACGATCGCCTCCGGATTGCCGTGCTCTGCCGACACATACTCCGCAGGCGTCGTGCACCGCACGCCGACAATCGCGCCCATGGGCATGACATCCGGCTGGGCGATGAGGCGGCTGCTCGTGCGGTTCGCGTTCACATTCCAATGCACATGCCGCGCCCCCATCTGCGGGCCGGACGCCGAATCGCCCCCTGAGTCACCGTTGTTGACGATGTCGATCTCGGTGTACACATTCGCATACGGGAGCCGCTTGTGGTAGTCGAAGGTGCCCCCCGCCATCACACCCCGGCTGTACACATTCGCGACGCTGAAGTTGCCGACATAGATCCCGTGGTGCGGTTGCGTGCGGATCTCGAAGTCCGTGACCAGACAATCCGAGGCGTTCGCGAGCCCCACGCCGTGGTGGTGCTCCAGGCGATTGGGTCCGGTCGAGTCGATCACCAGGTCCTTGACCGTCACATTCTTCGACCGCTGGACGAACACTCCCAGTCCACCGGGATCGACGATGGTCACCCGCTCCATGAACCCGTCAACCACGCTGTTAAACGCGACGCCATTGAACCCAGGCTCCTTGTTGTGGTTGTTCTCGACCAACCACTGATAATCGCGCCCGAGTCGGACGGTCATGTCCGCGAGCCCGACGCGGCGACGCAGGTCCATCGGCCGACGCATCTCCGGGTCCCACTCAGGCCGCAGGTCGTACCGCAGAGGCTCGCGGAGCGTCACCCGATTCCCGTCGACTGCTTCGATCGTGTGATACACGCGAAACGCCGAGGTCCCGCTCGGCAGGATGTTGCCGTCCTTCGCCGCGGTGAACATGTAGTTCTGAGCCCATTCCCCATCGCCCAGCAGGTGCCGCAGCGTCGAGAAGTCCGCGGCGTTGTCGATCTCGATCGCCACCACATCGCCCGGGGCGTATCCCGCCGCGCTCGACACGGTGATCTCCCGATCCCCGTACGAAGCAGCCGCGGTCACATCGCGCGTGTCCGTCAGTCGCCAGCCGCCGTTCGCCGTCGTGATCGTCGGCACGCCCGCGTAGTAGGGGTCCCGCGACGCGTCCGTAAACCAGATCATCCCGCCGTTGAAGGACCAGTTGGAGTCACCCGGATCACTCCCGGGCCACGCCGCGTAGCTCGTCGTCAGTGATTCCGTGAAATGCAGCGTCGTCTCGCCCCGCCCCGCCCCGCGGAGTTCCACGCCGTCGTCATGAATCAGGAGCGGCCCCGAGAGCTTGTATGTACCGGCAGGGAAGTACACCGTTACCGACGGATCCGCCTGCCCCGCCGCGACCGCGATCGCCAGCCGCACCGCGGCCGTGTCATCCGACACGCCGTTCCCAGTCGCGCCAAAGTCGGTAACGGAAACCAGCGGATTCCCGCTCCCATCCGGAAGCGGAACCCCCCCACCGCCGTACCCCGCGTGACTCACATTCGGAATGTTCGGGTGCGCATCCGGGTTCGCAAGGTATGCCACCCAGGCCTCGCTGAGCTGGCCCGAAGCGAAGGTAACGCCAAGGGCAACAGAAGCAGCCCCAAGCACCAAGCCACGATTGTGCAAGAACGAACCCATGGCTACCAGTTCCACATCGAGCCGTCTTCACGGCGGTTCACCGGCAGGTACGCCCGCACATACGGGTGCTTCGCGGCCCGCTCCTCGTCGTACTCCACCCCCAGCCCCGGCTTCTCCGGGGCCGTCACATAGCCATCGCGGAACGGAAACTCCGCGCCGAAGATCTCCATCGTCTCCTCGGCCTGCAGCATGTACTCCTGGATACCGAAGTTCGGGGCCCAGGTCCCGAAATGCAGGCACGCCGACATCGCCACCGGCGAGATATCGGTCGGCCCGTGGCACCCCGTCCGCACCTGGTACACCTCCGCCAACGCCGCCACCTTCCGCAGGTGCGTCAGCCCCCCGGAGTGACTCACCGTCATCCGAATGTAGTCGATCAGTTGCTCGGTGATGAGCGTCTGGCAGTCATAGATCGAATTGAACACCTCGCCAATCGCAATCGGCGTCGTCGTGTGCTGGCGGATCAGCCGCAGCCCCTCCTGGTTCTCGCCCGGCGTCGGGTCCTCCATCCAGAAAAGGCCGAAAGGCTCCAGCCGCTTGCCCAGCTCAGCCGCCTCCTGGGGCGTCAGCCGGTGGTGCACATCGTGCAGCAGCTCCACATCCGCCCCCACCACCTCCCGCGCCCGATGGAAGAGCTCCGGCGTGAAGTTCAGATACTTCCGCGTGTTCCAAACATGCTCCGGCGGCAGTTCCCGGTCCGCCGGCTCGTAGAAGAACCGCCCCCGCCCCACGCCATAGGTTGAAGCGATCCCCGGGATCCCGCTCTGCACGCGGATCGCCCGGTACCCCTGCTCCTTGTACTCCGCGACCGCGTCCATCGCCTCGTCGATGTCCAACCCGGAGGCATGCCCGTACACCAGCACACCCTCTCGGCTCTTCCCACCGAGCAGGTTGTACACCGGCGTGTTCAACGCCTTGCCCTTGATGTCCCACAGCGCGACATCCACGGCACCGATCGCCGCCATCGTGATCGGCCCCCGCCGCCAGTAAGCGCCCTTGTACAGGTAGTTCCAGATGTCCTCGATCCGCGACGCGTCCCGCCCGATCAGGCACGGGATCACATGGTCCTCGAGGTAGCTCTTTACGCTCAGTTCACGACCATTCACCGTGCAATCGCCGAGGCCCGTCACACCCTCGTCCGTGTAGATCTTCAGCGTGACGAAGTTTCGCCCCGGGCTCGTCACGAACACCTTCGCATCGGTGATCTTCACGCGTCACTCCCTCGCCCGCTCGCCGGGCCGCTCCGCCAACACCTCACGAATCGACCGATGACCCCACCGCCGCGAGCCCCGCTCGCACGCACCCGTTCACAGCGGCCGCCGTCTCCCGGGCAGCCTCCTCCGCCAGCATCCCCCGCCAGCGCGGATGCGTCGGCTCGGCCGTCACCGGCCCGTCGTACCCCATCTCCGCCAGCGTCCCCAGGAACACCCGAAGATCAACGACCCCACTCACCCCGGGCAACTCCCGCTCCGTCACCACCTGCTCGTCCACCGGCACGCCCGCCACAAGGTCGTTCACATGCACCGCCACGATCTGCTCCGCCCGCAGCCGCCGCAGATCGTCGGCCGTTTCCCCCGCGCAGTGCCAATGGAAGCAGTCGAGCATCACGCCAGCATTCGGGCGGTCAACATCCTGCAGCAGACCGAGCATGTCCGACAGATCCCGGACGAACGGGTGCTTACCCCCCACCCAACGCGTCCGCGGAGACACATACTCGAGCCCGAACCGAATCCCGAAGTCGGCGAGCACATCCGCCGCCTCACGCGTCCGCTTCACATGCATCCGCGTATTCGCGCGTCGATCCAGCGTGTCCGAGAACGGCACCACGACCGAAGTCGCCCGCGTATACCCGAGCACCCGCGCAACCAGCGCACGCCGCGGCAACTGCCGCATCCCCTCGGCCCACTCCTCCTCCGGCACATCCACCTTCTGCGGCGTCAGAGAGCAGTACCCGGGCCGAAGCCCTGCTGCCCCGATCGCGTCGCTCAAAGCCTCCGGCCCAAGCCGCTCCACCTCGGGCGTGAAGCGATTCAGCCGCAGGTCCAGCCCGCCGAAACCGGCCCGCGCAGCGATGCGCACCGACTCCGCAGGCCCAGCGTCGATCCCGATCAGGTCTGGCATCAGGCTCGAATACAACCCGCGTCCTTTCCGCTCACGCCAACTCGGCCAGCTGCGCCCGGCACCGATCCAGCACGCTCATGTACCGAAGCGCGCTCTCCGGCGACACCAGCAGCGGCTTCCCGCGCCGCACCGCGTCGAAGAAATCGAGGAACAGCAGCCCGTAGGTGGTCCGCGTGTTTAAGGGTTCCGCCCAACGATGCGTCACCCACGGGATCTCCTCCGCCGGGTACCGCCGCGATTCCGCCGGCCCGTCGCACAGCTCGCGCGCCGGCATCGTCGCCCAGTCGATTGTCCGCCACTCCAGCTCGTCCGTCGTGCCGCGCAGGCCGCCCGCCGTACCCATGACATGCCAGCGGTCCTGCTCGTACGCGCAGCTGTTCGTGTACTCGATATCGATCGTCGGGTGCCCCTCCGCCCGCAGCACGAGCTTCATGTGCTCGTCCGCATCGCCGATCGACAACCCGCGGCGCGTGTCGAGGAAGATCTCAGGCTCCGCGTCGCCCAGCAACGCCATCGCCTGGTCCAGCAGGTGCGTGCCGTTGTTGAAGAGCGCCCCGCCCCCGAACTTCCGCATCGCCTGCCAGTCCCACCGCCGCCCGAACCGATGCCAGCACATCCGGATCTGGAGCACCTCGCCGAGCGCACCCGAGGCGATGATCTCCGCCACCTTGCGGTAGTGCGGCTCGTAACGGCGGTTCTGGAAAGGCGCGATGATCAAACCCCGGGCCTTCGCCGCCTCGATCATCCGCTCCGCATCGTCCACGCCGAGCGCAAACGGCTTCTCCACGATCACATGCTTGCCCGCCTCGAGCGCCGCCAGCGTGTGCTCCACATGCAGGTGCGAAGGGCTCGCAACGATCACCGCGTCCACGCCGTCCGCGCCGAGCATCGCGTCGTAGTCGTCAAAGACCGCGCAGCCAAACTCCTCGCCCGCCTGGGCCCGACGCTCCGCGTCCGGATCCATCGCCGCCGCGATCCGGTACACCCGCGGCATCTGCACGAGCGTCTTCGCGTGGATGTTCCACCCGCTCCGCCCGAGCCCCGCGATCGCCACCCCGAGCGGCCGCAACGCGTCGCCGTTGAACCGTGCATGCACCGCCTCGATCAGCCCGCTGTCCATCGTGGACCCCTTTCCGCCGGCTCAACGCGTCCGCGCCGGGCTGGCCCACATGTCCAGGCTTGCGCCCAGACGCTCCTTGACCACCGCCGTCGAGCCATCCAGCTCCGCGACATCGGCCTCCGACAACACAAGATCAGCCGCCACCGCGTTCCGCCGCACCTGCTCGGGCCGGCTCGCCCCGACCAGCACCGACGCCACCGCCGGCTTGTGCAACGCCCAGGCGAGCGCCACCTCCCCCATCGGCCGACCGATCCGCTCCGCGACCGCACGCACGCGCCCAAGCGCCTCGAAGGTCTCCCGCTCGCACCCCTCCTCGCCATGCCGCGCCTCGGGACGCGTCCCGGCAAAGTGACGCGTCCGCGCCTTCCCGCTCGGCACAGCGTCCGCGCTCTCGTACACCCCCGCGAGCAGCCCCTGGGCCAGCGGGCTGTAGCACAGAATCCCCACCCCGTGCTTCTCGCACAACGGCGAGAGCTCGAACTCCGCCCCACGGGCGATCATGCTGTACGCCACCTGGTCCGTGCTGCACGAAGCGAGCCCGAGCCACTCGCCGAGGTCAACCGGCCCGAAGTTGCACACCCCGATCGCCCGCACCTTCCCCTGCTCCACCAGCCTTTCCATCGCCCGCGCCGTCTCCTCGAGCGGCACGACCCGCTTTGGCCAGTGAATCTGGTACAGATCGATCCGATCCGTCCCGAGGTCCTGCAGGCTCTGCTCGCACTCCCGGGCGATCTCGCCCGCCGAGAGATCACCCGCCTTCGGCTTGCTCGCGATCACCACCTCATCGCGGAACCCCGCGACCGCCTCGCCGAGCTGACGCTCGCTCTCCCCGTCCCCGTACGCCCGGGCCGTATCAAAGAAGTTGATCCCCAGCTCAAACGCCGTCCGCATCGTCGCGACCGCATCAGCCCGCGCCCCCTCGGGATAGGTCTGGCTCTCCACGGTGCTCATGCACCCGAAAGCCACCCGGCTCACCTCCCGATCAATGCCCCGAAGCTTCGTATACCGCACGCGTCGTCTCCCGAAACCTGTCCATGACGCCCGTCCCGCGAGCCGAGGCGGGCCCCCACTCAGTCCACATCATGCCGCGACGGCAGCATCAGGTCGAACCACATCAGATCCTTCGGCAAATCGCGAAGGTCGTCGATCGCCCGCTCGTACCGCGGCTCGTCGTACACCCGCGCCGCCACGCGCAGCGTCTGGTAGTACATGTGGTGCCGCGGCTCCGCGATCTGCTTGTAGGGCCACTCCTTCTCCCCCGTCATATACGGCAGCGCCCAGTCCAGCGCCCGCCGCACGCTCGCCCCGTCCGCCGAAGCGTAGTGGGCAAGATCGACCTTCACATGCTCCGCATACTTCGCCAGGTCCAGGTGCCCGCGGATGTTGAACTCGGTGTAGTCGAGTGCCTTCGTCCGCTCCAACTCGTGTGGCTGCCGGCCATCGGCCTCGAACTGCTGGTCAATCCTCGCAGGGACCGACTTCAACACCTCGCGAGCGATGTCCTTCCGCCCCGCGTACAACGCGTACCCAACGACCTGCGACGCAAACCAGGTCCCGTGGTTGTTCTCCGCGTTCCGCTCCGCGATACCAAGATCACTCGACATCAGCCACTCGGAATACTCCTCGAACCACCGCCGCGTCTCCCGCGTGTCCCGACCCGTCCAACCACGGGCGTCCTGCAGGATCACCAGGCTGTCCGGCATCCATCGCAACCGGTTCGTATCGATGATCCCCACATTCCGCCCCAGACTCACCCCGGGAACGAACTGCGCAAAGCGCATCGAGGGAGTCATCCGCGTCTCGGGCTCCACAAACCACGCCCGCACATGCTCAATCGCCTTGTCCGCGTACCGCTCATCACCCGTCACCGCGTACGCGAACGCCAGCTCCCGCACGGCCTTCCCGAAATCATCCAGCTTCGGGGTGTCGTACTCGTACCGCTCCGGGTTGATCTCCCCGTCCCGGCGCACATAAGGCTCGCCCGACGGCACCCGAGGATCCGGCCACCAGTACGGGCTGAGCGACACATAGTCACGCGGGTCCCCGCTCGGCGCGACCCGCTTGCCCGATTCCTTCCCCGCCGTGATCGGCCGCACCGGCTTCTCAAGCCACGCTTCCGCCTCCGCGACGAGGGCGTCGCGGGCGGCGATCAGCCGCAGATCGCCGCCCGCGAGCCGCTCAACCGTCACCGCCCGATCACGCGGATCGAGCAGCAGGTCACCCCAAGGACCATCAATAGAAGGCGACGCCGCCACCCCCTCCCGCCGCTCGATCGCCCCACCCTCCCCGGCGACACACCCACCCAAACAGGCGGATCCCACCACCACCGTCAAACCCGCCAAAGCCAAATGCTTCGCATTCTTCATCAGAGAGTCGCCTTTGCACATTCCTGCACAATGTGCAGCCATCCAGATCCGCGAGGACGCTCTAGCACGCCAGTATCCTAGAAGAAAGCGCTTCAATGTTCACGCTGTTGTTCACAAAACACGCCATAAATGTGTTGCGGCACGCTGCACATTGTTCTAGAATGCGCTTTCAGGAGTCCGCGGCCCACTATTCAAGAGCCGCGGGCACCCAGAGGTCCCCACCATGTCCATCGTCGAAGTCGCCCGACATGCAGGCCTCTCCCACTCGACCGTGTCGAGGGTGATCAACGGGCGACCAGGGGTTTCCCCCGAAAACATCGAGGCCGTCCACCGGGCCATGCAGCAGCTCGGCTACACCCCCTCCGCCCGCCGGCCCGGGCCCAAGCCCCGAGACCGCTCGGGCGTCATCAACGGCACCATCGGCCTGCTCATGATCGGCTCGGACGCCATGTTCGCCCGCGCCCCCGTCACCGCCGCCGTCTTCCACGGCGCCGAGCAGGCCCTCACCGAACGCGGCTTCAACCTCATCTTCGGTCAGCTCGGCCCCGAAGGACGCCTGCCCCCGCAGGTCTCCAGCGGCCAGATCGACGGCCTCCTCCTCCACGGCTACGCACCCCCCGCCAAGGTACGAAGCCTTCTCATGAACCGGCCCAGCGTCTGGATGCTCAGCCAACGCTCCAGCCGGGGCTACTGGGGCGACCGCGTCGGACCCGACAACGAACTCATCGGCCGCATCGCCGCCGAGCACCTCGTCGCCCGCGGCCACACCCAGGTCGCCTACCTCTACTTCAGCGCCACCCATATGGGCTTCCGCTCCCGCTCCGAGGCCTTCTGCGAAACCGCCGAAGAACTCGGCGCCCGCACCGCTCTCGTGGGCGACGACTCCATCCGCTCCCGCCCCTTCCCAAAGGAAGACTTCGGCATGGAGCAGACCGACGAGGTCGTCGATCGACTCCTCGCCCTCACCCCGCGCCCCACCGGCGTCTTCGTCCCGAGAGACCGCCTCACCGTCAAGCTCTACAAGGCTCTCCGCGAGCGCGGCATCGAGCCCGGCCGCGACATCGAGATCCTCTCCTGCGACAACGAGCCCATCCTCGAGGCGCTCGACCCACGCCCCGCGACCATCGATGTCCGCCCGAGCCTCATCGGCGCCCGAGCCGTCGAGCAGCTCCTCTGGCGCGTCAATCACCCGGCCGAGCACACAAGGTCCACCATCACCGTCGAGCCGAGGCTCGTTCTGCCCGACTTCATGGGCCCCATCACCAACGGCCCCGGCGGTGATCACGCCGCGGCGGCCCGGCCTCACTCGAGCACCCGGGACAACCGCCCCAACGAGGACGCGAGGACCGCGTCCTGACTCAGTCGCTTCTTCCGGGCCAAGGTCGACGGCCCGGCTGAGGAAAGTCCGGTTTGAAAGGGAGATACGACATGCGTTCCACAAGGCACTTTCTGACCCCGGCCGTCCTCGTCGCCGCGTCGACGCTGGCCGCCTCGGCCACCTTCGGCCAGGTCACCGAACTCATCGTTGATGGTTTCGGCGACGGCGACCGCAACAACGACGGCATCGCCGACGGGCCCGTCACCAACGCCGGCGATGTCGGTGCCGCGTGGTACCTCGCCCGCGCCGATTCCAATGTCTCCGTCGGCGTCGCCGATGACGCCGGTGGGATCGGTGCCGGCGGTGCCCTCGATGTCCTCACCATGACGGACTCCACCCGCGCCGTCGCCGCCAAGTTCGACCCCACCACCCTCAACGACGGCGACCGCATCCGCGCCGTCATCACCGTTCGCGCCTCCGAGAACCCCATCGATGTCACCGACGGCGGCGCCTTCCCCGACGCCAACTCCGACCGCCGCTTCCGCTTCGGCCTCTACAGCTCCAACGGCACCCCCTTCCCCGACGCCGACACCAACGACAGCTCGTTCACCGACGACGACACCGGCTTCCTCGGGCTCATCGACATCGGCTCCGCCGACGGAACCAGCTACGCCGCCTTCGGCGACAAGGCCGACGGCATCCTCGGCGGCAGCTCCGTCGGCCTCGGCGCCTCCTCCACCAACTCCAACTACTTCCTCGAGAACGACGAGCACACCCTCGAGCTCATCATCGCCCGCGTCGGCGACGACCTCAACATCAGCATCGTCTTCGACGGCGAGCTCGCCCAGGACGGCTCCGCCGACGCCGTCACCATCGCCGCCGAGAACCTCCCCTACACCTACGACTACTTCGCCTTCGGCACCAGCGGCGCCTCCGTTGACTATCGACTCGACAATGTCCTCGTCGAGTATGTCACCCCGGGCGACAGCGTCGCGTCCTTCGACGGCTTCGAGGACGGCGACTACAACAACGACGGCGTCGTCGACGGGCCCGTCAACGACGCCAACGACCTCGGCTTCCAGTGGTTCAAGGCCACCGGCACCAGCGGCGTCGATGTCCAGGTCATCGATGACTCCTCCGGCATCGGCACCGCCAACGCCATGAATGTCTTCCCGGTCACCACGAGCTCACGCAAGTTCGCCGCCGCCATCGAGGAAGTCACCCTCGCCCAGCCCGGCGACATGATCTCGTTTGCCTTCGATTTCCGGGGCATTGGCTTCATCCCAGCAGGCGACCGCCAGTTCCGCTTCGGCATCCAGAACGACGGCGGCACCCCCGTCACCACCGACGGCTTCGAGCAGTCGGGCGACGACCCGGGCTACATGGCCCAGCTCGACACCGGCGCCGATCCCAATGACTCCACCGCCACCGTCCGCGGCGACCTGCCCAACGGCCTCCTGGGCGGCTCCACCCGGGCCCTCGGCGGCACCAGCACCGACCCACTCTTCCGCCTCGACACCAACGCCCCCCGCCGCCTCGAGCTCCGCGTCATGCGTGACTTCGACGCCGACCTGGGCCGCGATGTCAACCGCGTCACACTCCTCGTCGACGGCTCCGTCGCCACCGAGGGCACCGACTCCGGCGACGGCGGCACCGACACCAACCCGCTCGAGTTCACCTTCAACCAGATCGCGTTCGGCTCCCACAGCGGCCTCGGGTTCATCGACTACCTCGTCGACAATGTCGAGGTGACCACCAATGTCGGCGCCGGCGGCTGCAACCCCGCCGACCTCGCCGAGCCCTTCGGCTCGCTCACCTTCGGGGACATCTCCACCTTCCTCGTCGCCTTCAACAACCAGGACCCCCTCGCCGACCTCGCCCTGCCCACCGGCAGCTTCACCTTCGGCGACATCTCCGCGTTCCTCACCGCCTTCTCCAGCGGCTGCCCGTAACCGAAAGCGACCGGACTCGACCCTCCGCCCGGGCCCACCGGCCCGGGCGGGGATTGCAGAAACGAACCAACGCCGGAAGGGCACGACATGAAGACCCGTCCCCGCGCTTTCACGCTGATCGAACTCCTCGTCGTCATCGCCATCATCGCCCTGCTCATCGGGATCCTCCTCCCGGCGCTCGGCAAGGCACGGGCCGCAGCCCAGTCCACCGTCTGCCTCGCCAACCTGCGCACGATGGCCACCGGCCACGCGACATGGGGTGCCGACAACCAGGATTCGATCATCTGGCCATTCATCCCCGTCTGGGGCCAGCCCGTCCCCCAGTCCGGTGACCCGACTCCTCGCGACAAGTTCTGGTGGCAGATCATGAACGAGGAGATGCTCGGCCGCGGCGAACGCGAAGATCGGTCCGAGGCCTTCCGCTGCCCCACCTGGAAGCCGCAGTACTCCAACGAGATGCTCCGCCAGGCCGACCGCGACGGTGCCCAGGCCGTCGGACTCCCAGAGCAGATCAGCTTCCGCTCAGGCTACGGCATGAACCGCCGCCTCCTCGCGCCGCGTACGCGCAGCCGCTACCACTTCCCACTGGAACTCGCCAACAGCCAGGTCAAGCCGCAGATCCCCAACCGCCGCGAGTTCTTCATCAAGTCGGCCATCAGCACCAGCGAGCCCGGCCAGGTCCAGGAGCCCGACATCGAGGGCTACGCGCCCCCGCCGTGGCGCTACTCATCCGTCCAGTTCCCCGGAATGCGCCTCATGAACGGCGACAGCGGCAACGCCTGGCTCGACCCCGCACAGTCAGAGCCCTTCTGGAGCACCTCGGGCGACGCCGACGGCGACCCCCAGGGCAGCGGCGACCCCCGCCGCCACGGCGGCGACAAGTACCGCGCCACCTCCGTCGGCTCCCTCGACACCCGCATCGAACGCGACGATCTGCTGTCGGGCCAGGCCAACTACCTCTTCGTCGACGGCCACGCCGAACGCATGGAGTCCCTCGACGCCGCCCAGGCCGCGCTCGACCCCGCCAAAGAGAAGATCGATGTCTACGAGATCGTGAACCCGTAACGACCACAGCAACGCTCGGCAGAAGGATCCGGACACATGGGTGATGGGCAGGTCTGGATCGAATACGCCGTCATCGGCGGCTACCTGGCGTTCCTCGTCGCGGTGGGGCTCGTCCTCCGCCGATTCAACTCCAATGTCTCCGACTACTTCCGCGCCGGCGCCAAGGGCAAATGGTGGCTCGTCGGCGCCAGCGCCTTCATGGGCGCCTTCAGCGCCTGGACCTTCACCGGCGCCGCCGGTGCCGCCTACGAGAGCGGCTGGTCCATCCTCGTCATCTTCTTCGCCAATGTCGTCGCCTTCTCCGTCCACGCCGCCGTCCTCGCCCCCTGGTTCCGACAACTCCGAGCCATCACCGCCCCCGAAGTCATCCGCATGCGCTTCGGCCCCGTCACCCAACAGGTCTACGCCTGGCTCTACGCCGTCCTGGGCCTGCTCTACGCCTCCATCTGGCTCTGGGGCCTCGCCATCTTCATCGCCGCCGTCTTCGACTTCTCCGCACCCGCCGAACTCGTCGGCATGCGCGAGGTCCCCTTCGTCATCCTCGTCACCGGCACCGTCGTCCTCCTCTACTCGGTGACCGGCGGAAGCTGGGCCGTCATGGCCACCGATGTCCTCCAGAGCCTCATCCTCATACCACTCACGCTCGTCGTCGCCTACCTCTGCCTCAGAGAAGTCGGCGGCGTCGCCGGCATGTTCCAGGGCATCAAGGACGCCGGCCTCACCGAGCACTTCGGCATAGTCACCCCGCCGGGCGAGCACAACCCCGACCAGACCCACCCCGACTACTGGAAGTACACCGCCCAGTTCGCCTTCGCCGCCATCATCTACAAGACCGTCACCTTCAGCACCATCGATGTCGCCCAGAAGTACTTCGGCGTCAAGAACGGCAAGGAAGCCCGCTACGCCGCCCTGCTCGCCGGCGGCCTCATGCTCGCCGGCATGGCCTTCTGGTTCATCCCGCCGATCGTCACCCGCCTCCTCTGGTCCCAGGACATCGCCCTCATCGACATGCGCAAGCCCGCCGAGGCCGCCTACGCCGTCGCCGGGCTCAAGGTCCTCCCCGTCGGACTCATCGGCCTCATGGTCGTCGCCATGCTCAGCGCCACCATGAGCTCCATGGACTCCGGCCTCAACAAGAACGCCGCCGTCTTCACCAGAGACATCTACCCGCTCTTCACCAAGATCCTCGGCCTCAAAGAACCCGGCCCCCGCACCGGCTACCTCCTCGGGCAGATCACCTCCGTCGCACTTGGCCTCATCATCATCCTCATCGCGCTCTACTTCGCCGCCCAGGAACAGGGCCGCGGCGTCTTCGAGGCCATGCTCAATGTCGGCGCCATGCTCGCCCTGCCCATGGCCATCCCCCTCTGCCTCAGCCTCTTCTTCCGCCGCGTCCCCGCATGGGCCGCCATGGCCACCGTCCTCATCACGCTCGTTCCCTCCGCGGTCTCCTTCGGCGCCGGCAAGGGCTGGTGGGCCCAGCTCCTGGGCGACGAACGCACCGCCCAGCTCTCCACGACCGCCGCCTCGTGGCTCGCCGCCGGCTGGCCCTACCACCGCACCGTCCTGCTCAATCTCGCCCTCGGCTCCGCCGCCTTCTTCGCCACCATGCCCCTCTGGCGCACCGCCCCCGCGACCTATCGCAAACAGGTCGACGAGTTCTTCACCCGCATGCACACCCCCATCGACTTCGAACGAGAGGTCGGCCAGGCCAACGACGACCGCCAACTCCGCGTCATCGGCTCCTTCGCCACCATCATGGGCGGATTCATCGCCCTCCTCGCCGCCCTCCCGGTCGAGGCCAACGACACCACCGACCGCGTCGCCATCCTCTTCGTCGGCGGATTCATCACCACCGTCGGCCTCCTCTTCCTCCACGCCTCCAAAGCCTCCGCAAGAAAGGTCGCCGAAGCCGCCCAAGCCTCCCGCGACGAAGACGCCGCCCTCGCCAGCAAAGCACAAGCAGACCAGGAAGCCTCCCGATGACCCGCCCCTACCCCGCGATCCTGCTCGCCCTCGCCGGCGCCCCCTTCGCACACGCCGCCGACATCCCCGTCGCGAGCGCCTCTGATATCAATGCAGCCCTCGCCAGTATCCAGCCCGGCGACACCCTCGTCATGGCCGACGGCCTCTGGACCAACCAGGTCATCCGCTTCGAAACCGATGGCACCCCCGCCCAGCCCATCACCCTCCGCGCCCAAACGCCCGGCGGCGTCACCCTCAACGGCTCTTCCCGCCTCGAGATCGAGGGCGACCACCTCGTCGTCGAAGGCCTCCGTTTCGAGGGCGGCGCACTCACCACGGGCCACATCGTCCGCTTCATGCCGGGCACCACGCACTCCGTCCTCCGCGACACCGCGATCATCGACTACAACCCGCCCTCGATCGCCACGCGCTACTTCTGGGTCTCGCTCTACGGCACCGACAACACCGTCGAGAACTGCCGCTTCGAGAACCAGAACCACTCCGGCGTCACCGTCTGCGTCTGGGGAGACTGGCCCAACCGACACACCATCCGCAACAACCACTTCGTCGACCGACCCGCCGGCCCCGAAAACGGCTGGGAAACCATCCGCCTCGGCACCTCCGACTTCGTCACCGATTCCAGCGAAACCGTCATCGAATCCAACCTCTTCGAACGCACCGACGGCGAGATCGAGGCCATCTCCGTCAAGACCGGCAACAACATCATCCGCTACAATACCTTCAAGGAAATGGCCGCCACCGTGACCCTCCGCCACGGCTTCGCCGCCACCGTCCAGGGCAACTTCTTCCTGGGCGAGGGCCTCAACGAATCCGGAGGCGTCCGCGTCATAGGCCCCGATCACCGCGTCTACAACAACTACTTCGAACGCGTCGGTGGCCGCACCGACGGCATCATCGCCCTCGAAGCAGGCGAACCCAACGCCGCCAACTCCGGCTACCAGCCCGTCGACAATGTCATCGTCGCCCACAACACCTTCGTCGACTGCGAAGCCCCCGCCCTCATCCTCGACCGCAGCTTCGGCTCCGGCAACCGCACCGTCCTCCCCACCAATGTCACCATCGCCGGCAACCTCATCTCCGCCCCCGCCGAGCCCGTCGCCATCGGCACCGACAACAACCTCAGCTGGATCGACAACCTCGCCTTCGCCGCGTCACTCAACTCCGCCCCCGCAAGCGGCGCCACCCTCCTCAGCACCGATCCCCTCGCCCTCGCCGACGACGGCCTCCAACGCCCAGCCCCAGCCGGCCCCGCGGACAACGCAGCCTCCACAACCTTCCCCTTCCTGACCGACGACATGGACGGCCACGCCCGAAGCACCACCCCCGATGTCGGCGCCGACGAGATATCGACCGCCCCCACCACCCGCGGCCCCCTCCTCCCCGAGCAGGTCGGCCCCTCCTGGTGGGACCACTCAGGCAACGCGGGCGTCGACGCCTCCCTCGGCCTCGCCGTCGAAGCCGAAACCGCGCAGATCCAGGACCCCGACTCCGACGGCGCCGTCTTCACCGTCGTGTCCGACGCCGCCGCCTCCGCCGGCCGCGCCCTCGTCGCCCCGCCCGGCTCGCGCACCGATGTCCCCGCGAACCCCCACGACACCCTCGCCGTCTTCACACTCCGCTTCCCCGCCCCCGGCACCTACACCGCCTACTACCGCGCCCGCGGCTTCTCCGGCAGCTCCGACAGCTTCTACACCCCGTCCGACTTCGACACCGACCCGCAAACAACCGAGACCACCTCGAACAACGGCGTCTTCACCTGGGAGACCGGCACCACCTTCACCATCACGAGCCCCGACACCCCACGCGAGTTCCGCATCGGACGCCGCGAGGGCGACACCCAGATCGACGCCGTCGTCTTCCACCCCGAGCCCGCCCTCACCCCCGCCCAGCTCGACTTCGTCCTCGCCAACGCCCCCATCGCCAACTGCGCCGTCGACTACGACCACGACGGCGTCGCCAGCTACCTCGACACCATCGCCTACCTCCGCCTCTTCGACGCAGGAGACCCCGCCGCCAACCTCGGCGGAAGCTCCAACCTCGATGTCGTCGACCTCGCCCGACACCTCCAAGCACTGGAAGGCGGCTGCCGATGACCCGCGCCGCCCCATCCCCTAAGCGAGCCGAACACACGCCCGCCGGCGTCCCCGACGCCTACGCCCGCTTCGCCGCCCATGCCGACCGCCTCGCCGCGCCTCTCGTGGCCCTGATGCAGGACGGCGAGTCCACGCTGCCCATCCAAGGCCGCGCCAGCAACCACGGCGACGAAGCCGACCGCCTCGAAGCCTTCGCCCGCCCCTTCCTCCTCATCGCCCTCTGGCTCCGCGCCTGCCGAGCCCGCGAGACCTGGCCCACCGAAGCCGAACGCGCCGCCAACTGGTGCCGCGCCGCCCTCGCCCTCGGCACCACGCCCGGCACCGATCGCTACTGGGGCACGCTCACCAACTTCCACCAGCACGCCGTGGAAATGGCCATCCTCACCATGGCCCTCGACATCGCCGAGGACGACATCTGGACCCCCATGCCCGAGGACGACCGCCAACAAGTCCTCAGTTGGCTCGCCCAGATCCGAGGCCACGGCGGCCACCGCAACAACCACCTCTTCTTCGACATCCTCACCCTCGAGTACCTGGCCGCGAAGGGCTACGCCCAGTTCGGCGACGACGCCGCGATCCGTCACCACCTCGACACCCTCGAGTCCATGCACCGCGCCGACGGCTGGTTCATCGACGGCGGCAACGAGTCCTACGACCACTACAACGCCTACGCCTTCCACATCTACGCCCTCTGGTGGGCCCACCGCTTCGGCCACCGCGACCCCGCCATCGCCAAGCGTTGGACCGACCTCGCCGCCCAGTTCCTCCCCAGCTACGCCGCCCTCTTCGCCCCCACGGGAGAACCCCTCCCCATCGGCCGAAGCCTCACCTACCGCTTCAACGGCCTCGGCGTCTTCCCCCTCGCCGCCCTGCACGACATCGACAACGTCCCCCTCGCGGAGTCGCGAGACCTCTGCGAGCGCTGTCTCGACTTCTTCCTCTCTAAGCCCATCGCCCAAACCCAGGGCTGCCTCTCCGTCGGCTGGGTCGATGAGTTCCCCGAACTCGCTGAGCCGTACACCTGCGCGGGCTCGCCCTACTGGGCCGCCAAGGGCCTGCTCATGCTCGCCCTCCCCCCCGACCACCCGTTCTTCCGTGCGCACAAACCCGACGCGCCGGCCGCGCGCACAGCCGCGAGCACCGTGCGCGCGCCGGGATGGACCGTGCGCACGAGGAACACGCAAACAGAGCTTCTGTGCGCCGGCGGCGGCTGCTCCCTCTCCGCCGCCGACCGCTTCGGCGCCTGGAAATGGAGCAAACTCTCCTACAGAACCGCCCTCGGCGGGCTCTGGGCCGACGCCGGCCGGGGCTGGCCGGCCGACGCCGGGCTCACCGCCCGCGCCGCGGGCGAATGGGTGGGCCGGCACGCGATGGTGCCGGTGCTCGTCGCCGAGGACCACCTCGTTTCCCAGTACCAGCTCGGTAAGCCCTATGGCGATCTGAACATCGCCGTGCGGACACACTTGTGGTCACGCGGGCCGTGGGTGCTCGCGGTGCACATCCTGAATAGCTACCAGCCCGCCGATATCCGTCATGGCGGCTTCGCCTCGCCGGAGGCGATCGACCGCGTCGAACAGACGAACGATCGCGCGGCCGCTCACGGCACACGCTGGTGGACGAGCATCCACGCCCTCGCCGGCTTCTCCGCGACGACGGTCGAAGTCGTCCGCGAGGGCGAGCCGCGGGGGCATACGCACGGGCCGGAGCACACGCTGCCGCTACTCACGGGCCGCGTCGGCATCGGGCCGGCCGTCCTCGCCGTGGTCTTCGGCGCCGACCCCGCGGACGAACCCGGGGCGGAGGTCCGCTGGTCCGTTGCCGCCTCGGCGACCGGTTCCCTCGAACTCGCCGCGAGCGACGGTGATCGCTGGACCGTTGCCCATCCCGACCTGCCCGTCCTGCCCGTTCGTGAGGACCCGTCATGATCCGTGCACACCTCCGTTCGTTCGCGATGCTCGTCGCCGCGGCCCTCGCGTCGCCGGCACTCGGTCAGTCCGCTTCCGTCACACTCGTCGCGGACGACGCGCTCCTTGCCCCGGGCGAGAGCACGACCGTCCGGCTGGTCATCACCTTCGATAACGGTGGCCAGCCCGCCGGGCCGTTCGGGCTTGGGCTGCACGGGTTCGGGGGCGATGTCGTCGGGTCTGGTGCGGCTTCGGGCGACCTCGCGGTCTCCGGGCCCGCCCTCGACAGCACGCTCGTTTCCGGGACCTACCTCTCGACCACGCGGCCCGGGGTGTTGCTCCGGGCGGCCGCGGGGCGGGGCCTGCTGGCGGCCCTCAACACGGACCCGGTCGATGCCGTCAGCTTCACAGTCACGGCGGCCCCTTCGGCCAGTGGATCCCTGACGGTCACCTTCGCCGGCGCCGTCGTGCTCGCTTTGGATGACGCTCTGGTCACCTTCTCGACCGACCCCGGCATGAACCAGAACGCGCTCGCCGTCACGCCGCTGATCCTGTCGATCGAGGCGTCCTGCAACGCGGCCGACCTCGCGGCCCCCTTCGGCTCGCTCACCTTCGCGGATATCTCCGCGTTCCTCGGCGCGTTCACCACATCGGACCCCGCCGCGGACCTGGCCGCCCCCATCGGTTCGTTCACCTTCGCCGACATCTCGGCGTTCCTCGCGGCGTTCAGCGCCGGCTGCCCCTGATCGGGTCGGAGCGCATCCGGTACCCTCATGCCCATGCCCAACGCGCCCACACCCGCCGACCCGGCCCCGGACCCCGCCCGCGCTTATTGGCGGGCCAACCTCCGCCTGCTCGCGGTCCTGCTCGCGGTCTGGTTCGTTGTCAGCTTCGGCGGCGGGATCCTGTTCGTTGAACAGCTCAACCAATTCCGCATCGGCGAAGCGAAGCTCGGCTTCTGGATCGCCCAGCAGGGCTCGATCTACACCTTCGTCCTGCTCATCGCGGCGTATGTCATTCTGATGAACCGGCTCGATCGCCGCCACGGCATGCGGGAGGAGTAAGCATGCTCGACGCGCAGGGTTGGACCTTCGTCCTCGTCGGACTGAGCTTCGCGCTCTACATCGGCATCGCCATCTGGAGCCGCGCCGGCAGCACCAGCGAGTTCTATGTCGCCGGCAAGGGCGTCCCGGCACTCGCCAACGGCATGGCGACCGGCGCGGACTGGATGTCCGCGGCCTCCTTCATCGGCATGGCCGGGATTATCTCGTTCACCGGCTACTTCGGCTCGGTCTACCTCATGGGCTGGACGGGCGGCTATGTGCTGCTCGCGATGCTCCTCGCGCCGTATCTCCGCAAGTTCGGCAAGTTCACCGTGCCCGACTTCGTCGGCGACCGCTACGAGAGCAGCGTGGCCCGCGTCGTCGCGGTGGTCTGCGCGATCTTCGTCAGCTTCACCTATGTCGCCGGCCAGATGCGGGGCGTCGGCGTCGTGTTCAGCCGCTTTCTCGAGGTCGACATCACGCTGGGTGTCATCATCGGCACGGGGATCGTGTTCTTCTACGCCGTCTTGGGCGGCATGAAGGGCATCACCTACACGCAGGTCGCCCAGTACTGCGTGCTCATCTTCGCCTTCACCGTCCCCGCGATCTTCCTGAGCATCATGCTCACCGACAACCCCGTCCCGCAGCTCGGCTTCGTGGGCGATGTCGGTGGAAGGCTCGGCTCGTCCCTGGCCGCGCCCGAGAACGCGGGCCTGCTCGACACCCTCGACAAGCTCAACCAGGACCTCGGCTTCGCCGCGTATACGGCCGCCCCGACCGAGTGGATCGCCACCAGCGGGGCCAAGGGCTACACCGATGTCATCGCGATCACGCTCGCCCTCATGGTCGGCACCGCGGGCTTGCCGCATGTCATCATCCGCTTCTACACCGTTCCCCGCGTGCGCGACGCCCGCATGAGCGCCTTCTGGGCCCTGCTCTTCATCGCGCTCCTCTATACGACGGCCCCCGCCGTCGGCGCCTTCGGTCGCACAAACCTCATCGAGGCCACCCGCGACGCGTGGTACGACCCCGCCGCCGCGGGCGAGGGCGAGAAGGCCATCCCCGAGTGGTTCCGCACCTGGGAGGACACCGACCTCATCGCCTGGATCGACAAGAACAACGACGGCCGCATCCAGTACCGCGCCGGCACGCCCTTCGACAGTCCGGGCGGCAAGCCCATCTTCGCCGTCGCCGAGGACGGCACCCCCGCCCGCGGCGTTCACGGGGAGCGTCTCCTCGTCATCGGTGAAGACGGCGTCACGCCCACCGCGAACGAGAACGAACTCTTCGTCGACCGCGACATCATGGTGCTCGCCAACCCCGAGATCGCCCAGCTCCCCGCGTGGGTCGTCGGACTCGTTGCGGCGGGCGGACTGGCCGCGGCACTCTCGACCGCCGCGGGCCTCCTGCTCGTCATCTCCACCGCCGTCAGCCACGACCTCGTGAAGCGCACCATCGCCCCGCATGTCACCGAGAAGACCGAGCTCTGGATCGCTCGCGGGGCGGCGGGCGTGGGCGTCATCGGCGCGGCCCTCCTCGGCATCTTCCCGCCCGGGTTCGTCGCCGAGGTCGTCGCGCTCGCATTCGGGCTCGCCGCGTCGAGCTTCTTCCCGGTCATCGTGCTCGGCATCTTCTGGAAGCGCATGAACCGCGCCGGTGCCATCACCGGCATGCTCTGCGGCATCGGCTTCACCGGGGCGTACATCGCCTACTTCAAGTTCCTGGGCGGCTCGCGCGAGCACTGGCTCCTCGGCATCAGCCCCGAGGGCATCGGCTCGATCGGCATGCTCGTCAACTTTGCCGCGGGCATCACCGTCGCGATGCTGACCAAGCCGCCCTCCGCCGAGACCGCCGCCCTCGTCGAGAGCATCCGCACCCCACGCGGCGCCGGCGAAGCACACGAGATGCAGGTGCCCCCCGCCGCACGCGGCGAGTAAACCCACCATGACCACGAACATACCACCCACTGAGCCCGCCTTCCTCACCATGCGCTGGTTTGGCCCGCACGACCCCGTCCCGCTCGCGTCGATCCGGCAGGTCCCGGGCGTTCGCGGCATTGTGAGCGCCCTCACGGGCGTCGCCCCGGGCGAGCCCTGGCCTATCGATCGCGTACAAACCCTGCGTGACACGGTCGAGGCCGCCGAGCTGACGCTCTCGGTCATCGAGTCGATCGCCGTCTCGGACGAGATCAAGCTCGCCGGCCCGAAGGGCGACGCGCACATCGACGCATGGTGCCGCTCGCTCGAGAGCGTCGCATCCGTCGGTGTTCAAACCGTCTGCTACAACTTCATGCCCGTCTCCGACTGGGTCCGCACCGACCTCGCGATGCCCCTGCCCGACGGCTCGAACACGCTCGCCTACGACGACGCGGCCATGCCCGCTTTCGAAGAACGCGTGCGCACCGGCGAGATCCGCTCGATGCCCGCGTGGGACCATGTCGACTTTGACCGCTTCGAGGGGCTGCGCACGCAGTACGCCGCCCGCGGTGAGAATGGCCTGTGGGACGCGCTCGGTGCATTCCTCGAGCGCGTAACGCCCGTGGCGGAGTCGCTCGGCGTGCGGCTCGCGATCCACCCCGACGACCCGTGCTGGCCGGTGCTCGGGCTGCCACGGATCATCACCTCCCCCACCGCCCTCGAACGCGTGTGCGACCTCGCGCCGAGCCGGGCGAACGGCGTGACCTTCTGCACGGGCTCACTCGGGTGCGACGCGGCGAACGACCTTGCCGCGGGCGCGGCCAAGCTCGCCCGACAGGTCGCGTTCGTGCACGCCAGGAATGTCGCGATCACCGCCCCCCGCGTGTTCCACGAAACCGCCCACCCGAGGGCCTACGGCGATGTCGACCTGCCCGCCGTAATGCGGGCGCTCGTCGAGAACGGTTTCACAGGGCCGGTGCGACCGGACCACGGGCGGATGATCTGGGGCGAGACCGGGACGCCGGGCTATGGGCTCTTCGACCGCTCACTCGGCGCGGTGTACCTGCGGGGCATCCTCGACACGCTCGGCTAAATCGTCGAGGACAGGAAGCCGCCGTCGACGCGGATGTCGGTGCCCGTCACGAACGCGCTGGCGCGGTGGCTCGCCAGGAACACCGCCGCGCCGACGAGTTCGGACGGATCACCGAAGCGATGCATCGGCGTCGAGCCCAGAATCCGCTCGCCCCGCGCCGTAGCCGACCCATCGGGATTGAAGAGCAGGGCCCGGTTCTGCTCCGCCGGGAAGAAGCCGGGAGTGATCGTGTTCACCCGCACGCCGGCCGGGGCCCACTCCCGGGCGAGGAACATCGAGAGGTTCAGGAGCGCCGCCTTGGCCGCCGAGTATGCGACGCCGCGAGAGACGGGAATGTGCGCCGCGACGCTCGCGATGTTGATGATGCTGCCCCGACCGCGGGCGATCATGGCGGGGCCGAAGGCCTGCGCGGGCAGCAGGGCACCGGCGACGAGGTTCATGTCGAAGTTGGCCCGCCACGCGTCCGCGGGCAGGGCCTCGAAGGGCTGCGACTCGGTGACGGACGCGCGGGGGTCATTGCCGCCGGCGGCGCTGACGAGGATGTCGCACGGGCCGAGTTCGCGCTGGACGGCTTCGCGCGCGGCGTGCAGGGCCGCGGGGTCGCCGGCATCAACCGAGACGAATACCGACTCCGCGCCGTTCGCCCGGATCGCCTCGGCCCGGGCCTCACCCCGTTCGCGACTCCGACCCAGGACCGCCAGGCGGGCGCCGTGGGCGGCGAGGCCGTCGGCGATCGCGCCGCCCAGGCTGCCCGTCGCGCCGATGACGGCGGCGACCGAGCCGGAGAGGTCGAAGATACCTGCATTTGTCGTGCTCATAGTGACGACGATGATACGGGAAACCAGCCAGCCCCACGGCGCGCCCGATCGATACGATGGGCCAAGCCGCGTGAGAGGATCGAACCGATGGGCAATCTTGCAGACCGTGTGCGCCGGGCGGTCGACGCCGAGCCGGTGGTCGACATGCACACGCACCTCTACGCCCCGGCCTTCGGGGCCAGCCCCCGGCACCCGGGCGAACCCGAGCCGCTGCTGCTCTGGGGCATCGACGAGCTGCTCAGCTACCACTACTTCGTCGACGAGCTCTTCCGCGTGCTCGGGCGCGACACGCTCTCCCCCGCGGACTTCTGGGCCATGCCGGTCGCCGACCGGGCCGACCTCGTGTGGGAGCACCTCTTCGTCCGCCGCCCGCCGGTCAGCGAGGCGTGCGTCGGCGTCGTCGGCGTGCTGACCGCCCTCGGGCTCGACCCCACCGAGCCCACGCTCGCCCGCTACCGCTCGTGGTTCGCCGCTCGCGACATCGAGCACCACATCGACGAGGTCATGCGGCTCGCCGGCGTCCGCCGCATCGTCATGACCAACGAGCCCTTCTCCGAGGTCGAGGCCCACCGCTGGCTCGGCATGAAGGGCCCGACCGACGGGCTCGCGACCGACCCACGCTTCACCCCGGTCGTCCGCGTCGACCCGATCGTCGAACGCTGGCCCTCGGCCTGCCGCGAGCTCGCCGCGTGGGACTACCGCGTCCACGAAAGCCTCTCCGGCGAAACGACAGCCGAAGTTCGCCGCTTCCTGGACACTTGGATCAAACGCTGCCGCCCCGACTACCTCGCCTGCAGCCTCTCCCCCGCTTTCCGCTACGGTCCTGACGACGCCGACGGCACCCGCACACGCCTTTTCGACGAATGCCTGATCCCCGCCGCCCGCGACCACGGCCTCACGCTCGCCGTCATGATCGGTGCCCGCCGCGCCGTGCACCCCGAGATGGGCCTCGCAGGCGACGGGCTGGGCCGGGCCGATGTCGACCAGCTCATCGCCCTCGCCCGATCGCACCCCGACCTCGGCATCCTGGTCACCATGCTGAGCCGCGAGAACCAGCACGAGCTCTGCGTCGCCGCCCGCAAGTTCGGAAATCTCATCCCGTTCGGCTGCTGGTGGTACCTCAACACCACCTCGCAGATCCGCGAGATCACGCGGATGCGTTTCGAGCTCCTCGGCACCTCGTTCATCCCCCAGCACTCCGACGCCCGCGTCCTCGAGCAGCTCATCTACAAGTGGCGGCAGTCCCGCGCCATCATCGCCGACTGCCTCACCGAGCGCTACGCCGCCGCGGAAGTCGCCGGGGCAACCATCACCGACGACGCCATCACCGCCGATGTCCGCCGTCTCTTCTCGCAGAACTACGAAGACCGCGTCGCCCGCTGATCCCAACCGGCGCAAAAAACGGCGGGAACACAACCGGCAAGCCGCAGCCGGTCGCATCCCCGCCGCCTGAAGAGTCAGGCCAGACCTTCGAAGCCCGTTATGGGCAACCGGCGCTGAACGCGCCGAGGAAGGTCGAGATGTCCGCAAAGGTAAAGCTGCCCAGCGGTGCCGCCAGGTCCGCGGCCGGGTCTTGCTGCGTGAACGCCGCGAGGAACGCCGAGATATCCGCGAAGGTGAGCTGGCCGAACGGGGCCGCGAGGTCGGCCACATTGCACCCGCCCGAACCGACGGTGATCGTCACCGGCGTGACCGACAGCGACTGCTGGTTCGCCCCCGGGTCCGTCGAGTAGGTCTCGAGCGCATCGTCGCGTACGAGGACCACAGCGCCGTCCCACCCCAGCTCGATCGTCGAGCCCAGGGCCGCGCCCGAGTCCACATCGAGCTCGAAGGTCAGCACCGTCACCGGATCGGCCGACAGCCCGCCGGCAAGCCCACGCCCGCCCGCCGCCCGCGCGACACCAGCGGCCGGGGCCGCATCCGCGACCGGGCCCGACGACAGATCGGCGTTGACCATCAGCCCGCTCGCCGAGGCCGACGCCGCGCCCGAGCCCGAAGCCGACACATTCCCGCCGAACCCGTAGAACCCGGCGTCGCCGAAAATCCCCGCCCCCGCCCCGGCGAGGTCGTAATCGACGATGACCGATACCGTCACGCTGCCGCCGGGAGCAACGCTCGTCTGGCTCGCGGACAGCGACACCGCCGCCGACTGCGCCAACGCGGGGGCCGCCAGGGCAACGCCCACGGCCGCGGCAAGAACACTCTGATGCCTCATGACGATCCTCCCAGGGGCCCGGTGAGCCCGGTATGCAGGCCGCGGCGGCACACAACGGCCCGCGGCACAAACCTTGGCGATAGCCCGACCAGCAACGCCGGCGGCGGGGTCTGGCCGCCGCCAAGCGCTTCGAACGGGCGTGCCTGTCGAGGTGCACCGACCATCAGTCGCACCCCGCATCGAAATCAGCCAACGCGATGAGAAGGTCGAACATCGTCGCCTGCCCGTCGCTATCAAGATCAGCGTCCAGGTCGCCCACATTGAGCGACGAGATGAACGCGACCAGATCCATCGCATCCAGCGACCCCCGGGGCGGCGCCAAGTCCACTCGGCCGCAAGGCGTCCGCGGCAAGACCAGCGTCACGCCGACCACGCCATCCCCCGGCAGCACGGACACAAGCTCCGCCCCCGAGTCCCCGCCCTCGCTGTCGATCGCCCGAACCTCGTGCACGCCGTGGAACACACGAAGCGACGCCTCGCCGTCGGCATCCGCGACGACGCTCGTGCTCGTCCGCCACTCGTCCAGCAGCTGCTGATACCGAAGCCCGACGGGGTTCACCGTCCAGTCGAGCTCGACCAGCGCCGCCCCCTCGCCCCGCCAGTGCGACCCGGCCCAGAAGCCCCACATCGTGATCGCCTCCACCGCCGGATGCCCGTACGCCGTGCGATACATCACCTCGAGCGCATCCGCCCGCTCCGCGTACGAAGCACCCTCCCGCACATAGTCGTACTCGGTGATCCGGATCGGCAGCCCAGTGTCCGCCGCGATCCGATCCAGCTTCGCCCGAACCACAAACGGATCGAGCGCAAAGTTCTGGTAGTGCGCCTGCAACCCGACACCATCGATCGGTGCTCCATCCGCCCGCAGCTGCGCGATCTGATCCAAGTAAGCGTTCATGTCGCTGCCGGTCAGGATGTTGTAGTCATTCACGAACAGCGGCACATCCGGGTCGAGCGCCCGCACCTGCTGGAACAGGTCCACCCGGAAGCCCGGCAGCCGCGACTCGTAGAACGAGCCGTGCACCATCTCGTTGTTCACATCCCACGCATCGACCACGCCGTCGTAGCGCTGCACAACGCTCGCCGTCCGCTGGTCCGCCGCGTCCTGGAGCGCCACCCCGGTCAACCCCTGCACCCATCCCGGCACGAACTGGTCCACCGCCCAGTGCACCGTGTGCCCATGGATCTTCAGCCCGTTGGATACGGCGAAGTCGCGGAACGCGTCCGCGTTCCCGTAGGTCTCAAAGCCCTGGAATGGCTCGGTCGCGTACCACTTCCACGCGTTCTCCGGCGTCGCCGAGTTGTAGTTCTCGAGGACGAACGCCGTGTACTGCGGGTTGTCCAGCTCGTTCGCGTTCACCGCCGTGCCGAACCGGAAGTCCCGCTCCCGCTGCTCCACCGCGACGATCGCGTCCTCCCGCCGCAGCCCGTCCTGATCGACGACGCTGACCAAGAGGTCGCCCTTGCGGATCGCGTCGATCGCCGCGTCGGCCTCCGCCCGCCAGTCGTACCCATCGATCGGCCGCACCGTCGCCTCGTCGATGAGGTAGGACACGCCCGACGGCGGGCCCTCCACATAGAACTGCAACGCGGTCACCGGTTCCACCAGCGAAAGCGAGCGGTAGGTGCTCAGCCGCGTCCACTGCCCGGGCTCGGCCGTCACCGCGGCGAGCCGCAGGAACCGCTCGCCGAGCCCATCATCTATACGGAGCGTCGCGAAGACCTGCTGCGCGGCGCTCCCGAGCACCTTCACCCGCACCCCGAACTCGTACGCCCGCCCGCTCTCGATCAGCCCCGCCATATTCTGGTTCGGGCCGTTCCAGGTGCTGGTGCGGCCCGAGGTCAGCAGGGCAAACTGCCCGGCAAACGCGTCCGTTGAGACGGACAGCTGGCTCGTGCCCGTGCCGAACCAGGGCGCTACCCCGCCCGACTCGAATCCCGGGTTCATAAGGACCTCCTGTGCCCCGGCGACCCCCACCACCCCCACCACCCCCACCACCCCAGCGACCACGAGACTCGCGACGCAACGCGTTCGACCTCGTTGCGGATCGCCGCAACGCCGCTGCAACATTGCAGGCTGCGCTCCGGGAGTGTTGCGGCCGGTCCGATCCGTCGTGGAGGCGTCAAAGTCCATGAATTGCGTGTCTTCCGGGTGTTTGGTCGGGCTCGGGAGCGGTTCCCGGGGCCGAATCGCCCCGGAAAGCGTTCTCAAGAATCTACAGGAAATCTGATCTCGGGGCCACGCTTTCCGGCCGAATCACTGTATAGTTTCTGCAACACCGCAGCAAGGGATTGCTCAGAAATGCCATCACTCCGCGAAATCGCGTCACAGTCCGGCGTCTCGACCGCAACCGTCTCACGGGCGCTCAACAGCCACCCGCAGGTCAACGCGGCGACGCGCGAGAAGGTCCTCCGGGCCGCACAGTCGCTCGGTTACCGGACCGCCACCCGAACGGAAGGAACCGACGGCGTGCAACGCGTGGGCCTCGTCTACCCCGGTGCCGTCTGGATCTCGATGCATTCCCCCTTCGACGCCGCCCTGTTCAGGGGATTCGCCCAGAGCATGTCGGAGACCGACTTCGAGGTCACCCTCTTCGATCTCCGCCGCCGCCTCAAGGCCGGCGAGAGCTACGGGTCGCTGCTCCGCCGCCGGGGGATCTCCGCCGCCGTGCTCCGGTCCGATGACTCCACCCTGCACATCTGCGAGCGCATCGCCAGCGAGGGCGTGCCGGCGATCATGGTCGGCGAGCGGCCCTCGAGCGAGAGCGTCTCCTATATCACGGGCGCCTCCGGCCCCGCCTCGCGCGAGGCCGTCGAACACCTGATCTCACTCGGCCACGAGCGCATCGCCATCTGCGTCAACAATGTGCTCACCACCGACCACCACGACCGCATCCGCGGCTGGGAAGAGGCCCTCGCCGCGCACGGGCTCGAGCCGCGATCGCAGGACCGCATCCAGCTCCCCGCGGCGCTCGGCAACGGTGCGGTTCTGCTGCGCAAGCTCATGTCGGTCACGCCGCGGCCCACCGCGGTCTTCGTCACCGACCCCATGCTGGGCCTGGGCCTGATCAACGAGGCCCGCGTCGCCGGCGTCCGCATCCCCGAGGACCTGTCCGTCGTCGGCGTCGACGACGACAACCTCCGCCTGCTCAGCGTCCCCGGCATGTCCGCCGTCTGCCAGGACGCCGCCGGCATCGGTCGCACGGCCGTGTCAATCCTGCGCCAGATGCTCGACGGCGCGACCGACGGGCCCGTCCATATGCACATGGACGCGTGGTTCGAGCTACGCGAATCCACCGCCGCGCCGAACGAGGCGTGGAGCAACGAAACGAACGCCTGAATGTCTGAATCGGGCCAACGCGCCCGCGGAGAGTCTTGATATGAGGAGATCAAGCATGTGTGTGCCCCGGTTCATCGCACTGACCAGCATGGCAACGCTTACGGCCGTCGCCGCAGGACAGGTCATCCCCGTCGTCGATTTCGACGGCAACTTCGCCGGCAACCCCGGCGCCACCGTTTTCGGCAGCTTCACCACCGACGCGGTCGAGACTCCCGACTCGATCCTCATCGACACGATCGACTTCGGCGGGCTGGGCCTCGGCGTCGCCGCCGATCCCTTCGACTCCGACGAGCTCCAGGTCCGCGTCAGGGCCCGACTGCTCCCCGGGAACGAGGCCGACTCCTTCGCCATCGGCATCGTCGATGACGACGGCGACGACAGCGCCCCCGGCCTCGGCAGCGAGGTCTGGGAGTGGCGCATCCCCACCGCCGGGCTCAACGAGACCGACTTCGTCGACCTCGTCTTCAGCCTCGGCTCGACACCCCTGCAGCGCCGCCAGGCCGACGGCACCGTCAACGACGGCGACGAGGTCCCGAACTTCGGGGCCGAGTTCTTCTTCCTGCAGTCCGAGTTCTCCATCCGCGACCGCCTCGCCATCGAGATCGAAGAGATCGTCATCGAGCCGGTCTGCATCACCGCGGACTATGTCGTCGCCGACTACGGCGGGGGCTTCGCCGGTGGCGGATTCGGCTCCTTCGCCGACCCAGGCGTGCTCATCGAGACCGATGATTCGCTCCAGATCGCGTCGAATGACTTCGGCGGCGGCGGGCGGCAGCTCGCGGACCAGACCGACATCGACGCGGCCCGCTACCAGCTCCGCGTGAACGCGCGTCTGCTCCCGGGCAACTTCGCCACCGAGTTCCGGGTCGTCATCGCGGACAACGATGGCGACGACTCCGCGCCCGGCACAGGAACCGAGAATTGGGAGTACGCCGTTTCCACTAACGCTCTTGAGGAGGGTGTCTACAACGATGTGATCATCCCGCTCACCTCCACCTCCGGCCGCAACCAGAGCTCCAACAGCACCAACGACGGCGACCAGGAAGTCAACTTCGGCGCCACCGAGTGGTTCATCCAGTCCAGCTTCGGTTCCACGGACGCCCTCCGCGTCGAGATCCGCGATGTCGTCATCGAGCCCGTCACCAGCACACCCGGCATCGCGCTCGGCGACTTTGACGGCGACATCCTGAACTTCGGGATCTTCACCTTCAACTCGTTCAGCGGCTCCGGCGCCGTCACCGACGGCAGCGACGACTCCATCATCATCGATGTGTCCGACTTCGGCGGCCTGGGCCGTGACGACGGCACCATCCGCAACTTCGAGAGCACCGCCGCCATCGAGATCGTCGCACGCATGCTCCCGGGCAACACCGCCAGCGGCTTCAACATCGTCCTCGTCGACAACGACGGCGACGACTCCGGCCCCGGCACCGGTGTCGAGGAGTGGCAGTTCGCCTTCGGCGCCCAGGACTTCGGCGCCATCGCCGACAACACCGTCCCCGCGCTCGGCGAGTTCATCACCGTCACCCAGCAACTCCTTGACCCTGGCCCCGTCTTCCGCCAGCAGGGCTTCAACTCCCTCTTCGACGGCGATGAGGTCCAGAACTACGGCCTGACCCAGTGGCAGATCCAGAGCCAGTTCGGCAGCACCGAACGCCTCCACATCGAGATCGACTCCGTCCGCATCGTCTCGCCCTTCCCCAGCTACGACGCCGACCCCGACTACAACCAGGACGGCCAGCGCGACTTCTTCGATGTCCTCGACTTCCTCGAGAACCCCGCAGACCTGACCAACGACGGCGCCACCGACGACGCCGACACACTCTTCTACCTCAAGCTCTTCGACTGCGCCTGCCCCGCCTGAGCCAAACCCTTTCGCCGCCCGGCCACACCGGCCGGGCCGGCGATTCCATCACGAAACACCCGCGGACGCACCAATCCGGAGTGCAGCCATGACAACGCCGCAGACACGAAACGCATTCACGCTGATCGAGCTCCTGGTCGTGATCGCCGTCATCGCCCTGCTCATCGGCATCCTCCTCCCCGCACTCGGCCGCGCCCGAAACGCCGGCCGAGACCTCGTCTGCCAGTCCAATCTCAAGCAGATCGGCCTCGCGCTCAACATGTTCTGCGAGGACAAGAACGGCACCCTCCCCGTCGGCTATGTCGGCGCGCCCGTTGATGAATGGCAGACAGAGAAAGACTGGACCTACGACATCCTTCCCTACATCAGCGAGCAGGCCCCCGAGGGATACGAGGAAGAGATCGTCGATAACCAGTCTCACCAGAAGGGCATCCGCCAGTTCTTCCTCTGCTCTCGCTCTCTCCCCATCGATAACCAGTTCACCCCCCTCAGCACCTACAGCGCCCACCCGCGCCTCATGCCCGATGTCCGCAATGTCGACCAGTACGCCATCGCCCGCGGCGCCCCCAAGCGCCTCGACCCCGCCAAGCGATACCTCGTCAACCAGCCCTCCGATATGCTCGCCATCAACGACGCCGGGCAGGACCTCCGCTCGCCCAACGGCGGTTCCGGCGGCGGCTCCGTGTCCGCGGTCACCTTCCGCCTCGACAACGGCGGACGCTACAACCCCGTCGACTCCTATTCCAACGACAGCGTCAACGGCACCCAGCACTACTATGTCAACGCCCTCCTCAAGCAGGCCGCCGGCGAGCAGTTCGCTCAGTCGCTCAACGATTCCATCGACGCCGGCCCCAACCGCGACCGCGACGGCTCCGAGGGCTTCAACGCCGCCCTCCACTCCTACGGAGACATCCGCTGGCGCCACGGCGGAGACGACGCCGCAAACATCCTCTACCTCGACGGGCGTGCCGACACCGAGAAGTACAGCCCCGGCCAGACCAGCACCATCAGCCGCCGCCTCATCATGATGGATCAGTAAAACGATGCACAACATCCTCAGAGCCGCCATCGCGGCAACCATAGTCGCGGCCGTCACGACGGCCGCGTTCGCTTCCCCTCCGCCCGGTCACTACGGCCCGACACGCACCGACTTCGGCATCCCGCAGGTCGAGGGCACCATCTACTACGCCGCCACCAACGGCTCACCCGACGCCGAAGGCGCTTCCCCCGACCGCCCCACCACGATCGAAGCCGCCGTCGCACGAGTCACCACGGGCGACGCCATCGTCCTCCGCGGCGGCACCTACCGCACCGGCAGCCTCGTCCTCAACCAGGGCGTCACCATCCAGCCCTATCGCGACGAGCATGTCACCCTCAAGGGCACCCGCGTCGCCACCGAATGGGAACCCGTCCGCGGCGGCCTCTGGCGCACCAAGTGGGACACGCTCTTCCCCCTCCCCCCGCAGGACTGGTGGCGCCGCGAGAGCGAGATCACCCGCACGCCGCTCCACAAGTTCAACAACGACATGGTCTTCGTCGACGGCCAGATGCTCCACTCCACCGCCTGGGCCGGCGAGGTCGACCGCAACTCCTACTGGATCGACTACGACAAGGGCTATGTCTACATCGGCATCAACCCCGAGAACCGCCTCGTCGAGATCACCGCCCACGATGTCGCCATCCTCCGCACCATCGGCCGCGCACACGGCAAGACCAACGACCGCGTCGGCCTGACCGTCCTCGGCATCGAGTTCACCCAGTACGCCTTCCGCGCCATCGAGATCGAAGGCCGCGACCCGAACGGCCCCGCCGACGAGTCCCAGTACGGGAACGATGTCGTCGGCTCACGCTTCGAGCACTGCTCGTTCTCTTACTGCTCCCGCGTCGCCGGCTACTTCCGCGGCGACAACCTCATCATCCGAAACTGCCTCGTCACCCAGACCGGAACCGAGGGCATCTTCGTCCTCGCCTCCGACGACGCCCTGCTCGAGCGCAACATCGTCTCCCACGGCAACAACGAACGCATCACCGGCTACTTCGCCACCGCCATCAAGATCTTTAATCAGTGCCGCCGCCCCGTCGTCCGGGAGAACCTCGTCCACGATCACCCGGGCGACTCCTCCGGCGTCTGGTTCGATGTCGGCAACCACGACGCCGTCTTCGTCGACAACCGCATCGAACGCACCGACAACGCCTTCTTCTTCGAGATCTCCCAGCGAGCCCTCGCCGCCGGCAACCTCTTCATCGACTGCAACACCGCCATCAAGATCCTCAACAGCACCGGCGTCCGCGCGTACAACAACACCCTCGTCCGAAGCCGCGTCCACATCCACCGCGACGAACGCAGCGCCGAGGGCGACCACTTCGGCTGGCACCCCGCCACCGGGCCGGGCGTCGATCAACGCACAGGCCACCGCGTCGTTGGAAACCTGTTCATCGGCGGAGCCGACTACCGCGAGCCAGCGGTGGTCGTGAGCCAAGCGATGTATGTGGCCCATCTACCGCTGCTCGATCAGCTTGCCGACTCGGATCACAATGTCTTTGTGCGTCGCCCATCCATTCTTTCCACGCCCGTGATCCTGCTACAACCATTCGCCCCGCGCAACAACGGCAACACAGCCTTCGCATCACCGGACGAGTTCAGCGCATACGCCGCTCCGTTGGAAGCCGACAGCACCGCCTACCTCGACTATCGCGGCCTCGTATTCAACGGAGCCCCAGTCGGCCAGTACAACCTCGCGCGAGAGTTCCCCGGCGCCACCATCACCGTCCCCACGCCCGACGGCGGCACGCAGCCCTACCCCGGCGCCCTCCCGCCCGAGACCCCCGAAGACTGATCCCGATCTCTCTCCTTCTCATCCCGCTCCGACGCACGACACGCGTGCAGGCCCAAACCCCTGCACGCGTTGTCGTTTCTCAACAGCCCCGACACGCCACCCCGTAGAGCATCCCTCAAATGGAGCCCCGAGCGTAAGCGAGCGGGCTGAAACCACCGACCATCATCAAGCAAACAAGCGGTGCCCCGAACCGTCCGAAGGGCGCTTCGGGTTGTCCGCAGTACGAGCTCCGGGTGCCGTGAAGTCGCGGGACAAAGGCGAGCCACTCCACGACCCGCCTGCCGCAGAATCAGACGACCTACCCCTTCACCGCCCCACTCGCCAGCCCCGCCACAAAGTCCCGCTGCAGCATCAGGAACAGCAGCAACACCGGCGCGACCGAAAGCAGCGTCGCCGCCATCTGCATCCCGTAGTCCTGGTAATACACACCCTTCATGTTCGCCACCGCCACCGCCAAAGGCATCTTCTCAGGGCTGTGCAGCAAGACCTGCGGCGTGATGAAGTTGTTCCAGGTCGCCAGGAAGGTGATCATCACGAACGCCCCCACCATCGGCCGGAGCAGCGGCAGCGCCACATTCGCAAAGATCCCAAGCTCGCTCATCCCATCGATCCGCGCCGCCTCGAGCAGATCCTTCGGCACGCTCATCAGGGTCGCCTGCCGGAACAGGAACACCCCAAACGCCGGCGTCAACCCCGGCAGAATGATCGCGAGGTAGTTGTCCAAAAGCCCGATCGTGTGCATCAGCTCATAGGTCGGCGCCAGCAGCAGCGGCGGCGGCACGACCAGGATCGCCAGCACGAGAATCGTCAAAGGCGTCCCCCCGCGAAACCGAAGCCGCGCGAGCGCATACCCCGCCGCCGCGCAGCACACGCTCGCCCCGATCGCCAGCGCCGACGACAGGAAGAAGCTGTTCGCCAGCGCCTGCCCGATCCCCACATCGCTGAACAGCCGCTTGAAATGACTCAGCGTCAGCCGCCCCAGGTCCACCGACCCCGACTCATCCACCGGGAAGAACAAGGACCCGAAGAAGTCCTCCTCCGACTTAAACGCCGAGATCACCAGCCACGCGATCGGCAGCAGCACCAAGAGCCCAGCCGGCACCATCACCATGTGCGTCCACATCCGGGCGATCAGCTCACGCGACGGAGACCTCATGCCGCCTCCTTCCGCGCGCCGGCCATCTGCACCGTCGCCGCCGCGATCAACGCGAGCCCGAGCAGCCACCCCACCGCGCTCGCCATCCCCAGGTCACCCGACTCAAACGCCTGCTGGTACAGGTACATCACCACCGTCAGCCCGCGGTTCTCCGTCCCCGCCCCGTTCAGCATCACGAACGGCAACTCAAAGAGCTGCATGCTCCCGATAAAGCTCAGCAACACGACAAAGGTCAGCACCGGCTTGATCGACGGAATGATCACATGCCGGAACCGCTGCCACCGGTTCGCCCCGTCCACGAGCGACGCCTCCACCAGGCTCTTATCGACAGCCTGCAGCGCCGCGAGGAAGTACACCATGTTGAACCCGAGGTACAACCACAACGCGATGATAATCAGCGACACCGACACATGCTGATCCAGCCACGGAAAGTCTAGGCTCACCCCGAACGCCCAGTTCAAAAGCTGGTTGACCGCCCCCACACGCTTCGCGAAGAAGACCCCGCCGATCATCGCCGCGAACACCAGCCCCACAAGCTGCGGCATGAACATCACCAGCCGATACGCCGTCCGCCCCCGCAGCCCCGGCTGGTTCAAGAGGCTCGCCACGAGGAGCGCCAGCGGCAGCTGAATGAGCAGCGACCCCAGCGTAAAGATCGCCGTATTCCGAAGCGCCTGCCAGAAGAGCGGGTCCGCCAGCGCCATCCGAAAGTTCAAACTCCCCGCCCCAACCGTCGCCCCGGGCCCGAAGGTCTGGCTGAACGCCAGCACGATCGACCGATACAGCGGATACAGCACGAACACCAGCGTCACCACAACGAACGGCGCCACCAGCACCCACGCCCCCACCCGCTCGTTCAACCGCCCCGGCGCCCGGCTCACGATCCCCCCTCCCCATCGTCCTCATCCCCAAACCCCAGGAACAAGTTCCGCTCCATCGGCCGCCGCACCGCCTCCTCCGCCCGCTCCAGAACCCGAAGCGCCTCCGCCTCCAACTCCTCCACCCGGTACCGCCCCGTATCCATCGCGTACCGATGCAACGCCGTCGCCGCATCCGCCACGCGAAAGATCGCCGTCTGCGTATAAGGCGAAGCGTTCCGCGAAGGCACATCCGCGATCTGCTCGATGTACTTCCGCCCCTTCACCTGCCCACGAAAGTACGGATCAGGCGTATCAAACACCCGGTCATCCCAGAACCGCTCGATCGGTGTCACGATGTCCGACCGCCGATACAACTCCCGCGCCAAATCCGGAGAAAAATACAACTGCTTCGCAAAAGCCCACGCCGCCTCGAAGTCCTCCGCAGTCTTCGGAATCCCGAGCATCGTCCCCCCCCAAACGCTCGTCCGACGCCCCCCCACCCTCTCCGCCGGCAAAGGCATCAGCTCCAGCTTCCCCCGCATCCCCGGCAGCTCGTTCTTCCACACCCCGCACATCCAGTCCGGCATGAAGTACGCAGCCGCGTACCCCTCCGTCTTCAACTGGTTCCCCGTCGCGTCAAAGTCCCGCACATCCGCCGCGATCCGGTCCGGCCCCACGCACCACGACACCATCCGCGCCAATACCCGAGCATTCGCCTCCGACGCAATCACCGGCCGCCCATCCGCATCGAAGAACCCCGTCCCCGACTGCAGCAGCAGCATCTCGATCTTGTCCCGGTGCGCCTCCGTCGGCCAGAACGCCAGCAAGTACCGGTCCGGCTCCCCATCCCCATCCCCGTCCGCCATCAAAGGCCGAAGCGCCGCCGCAAAGTCATCCCAGGTCTCCACACCCGCCAAACTCAGCCCCGCCGCCTCCACCAGATCCATCCGCACGCCCAGAAGCACCGGGTGAACATCATGCGGCAGCCCAAACACCCGCCCCCGCGTCGTCCAAGGCGTCAAAGAAGCCGCCGGCACCTCATCCAGCAGCCCCTCCTCGCGCATCCGATCCGTCAAGTCCACAAACCCCACCGACTCCACCGGCCCCGCGAACAACTGCCCCGCCATCGTCCGCTCGACCTCGATCAGGTCCGCCGTCGAAAGCCCCCCAAAGAACCCCGCCAGCATCCGCCGCAGCAACGCCGGCTGCCCCAGCATCGTCTGCTCGACAGGCTCCAGCTCATCCTCCGGATCGAGCCGCGCCCCCTCGTTCCACTCATCGATGATCGGCTCGTACAGCACGCGATGAATGTCCGCAAAGATCCACATCTGCAGCCCGTCCTCGTCCGCCTCCTGGTTCGAAAGCGCGACCGCCGCAGACACCAACCCCACGAACACGATCACCCAGCAACCGCCCGAAAACGCGCCCACCCACGCCGGCAGCCGATCCGACCACCGCCGCCGCGGAACGCCACCGCTCACCGCCTCATCCCTCGGCATACGCGAACCAGTCAAAGTCCGCGTGCAACCGCCGCCCCGTGATGTCCTGGCAGCAGATACCCACGAACGCCCCCGTAAACCGATCACCACCCCCGTGATCATCGCTCAAAATCGTCGCATCGAGATCACCCCCGAGCGCCGCCCACTCCCCCGAGCCCACCCGATACGAGAACCGAAGCACCGCGTAGTCAAACTCCACACGCAGATCCACCGGCCCCTCCGCCGGCAGCCCAATCTCGCCAACGAGATCATCCCGAGCCGCCCCGTTGTCACACACCGAAAGCCGCAGCACCCGCCGCCCATCGTCGCTCGCCGTCACATGCGCGTAGTAGTAGTCCCGCGTGTCGTAGTACGCCGTCAGCCCCGCCATCTGCTGGAAGGTCGTCGGCTGAAACTCCACCCGCGTCTCCGCCCGGCACTGAAACGCCTGCACCCGCCGCGCGATCAGGCTCTGGTCAAAGAGGCTCCCCATCGAGTCCCGCCCAAACAGCCGGCAGTGCCCGCCGCGAGCCTTCAGCGTGATCCAGCTCTCCTCCATCGGCACCCGCAGACTCTGAAACGCCGGGGCCACTTCCTGCCCATCGAAGTCATCGCGGTGGTCCCGCGAAACAGGCTTCAACTCCGCATCCGTCGGCAGCTCCACCCGCGCCGCCGGCGAGTTGCCGCCCCCCCGCATCCGAAGCCACCCGTCCGCCGTCCACTCCACCCGCTGCAAGCTCGTCTCGCGCCCAAGCACGCAACGCTTCGTCCCGGCAACAGGCCGCCCACACAGGTGCGCCAGCACCAACTCTCCCTCGGGCGTCTCGACGAGGCTCGCGTGCCCCGCCTTCTGAATCTTCAGCTCCGGCTTCTGCCACGCCGTCAGCATCGGGTACTCCGGGTCCACCTCGTAGGGCCCCCGGATCGAATCCGCCCGCGCCACCGTCACCGCGTGCTCCCAGAAGGTCCCACCCTCCGCCGTCATCAGGTAATAGCGCCCGTCATGCTTGTAGAGGTGCGGCGCCTCCGTCACCATCAGCTCCGTACCGCGGAACACGATCTCCCGCTCCCCCACGAGCGACTTCTTCTCCGCGTCATACTCCTGCAGCGCAATCCCGCTGAACGAGTTCTTCCCCGTCCGGTGGTCCCACACCATGTTTGTCAGCCAGTGCCGCCCGTCATCATCGTGATACAGAGAAGGGTCGAACCCGCTCGAGTTCAGGTGGATCGGCTCCGACCAGGGCCCTTCGATCGACTCCGCCGTCACGAGGTAGTTCGGGAAGTCCCCGTGATACTCACCTCGCGTCCGCACCACGGTGTAGATCAGCCAGAACATCCCCGGCTTCCCATCCGCCGGCTCCGTGTACGAAAGACACGGCGCCCAGATCCCCGCCGAATCCCCGATCCCCCGCATCGGAAGCTGGCTCGCACGAGTCAAAGGCGAAGGACACAGCTCCCAATTCACCAAGTCCTTCGACCGGTGCACCCGCACCCCCGGGAACCACTGAAAGGTGCTCGTCGCGATGTAGTACCACGCACCCGCCCGACAGATCGAAGGGTCAGGGTGAAAGCCGGGAAGAATCGGGTTCTCGATCGTCGTCACCGCGGCGTCCTTCTCTCTGCGTCACTACCCCACCAACCAACCCGCCCGGTCGGGGACACACATCACCCGCCCATCAGGATCTCAATCGTCCGCTGATCGAGCGCCTCGTACGCAAGCCGCCGCGACGCCATCGCCGCCCGATCGAACCCCTTCGCGTGCAGCGACCTCGAGGCGTCCGCCGAGTACTTCGGCACGCCCCCCTCGCTCGCCGGCATCGACGAAAGAATCTCCCGGATTGTCGCGTCCGCGTTCCACCGCTTCGCCGCGTCCTTCATACGCAGGTAAGTCCGCATCGACCCCCGCGCAAACTCGACCACATCCGCCCGGTCGCTCGTCCGGTACGCGTGGCTGTCAAAGTGCTTGTACCCGTCGTACCCGTGGTCCTCGAGCAGCTTCACCAGGAAGAACGCCGCCTTCGGGCTCTCCGACCCGAACCGGAAGTCCTGGTCATACCGCCCGTACGCCTGGTCGTTCAGGTCGATGTGGAACAGCTTCTTGCACCACAGCGCCATCGCGACCGCGTGCGTGAAGTTCAGCCCCGCCATGTGCTCGTGCGCCACCTCGGGGTTCAGCCCCACCATCTCCGGATGGTCCAGCGTCTCGATGAACGCCAGCAGGTGCCCGACCGTCGGCAGGTAGATGTGCCCACGCGGCTCGTTCGGCTTCGGCTCCATCGCGAACTCGTAGTTGTACCCCTTCTCCGCGTTGTACCCGCAGAGGAAGTTCACCGCATCGCGATACCGGCTGAGAGACTCCACCGGGTCCTTCGCCGCGTCCGTCTCGCACCCCTCGCGACCGCCCCACATCACATACACATCCGCCCCGAACTCCGCCCCGAGGTCCATCGCGTGCATCGTCTTATGCACCGCGTACTCGCGCACCTCCGCGTCGTTGCTCGTAAACGCCCCGTCCTTGAACACCGGGTCGCCGAACAGGTTCGTCGTCGCCATGCACACCCGAAGCCCGGTGCGATCGAGCGCCGCCTTGAAGTCCTTCTTGATCTCCGCCGCCTCGCCCGCCGTCGCGTCGATCGGGATCAGGTCGTTGTCATGGAAGTTCACCCCGTGAACCCCGCCCGCCTCGCCGAGCAGGTCCACGATCTCCGCCGGCGTCATCGCCTCGCGCGTCGGACCGCCAAACGGGTCGCGCCCCGGGTTCCCAACAGTCCAAAGCCCGAAGGTGAACTTATCCGAAGGTGAAGGATCAAAGCTCATTTACGCGCCTCCCTCGCGCCCGGCCTCACCGCGCGCAATCGCCGCCAACGCCCCGGACGCCGGCCTCAGGTCTTCATACAAACGGTCGTACACACGCCGAGCCGCCGCCATCCGCGCATCCGCCCGCGGCTCATTCGTCTCGCCGATCTTCACCCACGCCCGCGCAAGCGCCCCAAGATCATCAAACGCCCCCACGCCGTACGCGCCAAACGCCGCCGCCCCAAGCGCCGACCCCTCATCCACCGCGAGCGCCGCCACCGGCGTCCCCATCGCGTCCGCCAGGATCTGCCGCCAAACAGCGCTCTTCGCCCCGCCACCAACCACCCGCACCCGCTCCGTCGGCCCCGCCACCTCACGCACGATGTCCAGGATCTGCGCAAGCCCGAAGCTCACGCCCTCCAACACCGCGCGGATCATGTGCGCCCGCGTGTGCGAACGCGTCAGACCGATCCACGCCCCCCGCGCATCCGGGTCCGGCATCGGGCACCGCTCACCCGTCAGATACGGCAGGAAAACCAGCCCATCACACCCCGGCGCAATCTCCCCCGCCTCGCGCACCAGCTCGTCAAAGTCCGCCCCCGGCGCAATCGTGTCCCTCGCCCACTGCAAACTCCCCGCCGCCGACAGCATGCACCCGCTGAGCACCCACTTGCCGGGTGTATCCCCCCGCCCCGTCGAATCACAGAAGACATTCAGCCGCCCCGCAGTCGGCCCATTCAGGTCCGCCTCCGGCCCCGCCGTCGGCGCCAGCACCACCCCGCTCGTCCCCAGGATCGCCAGCACCTCGCCCGGCTCCACCAGCCCGGCACCAATCGCCGCCGCCTGGTTGTCGCCCGTGCCGATCGCCACCGGCGTCCCCTCAGGGAGGCCCGTCTGCGCCGCCGCCCACCCCGTCACGCGACCGACGACCGTCCCCGATTCCACCACCTTCGGCAGCACGCCGGGCGTGCGCACGAGTGCGGCCACCGTGCGCTCATTCCACGCACGCGTGCGCACATCCATCAACATCGTGCCCGACGCATCCCCCACATCGGTGACGAATGCACCCGTCAGATTGAGGGCCAAAAAGTCCTTGGGCAGGCACAACCCAGCCACCTTCGCCGCCACCTCCGGCCGCTCATCCTCAAGCCACAAAAGCTTCGGCGCCGTCAGCCCACAAAGCGAAGGGCACCCCGAAGCCTCCACGCACGCCCGCCGCCCCCCGAGCCGCTCCTCGATCGCAACCCGCTGCGGCTCCGTGCGTTGGTCGTTCCACATCAACGCCGGCGCAAGTGCGTCGATCGGCCCCCGCCCCGCGCCCTCGAGCGCCTCGGCCCCCAGAAACACCGACCCGTGCATCTGCCCACTCAGCCCCACACCCCCGCAGGCCCCCCCCTCCAGACGCCCCATCAGCCGTTTTGTCGCCGCCGCGGACCTTTCCCACCACCGGCTCGGGGGGGTCTCGGCCCAGCCGTCGCGGGGGCGGTCGTAGTCGAAGGGCTCGGTTTCGCTGGCGAGGACGGTGCCGTCGGCGGCGACTGCGATGGCTTTCACGCCGGAGGTGCCGAGGTCGATGCCAACGAAGTAGGTCCGCATAACTTCCTGCATCTCCGGGAGATCCGGCGGGCCGCCGCCGGGTCGGGGCCTTGAGTATACCGGGGCGTTGCACGCGGAGCCCCGCTTTTGCTGCAACGATTCAGTTTCTTTGCAGCCCCGGAAACCCCTATTCCGACGCCTGAGGCAGGCGCTCGGAGCGGAACGGGCGGGCCGGCAGGCCGTCCTTGTTGCAGAGGTTCGCCCAAGAGGGGTTGTCGTCCCAGGCGTAGTGGACGAAGGCGGGGTCGTTGATCCAGCGGCCGGTGACGATGAGCTCGTCGCCGTTGATCTCCGTACCCGTGGACCATCGCCACCAGCCGGTTGCGGCGGCGATGGCGAAGCCCCGCGGCGGCTTGCCGTCGCGGGTGGTCAGGCCGCGGCCCTTGGTGTCGAATGTGAGGATGGCGCGGTCGCCCTCGACGCGCATGCCGATGCAGACGGGCCCCTCGGCGACGACGGGCTTCTCGTAGCGCTCGGCGAGGGCCCAGCGGGCGAGACGGTCGCCGACGGTCTTCTTGTCCGTCGGGTGGATGTCGGTGGGGTCGCCGCAGTCGATGGTGACGATGAGCCCGGCGCGGGGGTCGGCGTCGGCGACGGCGGCCTGGGCCTCGCGGAGCTCGGGCCAGCTCCCGCCGCCTGGGGTGGGGTCGGAGAAGTTGGCGAGTTGGACGATCCCGAAGGGCATGTCCGGCTGGCCGAAGGCTTCGCGCCAGTCGCGGATCATGGCGGGCAGGAGCCTGGCGTACTGCTCGGCGCGGCCGACATTGGACTCGCCCTGGTACCAGACGGCGCCGGCGATGGCGTACGGGGCGATCGGTCGGAGCATGGCGTTCCAGAGCCCGCCGGGCTTGTAGCCGTCGGCCCAGCCGAACGGTCCCTGGGGCCTGGGCGGTGCGTCGCGGCCCTCGCGCTCGGCGCGGGCGGCTTCGCGTTCCCACTGCGCGAGCGTCTCTTCGTAGCCCCTTTCCTTCTGGCGCATGTCGTCGATGATGGATGGGAACTCTTCGCCCAGTGTCGAGCGGGGCATCCACGCCTCGGCGGGCGAGCCGCCGTACGCGGACTGGATGAGCCCGACGGGGACGCCCAGCTCGTTGCGGAGCCGGCGGCCCATGAAGTAGCCGACGCCGCTGAACGCGCCGACGGTGTCGCTCTCGCAGCGCATCCATCGGCCCGACACATCGTCCTGGGTCTCGTCGTCCGACTTCTTCTCGACCATCATGAGGCGGAGCATGGGGTCGCGCTCGCTGGCGATGACCTCGTCGCCGCCGTCGGAGGCTCCGACGGACCACTCCATGTTGGACTGGCCCGAGCAGAGCCACACCTCGCCGACGAGCACATCGCGGAGCGTGATGGTTTCGTCGGGCGTGGAGATGGTCATCTCGTGCGGGCCGCCCGCGGGGAGGGGGGGCATCATGAAGCGCCAGCGGCCGTCCTCGCGGGTGACGGCGGCCTTGGTCATGCCGGCGATCTCGACGCGGACGCGCTGGCCCGGCTCGGCCCATCCCCAGACGGGCAGCATGGTGTCACGCTGCAGCACCATGTAGTCGCCGATGACGGCGGGCAGGCGGAGGTCGGCGAGGGCGGAGGACGCGGCGAGCGCGACGATGGTCGTGGCGAGTGCGGTGGCCTTCATAGTGCGGACTGTACCTCCGGCGTGGATCATCGCGAAGCTGAAATAAACGCGGCGGCCCCAAGAGACCGCCGCGCCCGAGTCATGCACGAGTCCGTCGTGTGGGCGATCAGCGGCGGCGGCGCCCGGCGAGCGCGCCGCAGGAGAGGGCGAGGGCCGCGGCCGCGCCCGGGGCGGGGACGAGGCGGACATTGTCGATGTAGGCGATGTTGTGGACGCTGTCGTTGTTGAGCGACCAGACGAGCTCGAGGTAGCCCATGTCGGCACCGCCCCAGAGGGCGAGCTGGCTGGAGTAATCGAGCTCGAACGAGACGACGCGGCGGCCCGAGCCGCCCGGGGCCCAGCCGACCTGGTTCCCGTTGCCGTCGGAGTTGGTGATGCTGGCGGTGACATTGTTGAAGCCGGCGCTGGTGTTGATGACGATCTCGAAGATCTCCCAGAATCCGTCGGTCGAGTACTCGGGGAAGATGACATCGAAGACCATGGTGTCGTTGGCGAGCCAGGCGGCGCGCTCTTCGAGGGTGTTGGCCTTGTAGGCGAGGTTCTGGTCGTAGCCCATGTTGGACGCCTTGATGCTCGTGGAGCCGCTGGTGGCGTCTTCGTTGCTGAACTCGAGGGTGGGGTCGTCGGCGAGGGGCGTCTGGAAGCCGCCGTTCCAGTAGCCCCACTCGCCGACATCGGCGCCCTCGAAGTCTCCGATGACGACATCGGCGTGGGCGGCGCCGGCGGCGGCGATGATGACCGTCGCGCAGAGCGCGACCTTCGCGTCGAACTTCTTCATGGTGTCTCTCCTTCTCTGTGCTCTCTTTGGGCTCTGTGTGTGGGTGCGGGCCGATCTCACCTGGCCCTGTAACCGGATACACCTGCACGGCTTCCGATGGCGCCGGCCTCCCGGGTCCGGCCTTGGCTCGTCGATGGGCCGGACGATTTCGGGTTGCAAGGGCTCCGGAACGGACTGCAACACTGTACAATCCTTGCACAGGGTAACCGGCAACGGTCGCTCTGCACAAGGGAAACGGTGGATTTCCCTGAATCTGAGGCGCCTGAGGCGCTGCAACGCACCGCAACTGGGCCATGTGGCCCACTTTCCTCTCAGCCTGACCGGGAGTTGGCATGCAAGCGATTTCACCCTCGGCCACGCGTCTCGCGACCCTGATCGCGGTCATTGTTTCCTTTGCTTGGGTTTCGGTCGGATCGGCCTCGCCGTGGTCGCCGAAGCGGGTGGCGGATGAGCCGGGGTGGGACCGGTTCCCGCTGGCAACGGCGGGGGGCGTGGCGCCGCTGGTGGTGAGCGAGGGCGACTTTGCCGGCGTGCACCGCGTGGCGGGGCACCTGGTGGATGACCTCGCGGCGGTGACTGGGCGTGTGCCCGAATTACGCCGCGTGTCGGGCTCGACGCTGGCGCGCGGGGCGGTGCCGGCGGTGGTGATCGGGACGATCGGTGAGTCGGCGATGATCGACTCGTTGGTGGATCGCGGGGTGCTCGATGTGTCGGGCGTGGCGGGCGAGCGCGAGACCTTTGTGATGAAGGAAGTGCGCGAGCCGTGGCCCGGCGTGGAGCGGGCGCTCGTGATCGCGGGGAGCGACAAGCGGGGGACGATCTACGGCATGTTCGGGCTGTCGCGGGACATCGGCGTGTCGGCGTGGAACTGGTGGGCGGATGTACCCTCGCCGCACCGCGAGGAGCTGCATGTGCTGCCCGGGCGGCACACGGACGGGACGCCCAAGGTGCGGTACCGCGGCATCTTCATCAACGATGAGTGGCCGGCGCTCGCGGAGTGGGCCCAGCAGAAGTACGGCGGCGCAAACAGCCTGATGTACGAGCGGGTGTTCGAGCTGATCCTGCGGCTGCGGGGCAACTTCCTGTGGCCGGCGATGTGGGGGCGCTCGCTGTGGGACGACGACGCGCGGAGCGCGGAGCTGGCCGATGAGTACGGGATCGTGCTGAGCACCTCGCACCACGAGCCCCTGATGCGGGCGCATGTGGAGTGGGCCCGGTACGGCGAGGGGGCGTGGAACTACGAGACGAACGAGCGGGTGCTCCGCGCGTTCTGGCGCGAGGGCATGGAGCGTGCGGTGGACCGCGATGTGGTCGTGACGCTCGCGATGCGCGGCGACGGCGACGAGGCGATGAGCGAGGAGACGAATGTCGACCTGCTCGAGCGGATCGTGCGCGACCAGCGGGAGATCATCGAGCAGGTCACCGGCAAGCCCGCGGAGGACACGCCGCAGGTGTGGGCGCTCTACAAGGAAGTGCAGGACTACTACGACAACGGGATGCGCGTGCCGGACGATGTGACGCTGCTGTTGTGCGACGACAACTGGGGGAACATCCGCAAGCTGCCGAAGCCGGGGTCGCCCGATCGCGCGGGCGGGTACGGGGTGTACTACCACTTTGACTATGTGGGCGGGCCACGGAACTACAAGTGGGTGAACACGAACCCGCTGCCGCGGATCTGGGAGCAGATGACGCTGGCGTATGCGCACGGAGTGGACCGGATCTGGGTGGTGAATGTCGGCGACATCAAGCCGATGGAGCTGCCGATCGAGTTCTTCCTCGATCTCGCGTGGGACCCCGAGGCGATCCCGCTGGAGAAGCTGGCCGACTACACCGACGCGTGGGCGGGCGAGCAGTTTCCTGCAGAGTTCGCGGGCGAGATCGCGGCGATCACCGACGCGTACCTGAAGATCAACGGGCGGCGGAAGCCGGAGCTCCTGAGCCCCGAGACCTACAGCCTGCACGCGTACCGCGAGTACGAGCGGATGGTGGAGGAGTACAACGCGCTGGTCGAGCGGGCCGAGCGCGTCGCGGCGGAGTTGCCGGACGAGTACATGGATGCGTATCAGCAGCTCGTGCTGTACCCGGTGCGGGCGTGCGCGAATGTGCTGGAGCTGTACTACACCGTCGCGCTGAATCATCTGTACGCCGAGCAGGGGCGGGCCTCGACGAACCTGCTGGCGGCGAGGGCTCGGTCGCTCTTCGAGCGTGATGCGGAGCTCGCCCGCGAGCAGAACGACGAGGTGGCGGGCGGGAAGTGGGCGCGGTTCGGCGACCAGCCGAACATCGGGTACACCTCCTGGCAGCAGCCGGACCGGGACATCATGCCCGAGGTGCGCGAGATCAGCGTGCCGACGGCGGGGGAGCTGGGCGTTGCCCTCGAGGGGGACGAGCGGTGGTGGCCCGCGGCGCCGGTGCGGGCGCAGCTTTCGGGCTTCAGCGCCTTCGAGCCTGGGCGCACGCGGTTCATCGAGCTGTTCAATCGCGGGCTGCGGCCGGTGGAGTACACGGTCACGACCGGGGCGGAGTGGGTGCGCGTCTCGCGCGACGGGCGGGCGGCTCGCAAGGGCGAGGTGCATACCGAGGAGCGGCTTGAGGTCGGGATCGACTGGGCCAGCCTGCCGGAGGGTGTGCACCGGGCACCGGTGGTGATTGAGGGGTCGGACGGGACGAGCGTGACGGTGTTCGTTGAGGCGACGCGACCGACGATCGTTTCGACCGGTGCCGAGCCCGCGTTCGTGGAGACCGACGGCGTGATCTCGATCGAGGCGGACAGCTTTGCCCGCTCCGTGCCCGGTGCGGGCGTTGAGTGGCGGGTGATCCCCGATCTGGGCCGCACGGGCTCGGCGATCGCGGCGTTCCCGATGGCGGCGCCGATGAGCGATTCGCCGGGCGAGCGGCCCTTCGTCGAGTACCGCGTGCATGTGCTGACGCCGGGGGAGGTGACGGTGCGTGTTCATGCCTCCCCGACGCTCGGGATCTACGGGGAGGGCGGGCTGCGGTACGCCGTGGGCTTTGGCGACGAGGAGCCGGCCACCGTCCGCCTGGGCGATGAACGGCCCCAGGGTGCTTGGAACGAGATGGTCGCGAACAACATCAGCGTGGGCACGAGCACGCACACCGTCGACGAGCCGGGCGTGCATACGCTCCGCGTCTACCGCGTCGATCCCGCGGTGGTGATCCAGAAGATCGTCGTCGACCTTGGCGGGCTCGGCGATACCTATCTCGGCCCGCCGCAGAGCCCGCGCACGACCGCCACGGAGATCCGCATGCCGACGCGGTCCACGCAGGCCCGAGCCGACGAGAGCGCCGCCGACACGGGGACGCACGCCGTCTTCGAGTGGTTCGACTATGTCGGCAAGGATTCCGTCTACGACCGTCACCCGGCGGGGCCCGACGAGTTTCAGAACCCGATCCTCGCGGGGTTCTACCCCGACCCCTCGATCACGCGCGTCGGCGACGACTTCTACCTGACGAACTCCACCTTCGCTTACTTCCCGGGCCTGCCGGTCTTCCACTCGCGCGACCTGGTCAACTGGACGAAGATCGGCCACGCGCTCGACCGCGAGAGCCAGATCACCTTCGACAACATCGGCCTGAGCCGGGGCATCTTCGCGCCCGCGATCGAGCACCATGACGGGCTGTTCTACATCGTCACCACCGCCGTTGATTCCGGTGGCAACTTCGTCCTCACGGCCAAGGACCCCGCGGGGCCGTGGTCCGACCCGGTGTACCTGCCCGAGGTGCGTGGCATCGACCCCTCGCTCTTCTTCGATGACGACGGCTCGGCGTGGATCATCAACAACGACGCCCCCATCGGTACGCCACGCTACGACGGGCACCGCGCCCTGTGGATGCAGCGCTTCGACCCCGAGACGCTGACGACCTTCGGCGAGCGGATCATGGTCGTCGACGGCGGCGCCGACCCCTCGACCAACCCGATCTGGATCGAGGGCCCGCACATCTTCAAGCACCTGGGCAGCTACTACCTCATCTGCGCGGAGGGCGGCACCAGCGTGTGGCACTCGCAGGTCGTCTTCAAGGCCGACAGCCCCACCGGCCCCTGGGAGCCGTGGGAGGGCAACCCCATTCTCACCCAGCGCCACCTCGACGCGGACCGGCCCGACCCGATCACCTCCGCGGGGCACGCCGACTTCGTGAAGCTGGACAACGGCGAGTGGTGGGCCACCTTCCTCGCGGTGCGGCCCTACGAGGGCAACTACTACAACACGGGCCGCGAGACCTTCATGATGAAGGTCGAGTGGAAGGACGGCTGGCCGGTCATGACCGAGGGCCGCGAGCTGATTCCGTACGCCGCCAAGCGTCCGGGCCTGCCGGCGTCGGCCGAGCCGCCGGTGCCCACTTCGGGCAACTTCCGCGTGCGGGACGAGTTCGACTCGGCGGAGCTGCCCCTGCACTGGCTCAGCCTGCGCCGGGGTCACGCCGACTGGGCGACGGTCGATCCGGACGCCGGCACGCTAACGCTCCGTGCCCGCCCGGTGGCGCTCGCGGACCGGGGCAACCCGTCGTACCTCGGGCGTCGGCTGCAGCACATGCACGCCGAGGCCATGACCCGTATGCGATACACGCCCTCGCGCGAGGGTGACCGCGCCGGCCTGGTCGCGATGCAGAGCGACGAGTTCAACTACTTCCTCGGCCTGGTCCACGCCGACGGCGAGACCTGGCTGCGGGTCGAGCAGCGCACGGGCGAGGACTCTCCCCGCCACGGCCGCGTGCTCGCGGAGCGGCCGCTCACGCTGGAGCCGGGCACACCGGTGGATCTCCGCGTTGATATCCGTGCGGACACGATCGGCTTCGCCTACCGCGTGGGGCGGGGCGATTGGACCGCGCTGCTCGAGGGCGCGGACGCGAAGGTGCTGAGCACGCAGCGGGCGGGCGGATTCGTCGGCGCGACGATCGGGCCCTACGCGTTCCGCGCGGGCCGGTGATCGCGGGCGGGCGCGGCGATCAGCGCCGGCGGGCGCTGTTGATCCACCCGTAGGCCTCGGCGAGCCCGTTGGCGAAGTCGTTGTCGTTCAGCCCGCCGCCGATGGGGTCGCCGTAGGACTGGCTGATGAACTCGCCGGAGACGGTGCGGCGGACGCCCAGGCCCGCCATCTCCCAGCCGTTGGGGCGCAGCGGCGTGGCGGCGGCGAGGTTCTGCTCCTCGGGGACCTCGAGGTAGGGGTCGAGATCCTCGACCGACCCGTCGATGAAGGCGAAGAAGCCGCGCCCGCCGTGGCGATCGGTCAGTGAGTCGTTGTCGAGCGCGAGCCCGTCGGGGAAGCGCGTGTTGGAGATGATGTCCTCTTCGACGAAGATTGGGAGGGCCCGCAGACGCTCGGCCCAGGGCTCGTTGCCGCCGGCGGGGCGGGCGAATCGTTCCTGGGCCTGCTGCTGCGTCCAAGTGCTGCCGGTGCCGTAACCCTCGCCGCCGAAGCGGACGACCTCCCACTGGTTGGCGGTGTCGGCGCCGCCGACGCCCCCGGGCATGGTGTAGTCGAAGGCGACCTCCGCGCCCTTGTCCGCGAGGAAGTCAACGAAGTCCTGCGTCAGGCCGGTGCCGCCGCTGGTGCGGTTGGCGAGGTACTGCGGCGCGCCGCGGCGGCGATTGGCGGGGCAGCCGGCGATCTCGTCGACATTGTCGGCGTACTCGAAGATGAGGCCGAAGTCGGCGCCCTTGCCCGCGGTCGCGAGGCTGTTGGAGCCGGTGCGGTAGGCCCAGTTGGCGAAGGAATAGGTCGCGTCGGGCTCGATGCGGCCCTTGGGCTCGGCGGGGATGAGGCCCGCGGGCCAGATCTTGCCGTCGCTGTCCGTGGCGTAGACCGCGGTGAGCACGCCGAGCTGGCGGAAGTTGGACGCGCAGATCGTCTTCCGCGCTGTCTCGCGGGCCTTGCCGAGCGAGGGGAGCAGGATGCCGATGAGCAGCGCGATGATCGCGATGACCACGAGGAGCTCGATGAGCGTGAACGCCCGGCGGGGAGCGCGAGTGTGTGTGACCTTGTGCGACCGCATGCCCACTCCTGTCCGTTGTCGTGGATGAACCAGGTTGCTGCGTCGTGGCCCGCGGCGTCTCGTGCGACGCCGGGGGTCTACCCGGAGAAACAATTACAGTCTACCGGGCGGCGAAAGCGCTGCCAAGTCGAAAAGAGAAACTGTTTCAGAGCAATCGATGGCTCGCGGGGTGGGACGACGACGGGCCGGCGATCCCGCGTTCTGGCCCGGAAACCCGCATTTCCCGATCCTGAAATGCGGTGTTCTCGGACGAAATCCACCTGGAAGGGGTGGTGTTCCCGGCGGTTTCACCCAGAGAATCTGCGAGAATCCTCGAAAGAAGGGTGTAACCGTTTCACAATCTCGGGTACCGTTTACATCCGTGGTCGCCGCCCAGTGTATCGGCTGGCGACCCCCGGATCGAGGAGTTCACCGTGCCGCCCCGCCGCCAGCACATCGACGCCCAGGCCCGAGCGGCGTGCACGGCACTTGATGTTCCCGGGTTGCGGTGCCGCTGTCCGTTCGCGGCTTGGGCAGCGGCGCCGATCCCGGCCTGACTCTCCGGGCGTGCCGGCGAACGCCGGTTGCCCGGGTTTGACAGATGGACTCCGCGTGCGGAGGACCCGTGACCCGTGTCACGCGCGACCCTCGCGGGCCGGTCTTCTGCGTCGCGGGGCGCACACACCCAGGGTTCGGTTCCGACCGAGAGGCAGACCGAAAGGCAGGAAGAAAGATGATGAAGACAACACACACCACGACAGGCCGCCGTCACCTTCTCCCGATCACCGCCGCGTTCGTCGCCCTCGCCGCGGGGCACGCGGTCGGGCAGGTCATCCCGATCGACGGGAGCTTCGAGTCGGGCTCCCCGCCCATCCCGCCGTTCTCGGGCGAGATCGATCCCCCGCTGTGGGATGACTTCGGCAACGCCACGCTGTTCAACTCCGACGAGGCCCCGGCCCAGGACGGCGAGATCGGCATCAAGCTCTTCAGCCCCGGCTTCAGCTCCTTCCAGTTCACCTTCGCCATCGACGGTCTGCCCGACTTCTTCCCCAAGGGCCAGCTCCCGGGCGGTGTCGACACCGACAACGACGGCATCCCCGACACCATGACCGACATGGACAACGACGGCTTCCCCGAGGTCGAGGTGACCGATGACCTCGGCACGCGGATGGTCGAGTACTACGCGGTGCCGGTCGCGGGCGCCTCCGTGTGGCGCACCTTCGTCAGCACGACGAACCTCGACGCCGACACACGGGCCAACATCCAGGGCTCGCTCAACGACCCGCCCGCCGGCGCCGAGATCAGCCCGGGCGACCGCCTGCAGCTGAACTTCTGGCACCGCAAGGTCAGCGCGGACGCGATCACGCCCGCCGGCTCGCAGGTGCAGGGCAACTTCCGCTTCCGCACGGACGGCGCCGACGCCGGCACCGCCGGGGGCCTCGTCAACACCGTCGCCGATCCCGACGACCAGTGGGTCGAGTACACCTTCGAGGCCGTCGTCCCCGCCGGCACGGAGTATGTCGAGGTGCAGGCCCTCTACTTCGGCATCTTCCAGAACTTCATCCCCCTCGACCAGGACGGCGACGGCGAGCAGGACCTCGTCGACAAGGACACCGACTTCAGCGGCACCATCAGCCCCGGTGAGCAGAGCTACATGTTCGTCGGCACCGAGGGCCCGCGCATCGACACCGACAACGACGGCATCAACGACGCCTGGGAGACCTTCGTCACCATCGACGGCACCGTCCCCGGCGGCGCCGCGTTCTTTGATAGCTACACCCTCACCAACCTCGGCCCCGCGCCCTCGGGCTGCAACGCCGCGGACCTGGCCCAGCCCTTCAACAGCCTGACCTTCGCCGATATCAGCGCCTTCCTCGCGGCCTTCTCCGCGAACGACCCGGCCGCTGACCTCGCCGACCCCATCGGAAGCTTCACCTTCGCCGACATCACGGCCTTCCTCTCGGCCTTCAGCGCTGGCTGCCCGTAACCACGAACCGGGTCTGAGTTCCTGCCAGGGAATGACCTGATACAGCGAGCCGGGCGTCCCCTCGCCCGGCTCGCTTTCTTTTTCGCTTCGCTCGATCAAGGAACGCGCCGCGCGACGCGACAACGCTTCACGGCACGATCAGCTCGCCCGTATCCGAAAGCCGGGTCGGCGCCGCCGGGGCCGGCCCCGTGCTCTCGTGGATCTGCAGCTTCGTGCGATGAAGCTGGCGGTAGGCGTTCGTCGGTGCGGTCGCGATCTGGTCGATCAGGAGTTGCGTCGCCTCCACCGCGAGCTGGCGTGCGTCCTGGCACACCGCCGTGAACCGCGGGAAGGTCTGCAGCCGCGTCTCGCCCTCGTCGAAGCCGATGATCGACAGGTCCGTCGGCACGCGGATGCCCAGCTCGGCGCACCGATACAGCGCCCCCACCGTCGCCAGGGGGTTCGAGAAGAACACCGCCGTCGGCGGCTCCGGCAGGCGCAGCAGCCGGTCCAGCACGCGCACGCCGCCCGCCTGGTCGTTGTCCGCGCGCACGATGAGGTCGCTATCGATCGCGACCCCCGCCCCGGTGAGCGCGTCCTGGTAGCCCAGCAGCCGGTCGCGGTGGTCCGTATCCAGCACGCGCCGCAGCCCGACGCCGATCCGCCGGTGCCCGAGCGCCAGCAGGTGCTCGATCGCCAGCTTCGTCGTCGTGCGGCTCTCCGCGTCCACGAAGCTCACCCGCGGGTCCTCGCTGCGCTCCGCGATCAGGACCGCCGGGAACCCCGCCTCCGCGAGCTCCTCCGCCACCGGCACCGCGCCCTCGCCCCGCAGGAGCGCCCCGCGGACGCACTTGCGCTGCAGGAACTGGATGTACCCCTCCACCGGGTGCTTGTCCCGGGCCGCGCTCAGGACCGCGACATTGAATCCCGTCTCCGCCGCCGATTCGAGCACGCCCGCGACGATCAGCGACTCGAACCCGCCGAAGTGCGGCTGCGCCGTCTCCGCCGGGTACATCAGCGCGACATAGTCCGTCGGCCGCTTGCCCGCGTGCGGCACATACCCCATCGCCCGCGCCGCTTCCTCCACCTTCTTCCGCTTGTCCGCGCTCACGAGCCGGTGGTTGTTCAGCACTCGCGACACCGTCGCCACCGACACCCCGGCCCGCGTCGCGATATCACGCACGGAAGGCTTCGCGTGCGGCTCGTCGCCCGCGCCGGGGTCCATCGCAGGGGGTGCATCAGCGGACTTGCCGCGCGGTGCGTTCATCCCGTTGTCCTTCCGCGGCTTCATCTATCATCATTCTATCCGAGACCGACCGGATCGCGACGCCCCGCCACTTCGGGTATCCATCCCCTATCGACCTACAGCGTCACGCCCCGCTTCCAGATGGCGATCTCGCGGTACCCCCGCGTCTCATTCCGCGTCCGCACCCGCCCCGACGCCACCTCCACCACGAAACGCAGGAGCTCACCCGCCAGCCGGTCCCGGTCCACCCGCGGGTCCACCAGCCGCCCAGCGTCGAAGTCGATCCACATCGGCTTCCGCTGCGCCAAGTCCGTGTTGCTCGAGATCTTCACCGTCGGCGCCGGGAAGCCCAGGGGCGTCCCACGCCCCGTCGTGAAGAGCAGCACCGTCGCCCCCGCCACCGTCATCGCCGTGCTGCTCACGCCGTCGTTCCCGGGCGACTCCACCAGCACCAGCCCCGGGCCATCCGCCCGATGCCCGTACCGCGCCGTCCCCGTCACGATCGCCCGCCCGCCCTTCTGCGTCGCGCCCAGGCTCTTCTCCTCGAGCGTCGTCAGCCCGCCCTCCTTGTTCCCGGGCGAGGGGTTCTCGTACACCGGCTGCCCGTAATCGACGAAGTACTTCTTGAATCGCTCGATGAGCCCCACCACTTCCTCGAAGACGCGCTCGTCCGCCGCCCGGTTCATCAGCCCGCGCTCGGCGCCGAACATCTCGGGCACCTCGGTCTGCAGCACCGTACCGCCGCGCCGCGTCAGCTCATCGGTGAACCCGCCCACGAGCGCGTTGGCCGTCAGCCCGCTGAACCCGTCGGAGCCGCCGCACTTCACGCCCACGCACAGCTCGGCGATATCGATCGGCTCGCGGTGGTCCCGCCCCATCTCCGCCGCCAGCTCGCACACGGCGCGAACGCCCGTCTCGACCTCGTCCTCGACCTCCTGGCTCAAGACGACGCGGAGGCGTGACTGCGGCACACCCTCGCCGATCTCCTTGAGCAGCTCCTTCGCCTGGTTGTTCTCGCATCCGAGGCCCAGGATCAGGACGCCGCCCGCGTTCGGGTGCTGAGCAAGCCCCGCGAGCACGCGCCGCGTGTCCGACAGGTCGTCCCCGAGCTGGCTGCACCCGAAGGGATGGCTGAAGCTGAAGACGCCGTCGAAGTTGGTGCGTTCACCGATGATCGCGCTCGCCTCCCGGGCGATCCGCTCGGCCGAGCTGTTCACGCACCCGACGGTGTTGATGATCCACACCTCGTTCCGCGTGCCGACACGCCCGCTCGCCCGTCGGTACCCGTCGAAGGTCACGCCGTCGCGTACGGGCGAAGCGGGCTCGCCGCGCGTCCAGGGCTCGTAGACATAGGAACCGCCGTCGGTCAGGTCGGTGCGCAGGTTGTGCGAGTGCACATGCGAGCCGGGCGCGATGTCTGTCGTCGCCGAGCCGATGCGTTCCCCGTACTTCATCACGCGCTGCCCGCGGGCGAGGGCCCGCAGCGCCACCTTGTGGCCCGCCGGGATCGTCTCCCGCGCCGTCACGCCGCCCGTGTCCGCCTCGATGCGCTCGCCCGGGTGCACCGTGCGCAGGACCACCGCCACCGAGTCCTCGGGGTGCACCACGATCCCGCGGGCCGTCCCGCGCTCCACCGCGACCGATTCTGACATGCGGCCCTCCCGGGATCGTGGCGTCACACCAGCCGAGTCCGTTGCATCCGGTTCAATACCGCCCGGCGAACGCCGGATCGTCGTTCATCGCGCCCCAGTCGCGGTCCTGCCGCCCGTTCAGTCCCGCCATCATCCACAGGAAGTTGATGCCGAAGCCGGGGATGCCGGTGTTGGGGTGGTACCCGCGGGTGATCACCGCGGCGTCATCTTCAAAGACCGCCGCGACCGTCTCGGGGTTGTCGAGGTCCTCGTAGATCATCTGCAGACCGAAGGCGGGGCGGGGCATGTCGATGTAGAGGTAGATCTCCTCACGCGCCGCCGCGTGCTCGTGCGGGCACCAGCTCGTCCAGTTGGCGGGCTTGCCGAGCGTGTAGCCGCAGAGCAGCCGCGACGCGTCGATATTGGTGTCGATCAGCTTGACGACATCGCGCTCGTAGCTCTCCTTGCCCGCGTGCAGGCACAGCGCCGGATCGCCCCGCGCCGACTCGTACGAGACCTTCTTGGCCGGCCCCCCCGTCTCCGCCGTCGCCGCGGCCTCGGCGATGTCCACCTCGCCGTTGGTCCGCTCGATGCGGAAGTCCGAACCCGGGGGCACATAGAGGCCGTCGCGCCAGCCGAGGTCGAAGGCCTCGCCGTCAACCGTGACCCGCGCCTTGCCCTTCAGGACAAAGAGCGCGAGCTCCTCGCCGGCCGATTCGCCGTCCACCGCCCGTACATCCGCGGCCAGCCGCGTCCTCCTGTAGCTGAGGTAGCGCAATGCCGAGGTTTCAGGCGACACCTCCGTCCGCCGACCCGAAGACCTGCCCGTGGCTCGCACAATCATGCCAAACTCCTCACTCTGTCGCGGCTTCGGGGTGTGAAACTGTTTCTGACACTATACCATGACACCGCCGCGGAACCAGCAGGAACAGCCAACACCATGGACCCAAACAAACAGGAGATACAGGTCGTCATCTTCGGCACCGGCCGCTTCCTCCGCGGCTTCGTCGCCGACCTGCTCCAAGACGCCCGAAGTGCCGGCCGCTTCAAGGGTTGCGCCGTCATGGTCCAGTCCACCGGCACCGCCCGCGCCGACGCCCTGAACGCCGCCGGGGGCCGCTACCGCCTGGCCGTCCGCGGCCGGGCCGACGGCCGCGAGGTGGACGAGGTGCGGGAGATCGATGTGGTGCGGGGAGCGCTGGCGGCGGGGCGGGATTGGGGCGAGCTGGTGGGGCTGTTTGAGTCGCCGGGGGTGGCGGCGGTGTTCTCGAATGTGACGGAGTCGGGGCTGGCGCAAGTGGTGGCCGCGAATGAACTTCCGCGCGGGGCGCCGGGGTCGTTCGGGGGGAAGCTGACGGCGCTTTTGCATGCGCGGTGGCGGGCTTTGGGGGATCGGGGTGGGATCGCGGTGTTGCCTTGCGAGCTTGTGGATGACAATGGGGAGGTGGTGCGGAGGCTGGTGCTGCAAACCGCTGCGGCGTGGGGACTTGGGGACGCGTTCGCGGCGTGGGTGGATGAGCGGGTGGCGTTTGTGACGACGCTGGTTGACCGGATCGTGACGGAGCCGGGGGACGGGGACCCGCTTTCGGTGGTCGCGGAGCCGTTTCGGATGTGCGCACTGTCGCGGCCGGCGCGCGCACGGGCCGCGTACGCGTGCGCACAAGGATGGTTCAAAGACGACCCGACGGTGACGATTGCCGACGACATCGGGGTGGTGGCTCGGCGGAAGATCCGGCTGTTAAACGGCGCGCACACGGCGTGCGCACCGGTGGCGGCGCTGCTTAGTGTGAAACACTTTCGGTCGTTTGCGGAAGATGGCGGCGGGGCGGCGCTGGTCGAGCGGGTGGTCTTCGGGGAGGCGTTGCCGACGCTTGGGGATGATCCCGCGGCGGGGGCGTTCGCGCGGGCGTTGTCGGACCGGTTCTGCAACCCGTACCTCGATCACCGGGTGCTGGATATCGCGGCGGGGTCGGTGGCGAAGGCTCGGGCGCGGCTGCTGCCGACGATGGTCGAAGCGGCGGCGAACGGGAGCGCGACGCCCCGACTCGCGCTCGGGGTTGCGGCGATCCTGGCGTTGCACGCGCCGCGGGGGTTGATCAAGGGGCTCGACGCGCCGGTGGTTCAGGATGCGGAGGACGCGGCGGTTGGTGCGTGCTGGGCGGGGTACGCGCTCGACGGGACGATCGCGAGCGTGGCCGAGGTGGCGCTCGGGGATGGCGGGCCTCTGTGCGTGAAGGGCGGCGCGAAGCAAGCGATCGTGGACGCGGTCGGCGCAGCACTGACGGCGATCGTGGATGATGGTGTGGAGGCGGCGTTGGAGGCGGCGGTCAGTTCGGGCGTCGCAGCGCGGACTCGATAGCACGGGCGAGGAGGTCGTGGCCCTCATCGGTAAAGTGGACGCCGTCTGACAGCAGGCGGGCGGGGTCGGGGTGGAAGAGCGGTGTGGGGTCGATGATCTCGGCGTTGAGGTCGGTGGCGACTTGCATAAAGGCTTTGCGGAAGTCTGCAAGGCGGGCGGGGGCGCCGGCGTACTTGGCGTTGGGATCGCCGGGCTCGGTGACGGGTGGGGGGAGCAGCACGAAAATGCGTGGGTCGCCCCAGCCGGGGGTGCGTTTCGCGCGGCGGATGAGGGCGGCGGCGTTGGCGGCGACTTCGCTTTGCTGGTCGTCGAAGACGGCCTTGGCGTCGTTGGTGCCGAGGGCGATGATGATGGCGTCGAAGGGGCCCTCGTGCGCGCGGGCGATCGCGCCGAGGCGGGCGAGGGTGTTGAGGCGTTGGTCGCCGTTGTTGTCGAAGCCGATGGTCGCGCCGGGGAGGGAGGGGTTGGCGATGGACCAGGATTCGCGCATGCGGGCGAGGCGCTTGGGCCAGCCGCGGTCGGCGGCGGCGTTGGAGTCGCCCAGGATCAGGAGTCGCTTGGGGGTCTTGTCTGTCGTGCCGCGGGTGCGCTCTTTGCCCTCGAGGAAGTCCATGAGGGCGGGGACATCGGTGTTGTGGGCGCCGTCGAAGAGGACGAGTTCGGCGGGGCCGGCGGAGTGGGTGAAGAGGGCGCGGCGGGTGCGGGCGACGGTGGTGGTGTCGTCCGAGTCGAGGCCATCGGGGACGCGGGCGTCGCGCGTTGCGGACTCGATCCAGGGAATGGGGATGATGCGTTCGGCGCGGTCGTTGGCGAGGGCGAGGGCGTTGAAGGCGCGGAGGGTGTGGTCGATGGGGACGGAGCCGCGGTGGCCGTCTTCGATGCCGGCCTCGATTCGGACGGGGAGGCCTGCGGCGTGGTGGAGCGTGGCGAGGGGTGAGCGGGCGTGGTACTCGGCGTCGACGGCGGCTTGGTCGGCTTGCCAACTGAGTTCTTCGAAGCGTGGGGCGCTTGGGGGGCCGCCGGTGACGGCTTCGAGGTGTTTGGCGTAGCGGCCCGGTTCATCGCCCTGCGTGTGGAAGGTGTGCCAGGCGGCGAGGTCGGCGATGGGGACGCTGACGGCGACGGCGGCCCAGCGCTGCGGGGCTTCGCCGGCCATGACGAGGCCCATGTGGCCCCCGCCTGAGGAGCCGGCGAGGTAGACGCGGTCGGGGTCGATGTCGGCGTTCGCCATCGCGAAGTCGACGGCGTCGAGGATGTCCTGGCGGGCGAGGGGGGAGGCGCAGGCGTCGGGGTTGGTGTTGGGGCCTCGGAAGTTGGGCATGAGGAAGGCCCAGCCGCGGCGCTGTGCCTCGGCGAGGGCTTCGTCTGCCGTGTCGCGCTGCATGTAGTCGGAGGACCAGGAGTGGAGCCAGACGAGGAGCGATGATGGATCGTCGCTCTGCGGGGCGAGCCAGCGGGCGGGCTGCTTTGAGCTGTCGAGGGTGCTGGTGACCTCGACCGTGACGGGCTCGGCGGCGTGGCCGCTTGCGATGACGGCGATGAGCGCGAGCAGGGCGAGAACGCGGCGCGGCATCAGTCGTCGCTTCCGACATCGGTGCGGCGGCCCTGCGTTTCGAGGATGAAGCCGCGGTCGGTGGGGAAGGAGACGCGGAAGGCGACGCCCTGGTCGGTCTGGTCGGCGCGGAGGGTGCGGCCGGCGACGGTCGCGGTGTCGGCCTCGAAGGCGCGGAGGTGGACGATCATCTCCCGCTCTTCGGGCATGCCGGTGTAGCCGCCCTCGGCGGGCTCGACGGTGACGCGGACGAAGCCGTCGTCCTCGTAGGCGTTGATACGCGTGAGGGCGAGGCGGTGCTCGCGGTAGTCGTTGGAGGTGCCGTCGTCCTCGGCGAGGATGAACTGGCTGCGGCCGGCGGGCCAGATGTGCAAGGTGAGCAGGTCGTTGGTGCCGAGTTCGACGGCGCGGGCGTACTCACGCATGGGGATGATCGCGCCGTCGCGGACGAAGAGTGGGAGGCGGTCGGGCTGCACCGTGACGCGGCGGGTGGTGCCGAGGTAGCCCTGGTCGAAGCGCTGGCCGGTCCAGTAGTCGATCCAGACGCCGGCGGGGAAGTAGACATGGCGATCGCGGACGCCGGGCTCGTAGATGGGTGCGACGATGAACTCGTCGCCGAAGAAGTACTGGTCGTCGCGGACGCGGATGGGGCGGATGATGTTGTGCGGGGTGAGGCGGGAGAGGTGGGCGTAGCTGTAGATGTACGGGAAGAGCCGCATGCGGAGGTGGGTGTGCGTGCGGAAGCTCTTGATGGTGTCTTCGGAGAAGGTGAGCGGGTTGTTGGACTCGTTCTTGTCGGCGGCGCCGAAGACCTTCATGATGGGCGTGAAGGCGCTGAACTGGCTCCAGCGGGTGTAGAGCTCGTCGTTGGGGGTGCCGTGGCTGAATCCGCCGGTGTCCATGCTGAGGAAGGGGTAGTGGCCCTTGTCGTCGCGGGTCGCGAAGATCTCGACCTGCTGCTTGAGGCCGCCGAGCCGCCAGCCGCGGAGGTCGGGGTAGTTCTTCTGGTCCCATGCGATGGCGGCGTCGCCGGTCCACTTGGTGGGGAAGTTGTAGACGCGGGCGTCTCCGCCGAGGTGGGGCGGGGGCTGGAACATGTTGGCGTGCGACATGATGTAGCCGCGGCCCTCGGTTTCCTGGCCGTATCGGGCAGTGGCGTCGTAGGCGGCTTCCATGTAGGCGAACTTGGCGCCGGCGTCGATCTTGAGGAAGTCGAGGCCCATGTCGAAGAAGGGGCGGAGCTTTTCCTGCCAGTAGAAGGCGGCCTTCGGGTTGTCGAAGAGGACGAAGGCGGCGTCGGACTTGCCGTCGGTGTGCCAGGTCTCGGTCATGGTGTAGGTGGGGCCGAGGAAGCCGCGTTCCTGGAAGTCGTCCCAGGTGGACTCGTTTCCGGTGCGGAGGATGCGGTCCCAGACCCAGACGCCGGACTTGATGCTGAGTTCCTGCATCTCGCCCCACATGGCGGCGGGGTCGGGGTAGGCGTCGCGATCGCCCTCGAAGTCGAGGTAGCCGTCGGGTCCGTCGCCCTCGTCGGCGAAATCCCAGAACCAAGAGTCGATCCAGTAGGCGTCGATGGGGAGGTCGGCGGCGATGAGGTCGTGGATCTTTTTCAGGGAGCCTTGTTGGTCGGTGTAGCCGCCGTAGACAACGCCGAAGGCCCAGGCGGGGGGGAGGACGATCTCGGGCCGGCGGTCGGGCCAGTCGGCGATGTCGATGGTGGCGGGGAGGGGGGGCTCGTCCTCTGGGGCGGCGGCGGCGGGGAGGGCGGTGAGGGCGAGGGCTAGGAGGGCGGCGGCTGGCAGGAAGGTGGGGGCGGTGGGGGCGGTCGTGCGGTGCATTCGGGCCTCCGTGGGGAGAGTGAATCAGTTTCAGTGTGGATGGTACCGGGATCGGGGTGTTCGTGGGGCGGGGGTTGGTGTCGGCAATTCGGACTTGGAGGTACGAAGATGATCCGTGGTTCATGCGGGGCTCACGGCGGGGTCATGGGGCGGGGCGAGGGTTGGTCATGGACCGTGTGTTCGAACCCATCGCGAATGTGATTGTGCGCGTGGTGGTGTTCGGGGGTGTGGGGGTGGTGGCCTTGGTGGTGGGCGTGTCGTTCGTGGTGGCGCAGCGGTCGGTGTGGTCGACGGATGTGGGGCAGCCGGTGGTGCAGCCGGTGGCGTTCAGCCATGCGCACCATGTGTCGGGGTTGGGGATCGATTGCCGGTATTGCCACACGGCGGTGGGCGAGTCGGCGTCGGCGGGGATGCCGACGGCGTCGACTTGCATGAACTGTCACGCGCAGCTGTACACGACGGCGGAGATGCTCGAGCCGGTGCGGGAGAGCTGGCGGACGGGGGAGATGCTGGCGTGGCGGCGGGTGCATGACCTGAAGGACTTCGTGTACTTCCACCACGGGGCGCATGTGTCGGCGGGGGTGTCGTGCGCGACTTGCCATGGGGAGGTGGGCGAGATGCCGCTGATGTGGAAGGCGGAGGCGATCGACATGGGGTGGTGCCTGGACTGCCATCGGCACCCGGAGGTGGAGGAGGTTGCAGAGCCGGTGGTGCCGACGGAGTGGGCGCGGGCGTTTGAGCCGCGGCGCGAGGTGACATCGATCTTGACGAACTGCACGGCGTGCCACCGGTGAGTGGAGAGGGAGCACAGGGCGAGATGCGGCGGGCGGTCCGGGCATGGCGGGCGCGGGGGGAGACGGGGGCGGGCGGGGAGGGTGTTGCGGATGAGTTTCTGAACCGGCTGCCGGGGGCGGGGGAGATTGATCGGCGGGGGTTCTGCGGGGTGCTGGGGTCGCTGGCGGCGTTCGCGCTCGCGGGGTGCGGGCGGGAGCCGGAGGCGATCGTGCCCCGGGCGTGGGAGGACGACGGGGGGCGGGTGCCGGGGGTGCCGCGGCGATACGCGACGGCGGTGCTGCGTCGGGGGCGGGCGCTCGGTGTCTTGGCGCAGGTGCGGGATGGGCGGCCGATCAAGCTGGAGGGGAACGCGGAGCACCCGGCGACGCTCGGCGCGCTGGACGCGCGGGGGCAGGCGGAGTTGTTGAAGTTCTATCACCCGGGGCGGGCGGCGAGCTTTCGGCGGGGTGGGGTGATCCGGGCTCGGGAGGAGTTTCTTTCGGAGCTGCGCGGGCGGATCGGTCAGACGGTGGGCGGGGATGGCGTGGGTGTTTTGCTGGGGCCGATGACTTCGCCGAGCGTGCGCACGCAGGTCGAACGCGTGCGCGCGCGGCTGCCGGGTGTGCGCATGTACGGGCACGATCCGCTCGACGATCCGGACGAGCGGCGGGCGGTGGAGATGGCTACTGGGCGGCGCGGCGAGGTGGCCGTCGACCTGGGGCGGGCGCGGGTGATCGTGTCGTTCGGGGCTGATCCGTTGGGGGACGGGCCGGGGTGTATCGCGGCGGCGCGGGGGTTTGGGGCGGGGCGTGTTCCGGGGGCCGCGGGCGAGATGAGCCGCGTCTATGTGGCTGAGGCGGCGCCGACGATCACGGGTGCGGCGGCGGATCATCGGTTGGCTGCGAGGCCGGTGCGGTTGGCGCGGCTGGTGGCGGCGTTTGCGGCGGAGATTGGTGTGCTGGCGGGCGGGGAGCCGGGGCTCTCCGATCGCGAGCGGGCATGGGTGCGGGCGGCGGCGGGGGATGCTCGCGCTGCGGGCGACGGGGCTGTTGTGTTGGGCGGGGCGGTGTTGCCGGTGGAGTTGCGGGCGCTCTTGCTCGCGGTGAACGCGCGGCTTGGTGGTGCTGTGCGTGTGCATGATTCTGTGGATGGGTTTGCGGATGGGCCGGGGGTGGGTGAGCTTGCGGAGGATCTGCGGTCGGGCGCGGTCAGCACGCTCTTGATCGTGGATGCGAACCCGGTGCATACGGCGCCGTCGGATGTTGGGTTTCGCGAGGCGATGGGGCGGGCGGGGTTGGTCGCGCACGCTGGGGTGACGCCGGCGGAGACGGCGGCGCTTGCGGATTGGAGTGTGCCGCTGGCGCATGCGCTCGAGTCGTGGGGCGATGCGCTGGCACCGGATGGGACGCTGACGCTGCTGCAGCCGACGATCGCGCCGTTGTACGACGGGTGGACGGCGGGGCAGGTGCTGGCGGCGATGGTGGACCCGCTCGTGCCCGAGGCGATGGAGGTGGTGCGGGCGACGCATCGCCGGCGGGTGCGGGGTGATTTCGAGGCGTGGTGGCGGCGGACGCTGCATGACGGGGTGGCGGAGGGGACCGCGTTTGACCGGCGGCCTATCGGCGATGCGTTTGATGGCGGCGATCTGGAGCGATGGGCGGAGCGGGGGCTTGCGGCGGCGGGCGCAGGGATGGAGTTGGTGCTGCGGGCGGATCCGCGGATCGGCGGAGGGGAGGATGCGCGCAACGAGTGGCTGCAGGAGTTGCCGACGCCGGTGACGAAGCTGGTGTGGTCGAACGCGCTGCTGGTGTCGCCGGGGGATGCGGGGCGGCTCGGGCTCGATGATGGGGATGTGGCGCGGGTGCGGAGCGGGGAACGCTTCGTCGATGTGCCGGTGTGGGTGACGCCGGGGCATGCTGACGGGTGCGTGTCGCTGACGCTTGGGTACGGACGGGACGGGGCGGTGGTGCCGCAGGGGGTGCGCGGGGGGGACGGGTACCGGGTGCGGCTTTCGGGTGAGCGGTGGGTGCGGGGTGGCGTCGAGGTGTCGGCGACGGGGGGGCACATCGAGCTCGTGACGACGCAGCACCACGGGCGGATGGAGGGGGTGGAGGCGGTGCGGGTCGTGCCGCTCGATGAGCTGGGCGGGCACGAGGAGAACGGAGAGCGGCGGGTGCCGTTGACAATGTACCCGGAGCATCCGACTCCGGGTCGGCAATGGGGGATGTCGATCGACCTGTCGGCGTGCATCGGGTGCGGGGCGTGCACCGTGGCTTGCCAGGCGGAGAACAACATCCCGTGGGTGGGGCCGGAGCAGGTGGCGATGGGGCGGGAGATGCACTGGATCCGCGTGGACCGGTACTACGCGGGGCCGAAGGCGGCGCCGCGGATCCTGCATCAGCCGGTGCCGTGCATGCACTGCGAGAAGGCGCCGTGCGAGGTGGTGTGCCCGGTGGGCGCGACGCAGCATAGCACGGACGGCCTCAACGAGATGATCTACAACCGGTGCATCGGCACGCGGTACTGCAGCAACAACTGCCCGTACAAGGTGCGGCGGTTCAACTTTCACCGGTACTCGGAGGCATCGGCCCCGGTGCGGCTGGCGCACAACCCGGAGGTGACGGTGCGTTCCCGGGGGGTGATGGAGAAGTGCACCTACTGCGTGCAGCGGATCCGCAACGGGGAGATCCGGGCGCGGATCGAGGGGCGGGCGCTCGCGGACGGGGACATCGTGACGGCGTGCCAGCAGGCGTGCCCGACGCGGGCGATCGTGTTCGGGGACATCTCTGATTCCGAGTCCGAGGTGAGCGTGGCGCGGGCGGACGGGCGGCGGTATGACCTGCTCGGCGAGCTCGGCACGCGGCCGCGGACGACCTATCTCGAAGCCGTGCGGAACGCGCACCCCGGACTTGATGCCGAGGGTCTTGACGGCGAGGGGGGTGCATGACGGACCGCGAGGCGGGCGACGCCCTGATCGTCGGTCGGTACGGGTACGCGTCGATGACGCGGCGGTGTCTGTCGCTGCTGACGCTTCGGCCGGGGATGCTGTGGTGGGCGGGGCTCCTGGTATCGGGCGGGCTGGCCGGCGTGATGGTGGTGTCGATCGCGTGGGTCCTGATCCGCGGCGTGGGGGTGTGGGGGATCGATCAGCCGACGGCTTGGGGCTTTGCGATCACGAACTTCGTGTGGTGGATCGGGATCGGGCACGCGGGGACCCTGATCTCAGCGATCCTGCTCCTGCTTCGGCAGAGGTGGCGGAACTCGATCAACCGGTTCGCGGAGGCGATGACGCTGTTCGCGATCGCGATGGCGGGGCTGTTCCCGCTGCTGCACCTGGGGCGGATTGTTCGGTTCTATTACCTGTTTCCCTATCCGAACCAGATCTACGGGTGGCCGCAGTGGCGAAGCCCGCTCGTGTGGGATGTGGTGGCGGTGATGACCTACGGGATCGTGTCGCTGCTGTTTTTATACATGGGTTTGATGCCGGATCTGGCGAGCTTGCGAGATGTGTCGAAGCATCGATGGGTGCGGCGGGTAGCGGGGCTTTTGAGCCTCGGGTGGCGCGGGTCGAGCCGGGAGTGGGTGCGGCACCATGCGGTGTACTGGGTGCTGGCGGCTGTGGCGACGCCGCTGGTGGTATCGGTGCACAGCATCGTGAGCCTGGACTTCGCGGTGACGATCGTGCCGGGGTGGCACGCGACGGTGTTCCCGCCGTACTTCGTGGCGGGGGCGATCTTCAGCGGTATGGCGATGGTGCTGACGATCACGGTGCCGCTGCGGCGGTCGTTCGGTCTGCAAGACCTGATCACGCCCAGACATTTCGATGCGATGGGGAAGGTGACGCTGGCGGCGGCGCTGGTGCTGGCGTACGGGTATGTGAGCGAGATGTTCGCGGAGTGGTGGAGCGGGGACCTCTTCGAGTTGATGCGGCTGCACGATCGGTTCGGCGGGGCGGGGGCTTGGATCTTCTACACGATGGTTGTGTGCAACCTCGTCGCGCCGCAGGCCCTGTGGTGGCGGCGGGTGCGGCGGGCACCGGCGGTGCTGTTCGGGCTGTCGCTGGTCTTCAACCTCGGGATGTGGCTGGAGCGGTACGACATCGTGGTGTCGAGTTTGTCGCATGCGTCGCACCTGCCTTCGACGCGGAACGCGTTTGTGCCGACTTTCTGGGATATTTCGCTGCTGCTGGGGTCGATCGGGGCGTTCGCGTTCTTGTTCCTGTTGTTCATCCGGGTGGCTCCGATCATTCCGATCCACGAGATGCGGGAGCTGGTGGATGAGCAGTCGCAGAAGCGGGCCATGCCGCGGCGGGCGGTGGGGCCGATCGCGGATGGGGCGACGGTGTTGATGGCGCGGTTTGCGGATGAGGAGTCGCTGGCGGCGGCGGCGGGGCGGGTGCGTGAGGCGGGCTTTGGGGGTATCGAGGCGTATACGCCTGTGCGCGCGGAGCGTGTGGAGCGGGCGATGGGGGTGGGGCGGAGCCGGCTGCCTTGGGCGATGGCGGCGGGGGGCGTGCTCGGTGGGCTCGGTGCGTACGGGATGCAGTGGTACGCGGCGACGGTGTCGTACCCGTGGAACATCGGCGGGCGGCCCATGCACAGCTGGCCTTCGTTCCTGCCGTTGACCTTCGAGCTTGGGGTGCTGACGGCGTCGCTGGTGGGGTTCGTTGGGTTCTGCCTAGCGAATCGGTATCCGCGGCCGTATCACGCGGGGTCGGAGGCGGCTTCGTTTGCGCGGGCGAGCGTGGATCGGTTCTGGCTGGCGGTGGATGCGGGGGCGGCGGGTGAGGAGCGGTCGGGGCGGGTGGAGCTGTTGCGGTCGCTCGGGGCGGAGCGGGTTGTGGGGGTGCAGTCGTGAAGTGGTGTGTGTTGGTGAGCTTGGTGTGCATCGGGTTGATGGGATGCTCGGATGACATGGGGGATCAGCCGCGGGCGGACACTTATGAGTTCGAGGGGTTCTTTGCGGACGGGCGGGTGGAGCGGCCGCTGGTGGAGGGAACGGTCGCGCGGGGTGAGCTGGACGCGGGTGCGCGGCCGGAGGTGGATCTGGAGCTTGTGGAGCTGGGGCGGGCGCGGTTCTACGGGATGTGCGCGGCGTGCCATGGGCGGGACGGGTACGGAGAAGGCGTGGTCGTGCAGAGGGGGTTCCCGGCACCGCCTCCGCTGCATGAGGCGAGGCTGCGGGGGGTGGATGACGGTCATCTGTATCGGGTGATCGCGGACGGGCAGGGCAAGATGCCGTCGCACGCGGCGCAGCTGGATGTGCGGGAGCGGTGGGCGGTGGTGGCGTTTGTGCGGGCGCTGCAGTTGAGTCAGCACGCGGAGGTTTCGGAGTTGCCGCCTGAGGTTCGGGAGCGTCTGACGCGCGAGGGGGTGGGGCCGTGAATGGGCGCGCGCGGATCGGGCTTGGAGCCGTTGGTGTGGTGGGCGCGAGTGTCGCCATTGCTGTTGGGTTGCTGCGGCCGGGGGCGTTCGTGGAGGGGTATCTGGCGGGGGCGGCGTTTGCGGGGGGGTTGCCGCTTGGGGCGGTGGTGTTGTTGTGCATGCTTTGCCTGGCGGGCGGGCGGTGGGGTCGGGCGATGCGGGCGGTGGCGGGGCCGTTGGCGGGGCTGGTGGTGGCGGTGCCCTTGGTGTGCGCGCCGGTGCTGCTGGGGCTTGGGTCGTACCCGTGGGCGGGGGAGGCGGGGGGGTTGGCGGAGAAGGACGCCGAGGTCGTTGCGCACTGGGGGGCGTGGATGTCTCCCTGGGCGGCGGTTGTGCGCACGGCGGCTGTGATGGCGCTGTGGATCGGGCTCGGGCTGTGGGCGGCGGGGCGGATCGGGAGGCGCGGGGCGGGGGCTTCGGGTGTGTGGGCCGGGCTTGGGGCGACAGGCGTGGCGCTCAGTGTGAGCCTCGTGTCGATCGATTGGATTCTCAGCCGCCACCCCGGCGTGCCGGCGAGCATGTTTGGGTTGACGGTGTTCACGGCGATGATCGCCAACGCGCTGTCGGTTGTGGTCCTCGTCGCGGCGGTGGTGCTCAAACCCGGTGAGGGTGTGCTGCGGGACCTTGGGGCTCTCTTGCTGGCCGCGTTGGTGCTCGACCTCTACACCGCGTTCTCGCAGTTCTTTATCGTGTGGAACGGGAACCTGCCTCAGCAGGTCGCGTGGTATGTGCCGCGGTTCGAGGGTGGGTGGTTGTGGCTGACGGTGGGGATGGCGGTGCTGCGGTACGCGGTGCCGGTGACGCTCCTGATCTCGGGACGGGTGAAGCGGCGGGCGGGGATGCTGGCGGGCCTTGCAGGTGTCGTGCTGGTGGGCGGTGCGTTGCAGGCGGTGTGGCAGGCAACGCCGACGATGGGCGGGCCTGTGCTGGCACCGCTGGCGATTGCGCTGGGCACTGAGGTTGCGCTGGCGGGGCTGATCGGGGCCGCGGCGTGGGGACGGTTCGGCTCGGCGGCTCGTGGGTACGCGGAAGGAAGTGCGGATGGGTGAGCGGCAACCACATCGGTCGTTCGAGCCGCTCGGTGCGCGGGCGTGGGTGATCGCGCTGATCGGGCTCGGCGTGGCCGCGTTGATGCTGGGGACGATGGCGGTGGTGTGGGTGCTCCCGCACGGGGGCGGCCTGCATGCGCCGGCGACGGAGGAGGAGACGGAGGGGGCCTCGCAGGTATCGGCGTGGACGGACCTGGAGGGGCTGCGCAGGGAACGGCGGGCGCTCTCGGAGGAGCGGCTCGCGGTCCTCGGCTGGGTGGACCGCGAAGCGGGCGTGGCGCAGATCCCGATCGATGCGGCGATGCGGATCGTTGCCGAGGAAGGTGCACGGCGTGCGCGTGGGCGAGGGGGTGGGCCGTGATGAGGTCGGGCACGGGGCTTCCGAGTCTGTTCCTCGACCGCGCGTCGGATGTCGCGGGGCGGGTCGATGCGGCGTTCCTCGGTCTGCTTGCGCTCAGCGGGTTCCTCGTGTGCGTGGTCGCGGGGCTGATCCTGTGGTTCGGCGTGCGGTACCGGGCGTCGACCGGGCGCAAGGCTCGTGATCTGCCCCAGCGGCGGGTGGAGATCGGCTGGGCGTCGGCGTTGATCGTGCTGACGGTGGTGCTCTTCTTCGTTGGGGCGGGCGCGGTGCTGGTGCCTCGTGATCGGCCGAGCGAGGGGATGCCGGTCTATATCGTGGGCAAGCAGTGGATGTGGAAGGTGCAGCATCCGGGCGGGCGGCGGGAGATCAACGAGTTGCACCTGCCCGCGGGGCGGCCGGTGCGGCTGATCCTGTCCTCACAAGATGTGATCCACAGCTTCTATGTGCCGGCGTTCCGGCTGAAGCAGGACGCGCTGCCGAACCGGTACACGGCGCTCGGCTTCACGCCGACGAAGTCGGGCGTGTACCACTTGTTCTGCGCCGAGTACTGCGGGAGTGAGCACTCGCGGATGATCGGGCGCGTTGTGGTCATGCCACCGGAGCGGTACGCGGACTGGCTGAGTTCCGGGGCCGAGTCGACCGGATGGGCCAACGAGTACGAAACGATGGCGGGCGAGGGTGCGGCGGTGGTCAACAGCCTTGGGTGCGGGGCGTGCCACGGGCGACAGCAAACGCCGCTCGCCCCGCGGCTCGACGGCATCTACGGGCGACCGTCGCGGATGGAGACGGGGGAACTGGTGACGGTCGACGCTGAGTACATCCGCCAGTCCATCCTGCGGCCGGATGCAAGAATCGTGGCGGGGTACGGGCCCGAGTCGCGGATGCCGAGCTACCACGGGCGGATCACGGAGGCGGAGCTGAACGCGGTGGTGGAGTACATCCGGTCGATCCGCCACGGATGGCCGGAGGATGGGGGCGAGCCATGAGCGACTCGGCGTACACCTCGGGCTACCTGCGGGAGTCGACGCTGCGGTCGTGGCTGCTGACCACCGATCACAAGCGGATCGGCATTCTGTACATGCTGTCGATCACCTTCTTCTTCTTCGTGGGGGGGTTCGCGGCGCTCGCGGTGCGGCTGGAGTTGCTCACGCCGCCGAGCGACTTCTTCAGCACGGACACCTACAACCGGCTGTTCACGATCCACGGCGCGGTGATGGTGTGGTTCTTTCTGGTGCCGTCGATCCCGGTGGTGCTCGGGAACTTCCTGCTCCCGCTGATGATCGGGGCACGCGACCTCGCGTTCCCCCGGCTGAACCTCTTGAGCTGGTATGTCTTCATGGCGGGTGGGCTGCTGGCCCTCGGGTCGATCATCATCGGGGGCGTGGACACGGGGTGGACCTTCTACACGCCCTACAGCACGACCTACTCGAACGCGTTTGTGACGCCGATGATCATGGGGATCTTCGTCTCCGGGATGTCGTCGATCCTGACGGGCTTGAACTTCATCGTGACGACGCACACGCTCCGGGCGCCTGGGCTGACCTGGTTCCGGTTGCCGCTCTTCGTCTGGTCCTTGTATTCGACGAGCATCATCTATGTGCTGGCGACGCCGGTGCTCGCGGTCACTCTCCTGCTCGTGGCGGCGGAATCGCTGTTCGGGCTGGCGGTGTTCGATCCGGAGCGTGGCGGGGACCCCTTGCTGTTTCAGCATCTCTTCTGGTTCTACTCGCACCCGGCGGTGTACATCATGATCCTGCCGGGGATGGGCGTGGTGAGCGAGGTCTTGACTTGCTTCAGCCGCAAGCGCGTGTTCGGCTACAAGGCCGTCGCGTTCGCGAGCCTGGCGATCGCCGTGCTGGGGTTCCTGGTGTGGGGGCACCACATGTTCGTGAGCGGGCAGAGCGTGTACGCGTCGCTGGTGTTCAGCCTTCTCAGCTTCTTCGTGGCGGTGCCGTCGGCGATCAAGGTGTTCAACTGGTCGTTCACGCTGCGCGGCGGGTCGATCCGGTTTCGGACGCCGATGCTGTACATCCTGGGGTTTGTCGGCCTGTTCACCATGGGCGGTCTGACGGGGCTGTTCCTGGCGTCGGTGGACATCGATGTGCATGTGCACGACACCTACTTCGTCGTGGCGCACTTCCATTACATCATGGTGGGCGGGATGGTGATGGCGTACCTGGGCGGGCTGCACTTCTGGTGGCCCAAGATCACGGGGCGGATGTATCCCGAGGCGCTCGGCGTCTTCAGCGCGATCATCCTGTTCCTGGGGTTCAACCTGACCTTCTTCCCGCAGTTCATCGCGGGGTATCTCGGGATGCCGCGGCGGTACGCGGAGTACCCGCCCGAGTTCCAGATGCTCAATGTGCTGTCGACGGCGGGGTCGACGATCCTGGGCGTGGGGTACCTGCTGCCGCTGGCGTACCTGACGCTGTCGCTGCGCCGTCCGCCGACGGCGCCGCGGAACCCGTGGGATGCGCGCGGGCTGGAGTGGCGGGCGGACTCACCGCCGCCGGGGCACAACTTCGGCGCGACGCCGATCGTGCAGCACGAGGCGTACGCCTATGACCACCAGACACCGGAGGCCGAGCCGTGCATCCGGTAGTGCATGAACCATTCAGCGACACGGGGCAGGAGCAGACGGCGCACCGGCTCGGGATGTGGGCGTTCCTGGCGAGCGAGATTTTGCTCTTCGCGGGGCTGATCACGCTGTACGCGGCGTACCGGGTGGAGGGGGCCGAGGGGTTCCGCGAGGCGAGCGGGCACCTGTATCAGTCGATCGGGATCGGGAACACGGTGGTGCTGCTGGCGTCGAGCTTCGCGATGGCGCGGGCGGTGCGGGCGGCGCACGCGGGGCGGCGCGGGCGGGCGGCGGTGCTGATGCTCGTGACGGCGGGGCTGGGGATGGTGTTCCTCGGCGTGAAGGGCGTGGAGTACTGGCTCGACGCGAAGGACGGGATCCTGCCGCTGGCGGGGCTGGAGCTTTCTGAGTTTGTGCATCCGGAAGGGGCGGACAGGCTTTTCACCATGTACCTCGCGATGACGGGGGTGCACGCGCTGCACCTGCTGACGGGCGTGGGCGTGGTCGTGTCGGCGGCTGTCCTGGTGTGGCGGGGGAAGGTGCGTGTCGGGCCGACAAGCCCGGTGGAGGCGATCGGGCTGTACTGGCATTTCGTGGACATCGTGTGGGTGTTCCTGTTGCCCCTGTTGTACTTCGCGTGATGAGAGATCGAACACTTGTTGACGATGTGGCGTGTTTCGCGGCCCTGCTCGTGCTGCTGGGTGCGGCCGTGGGCGTGTGGCTGCTCGCGGGCGGGTTGGCCGCATGGGTCGGGCTGACGCTCGGTCTTTGCGTGGCCGCGGCGAAGGCGGGGTTGATCGCCGTGGTGTTCATGGACCTGCGGGTGTCGCGGGCGTTGGTGTGGATCTTCGCGGTGGCGGGCGTGTACTGGGGGGCGATCCTGCTGGTGCTGACGCTGGCGGATGTCCTCACGCGCGGGTGACGCCGGCGGGGAGCGGGACGCGAGCGGCGTCGAAGCCGGCCCACGGGTCTTCGCCGAGGCTGGACAGGCGGCGGGGCAGGCTCGCGGTGGTGTAGCGGTCCGATGAGGTCAACTGGACGAGCTCGTCCCAGCGGATGGGCGTCACGACGGGGGCGTTTGCGCGGGCACGGGTGGAGTAGGGCGCGACGGCGGTCGCGCCGCGACCGTTGCGGAGGTAGTCGATGTAGACCTTGCCGCGGCGTTTGGCCTTGCTGGAGGTGGCCGTGTAACGCTTCGGATCCTCGGCGGCGATGGCGCGGGCGAGGTCGGCGGCGAAGGCCTTGACCTCGTCCCAGCCCGACCCCGCGGCGAGTGGGGCGACAACATGAAGTCCCTTGCCGCCGGTGGTCTTCAGGAACGGGGTAAGACCGAGAGCCTCGAGCCGCTCGCCGACGGTCGACGCGGCGTCCTTCACGGCGTCGAACTCGGCGCCCTCGCCGGGATCGAGGTCGATGGTGAGCTGCTCCGGTGCCTCGGGCTCGCCCGGTCGGCAGCCCCACGGGTGGATCTCGAGCACGCCGAACTGGACGAGCGTGACCAGGCCCTCTACCGAGTCGATCGAGATGTACTCGGCCTCGCCGTCATCCTCCGCGACGGTGATCGCCCGGATCGGCTCGGGGAAGGTCTCGCGCAGGTGCTTCTGGTAGAAGCACTGCCCGGTGCGGCCCTTCGGGCAGCGGACGGTGCTCAGCGGCCGGCCCGCAACGAACGGCAGCAGGTGCTCCGCGACGCGTTCGTAATAGCGGGCGAGGTCGGCCTTGGTCACGCCCTGGTCGGGGTAGAGCACGCGGTCCGGGTGCGAGAGCGACACACCGGCGACCGTGACGCGGCCAGGGGACGCGGGCTTTGGTTCCTTCGTGGGCGTGCTCATGGTCTCGACCTTCCCGTCCGACGGCTGCTCGATCGGAACCGCGTTCGCCGGCTTGTCCTCCCGCAGGCCCTGGAACGAAGGGTGGCGCAGGCGGCCGTCGTCCGTCCACTGCGTGAACGACACCTCGCACACGAGCTTCGGCGTCACCCAGTGAGCCCCGCGGGCCTCGTCACGCTCCGGGCCCCGGTCGGTGGGCTTGGTCTTGCGGGCGAGACCATCGAGACGCCCTTTGAGCGTCCGCAGCGAGGCCGCCGTGAAGCCCGTGCCGGTCTTCCCGCAGTACACCAGTTTGCCGTCCCCATCGTGGGCCGCGAGCAGCAGCGCGCCCAAATGCTTGCGCGAGCCCGACGGCTCCGTCCATCCAACGATCACGAACTCCTGTCGCCTCGAGCACTTGATCTTCTGCCACGACTTCGACCGCCCCTCCTCGTACGCCGCGTCCGCCCGTTTCGCGATGATCCCCTCCAGCCCGAGCCGGCAGGCGTTCTCCTCGACGGCCTCGCCCTGGCCCTCCGTGTGATCGGAGTAGCGGATCACGCCGTCGTCGCCGCCCCCCACTATCGCCCGCAGCGCCGCCTTGCGGTCGGTGAGCGGCTCGCGGCGCAGGTCGCGCCCATCCGCGTGCAGCAGATCGAACGCGTAGAACACCAGCCCGCCGAACTTCCGCGCCTTGATCGCGTTCTGCAGCTTCTGGAACGAGGTGTGCCCGCTGGCGTCGGTGATCGTCAGCTCGCCGTCGATAATGAGGTCTTCGCCGGGCAGGTCCCCCATCGCCTTCGCCAAGGGCGGGAAGCGGTCCGTCCAGTCGTTGCCCGACCGCGTCTCGAGCCGCACGCGGCCGCCCGCCCGGTACGCCACGATCCGGTACCCGTCGAACTTGATCTCGTGGATCCAGCCATCGCCCGACGGCGCGTGCTCGACCAGCGTGCAGAGCTGCGGCGAGATCGACTTCGGCATCGCCGCCTCGCGTCCCTTGGCATTCTTCTTCGGCTTCGTGCCGTTCTTCGCGGCCACCTCGTCGCCGCTCGCGATCTCCGCCATCGTCCGCCCGGTGTCGATGCTCCGGTCGCCCTTGCCAGGATTCGCCTCGTTATCGTTCGCCGCATCATCCTTCCGCTTGATCAGCAGCCAGTTGTCCCCGTCATCGTCCTTGCCGCGGATGCGCGTCAGCGTCCACCCGCCGCGCAGCCTCTCGCCGTGCAGCGTGAACGACAGCTTCCCCTTCTTCAAGCCCTGCGCCGCATCGCCGTCGGGCTCCCACGCGCCCCGGTCCCACAGCATCACCGTTCCGCCGCCGTACTGCCCCTTGGGGATCACCCCCTCGAACCCGCCGTACGCGATCGGGTGGTCCTCGACATGCACCGCGAGCCGCCGGTCCGACGGGTCGGTCGAAGGCCCCTTCGGCACCGCCCACGACACCAGCACGCCCCCGATCTCAAGCCGGAAGTCGTAGTGCAGCCGCGACGCGTCGTGCTTCTGCACCACGAACCGACGCCCGGCCTCGACGCCCCCGTTGCCCCCCGGCTCCGGCGTCCGGCGGAAGTCGCGCTTCGCGTTGTACTCCTCGAGCGGCATCCAGCACCCGTTCCGTCAGCCCGCCTTCTTCTTCGACGCCTTCTTCGACGACGCCTTCCCCCGCGACTTCTTCGAGCCCTTGCCCGAAGACGCCTTGCCGCCCGCCTCGCTCACGCTGCGCTTCAGGGCCTCCATCATGTTGATCGGGGGCGGCGCATCCTCGGCCGGCTCGCCCGCCTCCGGGGCGTGCTCGATCTCCCCCGCCTCGACACGCTTCTCGATCCACTTCATCAGCGCTTCGCGGTACTCGTCCCGGTGGGCCGATGGGTCCCACTCCGTCGACATCGAGTCGACGAGCGTCCGCGCCATCGTCGTCTCCTGCTTCGTCACCCCCACCTCCGACGAGTCGCCCGGCAGGTCGAGTTCCTCCGCCGACCGCAGCTCCTGCGCGTACCGCAGCAGGTACAGCACCAGGGCATCCCCGCGCACGGACAACGCGGCCACATATTGCCGGGTGCGGATCACCACCGTCGCCACGCCCGCCTTGCCCGTCTCCCGCAGCACATCCCGCAGCAGCGCGTACCCCTTATCACCCTTTTTCCCCGGCTCGAGGTAGTACGGCCGGTCGAAGTACACCGGCTCGATCTCGGCGAGGTCCACGAAGCCCTCCAGGTCGATTGACTTCGTCGCCTCGGGCGCGGCTCGCTTGAGCTCCTCGTCATCGACGAGCACATACGCCCCCTCGTCGTACTCGTAGCCGCGCACGATCTTGTCCCACGGGACCTCCTCGCCGGTCTCCGCGTTGACGCGCTGGTACCGCACCCGCGAGTGGTTGCGGCTATCGATCATGTGCAGGTGCAGGTCCGTCCGCTGCTCGGCGGGGTAGAGCGTCACCGGCACATTCACGAGCCCGAACGAGATATGACCCTTCCAGATCGGTCGCATGGCGCAGTCTCCGCGCGGACCGGCGGCCCGCTCCGCACTGTGCACATTGCAACTTGCGCATGAGCCCGACATGGCGCAGCCATGACTTCACCATCATCCATCGCCTGAGAGGAATATGACCGCCGTTTCATCGAAGGCTCACCGACGGCCCACGATGCCGACACAGTGTCAAAGCGTGGCTGATGAACCGGGGCCAACCGAGACGCCGATGCACGCCCGCGGCGTCACCCGCCCGATGGCCCTGCAGCCCATGAAGCACGAGAACGCGGATTCCGAGTCGCAGAGTCGCCGCGACAAGCTCGCCCAGCACCACCGCCAGACCCTTTGGTGCTACTGGTCGCTCATCATCCTCGGCGTCTGGGTCGCGGTCGCCCCGTTCTCCTTCGGCTACCTGAACCCCGACAACTGGGTGCAGCCGAGCGGCGGCCGGGGCGTGTGGTGGTTCGAGGCGGGCGTCACGAAGGACCACCTGCGTGCCGTGCTGATGACCTGGTCCGATGTCATCAGCGGGCTGCTGCTCGTCGTCCTCGGCTGGCGCACGCTGCGTCCGGATCGGCCCGTTTCCGTCTGGGCGTGCTGCTTCGTCGGCGCGTGGCTCACCGCTGCGCCCGTGCTCTTCTGGGGGCCCACGCCCGCGGCGTATCTCTCCGGCACGATCTGCGGCATGCTCGTCATGGCGCTCACGGTCCTGATCCCGGGCATGCCCAACATGATCCTCTACATGCAGCACGGGCCCGCGACGCCCCCGGGCTGGAGCTACAACCCGAGTTCCTGGCCGCAGCGGTGGATCATGATCGTCACCGGCTTCGCGGGGTTTGTCGTGAGCCGCTACCTCGCGGCCTTCCAGCTCGGCTATCTCGGCCGCGCGTGGGATCCGTTCTTCGGCGACGGCACGCGCGAGGTGCTCAACTCGGACATGAGCCACATGTGGCCCATCAGCGACGGGGGTCTGGGGGCGATCAGCTACACCTTCGAGTTTCTCATGGGATTCATGGGCTCGCCGAGCCGCTGGCGCACCATGCCCTGGATGGTCACCTTCTTCGGCATCCTCGTGATCCCGCTGGGGCTCACGCACATCATCCTCGTTATGAGCCAGCCCGTGGTCGTGGGCCAGTGGTGCACCATGTGCCTGCTCGCCGCCGCGATCATGCTGCCGATGATCCCGCTCGAGGTGGACGAAGTCGTCGCGATGGGCCAGCACCTCCGAGATGCCAAGCGCCGCGGCGACCGGGGCGGCTCGCTCTGGAAGATCTTCTGGAAGGGCGGGTCGTCGGAGGGGTCAACCAAGGACAACCGCAGCCCCGATCTCGCGAAGCTGCCCGAGACACCCTGGGCCGTCTTCCGCGCGAGCGTGTGGGGCATGAGCGTGCCGTGGACGCTACTGCTGGCGAGCGTTCTTGGCATCTGGATGATGGCCCAGCCGGCGGTCTTCGGGAACGCGGGCGAGGCCGCGGCGCGAATCTTTGGCTCGGATGACTTTGCGGTCACGACGGCGGATGTCTTGCACATCGGCGGTGCGTTCGTGCTCACCGTCGCCGTCATCTCGATGGGCGAGGTCGTGCGGGCGATGCGGTGGCTGATCCTGCCGGCGGGGCTGGTCGTGGCCGTGGCGCCGTGGCTTGCCGGTGGGGAGCAGGTCGCGGGCAATATCGTGGCGTCGGTCACGGGTTTCGCCGTGGCCGCCCTCGCCGTGCCCCGGGGGCAGAAAGCCGAGCGCTACGCCGGCTGGGACCGGCTCATCCGATAGCGGGGCATCTATCAGCACGAGAGGACTACAGCATGAAGACGGCGCGATCAGGGCGAACAGTGGTCATCACGGGCGGCACGGCGGGCGTCGGGCGGGCAACGGCCCGGGCCTTCGCCGACGCCGGCGACCGCGTCGCCGTCATCGCCCGCGATCGCGACCGGCTCGACGCGACCGTGGCCGAGCTGAAGGGCAAGGGCGTGCAGGCGACCGGGATCGAGGCCGATGTCGCGGACCCAAAGGCCGTCGAGCGGGCCGCGTTGGAGGCAGAGGCGGCGCTCGGCCCGATCGATGTATGGGTAAACAACGCGATGACCTCCGTCTTCGCCCCGTCCTGGGAGGTCTCCCCCGAAGAGTTCGAGCGGGCGACGGCCGTCACCTACTTCGGCGTCGTTCACGGCACCCAGGCCGCCCTCCGCAAAATGCGCCCGCGCCGCGAGGGCATCGTGATCCAGGTCGGCTCGGCCCTCGCCTACCGCGGCATCCCGCTGCAATCGGCGTACTGCGGGTCGAAGCACGCGATCGTGGGCTTCACCGAGTCGGTCCGCTCCGAGCTCCTGCACGAAGGCTCGCCGGTGCGCATGACCATGGTGCACCTGCCCGCGATGAACACGCCGCAGTTCGACTGGGTGCTCTCCCGCCTCGACCACAAGGCCCAGCCCGTCCCGCCGATCTACGCCCCCGAGGTCGCGGCCCGGGCCATCGTCTGGGCCAGCACCCGCAACCGCCGCGAGGTGATCGTCGGCTTCCCCACCTTCAAAACGATCTGGGGAAACCGCGTCGCCCCGTGGCTCGCCGACCGCATCCTCGCGAAGAGCGGCTACAGCTCGCAGCAGACCAACCAGCCCGAGTCCTCGGACCGCCCGTCGAACCTGTGGAGCGCCGTCCCGGGCCCCTACAGCGCCCACGGCCGCTTCGACGACCGCTCGCGGGACCGCAGCTGGTGGGTCGAGATCAGCAAGCACCGCGTGTTCTCGATCGTGTCTTTCCTCTTGCTGCTGGCCCTGATCGTCACGGGGATCGGCTGGGCCGTCGAGGCCCTGTGAGCCGCGGGTGAACGCCGTGTACCCACCGATCTCCGACTACGCGATGATCAGCAACTGCCGGGTCTCGGCCCTCATCGGCCGCGCCGGCTCGATCGACTGGCTCTGCCTGCCCCAGCCGCACAGCCCCGCCGCCTTCTGGGCCCTGCTCGACGACCGCCGCGGCGGCTTCTGGCGCATCGGCCCCGCCGACGACCGCACCACCGCCCACATCACCCGCCGCTATGTGCCCCGCACCATGGTCCTCGAAACGACCTTCGCGCGACCCACCGGCACCTTCACCCTCACCGACGCGCTCCAGGTCGAGCCCCCCGACCACCGAGGCATGGTCCCCGATCTCGAACTCACCCGCACCATCGAGTGCACCCGCGGCGAGGTCACCGTCGAGAGCACCCTCGCCCCGCGCCCGGGCTTCGGCCGCTGGCCCGTCCGCATGGAACGCTGCCGCACCGGTCTCGTCGTGTGCTCCGGGCGCTACACCATGCTCGTCGCCGGCCAAGACGACGCACGCATCGACGATGACGCACGCACAGCCCGCCACCGCTGGCGGCTGCGCGAAGGCGAACGCCGCACCCTCGCCCTGAGCCACACCGACGCCGGCCCCGGCGTCTGGCCCGCCTCGCGCGAGGCCGCCCGCGACCGCACCCACCGCACGATCAAGTGGTGGCGCTCATGGTCCGACCTCTGCAAGCTGCCCCCCGACGATCCCGAGCCCGTCCGCCGCAGCGCCCTCGTCCTCAAATCCCTCAGCTACCCCCCCACCGGCGCCGTCCTCGCCGCACCGACGACCTCCCTCCCCGAAGCCATCGGCGGATCCCGCAACTGGGACTACCGGTACTGCTGGATCCGCGACGCCTCCTTCACCATGCGGGCCCTGCTCAACCTCGGCGTCGAGGACGACGCCGCCGCCTTCTTCAACTGGCTCCTCAACGCCACCAGGCGCACACGCCCGAAGCTCCGCGTCCTCTACGATGTCCACGGCCGCACAAGCGTCCCCGAACGCGAGCTCGCGCACCTCGACGGCTACCGACACTCCCGCCCCGTCCGCATCGGCAACGGCGCCCGCCACCAACGCCAGCTCGACACCTACGGCGCTCTCCTCGACGCCGCCCACATCTTCCACCACGAGGGCGGCCACCTCTCGCTCTCCGCCGGCCGCATGCTCGCCGCCTTCGTCCGCTACGCGAGCCACGCCTGGCGGAAGCCCGATCACGGCATCTGGGAAATCCGCGCCGAGCCGCGCCACCACACCGTCTCCAAGGCCATGTGCTGGGTCGCCATGCATTGCGGCCTCGCCCTCGAACGCGAGGGCGTCATGAAACTCGACCGCCAAGCCATCGAAGCCGAACGCGACGAGTGCGCCCGCACCATCCGCGACCACGCCACCGACCCCGACACCGGCGCCTACACCGCCACACTCGACGGCACCGCCACCGACGCCAGCCTCCTGCTCCTCAGCATCTACGGATTCGAGCCGCCCGACTCCCCCCGCATGCTCGCCACCATCGACACCGTCTACGAACGCCTCGGCCCGCACGCCGCCCTGTTCCGATACCGAAACACCGAGGACGGCCTCGAGGGCCACGAGCACGGCCGCTTCGGCATCTGCGGATTCTGGGGCGTCGAGGCCCTCGCCATGGCGGGCCGCCTCGACGAGGCCCGCGCCGCCTTCGATGAACTCCTCACCACCGGGAGCGAACTGGGCCTCTTCTCCGAAGAAATCGACACCGACAACCACGCCGCCATCGGCAACTACCCCCAGGCCCTCACCCACCTCGGCCTCATCAACGCAGCCTGCACACTCTCCGACGCCGCACGCAACGGCTGGTCCAGCGTCACCTCCGGAGCCACCCTATGACCATGCACTGGCTCGACATCCTCGTCTGGGGCTTCGCCGCCTCCACCCTCATGGTCCTCACCGAGTCCGCCGGACTCTGGCTCGGGCTCACACGCCTCAGCACACCGATCATCCTCGGCTCCGTCGTCTGCGACGACCGGGACCGCGCCGCCCTCGTCGGCGCGGGTGCCCACCTCCTCATCGGATGGGTCATCGCCATCGCCTACGCCCTCGCCTTCCACGCCGCGGGCTTCGCCACATGGTGGCTCGGCGCCCTCTTCGGCATCGGCCAGACGCTCCTCGTCCTCGGCATCATCCTCCCCGCCATCCCCGCCATCCACCCACGCATGGCGAGCCCCCGTGAGGGACCAACCCCGGCCCGCGCCCTCCAGTCCCCCGGCTTCCTGGGCCTGCACTACGGACGGCCCACGCTCCTCGTCAGCCTCGTCGCGCACGGCGTCTACGGCGTCCTGTTCGGCGCGCTCTACACGCTGTAGAACGCTCCGATCAGCAGCATGAATGTCGATTCAAACGCGCATCATCCGCCGCTCAGCCGCACCGGTTTCCATCTGGATAGAGCCGTCAACGCCCAACAGAAAGCCTCCCCATGGCACAGACCGTGAGCGACTTCGTCATCCACCGTCTCCACGAGTGGGGCGTCCACCGCATCTTCGGCTACCCGGGCGACGGCATCAACGGGCTCATGGGTGCCCTCCGGGACGCCGAGGACGAGGTCGAATTCGTCCAGGCCCGACACGAAGAGCTCTCGGCCTTCATGGCCTGCGCCCACGCCAAGTTCACCGGCGAGGTCGGCGTCTGCATGGCCACCTCCGGCCCCGGCGCCGTCCACCTGCTCAACGGCCTCTACGACGCCAAGCTCGACCACCAGCCCGTCGTCGCCATCGTGGGCCAGCAGGCCACCAGCGCCCTCGGCAGCCACTACCAGCAGGAGATCGACCTCAGCACACTGTTCAAGGATGTCGCCAGCCGCTACATCACCACTGTCTCCGCCCCCTCCGCCGCGCGCCACGCCATCGACACCGCGATGCGCGTCGCCAAGGGCGAGCGCGATGTCACCTGCGTCATCATCCCCAACGACATACAGGAACTGGACTACGAGGACCCCGCCCGCGCCCACGGCTCCGTCTTCTCCGGCGTCGGCTACACCGCGCCCCGCGTCGTGCCCAGGGAAAGCGAGCTCGACCGCGCCGCCGCCGTCCTCAACGCCGGCAAACGACCCGCCATGCTCATCGGCGCGGGCGCCCTCGGCGCGTCCGATCAGGTCCGCCGTGTCGCCGACCTCCTCGGAGCGGGCGTCGCCAAGGCCCTGCTCGGCAAGGCCACACTCGACGACCACGAGCCCTACTGCACCGGCGCCATCGGCCTGCTCGGCACCAAGCCGAGCTGGGACATGATGATGAACTGCGACACGCTGCTCATGGTCGGCACCAGCTTCCCCTATTCCGAGTTCCTGCCCAGGGAAGGCCAGGCCCGCGCCGTCCAGATCGACCTCAAGCCCATGATGCTGGGCCTCCGCTACCCCACCGAGGTCAACCTCCACGGCGACGCCAAGGAAACACTCGAAGCCCTCGCCACGAGGCTCCGCCCCAAGCAGGACCGCTCCTGGCGCGACAAGATCGAGTCCGAGGTCGCCGACTGGTGGAAGGTCCTCGAGGGCCGCGCCATGAACAGCGCCGACCCCATCAACCCCCAACGCGTCTTCTGGGAGCTCTCGAGCAGACTGCCCGACAACGCCATCCTCGCCTCCGACTCGGGCTCGGCCGCCAACTGGTTCGCCCGCGACCTCAAGGTCAAGGAATCCATGATGGCCAGCCTCTCCGGGGGCCTCGCCACGATGTGCCCGGGCGTCCCCTATGTCATCGCCGCCAAGTTCGCCCACCCCCACCGCCCCGCCATCGCCCTCGTCGGCGACGGCGCGATGCAGATGCTGGGCAACAACGGCCTCATCACCATCAGCAAGTACTGGAAGGAGTGGGAAGACCCCCGCCTCATCGTCCTCGTCCTCAACAACCGGGACCTCAACCAGGTCACCTGGGAGCAGCGCGTGATGGCGGGCGACCCCAAGTTCCAAGGGTCGCAGGACATCCCCGACTTCCGATACGCCGAGTACGCCAGCCTTCTCGGCCTGAACGGCATGCGCGTCGACGACCCCGAGCAGATCGGGGACGCCTGGGACAAGGCCCTGAGCGCCGACCGCCCCACCATCATCGACGCCGTCGTCGACCCCAATGTCCCGCCCCTCCCCCCGCATATCAAGATCAGCCAGGCCAAGTCCTTCCTCGAGTCGATGGTCAAGGGCGATGTCAACACCCGCGGCATGATCGCCCAGTCCTTCAAGGACATGGTCGAGTCCTGGCTCCCCCACGGGTCCCGCTCGTGACCGAAGCCGCCACCGACAACGGGACCGACACCGATGTTCACGCCGCGACCCGCGGCCCACGCATCGACGCCATCGAGACCCGCGTCTACACGATCCCGACCGAAGAGCCCGAGAGCGACGGCACCCTCGAGTGGGACCACACCACCATCGTCGTCGTGCTCGCAACCTCGGGCGACACCACCGGCGCCGGCTACGCACCCGCACATGCCGCCGCGGCATCGATCATCGACCGCACGCTCGCCCCCGCCCTGCACCACGCGAACGCCCTCTCGCCCCAAGCCGCGCACCACACCATGCGCCGCGGGATCCGAAACCAGGGCGAGCAGGGCCTCGCCATGATGGCCCTGTCCGCCGTCGACAGCGCTATCTGGGACCTCAAGGCCCGCCTCCTTGACCTCCCCCTCGCCACGCTCCTCGGCGGCGTCCGCACCCGCGTCCCCGTCTACGCCTCGGGCGGCTTCACCTCCTACACCGTCGCCCAGCTCCGCCGCCAGCTCGCGGGCTGGATCGACGAAGGCCACACCCGCGTCAAGATGAAGGTCGGCCGAAACCCCCTCCGAGACCCCGCCCGCGTCGACGCCGCCCGCGACGCCATCGGCCCCGACGCCGAACTGTTCATCGATGCCAACGGCGCCTACGACGAGGCCCAGGCCCTCGCCCTCGCCGACCGCTTCTGCGATGCCGGCGTCACCTGGTTCGAAGAGCCCCGCCCCTCAGCCGACCTCGCCTCCCTCCGCCACCTCCGAGACCGCCTCCCCCCCGGCATGCAGCTCGCCGCCGGCGAATACGCGGCAACCCCCGCCACCTTCGCGGCCCTCGCCGAGAGCGTCCATGTCCTCCAGGCCGACGCAAGCCGCTGCGGCGGCATCACCGGCCTCCTCTCAATCGCCGGCCTCTGCGAATCCCTCCACCGCCCCCTCTCCCTGCACTGCTGCCCCGCCCTGCACGCCCACCCCGCCTGCGCCCTCCTGCCCCTCGTCCACCTCGAAGACTTCCACGACCACACCCGCACCGACGCCCTGCTCTTCGACGGACTCCCGGAACGCCACGGGCCAAACCTCGCCCCCGACTTCACCCGCCCCGGCAACGGCCTCACCCTCAAACCCGATACCGACCGCTACCGCGTCTAGCGGGGCCCGCACACCCAAAGGACCCACCGTGCAACTCCCCGTCCTCGAACAACCCGAAGCCCGCACCAACGCCACCGTCGATCTCCAATCCCTCCACGACACCCTCACCCAAACCACCAATGCCGAGGTCCGCTTCGACAAGGGCAGCCGCGCCGCCTACGCCACCGACGCCTCCAACTACCGCCGCGTCCCCACCGCCGTCGTCATCCCCCGAACCACCGAAGACATCGTCGCCGCCGTCGCCGCCTGCCGCAAACACCGCGTACCCATCGTCTCCCGAGGCGGAGGCACCTCCCTCACCGGCCAGTGCTGCACCCACGGCGTCGTCCTCGACTGCTCCAAGCACCTGAACAAGATCCTCGACATCGACCCAAAGGCCCGCACCGCCCGCGTCCAGCCCGGCGTCGTCCTCGACACCCTCAACGACAAGATCAAACGCGAACACAACCTCGCCTTCGGCCCCGACCCCTCCACACACTCACACTGCACCTTCGGGGGCATGCTCGGCAACGACTCCTGCGGCGTCCACTCCATCCTCGGCGGACAGACCAGCGCCAACATCATCTCCATGAAGGTCCTCACCTCCGACGGCCACACACTCACCGTCGGCCCCACCACCGAGGACGACTTCCGCCAACGCATCGCCGAAGGAGGCCGCATCGCCGAGATCTACCAGGGTCTCCGCGACATCCGCGACCGCCACGCCGACGCCATCAACCAGCACTTCCCCGACATCCCCCGCCGCGTCTCCGGCTACAACCTCCCCGCCCTGCTCGACGACGACTGCAACATCGCCCGCGCCCTCGTCGGCTCCGAGGGCACCTGCGTCGCCATCCTCGAGGCCACCCTCCGCCTCGTCGAATGGCCCAAGGCCCGCTGCCTCGCCGTCCTCGGCTACCAGACCATCGCCGACGCCGCCGAGCACATCATGCAGATCATGGAGACAGGCCCCATCGGCCTCGAAGGCCTCGATGACCGCCTCGTCCAGTACATGCGACTCAAGGGCATGCACCCACACGATGTCGAACTCCTCCCAGAGGGCCACGCATGGCTCCTCGTCGAGTACGGCGCCGACACGCCCGACGAAGCCGAAGACAAAGCACGCCACATCAAACAACGCCTCAACAACACCGACAACCCGCCCATCATCGAGGTCATCACCGACGAAGCCCAGGCCGCCCGCATCTGGGAAGTCAGAGAGTCCGGCCTCGGCGCCACCGCCTTCATCCCGGGCACCCACGACAACTGGCCCGGCTGGGAAGACGCCTCCGTACCGCCATGGAACCTCCCCTCCTACCTCCGAAAGTTCCGACACCTCCTCCGCGACCACGGCTACGACTGCTCCCTCTACGGCCACTTCGGCCAAGGATGCGTCCACTGCCGCATCAACTTCGACCTCGTCACCCCCTCCGGCATCGATAACTACAAGGCCTTCGTCCACAAAGCCGCCGACCTCGTCCTCGAACACGGCGGCTGCCTCTCCGCCGAGCACGGCGACGGCCTCGCCAAGTCAGAGCTCCTCCCCAAGATGTTCGGCGACGAACTCATGGAAGCCTTCGCCCGCTTCAAGCGCCTCTGGGACCCCGACAACATCATGAACCCCGGCAAGGTCGTCGCCACGCCCCCCCTCGACACCGACCTCCGCTTCGGCCCCCACTATCAGCCCCGCCGCCTCGAAACCGAGTTCTCCTACCCCGACGCCGGAACCACCATGTTCGAGCGTGCCGCCGTCCGCTGCGTCGGCGTCGGCAAGTGCCGAAGACGCGACGACGCCTTCATGTGCCCAAGCTACATCGCCACCCAGGAAGAGCTCGACTCCACCCGCGGCCGCGCCCGCCTGCTCTTCGAGATGACCCGCGGCGACACCATCACCAACGGCTGGCAGTCCGAGGAAGTCCGCGACTCGCTCGACCTCTGCCTCGGCTGCAAGGGCTGCAAGAAGGAGTGCCCCGTCAGCGTCGACATGGCCACCTACAAGGCAGAATTCCTCTACCACCACTACAAGCACCGCCCCCGCCCGCGACCCTTCTACGCCATGGGCTTCATCGGCGCCCTCGCCGACCTCGCCGCAATCGCCCCCCCACTAGCCAACTTCGCCGCCTCCGCCCCCGGCCTCCGTCGCCTCTCGAAATGGTGTGCCGGCGTCGCCCAGGACCGCGAGCTCCCCCGCTTCGCCAACAAGACCGCCCGACGACAACTCCACCGCCGCACCGCCATCAACTCCGCCGCCAACCGCCCCCGCGGCGACATCGTCCTCATCCCCGACGCCTTCAACGACCACTTCTTCCCGGACGCCCTCGTCGCCGCCGCCGACACCCTTGAACACCTCGGCTACCGCGTCCGCCTCCCCAAGTGGAACTACCCCGCCATCCGCCCCCTCATCCACTACGGCTTCCTTCCCCGAGCGCGCCGACACCTCGCCCACACCATCACCCGCCTCGACGAAGAAGCCGCCACCCACGGCACACCCATCATCGGCCTCGAGCCCAGCACCGTCGCGGTCCTGCGTGATGAGGCCGAGGGCCTCTTCCCCAAGTCACCCCCCGCCGAGCGCGTCGCCAACCAGGCCCGCCTGCTCTCCGAGTTCCTCGCCGAACGCCACCTCGACGACCTGCCGCAAACGACCGGCCGCTGCGTCCTCCACGCACACTGCCATCAGAAGGCCGTCCTCGACGCGAACTCCACCCGCCGCGTTCTCGAGCACATGGGCTACCAAGTGACCGAACCCGAGCCCGGCTGCTGCGGCATGGCGGGCTCCTTCGGCTTCGAGGCCAAGCACGCCGACCTCGCCCGCCGCATCGGCGAGAACCGCCTCTTCCCCGCGGTGCGCAAGGCCCCCGAGACCGACCCCATCGTCATCGAAGGCTTCAGCTGCCGCGAGCAGATCAAGCAGGACACCGCCCGCACGCCGGTGCACATCGCCGAACTCGTCGCCCACCACATCAAGAACCGCTGAACGCGATACGCCTCCACGAGCCGCGGCCGCAAGGGCACGGACCCTTTACGCGATCAACCCCGCCCCGCACCCCACACCGGCAATTACCACGCCCGCACCCGACACCCGCACCCCGTCCGCCGACCGCACCGCAAGCTCCACAAGCGACTCCCCAGCATCGAGCAACCCATCGAGCGGCACGCGTCGCTCCCCCTCCGCCCCAGGCAGCGTGCACGCCACCACCAGCCGCCCCGCGCGGAACGCCACCCACCGCCCCTCCGCATCCTCCACAACCCGCGTCCTCGAAACGCAGCCGCCCGACACGCCCGCCCGCTTCCGAAGCGCGATCAGCTCGCGGTACCACCCGAGCATCGCCGCGTGCCCGCCGCGGTCGCGCTCTTCCCAGGCCAGCTTCGCCGAGGCATAAGTCGCTTCGTCTTCGGGATCCGGAATCTCGTCCGCGTCCCATCCGAACGACGCGAACTCCGCCCGCCGCCCCTTGCGAACCGCGTCCCGCAGACCTTCGTCGTCGTGATCCGCGAAGAACGGGAACGGCGTCGACGCGTCCCACTCCTCGCCCTGGAACAGCATCGGCACAAACGGCCCGAGCAGCATCAGCGCCGCCCCCACCCGCAGCGCCTCCGCAGAAGCGCTCGCCCCGATCCGGTCCCCCACCGCCCGGTTCCCCACCTGGTCGTGGTTCTGGATGTACGCCAGGAACCGGTCCGTCGTCAGGTGGTCCGCGGGCCGCCCGTGCACGCGTTCCCGGTGCTCGCTCTTCTGCCCACGGTAGACATACGCGTGCCGCAGCGCCTCCGCGATCGGATCGGGACGCCCCGCAGCCGACGCGAAATCGGCGTAGTACCCGCCCGTCTCCCCCGTCACCCGCGCATGCACCGCGTGGTGGAAGTCATCGCTCCACTGCGCATCGCACCCAAGCCCCCCCGCCTCCCGCGCCGTCACCACCCGCGGATCGTTCAAGTCGCTCTCCGCGATCACGACCAAGGGCCGCTCCTGCCGCGCCGACAGCGTTGCAACTTCTTCCGTCAATTGCTCGAGCAAATGCCTCGCGCTGCGATCGTGAAACGCGTGCACCGCGTCCACCCGCAGCCCGTCGAACCGATACTCATCCAGCCACATCAGCGCGCTGTCGCAGATCAGCCGCCGCACCTCGTCACTCCCGGGCCCATCGAGATTGATCGCCGGCCCCCAGGGCGTCGAGTACGCGTCGGTCGTATACGGCCCAAACTCCCCCAGGTAATTCCCGCTCGGCCCCAGGTGGTTGTACACCACATCGATCAGCACCGACAGCCCACGCCCGTGGCAGGCATCGACAAACCGCTTCACCGCGTCCGGCCCCTCGCCCGCGCAGTACGGGGCGTGCGGCGCCATCCACAGCACACCGTCGTACCCCCACCCATGCCGCCCCTCGAAGGCGTTCAAGGGAAGGATCGACGCGTGCGTGACGCCGAGGTCCACAAGGTGGTCCAACCGTTCGATCGCCGAAGCCAGCGTCCCGCCCGGCGTAAAGGTCCCAATGTGCAGCTCGTACAGGATCGCTTCGGAGAGCAGCGGCGCCCGGAAATCGCCGTGCTGCCACGCGTACGACGACTGATCAACGATCTGCGACAACGCGTGCACCCCATCCGGCTGAAAGCGCGACCGCGGATCCGGCCGCGGCGGCCCACCATCGAGCGCAAACGCGTAGCGATCGCCGGCCTTCGCGGCCTCATCGGATTGCCACCACCCGCCGCCCGCCTCGCGCATCGGCGAACGGTCGTCGCCGAGGACCAATTCGACGCGCTCCGCTTTCGGTGCCCACACGCGGTAGCTCACGACATACCCCCTTCATCAACGAACAGCGCCGCCGGAGCCACCGTCAGCACATCGCCCATCGCGTAGGTGCCGGCCCCCGCGAGCCGATCGGAGAGCACATCGCGCCACGCATGCCCCGACGCCGCACGCGGCAACGCAAAGCTCGCGTCGAGCCCGCCGGTCGTGAGCCGCGTGGCGACCACACACGCCCGCGGCCCGTCGCCGCCGCGGGCGAACGCGATAAACCGTTGCGCATCAGGCCCTTCGGCGGCGATCGGCGTGTACCCCGCCCCCGGCGCGAAAGCGGCCGGCAGCCGGCAGCGCGCCTGCATCGCGCGGTGCACCGTGAACAGTTTGCACAGGCCGGGGTCGTCGGGGTCGTTGATGGTGCGCCAGATGGCGGCGGGCGAGAGGTTGGGCAGGTCCTGCAGCAGGGCGCGGCAGAGGTCGTAGTCGACGGGGCGGCGGTTGTCGGGGTCGACGAGGCTGAGGTCCCAGAGTTCGGAGCCCTGGTAAGTGTCTGGCACGCCGGGACATGTGAGGCGGAGCAGGGTCTGGGCGATGGACTTGATGCGCCCGCGGGTGCGGATCGTGTCGACGAACGCGTCGACCTCGGCGGTCCAGCCGTCGTCGGCAAGTGCCTGCCGCACGAAGGTTTCGAGGTCGCGTTCGTAGGCTTCGTTCTGATCGAGCCAGGAGGTTTCCCGCTTGGCCTCGCGCTCGGCTTTGAGCATGAACGCGACGAGCCGGTCGGCGTCGATTGGCCACGCGCCGACGGCGGTCTGGTAGAAGCGGTAGAGGGCGTCTCGTGAGATCGTGGCGTCCGCGTGGCGCTCTCGCCAGGCCCTCGCCGTAACCGCCCACGGCTCAGGCACTTCTGACAGCACGGCGAGCCTTGCGCGGACATCCTCGGCGCGCTTGGTGTCGTGCGTAGAGGTCGTCAGCATGCTTGCGGCGGGGCGGTCCTGGCAGCGCTGGTGGAACTTGGCCGGGCCGAGTGCGAATCGTGTGGGGGCGCCGCCGACCTCGTTGAGGGCGATGAAGCGGTTGTTTCGGTAGAAGGCCGTGTCTTCGACGCCCTTGGCCGTGGTCGGCGCGGTGTACTGCTGGAAGCGTGCGGCGAACTCGGCGGGGGTCGTGAGATGTGCGCACGCTTGCTTGAGGCGCGCGCACAGATCTGGCCGCCGTGCGCACGCATCGCCCGCGGCGGCCTCAATTTCGGTTCGATCCTCTACGGACGGCGACGAACCCGGAACGAGGTAGGTGCGGTAGACCGGCCAGCTCGCGGCGAGCACGGCGATCGTCTCGGCGAATTCGGCGTCGGACGCGGCGGCGAGCTCGGCGGAGGCCTCTGCGCGCAGCACGCGGACGAGCCGCGCGTTGTCGGCGGCGAGGAGTTCGGTGGCGGCCTTGAGCTTGGCGTCGTAGACGGTGGCGGCGAAGTCGTGTTGTTCGCCGGTGAAGTCGTTGTAGAGGTTGGTGAGCTCGTCCTCGGCGGCGGGGTGCATGAGGACGGCGAGGGCGTCGTTGCAGAAGTCGTAGCCGGTGGTGCCGGCGACGGGCCAGTCGGGGCGCAGCTGCTCGTCGGGCTCGAGGATCTTCTCGGCGGTGATCCAGGCGTTTGGTGCGAGCTTCGCGAGTTTGTCGAAGTAGCCCTTGGGATCGCGGAGGCCGTCGGGGTGGTCGACGCGGAGCCCGTCGATCTCGTCGCGGGCGGCGAGGGTGGCGATGAGGGCGTGCGTCTTCTCGAAGACGGGGTCGTCCTCGACGCGGACGCCGGCGAGGGTGTTGATGTCGAAAAAGCGACGGTAGTTGACGCGGGCGGAGGCCTCGCGCCAGAAGGCGAGCTCGTAGTGCTGGGCGTCGGCGATGGCGCGGATACTGGCCGCCGTGTCCATCTCGGGGGCGAGGGGGAAGCGGTGGTCGTAGTAGGCGAGCATGGGCTCACCGTCTTCCTCGACGACGGTGAGGTTGCCGGCGGCGACCTCGTCCTCGAGCGGGGAACCCAAGACGGGGAGGACAACGCGGGCGTTGTTCGCTTCCCAGTCGATGTCGAACATGGGTGCGTGCTCGCTGTCGCGGCCGAGCTTGAGGACATCCTTCCAGTAGGGGTTGGCGATCGAGGAGACATCGAGGTGGTTGGGCACGATGTCGAGCACCACGCGCAGATCGTGCTCGCGGCAGGCGGCGAGGAGGCGTTCGAGCGCCTCGGGGCCTCCGCGCTCGGCGTCGATTTTCGTCGGGTCGGTGGCGTCGTAGCCGTGGGTGCTGCCCTTGGCGCTCTGCAGGATCGGCGAGAGGTAGAGGTGGGAGACGCCGAGATCGCGGAGGTAGGGCGTGATCCGCGCGGCGTTGTCGAGGGTGAAGCCGGCGTGGAGCTGGAGTCGGTATGTGGCGGTGGGAACGGTCATCAGATCTCGGCGTGCAGGTTTCTGCTGATGTGTCGGAAGACCTGGAGGCTGCGCTCGGGGAGCTCGAGGGTTTCGCCCGCGGCGAAGGTCTCGGACGCGGGGTCGCGGCGGAGCTCGATCTTTCCGGTGGCGGTGTCGAGGACACGGGACCACTTCATGTCGGGCAGCAGGTCCGGGATGTGGAACTCGAGGGGGCCCTCGTCGGCGCTGAAGAAGATGAGGAAGTCGTCGTCGATGATGGGGCGGCCGACGGCGTCGCTCGCCTGGAGGCCGTGGCCGTTGAGGAAGACCGAGATGGCGCGTGCGTACTCGGCGCCCCAGTGCTCGACATCCATCTGCTCGCCGTAGTGGGTGAGCCACATGATGTCGGGGAGTTTGCTGGTGCGGACGGGGCTGCCCTTGAACCAGTGGCGGCGCTGGATGACCTTGTGGTTGCGGCGGAGTCGGATGAGGCCCTGGACGAAGCTGAACAGGTCCTCGTCGGCGTCCTCCCAGTTGATCCACGCGAGCTCGTTGTCCTGGCAGTAGGCGTTGTTGTTGCCGTGCTGCGTGCGGCCCAGCTCGTCGCCGTGGGAGATCATGGGGATGCCCTGGCTGAGCAGGAGGGTGGCGAAGAAGTTGCGCTGCTGGCGCTTGCGGAGCTCCTGGATCGCGGGGTCGTCGGTCTCGCCTTCGGCGCCGCAGTTCCAGGATCGGTTGTGGTCGTCGCCGTCGCGGTTGTCTTCGCCGTTGGCGGTGTTGTGCTTCTCCTGGTAGCTGACGAGGTCGCGGAGGGTGTAGCCGTCGTGGGCGGTGACGAAGTTGATGCTGGCGTAGGGGCGGCGACCCGACTGCTCGTAGAGATCGGCGGAGCCGGTGAAGCGGCTGGCGAATTCGCCCAGGGTGCTGGGCTCGCCTCGCCAGTAGTCGCGGACGCAATCTCGGTACTTGCCGTTCCATTCGCTCCAGAGGGGCGGGAAGTTGCCGACCTGGTACCCGCCCTCGCCGACATCCCAGGGTTCGGCGATGAGTTTGGTGCGGCTGACGACGGGGTCCTGCTGGATGAGGTCGAAGAAGGCGCTCAGGCGGTCGACATCGTGGAGTTCGCGTGCGAGGGTTGAGGCGAGGTCGAAGCGGAAGCCGTCGACATGCATCTCGGTGATCCAGTAGCGCAGCGAGTCCATGATGAGCTGGAGGACGCGGGGGTGGCGCATGTTGAGGCTGTTGCCGCAGCCGGTGTAGTCGACATAGTACTCGGGGTGGTCGTGATCGAGGCGGTAGTAGGCCTGGTTGTCGAGTCCGCGGAAGCACATGGTGGGGCCGAGGTGGTTGCCCTCTCCGGTGTGGTTGTAGACCACATCCATGATGACCTCGAGGCCGGCGGCGTGCAGCGTCTTGACGAGGTGCTTGAACTCGGCGACGACATCCTCGGGCCGGCCGGGATCGGTGGCGTACTCGTTGTGCGGGGCGAAGTAGCCGATGGAGTTGTAGCCCCAGTAGTTCTTGAGGCCCTTGGACAGGATCGGGCCGTCGTGGACGAACTGGTGGACGGGCATGAGCTCAACGGCGGTGACGCCCAGGTCGAGGAAGTGCTGGACAGCGGCGGGGTGGGCGAGGCCGGAGTAGGTGCCGCGGATGTCGTCGGGGATCCCGGGGAGCTTGGCGGTGAATCCCTTGACATGGCACTCGTAGACGATGGTCTCTTCCCACGGAATGCGCAGGCGTCGGTCGTTGCCCCAGTCGAAATGGTTGATGGTGACGACGGCGCGGGACATGGAGTTGGCGCTGTCGGCCTCGTTGGCGAGCTCGGGCGAGTCGGCGCGGTGGCCGAAGACCTCGGGGGACCAGGCGACGGGGCCATCGACGGCGCGGGCGTAGGGGTCGAGGAGGAGCTTGGCGGGGTTGCAGCGGAGACCTTGCTTAGGGTCCCAGGGTCCGTGGACGCGGAAGCCGTAGCGCTGGCCGGCCTTGACGCGGGGGACATAGCCGTGCCAGACATAGCCGGTGTTCTCGGGGAGGTCAAGGCGTGTTTCCTCGCCGCGTTCGTCGAAGAGGCAGAGCTCGACGCGCTCGGCGACCTCGGAGAAGACGGCGAAGTTGGTGCCGACGCCGTCGAAGCTGGCTCCGAGGGGGAAGGGCTCTCCGGACCAGATGTCCATTAGTGATTCCTTTCGCGGAGCAGCGTGTGGAGTCGGCTCAGTGTGCTCGCGATGGTGGTGTCGGACAGGATGGATTCGAGGGTATGGGCGGATCGGCGTCGCCAGGCGGGGTATTCGTCGGCGATGCCGGGGACATTCTGCGGGTCGGGCTCGAGCCAGAGGTCTTCGAGGTTGACGAGCAGGAGGCGTGGGTGGTGGCGCGCGAGTTCATCGAGCAACGCTTGGAGTATTGCCCCGGTGTCGGTGTCTTGACCAGTGAATCCCTGCTCACGAAGAGTGGTGAGTACGCGGCGTGTTGTTTCGGAGCGGTCGGACTTGGTTTCGGCGGCTTCCTCGGCGGTGAAGATGCCGAGGCGGTGGTGGAGATCGGCGTCGGCGGCGGTCCACCAGGCTTGGAAGGTGGGCGTGTCGTGGGTGTTGAGGGCGGCGAGGGTGTCTTCTTCGGGGGCGGGGAGTGGGTTTTGCTCGCCGCCCATCTCGAACTGGGCGATGGACATGCGGGCGATGTTGCGTCGCTTGAGGCCTCGGTTGACCTCGCGGGGGATGGTGCCGAGGTTCTCGCCGATGATGAGGGCTTTGTGTTTGTGGGAGAGAATGGAGAGGATGGCGAGGTGTTCGTCGGCGGGGTGGTTGACATAGAGGCCATCGGCGGGGCCGAGGTCGTCGGGTGCCCAGAAGCAGCGGAAGAGGCCGGCGGCGTGGTCGATGCGGAGGGCGCCTGCGAGGCGGAGGTGCCGTTCGACGGCCTCGATGAAGAGGGCGTGGCCGGCGGCGCGGGATTCGTGTGGGATGAGGGGCGGGAAGCCCCAGGACTGGCCCTTCTGGAAGAGCATGTCGGGCGGGGCGCCGAGGGAGACGCCGGGGGCGTGCATGGCGGGGAAGCGGTGGGCGTCGAAGCCCTGGCCGTGGGCGCCGACGGGGAGGTCGAGGTAGAGGGGGCGGCGGTCGGCGGCGAGGGCGGAGAGTTGTTGCGAGACGAGGTACTGGGCGGTGAGGTAGAGGCGGCGCTCGGCGGCGGGGTCGGCGGCGGAGGGGAGGGAGGCTCGGAAGTCGGCATAGGCGGCGAGGAGGGGGTCGGACTTCGCGAAGCTTTCGATGTTGGTGCGGAGGGTGTTGTTGGTGTGGGCGTCTTTGGTCGCGGCTTCGAGGGCCTGGCGGGCGAGGGTCCAGGTGGCGCGGTAGTCGACGAGGGGGCCGGTGCGGGCTTGTTCGGCGGCGGTGGTGAAGGTATCGGAGTTGAGGAGGGACTTGAGGGAGGGGAGGTCGAGGTCGGTGGCGGCGCGGGGGAGGTCGATGTGGAGCTCGGAGAAGACGCAGCGGCTGACGGGGGCGTAGGGGCTGGGCTCGAAGGGGTCGTCGAGGAAGGTGGTGAGGAGGGGGAGGGTGCCGACGAGGTCGGTGCCGTGGGGCTCGGCCCAGTCGGCGAGGCGGGCGAGGTGGGTGTAGGTGCCGACGCCGAGGTCGTTGGTTGTGCGCACGGCGTAGAGGGGGAGGAAGAGGGCGAGGGTGCTGTCGCGGTCGGGCTGGTAGCAGCGTTTGGGGGCGTGGAGGAGGGTGGTGGTGTGGGTGTCGGCGTGGAGGGTGTGGATGCCGATGGGGAGGTCGGGTGGGAGGGTGATGGTGGTGTCTGCGATGGGGCAGGGGTGGTGTTCGCCGGTGTCGGTGGTGAGGTGGGCTTCGCGGATGGTTGAGTCGACGGGGACTTCGAGCTTGTCGCCCTGCCAGAGGGTGAGGACGGGGGGGAGGGGGTGTTTGGCGTCCTCGGCTTCGAGGCGCTGGAGTTCGACCTTGGCGTCTTCGGGGCGGTTGATATCCAGACGCATGGCGCGGAGGACGGCGAGGACCGACTCGGTGGAGGCGGTGCGTCGCTTGCCGATGCCGTCGGTGTAGCGGCGTTGGAGGCCGCAGCGTTTGGCGAGGGTGTCGAGGTCTCGGGTGGTCACCCGGTGGCCCCGGGGTCGCCTTCGGGCTTCTTCTTGGGGTCGCGCTTGAGGATGAGGGCGCCGAGTGGCGGGACGGTGATGCGGAGGAGGTGGGGCTCGCCCTTGTGGGGGACGGGGCGGGTCCATGAGCCTCCGAGGTTGCCCATGCCGGAGCCGCCGTACTCGCGGGCGTCGGTGTTGAGCAGCTCCTGCCAGTAGCCAGGCGTGGGGGCGCCGATGAGGACATCGTGGCGCGGGACGGGCGTGGTGCCGAAGACGCAGATGACGGCGTCGTCTCGGGACTTGCCCAGGCGGAGGTAGGCGAGGATGCCGCGGTCGGCGTCGTCTGCTTCGAGCCAGCGGAAGCCCTCGGGCGAGGCGTCGAGCTCGTGGAGTGCGGGGACGGTGGTGTAGAGCTCGTTGAGGCGGTCGACCAGGCGCTGGATGCCGGCGTGGCCCTCCTCGGCGAGGATCTCCCAGTCGAGCTGGCGTTCCTCGCCCCACTCGGTGCGTTGGCCGAACTCGCAGCCCATGAAGAGGAGCTTCTTGCCGGGCTGGGTCCACTGGTCGGCGAGGAGGAGGCGGAGGTTGGCGCGTTTCTGCCAGTCGTCGCCGGCCATCTTGCCGTAGAGGGAGCCCTTGCCGTGGACGACCTCGTCGTGGCTGAGTGGGAGCGTGAAGTGCTCGGAGTGCATGTACATGCCTCGGAAAGTCAGCTCGTTGTGGTGGTAGCGGCGATGAAGCGGGTCGCGCTCCAGGTGGCGGAGCGTGTCGTTCATCCAGCCCATGTCCCACTTGAAGCCGAAGCCGAGGCCGCCGTCGTAGATGGGCTTGCTGACGCGGGGCCAGGAGGTGGATTCCTCCGCGAAGGTCTGCGTGTCGGGGAAGGAGCGGTAGACCTCGGTGTTGAGGCGCTGGAGGAAGTCGATGGCCTCGAGGTTCTCGCGTCCGCCCTGGCGGTTGGGGATCCACTCGCCCTCGTTGCGGGAGTAGTCGAGGTAGAGCATGCTGGCGACGGCGTCGACGCGGATGCCGTCGGCGTGGTACTTCTCGAGCCAGAACATCGCGCTCGAGATGAGGAACGCGCGGACCTCGTTGCGCCCATAGTTGAAGATGAGGCTCTTCCAGTCGGGGTGGAAGCCCTGGCGGGGGTCGGCGTGCTCGAAGAGGTGCGTGCCGTCGAAGTAGCCCGGGCCGTGCTCGTCGGAGGGGAAATGGCTCGGCACCCAGTCGAGGATGACGCCGATGCCCTTCTGGTGGAGCTTGTCGATCAGATGCATGAAGCCCTGGGGCGTGCCGAAGCGGCTGGTGGGGGCGAAGTAACCGGTGGTCTGGTAGCCCCAGGAGCGGTAGAGCGGGTGCTCCATGACGGGGAGGAACTCGACATGCGTGAAGCCGCGGTCGGCGAGGTACTGCGGCAGCATCTCGGCGAGCTCTTCGTAGGAATGGGTGCGGCCGCCATCGGCGGGGCTGAGCTTCCAAGAGCCGATGTGCATCTCGTAGATGGAGATCGGCGCTTCGAGCGACTGCCGCTTGCCGCGGGTCTTCATCCACTCGTCGTCGTTCCAGGTGTAGTCGAGGTCCCAGACGCGGGAGCCCGTTTGCGGGGGCGTCTCGTGGTGGATGCCGAAGGGGTCGGCCTTGTTGACGCGGTAGCCGTTGTGGCGGCTCTCGATGTGGTACTTGTAGATCGTGCCTCGGCCCAGACCCTCGACGAAGCCCTCCCAGACGCCGGAGCCCTGGGCGGGCTCGAGCGGGTTCTTGCGGGGTTCCCAGCCGTTGAAGTCGCCGACGACGGAGACGCGCTCGGCGTTGGGTGCCCAGACGCCGAAGGCGACGCCCTGCTTGCCGTCGCGGGTCGTCGGGTGCGCGCCGAGGTGCTGGTAGAGGCGGAAGTGGGTGCCCTCGTTGAAGAGGTGGATGTCGTGTGGCGTCATGCCCGGGCCGCCCTGCGGGGCCTCGACCTGGACGGGGGGCTGCTTGGTCTTGGACTTGCTGTCGGGCTTGTTGGTCGGCTTGGTCTTGCTCATCGGTCGCTCGCTTTCTCGGCCTGTTGCGTCGTTCACGCGGGGCCGTTGTCGCCGAGCACCCCGAGGATGCCGCGGAGGGGTATGGCGACCCAGTCTGGTCGGTTGTTGAGTTCGTACTCGACCTCGTAGGCGGCCTTGTGGAGGATCCAGGCGTCGAGGAGTGTGCCGAGGGCGTCCCGGCTCTTGGGGATGAGGTCTTCGCGTGCGTGCTCGAGGTAGCCCCGCAGGAAAGCGGCGCGGGTGAGCTCACTCCAGCGCTCGGCCATCTGGCGGAGCTGGTCGGGCTCGTCTGCGAGGCCCTGGCTTTCGAGGCGGCTCAGGCCGGCGTGGGCGGCGTAGTCGAGCGAGCGGCACATGCCGGCAACATCGGTGAGGGGGGATCGCTTGAGGCGGCGCTCGCCGAGGGTGCGCATGGGCTCGCCCTCGAAGTCGATGATGAAGAAGTCGGCGCCGGTCCAGAGGACCTGGCCCAGGTGGTAGTCGCCGTGGCAGCGGATGCGCCGGCCCTCGAGCGGGAGATCCCGGACCGCGGCGATGCGGTCGATGAGCTCGTCGCGGCGGGCGAGGACGCGCTCGGCGAGCTCGCGGTTGTCACCCTCAAGCTTGCCCGCGCCGGCCTTCAGGGATTGGAGCGGGCGGCGGACGCCGTTTCGGAGGGTCTGGTAGAGGGCGCGGAGGTAGAGCTTGCTCATCTCGTCGGGCTCGAAGTCGGGCTCGATCGAGGACGCGAGGGCGTCGTGCATCTCGGCGGTGCGCTGGCCTAGGAGGTGCGCGTTGTCGGGGTAGCCGTTGAGGAGGGTCGCCTCGTCGTCGGTCGGCATGCGTTCCGGCAGCTGAGCCGAGCGCGGGGCCGAGGGTGCCTTGCCCCGGGACTCGACGGGGCGGGCGGTGGCGCGTTCGTAGTAGCGGCCGACGGCGTCGAGGGCGTGGGCCCAAGCGTCGCCCTCGTTCTGCACGAGCTCCTGCTTGGTCATCAGCGTGATGACGGTATCGCGGCCGCGGCGGTACTCGATCGCGCCGTGTGTGGCGGGGGTGTGCTGGAAGAGCTTGGAGCGCGTGAGGTGCGAGCCGATCTCGTAGTCGGGGTTGATGCCGGGCTCGACGCGGCGGAAGAGCTTCATGATCGCCGCGCCGCCAAGGACGGCGGAGCTGTTGGACTGCTCGACGCGAGGGATGCGGACGGCGTCCTTCTCGGCGGGGTTGGCCTTGCCCTGGCCCTGCACGACGACGCCGGTGATGGTGCCGTCGCCGCCCTTGACGGTCTTGCGGCGCACGAGGATGTCGCGTGCGGTGGCCCAGAAGGCCTCGTCGGCGTCGGCATTGATAAGGGTGAGTCGCGGGGTGTCGCTGTTGCGCTTGGCGATGGTCGCGAGGGCGGAGCCGCGATCGGTGACGCCCTGGGACTGGGCTCTTTCCGCGTTCACGAGCGCAAGGGGGAGGGTGTAGGTCTCGTCGTCGCCCGTGGTGTAGGCGACGGTGACGAGGGCGATGAGGCTGTCGGCGACGCCGTCGGCGATGGGGCCGAGGGGGATGGTGTCGTCGATGGAGACCTCGCGGATGGTGCGGCTCTTGCCGGCGAACCAGCGGCGGGTGGGGAGGATGGCAGGGAGTGACTTGGCGGCCCAGCGCTTGAGGTTCTGGCTCTTGAGCCAGGCGGCGGGGTCGGTCGTGACCTCGAGGAGCTCGGGCTCGTCGGTGTCGGAGCGGCCCTGGGATTCGTCGCGCCCGATGCTGAACCAGTAGAAGCTGTGCGGGCCGAGGGTGAGGAGGTAGGGGAGCTCGCCGATCCTCGGGAAGGGGGTGTAGCCGAAGACCTCGGTGGGCGTGCGGCCGCGGAAGCGGGAGAGATCGAGCTCGACGGGCTGGCTGAAGCGGGAGAGGTTGGCGACGACGAGGAAGTCTTCTTCGTCGTCGTGGCGGATGAAGGCGAGGACCTTGCCGTTCTCGGGCTGGAGGAACTCGATCTCGCCGCGGGCGAGGACGGGGTGGCGCTTGCGCAGGGCGATGAGCTGCTTCATCCAGCGGAGGAGGCTGGAGGGGTTCTCGCGCTGGGTCTCGACATTGATCGACTCGTAGTGCGAGCCGGGCTCGATGTTGACGGGGAGGAGGAGTTTCTGGGGGTTGGCGCGGCTGAAGCCGGCGTTGCGGTCGGAGGACCACTGCATGGGCGTGCGGACGGCGTCGCGGTCGCCAAGGTAGATGTTGTCGCCCATGCCGATCTCGTCGCCGTAGTAGAGGACGGGGGTGCCGGGCATGCTCATGAGGAGGGCGTTGAGCAGTTCGATCTTGTCGCGGTTGTGCTCGAGGAGTGGGCTGAGGCGGCGGCGGATGCCGACATTGATGCGCATCTGCGGGTCGGAGGCGTAGCGGCGGTACATGTAGTCGCGCTCTTCGTCGGTGACCATCTCGAGCGTGAGCTCGTCGTGGTTGCGGAGGAAGAGGGCCCACTGGCAGGCGTCGGGGATGTCGGGCGTTTGCTGGAGGATGTCGATGATGGGGTAGCTTTCCTCCATGCGCAGGCCCATGAAGAGGCGGGGCATGAGGGGGAAGTGGAAGTTCATGTGGCACTCGTCGCCCGAGCCGAAGTAGGCGATGGCGTCCTCGGGCCACTGGTTGGCCTCGGCGAGGAACATGCGGTTGGGCCACTTCTCGTCGAGGTGGCTGCGGAGGTCCTTGAGGATGGCGTGGGTCTCGTCGAGGTTCTCGCAGTTGGTGCCCTCGCGCTCGATGAGGTAGGGGACGGCGTCGAGCCGCATGCCGTCGACGCCGGTCTCGAACCAGAAGTCCATGACGGACTTGACGGCCTCGGTGACGGCGGGGTTGTCGAAGTTGAGGTCGGGCTGGTGGCTGAAGAAGCGGTGCCAGTAGTACTGCTGGGCGACGGGGTCCCAGGTCCAGTTGGAGGTCTCGGTATCCTGGAAGATGATGCGGACGCCCGGGTACTTGTCGGGCGTGTCGGACCACACATACATGTCGCGGGCCTTGGAACCCTTCGGTGCGCGGCGCGCCTTCTGGAACCAGGGGTGCTGGTCGGAGGTGTGGTTGATGACCAGCTCGGTGATGACGCGGAGGTCGAGCTCGTGGGCGCGGTCGACGAACTTTCGGAAGTCGGCCATGGTGCCGTAGTCGGGGTTGACCGAGGTGTAGTCGGCGATGTCGTAGCCGTCGTCGCGGAGGGGGCTCGGGTAGAAGGGGAGCAGCCAGATGGCGGTGACGCCGAGGTCGCGGAGGTAGTCGAGGCGCTCTGTGAGCCCCTTGAAGTCGCCCATGCCGTCGCCGTCGGAGTCCTGGAAGGCGCGGACATGCAGCTCGTAGATGATCGCGTCCTTGTACCAGTCGGCGGTCGCGGGGCCGGGGTACACGGAGGGCCGGGGCTTCCCGGATCGGGTCTTCGGACGCTTGACGGTCTTGATCGCTTTGGCGGTCATCGGTCTTCCGTGTGTTGCGGTGAACTTGGCAATCAGAAGAAGGTCTCGAACCCCTGTTCGCCCTTATCGGTGTCCTCGATGTGGAACACATGGGCGGCGCCGGGCTCGAGGCCGATGGTCTGATCGGCCCCGTGCCAGCGGTGGCGGACGCCGGTGAGCAGGTCGTGGGCGACGAAGGGCGCGTCGTGCGTCTGGCCCAAGGCTTCGAGATCGAGCCGCACGATCCCCCACTGCTCCTGAAACGGGTTCGTGTTGACGACGCAGAGGATCGTGTCGCGGCCCGTGGGGTCCTGCTTCGAGTAGGCGACATGCGCCGGGTTGTCAGTGTCGTGGAATCGGATGGTCGTCAACTCATGCAGCGCCGGGTGCTCGCGGCGGATGCGGTTGATGGCGCCGATGTAGTGGCGCAGAGACCAGCGGTTGTCGCGGTCCCAGTGGCGCAGCTCGTACTTCTCGTTGTCGAGGTTCTCCTCGGAGCCGGGCCGCTGGGCGAAGTCGCACAGCTCGTAGACCGGTCCGTAGATGCCGTAGCTCGGGCTGAGCGTCGCCGCCAGCGTGAAGCGGGCGATCGCGGCCGGGCGGCCGCCGTCGCGGAGATAGTCGGTCAGGATGTCCGGCGTGTTGGGCCAGAAGCTCGGCCGCATGAAGTCCGACACCGGCGGCTTCGAGATCTCCTCGAGGTACTCGCGCAGGTCCGCCGGCCCGTTCCGCCACGCGAAGTAGGTGTACGACTGCGTGAAGCCGCCCTTGGCGAGGCGGTACATCTTCTTGGGCCGCGTGAAGGCCTCGGAGAGGAACATCACCTCGGGGTGATCCCGCTGGATCTCGCCGATCACCCAGTCCCAGAAGATGAACGGCTTCGTGTGCGGGTTATCGACGCGGAAGACCGTGACGCCCCTCTCGATCCAGAACGAGAACACGCTCTTCAACTCCTCCCACAGAGCCTCGGCGTCCTCGCACTCAAAGTCGAACGGGTAGATGTCCTGGTACTTCTTCGGCGGGTTCTCCGCGTACTGGATCGTGCCGTCGGGGCGGTGCTTGAACCACTCGGGGTGGTCCTTCACATACGGGTGGTCGGGCGAACACTGGAACGCGATGTCGAGCGCCACCTCGATCCCCCGCTTCTTCGCCTCCTTGACGAGGGCCTCGAAGTCCTTGAAGTTGCCAAGGTCCGGGTGGATCGCCTTGTGCCCGCCCTCTTTGCCGCCGACGGCCCAGGGGCTGCCGACATCGCCGGGCTCCGCTGTCTGAGCGTTGTTCTTGCCCTTGCGGGCGGTCTCGCCGATCGGGTGGATCGGCGGCAAGTACAAGATGTCGAAGCCCATCTCCTCGACATAGTCGAGATGGTCGATCACATCACGCAGCGTCCCGTGCTCGCCCGGCCGCTTCGCCGCCGACCTCGGGAACATCTCGTACCACGCGCTGCACCGCGCCAACGGCCTCTCCACCCACAGGGGCATCTCCGCGGACTCGTCCGCGAAGCGGCGGGGCGTGTGGGCCCACATCAGTTCTTCGAGCTCATCGCCCATCGCGGCCCGGGCGAGTTCCTCCTGCGACTCGCCGCCGCGCAGACGCTTGGCCCATTCGTTCAACGCTTTGGTCGCGGGCGGCGTGAGATCACGGCCGTTCTTGGCGGTGTCGGCGACGATGGCGGCGCCGATCTCAAGATCGGTCTGGATGTTCTGGTTGGCCTCGACCCGGCGGGCGAGGTCGTGGGCCCAGGTGATGAAGGGATCAACCCAAGCCCGCACCTTGAATGACCACGGGCCGATCGCGTCGGGCTGGAAGTCGGCGAGCCACAGGTCGTTGAAGGTGGCCCGCATCCGCTGCTCGACCCATTCGCCGTCCGCGCATCGGTGCAGCAGGACGCAGCCGAGCTGGTCGTGCCCGTCGGCGATGATGTCGGCCTCGATGCGCACGCGCTCGCCGACGATGCGCTTCGCGGGGAAGCGGCCGCGGTCGACGCTCGGCCGCACCGCGTCGATGACGGCGCGGGCACGCGGATCGGTGACACGATCGGCTGCGGCGCGGGCCGGCCTCTCGTGTTTCGCTTGCGGTGTCTTCGTCTTCGGCACGAAGTCATACTAGCGGGTGCGGTTGCGCGTTTCAGTTTGATTGTTGTTGTTCGTTTCGTTGTGCTATGAGTGGATGTTCATTTGCTTTGCATCGTGTGTGAGCTGCCTGTTTGTTTGCGCCGTGATGAAAGCGTGCGGCACCGGTGACGCTTCGGGCGTCTGTCCTGTCGCGCGACGCCCGCCCGGATCCGAACCGCTTCCGAATCCGATGCCCCGAACAAGGGCGACACTGGCGGCATCTGTGCAAGTACACTCGGGGCATGACATCCGCCCAGAACACCCAGCGTCGTCTCCCCTCCGCCGGCCGGTCGGCCGCGCGTGCCCTGGTTGCCCGTGCCGCCTGCGTGGCGCTCGGCGTCTTGTCGGCGTCGTCGCCGGCGATGGCTCAGTCGAACGAGCAGCAGTGGCGGGACGCGACCGGGTACGACGGCGCGTATGTGGTCATCCAGGAGGACGACGCGGCCCGCCCGCCCTTCGACTTCGGGGCGGCCGACGACGAGTTCCTCGAGGAGATCTCCCGCGCCACCTTCCGGTGGATCTGGTCCAGCCCCGATGTCTCGAAAGACGGCCTCATCAAGGACCGCTCCTCCGGCCCTCTCATCAGCATCGCCGGCGTCGGCTACCAGCTCGCCTCGATCGTCATCGGGGTGGAGCGGGGGTACATCAGCCGGGCCGAGGGCGACCAGCGTTGCGTCCAGATCCTTGAGGCGCTCCTCGGCAACCCGAGCAACCGCAAGGCGGGGCTGTTCTACCACTTCCTCGATGAAAGGACCAACGGCCCCCGACCGCGCGGCGACGGCGTGAGCACCATCGACTCCGCGATCCTGTTCGCGGGCGTGCTGACCGCCGCCTCGTACTTCGGAGGCGAGGTCGAGCACCTGGGCAACACCATGTTCGCCGCGGCCGACTGGACCTTCTTCCAGCAGCCCGAAAGCAAGCCCGACCATGTCGAGGGCATGATCTCCCTCCTCTGGCGGCCCAACGACCGCGCCAACGACCCCACCGGGGAAGGCTCGCTCATCGACCCGACCTGGCTGGACGCCATGGGTGAGCAGCGGCTGATCTATGTGCTGGCGACGGCCGCGCCGGACCCCGAGCACCGCGTGCCCGCGGACCTCTACTACCGGCTGCGGCGGACACCCGCGCAGTGGCAGGACACGGGGCCGATGATCCGGCTTCCCGGCGCGGGCGGGACCTTCCTCGCGTTCTTCGATCAGCTCTGGATCGACGACGCCTCCATTGGCGAGGCGCAGGGCCCGGACCGGCCGGACCTGCGCGGGTTCGACTTCCGCACGCCGACGGACTGGTGGGAGAACTCCCGCCGGCACGCAAAGCTCCACCGCGGCAAGGCGATGACCGAGGCCCCCGCGGGCTTCACGACCCTCGGCGAGAACGCCTGGGGCCTCTCCGCGTCCGACGGACCCCGCGGCTACCAGGTGCCCGGCCTCTACGCCCCGGTGCTCCCGCTGCCGGGCGCGCGGCCAGAATTCGACCTGCCCACCGGATTCTCAACGGACCAATGGCTCGATGGCACGGTTGCCGTGTACGGCGCAGGCTCGATGATCATGTTCGAGCCGGCGGCGGCGCTCGCGGCCCTGCGGGCGTACAGGGCGCTCGAGGACGGGTCGGGCAAGCCCCTCGTCTGGGACGACGAGTACGGCTTCGAGGACGCCTTCAACCTCCATGTCAGGGACGAACCGTGGGTCGCCAGGGACCGCCTCGCGATCGACCAGGGGCCGCTCCTGATCGCGATCGAGAACGCCCGCTCGGGGCTGATCTGGGACACCTTCCACAAGCACCCGTACATCGTGGACGCGATGGCCCGGCTGGGGCTGAGCCGCGAGTAACGGGGCGGGTGCCGCTCGTACCCCCAAAAACTAGAAAGGGCCGCCGGTGAGCAACCGGCGGCCCTTGTCATTGGGTGGATCAGACTTGCCGGGCGCGAGCGATCAGCGGTCCGCGACGGTGAAGGAGCCCTTCAGGCCGCCCTCGCTGCTCGTCGAGACATACACATCGAACTCGCCGGGCTCGACCGCGAACTCCATGTGGTTGTTCCAGAAGGCGAGTTGCTCGTGGCCCAGCTCGAAGCTCACCCGCTTCGACTCACCCGGCTCGAGCTCGACACGCTCGAAACCGCGGATCTGACGGAGCGGGCGTACGCGGCTGGCGACCTTGTCGTGGATGTAGCACTGCACGACCTCGGCGCCCGGGCGGTCGCCGGTGTTGCGGACGGTGGCGGACACAGTCACGGTGCCGTGGGTGCCGATCTCGTCGTTGTCGATGCTGATATCACCGAGTTCAAAGGTCGTGTAGCTCAGCCCGTAGCCGAAGGGGTACAAGGGCTCGAGCGGGAGGTCGCGGTAGCGGTTGCGGAAGCGCTCGCCCGCGAGGAAGGGCCGGCCGGTGTTCTTCCGCTCGTAGTACACGGGGATCTGGCCCTCGGCCCGAGGCCAGCTCATCGTGAGCTTCGCGCTCGGGTTCTTGCGGCCGTAGACGATGTCGGCGATGCCGTTGCCGTGCTCGACGCCGAGGTGCCAGGTCGCGACGACCGCGTCGGCGATCTCGTCCACCTCGGGGATGACGAGCGGGCGGCCGCTGGCGATCAGGGCTACGACGGGCTTGCCGGTCTCCGCGACCGCACGAAGAAGCTCGAGCTGCACACCCGGCAGGTCGAGGAACGCCCGGCTGTTCGCCTCTCCCGTGACCTCCTCGGGTTCGCCCAGCGCCATCAGCACCACATCGGCGCTGCGCGCGACGCGGACGGCCTCCTCGAACCCAGAGCGATCGTCGCCCAGGGGGTTGCAGCCCTTCGCGTACACGATGCGGGCACCGCTGGCGTTCTCCCGCAGACCCTCGATCAGCGTAACCGCGTCCTCGGCCCGGCCCATGCCGGCCCAGGTGCCCAGGATGTCGCGCCGCGCCTCGGCCATCGGGCCGATGACCGCGATCGTGCCCCGGTTCGGGTTCACCGGCAGCACATCGCCCTCGTTCTTCAGCAGGACCACGGAGCGGGCGGCCGCCTTGCGGGCAAGGGCCCGGTGCTCTTCGCTCAGCGTCACCGCGGCCTCGGTCTCCTCGTCGCCGTAGGGGTTCTCGAACAGGCCCAGCCGGACCTTCATCTCGAGCACGCGCCGTACGGACTTGTTGATCAGCTCGTCGGAGATCCGGCCCTCACGCAGCGCGTCCGCCAGGAAACGCTGGTAGATCCGCCCGCTCAGGTCCATGTCCGTGCCGGCCCGCAGCGCGATGACCGCGGCATCCGCGAGGTCCTTGGCGTACCCGTGCTCGACCATCTCGTTGATCGAGGTGTAGTCGCTGGTCACGAATCCGTCGAAACCCCACTCCTCGCGCAGCACCTGCTGCAGCAGGAAATGGCTGCCCGTCACCGGCACGCCGTTGAGCTCGTTGAAAGAGGTCATCAGCGTCGCGACGCCCGCGTCCACGGTCGCCTTGAACGGGCGCAGGTGAATCGCCCGCAGCGTCTGCTCGGACATATCGGTCGCGTCGTAATCACGCCCGCCCTCGCCCGCGCCGTACGCGGCGAAGTGCTTGGCCGTCGCCGCAACCGCGTCCGGACGGTCGATGCCCTCGCCCTGGAACCCGCGCACACGGGCCGCGCCGACCATCGCCCCGTAGTACGGGTCCTCGCCTGCGCCCTCGGCGACGCGTCCCCAGCGCGGGTCGCGACCCACATCGACCATCGGGGCGAAGGTCCAGTGCGTCCCCGCCGCCCGCGCCTCGACCGCCGCCGCCCGCGTCAGCGACTCGAGCAGCTCGAGGTCGAAGCTCCCCGACGACGCCAGCGGGATCGGGAAGATCGTCCGATACCCGTGGATGATGTCGTTCCCGATGATCAGCGGCACCTTGTGCTCGCTCTCCTCGAACGCGGCCCGCTGGATCTCGTTCGTGTACCGCGCCGTGTTCGCGCCGTACATCGCCCCCACCGCCCCCGAGATCGCCTCCTCCCGCCACCGGTCCACGATCTGGTCCCGGTCACGCTGGGGGATGTTCTGGGGCTCCCCGATCGGGATCAGCGTCAGCTGCCCGATCCGCTGCTCCAGCGTCATGCGACCGATAATCGCTTCGATATCCACATCCGCGGCGCTGACCGCGGCCGTCGCCGCAACCACCGTGGAAACAAACCCTGCAACGGCACCGATCGAGCGCATCCGGCGATCCCTCCAAGTCTGTGGAAAGGTGGGTCCCCCGTCACGCCGGTCCGGCGGCGTGTGGGTCCGGAAAGGTATCAGATCCGAGCCCCCAATGACCGATCCCTGAGAACGGTTTCCGGCGTGCTCCGGGCCCCGTTTGGGGCGGATCGGTCAAACGCTTGTGCGCCCCAGAATCGGGGCCGGCCCGTTTCGGAGGGCAGGGTGCGAACGGCATTGACTTTCGGCCCTATATCGCGCACAGTAATGGTTGCAAGCGCTCACATGACGCGGTGTTTTCACACCGCACAAACAAGGAATGGAGCCATGAACACTCAAGCTCTCAGCCGCAAGCCCTTGTGTTCACGGGCATTTACACTCATCGAGCTCCTGGTCGTCATCTCGATTATCGCCCTCCTCATCGGGATTCTGCTCCCGGCACTGGGGAGTGCACGCGGGACGGCCCGGGCCGTTATCTGCCAATCCAACATGCGATCCATGGGCCAGGCCTACGAGGGATACCTGAATGATCAGGGTCTCGGCAAGGCCCGATTCCTGACCATCTACCCGCAATTCCTCCCCGACTATGCCGAGCGGTTCCCTGAAATGCAGGCGGCAGGTGGTCCCTTCGCCGCCCATCCCAGCGCGGCCAGTGCCCGCAATGTCAACGATGTCATGCGGAATATGTCCGCATCGGCCGTCGCGGAACGCCAGCCGAAGCACATGTGGTACCCGATGGTCACGCTGGCGGAGTACGCCGGTTTGGACCCCGAGGTCGCTGAAGAAGAATGGTTCGATTGCCCTGAGGCCCGCGGGCCCCTCGATGCGTCGGACCCTGAGGTGTGGAAGTCAACTCAGGGCGTCTTCAACGCGTGGCCCTGGGTCAGCATGAGGATCAACAACAATTCGCTCGATATTCTTGAGGACAACGCCGCAACCTTCACTCAGTATTGGTTCAACGACAGCGTCATGCCGGGGCCCGGCAGCGGCCAGGTGACCAGCGACACCTACGACGACGGGAATGTCAGCTCCCGCTGGACGCGCGTCCAGCCGGGCGTCAACCTTCGCCCGCGGGCCCAGCTCGAGACCTTCCTGTCGAGCGTCGTCGTCTCGTTCGAGGCGATGGACTGGCTGCCCCGCCACGCGCGGGGTTCCCGCGGCAATTCGGGCGTCAACAACCAGGTCGCCGGCAGCCACTACCTCTTCGGTGATATGCATGTCGAATTCGTGACCGCCGCCGAGCGGTACCAGTCCGACGAGTACGGCTCGCAGCCGTACTTCATGCTCTGGGGTCACGGCTTCCAGGACAGGTAAGTTTCTCTGGAAGCACAGGGCCGACGGGCCCGGGAGTCCGAGCGATGTCGAAAGGACAACTCATCAAGGGCGGGATCGCGATCGTGGTGCTGGCCGCCGCGCTCGTGCTCATCACGCGGAATGTGACCAACTCCGGCTTCGATCCGCAGGCCAACGCGGAGGACATCGTTATCGTCTGCTCCGAGACCGGAGAGGAGTGGACCCAGCAGCGCGGCTTCCTGATGGACCAGCTCTACCGCCGCTCGCTGCCGCTCGAGGAAAGTGACGGCCTGTCCTCGCCTCACGCACAGGGCCGCCATGTTGCGTTCCCCAAGGACAAGGGCGTCTGGAAGAAGATGCTCGCCGACGCCCGCGCACAGCTGGGCGATCTCGCCGCCAAGGGCGACGACTGAACCACCGGCCGCCCGGCCCACGCGCCGGGCGGCCCATTTCAAGCCACGCTGGTCGAGGCGTCACCTGTTCGACCGCGTTCGTAGGCTCGCGTCTTGACCAGATTCGGAGGGATTAGAGATGAAGTATTCGTGGACCTCGCTCCTCGCGCTCGCCGCGACGAGCTCCGTCGGACTTGCCCAGTTCGGCACCAACCTCGTCGTAAACGGGGACTTCGAGGCGGGGAGCGTCTTCCTCGGCCTGCCGAACGATTGGACGACCCTGAACAACCCCAACGGCGAGTGGACGAACGCGTTCAACCACACGCCCGGCGGCAGCCGCTCCGTGTCGATCCCCGTTGACGGCGGGTTTGACGCGTGGCGCCCCGCCACCGGCGTGCGCCCCATGTTCGTCCCGATCCCGCCGGACTCCAACGGCGGCCCGGTCACCTTCTCCTACTGGTACAACATGCCGGCGATGGTCGAGGCCTCCGTCGCGGGCGCCAAGATCGACTGGCTCAATGAGTCCGGCACCAACCTCGGAACCACAGGCGACCTCGACCTGCCCGTCCGCATGACCACCGGCTGGGAGCAGGCCACCTACGAGTTCACGCCCCCGTCGGGCGCGACCCGCGCGAGCATCCTGCTCTTCGTCTTCAGCCCCGATAGCACCCCCGGTTCGGGCACTGTGTACTACGATGATGTCTCGCTCGTGCAGGCCCAGGGCGTCGGCGCCTGCAACCCCGCCGACCTCGCCGAGCCTTTCGGCACGCTCGACTCCGCCGATGTCTCCGCGTTCCTCGATCGCGCCGACGCCGACTCGACGCTCTTCGGCCCCAATGAGAACCGCGTGGGCAACCCCAGCGTCGAGGACAACTTCACCGACCCCGACAACGGCCTCGTGCCCACCAACTGGTTCTCCTTCAACTTCGATCCCGATGGCGACTTCTACAAGATGAGCGGCCAGGACGGAGCCCCCGTCGCCCGCACCGGCGACTACATGCTCCGCGCCGCCGATGACGGCGATCCGGGCGGCTTCCACGGCTGGACCGCCGACGGCGTCGCCACCGCGCCCTTCAACCTCGAGAAGCCCGTGACCTTGAGCGGCTACTTCAATGTCCCGAGCAGCATCAGCGCCACCGTCGTGGGCGTGAAGATGGAGGCCATCAATGTCGACGACAACGGCGACTTCGCCGGCTTCGTCGGCCCGGTCACCCTCATGGGCGGCCCCGGCAGCGGCGATGTGCTCATCTCCGACGGCTCGCCGACCAACGGCTGGGAGTTCTTCTCCATCACCTACCCCGCCGACCGCCTCCCGCCGAACGCCAACCGCCTGCGTCCGCTCGTCTTCCTGTTTCAGGGCGGCGGCACGCCGATCACCGGCGACATCTACTTCGATGACATCTCCATCACCCAGGAGGATGTCCTCCAGGCCGACTTCAACGACAACGGCGTCTCCGACTTCTTCGATGTGCTCGACTTCCTGAAGGCTGTCGACGCCGGCTGCCCCGGCGGCTAAACCCCGCCCCGTGTAGTCCCGCATAGATAAGTCATGACAGACCGGGCCGCCCAGTGCGGCCCGGTCTTGTTTTTGGCCCGCTGCCGCGCACCACCACGCCGCGTCCTCGATACACACCGACCAGGCGCAACCGCCCATCGCGTACGCTGCAAGACACGAAGCCCCACCACCCGTCGCACGCCCCGGACGACCACCGCCATGACACGCACCGCCCCCCACCCGCTCGCCGCGCCCGCATCCCGTCGCCTCATCGCGTGGGCGTGCGCCCTCCTCATCGCGACCATCACCCTCCCGACGACGGTCCTCGCCAATGCCGACGAGGTCGCCCCCCCCTACTGGCCCGACACGCGGGAGATCAGCACCGGCTGGACCTACCACGAAACCGCGACCACAACACCGCCTCAAACCCACGGCACCCCCGTCACCCTCCCCCACACCTGGAACGCCCTCGACACCCTCGCCGCCAAGGACTACCGCCGCGACGCCTCCTGGTACACCCGCACGCTCACCCTCTCGCCCGACCAAGCCAACCGCCGCGTCTACCTCCGCTGCAAAGCCGCCGGCAACCAAGCCGAACTCTTCGTCAACGGCCAGCGCGTCGGCGAACACCTCGGCGGCTACACCGCCTTCGCCTTCGAGATCACTCCCTTCATCAACCCCGGCGACAACACCATCGCCCTCCGCGTCTCCAACGCCCCGCGCGACGACCTCCCGCCCCTCGACATCGACCACAACATCTACGGGGGACTCTACCGCTCCGTCGAATTCCTCCTCGGCCCCCCCGCCGGCATCGCCCGCACCGAACTCGGCGGCCCCGGCGTCTATGTCCGCCAACTCCAAGCCTCCCACGACACCGCCTGCCTCAGCGTCACCCCCATCCTCGACAACGCCCTCGACCACCCCGCCACCCTCGACATCATCGCCGAGCTCCGCGACCACGAAGGCCGCGTCGTCTCCCACACCTCAACGACCATCGAAGCCGACCCGGGCCGCACCGAGCTCCCCCTCACCATGCCCCCCGTCCTCCGCCCGCGCCTCTGGAGCCCCGCCGACCCCTACCTCTACACACTCCGCGTCGAAGTCTGGGACGAACGCAACCTCGCCGACACCGCCACACTCCGCACCGGCTTCCGCTTCTTCGACTTCGACCCAAACCGAGGCTTCTCCCTCAACGGCCAGCCCCTCACCATCCGCGGCGTCAACCGCCACCAGGATGTTTACCGCAAGGGCGCCGCCCTCACCGCGGACGACCACCGCCGCGACATGCACCTCATCGCCGAGGTCGGCGCCAACGCCGTCCGCCTCGCCCACTACCCGCAGGACGATGCCGTCCTCGATCTCGCCGACACCCTCGGCCTCCTCGTCTGGGAGGAAATCCCCCTCGTCAACATGGTCACCCCCACCGAGGCCTTCCGCGACAACACCATGACGATGCTCCGCGAGATGATCGCCCAGCACATGCACCACCCCTCGATCATCATCTGGGGCCTCGCCAACGAGCTCCTCATCCGCAGACAAGACCTCGTCGACGATAAGAACGCTCTCGTCGCCGACGTCCACGCCGAGGCCAAACGACTCGACCCCTCCCGCCCCACCGCCGTCGCCTGCCACGGCCACGCCGACTACACGAAGCTCGACATGACGGGAATCGCCGACATCGTCGGCTACAACCTCTACTTCGGCTGGTACTCCAACACCTTCGCCGACCTCACGCCCATCCTCGCCGGCTACCGCGCCGGGCAATCCGACAAGCCCCACATCGTCTCCGAGTACGGCGCCGGCTCCGACCTGAGGATCCAACACACCGACCCCAAACGCTTCGACTTCTCCGAGCAGTGGCAGTGCGACATGATCGAGTCCTACCTCGATCAGTTCGAAGACACCCCGTGGCTCAACGGCAGCTTCTACTGGAACATGTTCGACTTCGGCGCTTCCCACCGAGGCGACAGCATCCCCGCCGTCAACCAGAAGGGCCTCATCACCTTCGACCGCCAGACGAAGAAGGACGCCTTCTACCTCGTCCAGTCCCGCTGGTCAGACAAGCCCATGCTCTACCTCGCCTCCCCCCGCCACACCACCCGCACCGGCCCCGCCACCCAGACCTTCAAGGTCTACACCAACCTCCCCAAGGTCACGCTCACCCACAACGGCACCAGGCTCCCTGTGCAATCGCAAGCCTTCACCTGGGACATCACCCTCACCCCAGGCGAAAACACCCTCCTGGCGGAGGGTGAATCGAACGGCACTCCAATCTCACACGGCTACACCGTCACCTACACGCCGAGCCCCGACGAACCCTGAGCCCCACGCTCACGGGCAACCCGCGCTGAACGCCCCAAGGAACGCCGAGATATCGGCGAAAGTCCACGATCCAAACGGCGCCGCGAGGTCCGCCGAAGCGTCCTGCCCGCTGAACGCCGCGAGGAACGCCGAGATATCCGCGAAGGTCAGCTGGCCAAACGGCTCCGCAAAGTCCGCCGCGTTGCACCCGCCGCCCGACGGCAACAGCCGCACGATCGCCGACCCGTTCGTCTGCGTGTTGATCGCCGTCGTGTACACCACGCGATCGTTCGCGATGTACCCGAGGTCAGTGTCCCACATCGCCGATTCCGGCTCGAGCAGCGCGTCGAAGCCCGTCACCAGCACATTCTCATCGGCAAACAGCACACCACCGGTCGCCGAGACATCGCCCCGGTTGTTGTTGTCGTAGAACCCCACGAACCGCGTCGCGAGCTGCGCCGGGTTGAGCGCCGACCACGCGCCCACCCCGTCGTGCAGGTAGGTCACCCACAACGAGTTCGTCGAGGTCGCCCGCCGCCCCGCCGCCACCACCTCGTCGCTGTCGTTGATCGCGTAGCCCAGGACGGACACGATCGTCCCGTGCGGGCCATCCGCGGGCAGCCCGAGGTCCGTCGCCGTGTTCGTCGTCAGATCGAAACGAATCTGCCCCCCCACCGCCACGCCGTTGTTGTTCAGGTCCTCCACCGTCGCGCCGAAGCCGAGGTCCCGCAGGTTCACCGCCGGGCCCGTCAGGCTGAACGCCGTCGAAGGCCCGCCCTGGAACCCCTGGTAACGAGACCACCCCACCACCGTCCCCGACTCGTTCACCGCCACCGCCATCCCGCCGTTGATACTCAGCGTGCCCAGCGGGCTCGACGCCGTCCCGAGCTGCTGCGGGATCGTCACCGTGTACCCGCCGCTCCCGTCCGGCACCCAGATCGCAGGCTCGCCGCCATCGAACGGCAGCCCGCCATCATCCACCGCCCCCACGATCACGCCCGAGCTGTTCGCGTCCATCGCCGTCCCGCTGTTGTACCCCGCGGGCAACGGCAGCACGACAAGCCCCTCCCCCGCCCGAGCAACGAACGGCATCACATTGCCCACATCCACAAGCCACCCCACCACATGCCCCGCCTCGCTCGCCCCGGTAATCACCGTCGTCGTCGTGAACGGCGCGATCTCATCCACCGTGTAGCTCGGCACCTGACCCACCGCCGCGAACGCCACCGAAAGACCCGCCGCCGCAGCCAACATCCCGATACGCATCATCTCGATCCCCATCTGAAGACAGTGCACTCGACACTCGCCGGCCCGCGGCCGCCGCTCCTGCCCCGAAGGAGCACGCCGAACACCGGAAGATACCGATTCCGGTGAAAAAAGTCCTATATGACCGACCGATCAACAATGGGTTCGAAACCGCAGCGGGCCAGGTACGACCCGCCGCGGGTGCGAACCGGCGTGGAGCACCGGTCCGCAGAGGGGATGAGCCCGCCAGATGCGCCGCGCCCCTACCGACCGCCCCCGCCAAGCGTCGCGCACCACCAACCCTGTCACGAGATGCCCCACCACCGCCCCACACCATCAGGAACCGACAACCGCAACCCAGATACACCGCCGCGGAATCTTTCCGCGCACCACACCACGACCAGCAAAAGGGACCGCGTCCCCGGCATCACATGCCGGGGACGCGGGGAGCGGGCTCACGCAGCCCGGGACGCGCCAAACACAAGGACCAAACACGAGCAGAGAACGCTTCACATCAGGGGCAACCCGCCGCGAACGCGCCGAGGTACGCCGTGATGTCGGCAAAGGTCCAGGAACCAAGGGGCGCCGCCAGGTCAGCGGCCGCGTCCTGGGCGTTGAACGCCGCGAGAAACGCGTTGATGTCCGCGAAGGTCAGCTGACCGAAAGGCTCAGCCAGGTCGGCCGCGTTGCACGCGCCCGCCGCGGCATTCAGGTAGATCAGCGTGTTGTTCGAGTCACGGTTCGACACGGCCAGGTCCGGCGAGCCGTTCCCGTCGAAGTCCGCCGAAGCCATGTGGCTCGGACGCGTCCCGGCGGCGACCGCCACGCCCGCCCCGAAGACGCCGCCCGTGTTCTCGATGATCGAGATCGACCCCGAGTCCTGGTTCGTCACGACGAGGTCGGCGTCGCCGTCCATGTCAAGATCCGCCGCCAGGATCTGGCTCGAGTTCGCCCCGTTCGTCGGCACCGCGACCTGCGCCCCGAGAACGCCGCCCGTGTTCATGTAGGTCCCCGCCCGGCTGACCAGGTCATCGCTCAGAGCCGCGGCGAGATCGAGGTCACCATCGTTGTCGAGGTCGGCGACCGCGAGACCCTCCGGCCGCACGACCCCGCCAACGCTGATGACCTGCTGCACCGCGTACCCGGCGCCGCCGTGAATCGCGATCGCCCGATCGCGGCTGTTCGAGACCGCGATCTCGGGAACTCCGTCGCCCGCGAGATCAATCGGTGCCGCGTACCGCGGCTCGTCGCCCGCCGCGAAATCGGCCGACGAGAACACGCCGCCCGTGTTCGTGATCACCGTGAAGCTGTTGCTATCCCGGTTCGCGGTCACGAAGTCCACATCGCCGTCGTTATCAAGGTCGGCAGCCGCGATCGACACCGGGTTCTGCCCCGTCGCCGACGACGCGCCGGCGCTGAAGAAGCCGCCCGCGTTGATGTACGCCCGCACCTGGCTGATGTTGTCGAGAACGACCACGAGATCCTGTTGGCCGTCCCCGTTCACATCCGCCGCCGCGAGCCCGTCCGGCCCCGACCCGCCGCCCGTGAAGATCGGCATCGCCGCGCCGAACGAGCCGTCGCCGTTCCCGAAGAAGACATCGATCCGGTCGATCGTGTCCGCGACGACGGCAAGGTCGGCGATGCCGTCCCCGTTGAAGTCAGCGCTGGCGACGCCGGCCGGACGCTGGGCCACGGGGATCGAGCTCGGGGCGTCCAGTGACGGAGCAGCGAACGCCGCGGAACTCAAGGCCAAACCCGCCGAGAGCGCAGCAACAGCAGTGCGAGTACGCATGGTCAAACTCCTCTGAGATTCAGGTCAATCTTCCAGACCCGGGCACACCGCCCGAATCAGCCGGCCCCGCTCATCGCGGCCCGGCACGGACCATCGAGAGCCCCGCCCGAGCGTCCGGATACGAAAGCCACCGATCTTTTTCATGAGGCCCCGGAACGCCACCCAACGCTTGGGCCCACGGCACACGACCGGTACACTTCCACCGGGGCAACGCGAACGGGTCGAGATCGAGGACGGCATGACGGCGGAGCCAGACGCGAACCCCGCGGATCAATCCCAACCCACCGACCCCACCGATGCCGAGCTCATCGAGGCCTGCCTCGAGGGCTCCGACGCCGCGTGGCACAAACTTGTGGACCGCTACGCCCGCCTCGTCTACTCCGTCCCCGCCCGCCTGGGACTCCCCCACGACCTCCGCGACGAGGTCTTCCAAACCGTCTGGACCATCGCCGTCCGCCACCTCGCGTCGCTGCGCGACGCGAAGAGCCTGCCGGCGTGGCTGATCCAGGTGACCCAAAGGGAATCCTGGCGCGCGGCGAAGGCCGCGAAGCGCGCGCGCGGGGCCGCGATCCCCAGCGATATCCCCTGGTCCGACTCCGACGAGGCCGAGGCCCTGGAGGACCGCCAGCGGGTCCGGGAGGCCCTGGGCCGGCTGGGCCCCCGGTGCCGAGAGCTGCTGCTCGCGTTGTTCCACGGGGAACAGTTGGATTATGAGGGGGTGGCGAGGAAGCTGGGGATTCCTCGGGGGTCGATTGGGCCGACTCGGGCGAGGTGCTTAGGGAAGTTGCGGGAGTTGATGGTGGAGCCGGCGCGGAAGGATTGATTGTCCTTTGGTGTATCCGGGGCGGGGGCTGGGGCTCCTCTTGGGGTGAGTGACCGTTCTGAGGGGATGCGCGATGGATGACCTGCGGGAACAACTGGCTTTGCTGATCTCGGGGGAGCTTTCGGGGGAGGAGGCGGCGACGCTTCGGGCTCGGCTGGAGGCGGACCCGGGGGGGCGGGCGGAGCTGGCGGCGTACGAGTCGATGAGGGCGTTTCTGCGCGAAGAGAGCGGCGTCACGCCTTCGGAGTCGCTGGTTCGCGCGGCGAAGGGGCTCTTGCATGGGCGGGCCGGCGTGGTCGAGCGGGTGGGTGAGAAGGTGCGGGCGTTCATTGCGTCGCTCGACTTCGACAGCCGGATCTCGCCGGCGCTGGCGGGGACGCGCGGTGTGGCGGGAGTCGTGCAGCTTGCGTTCAGCGCGGAGCCTTGCGAGCTGGACCTGGAGTTGATGGCCGAGGACGACGGGTCGTGCGCGGTGATCGGGCAGGTGACTGCGGACGACCCGGCGGGGTGGACGCTCGTCATCGATGGCGCTGAGCCTGTGGAGCGGCGCGTCGAGGACGATGGGGCGTTCCGGGTGGTGCTGCCGGCGGGTGTGCACACGCTGGTCCTTATCCGCGGCGATGTGCGTGTCGAGTTTGGCCCCGTGACGGCGCCCTGACGATGCCGGGTGCTGCGCTCATCGATGATCTGCTGCGCATCGCGCGTTCGCCCGAGGGCGAGCGGGCGGCGCTGGTGTCTGCGCTCGGGCTCACGGCGGGGCGCGTGTTCGATGCGTGCGAGCGGCTTCGGGAGCTGACGGGGGACGACCTGGCGGGGGCGCTCGGGGCGACGGAGATGTTGTGCCTTGGGCTGGACGGGATCGACTCGGCGGCGGCGCGGGCGCGGGTGTTGTCGGTGCGGGCGCACGCGCTCAACTACGCGAACCGGTTCGATGAGGCGGTGGGCGTGGCGGAGCGGGCGGCCTCGGCGGCGGGGGAGGCGGGTGAGCCGCTTGAGGTTGCTCGGGCGCGGATGACGCTGGTGCATGCGCTGGCTCGGCTCGGGCGGCTGGACGATGCCCTCGATGCGGCGCTGGACGCGGAGCGGGCGTTCTTGGACGCGGGGGAGACGCAGCAGGCGGTGCGGGCGGTGACGAACGCGGGGATCGTGACGCGGATGCGCGGGGACGCGGCGGCGGCGATCGAGCGGTTTGACCGGGCGCTCGGGCTCGGGCCGGACGCGGCGGCGGTGGAGGCGCAGATTCGGAACTGCCGGGCGGAGGCGCTGCTGGATGCGGGGCGTTTTGGCGAGGCGGAGGCGGAATTTGGCACGGCGGCGGCGATGCTCGAGGGCGCGGGTGTCCGGCGGACGGCGGCGATCGTGCGGGGGAATCTCGCCGACCTGTTCGGTCGGCAGGGGCGGTGGGCGGAGGCGCTGGAGCAGTTTGAGTCGGCGCGGCGGTTCTTTGAGAAGGACGCGGCGTACGGGGATCTCGGGCGGATTTTGGTCGAGCGGGCGGATGTGCTTGGGGCGATCGGGCTCTTGGATGATGCGGCGGGGGACTACCGGCGGGCGTCGCTGCTTTTGGAGCGGGCGGGGCTGGCGGCGGAGCGGGCGCGGGCACTGCTGGGGCTTGGGCGTGTGACGACGGAGCGGGACCCGGCGGAGGCTGCGGAGCGGCTGGACGAGGCGCGCGGCGCTTTCGAGGGGATCGGAAATCCGGCCGCGGCGGCGAGCGCGGGGCTGGCGCTGGCGGCGGTGTTGCGTCTCGATGGTGAGCGGGCGCGGGCAGCGGACGAGTTGGACCGGGCGGAGGCGGCGCTGGCGGATCGGCCGATCGAGCGGGTGCTGGCGGCGATGACGCGGGGTGACCTTCGGGTTGATGCGGGGGAGCACGACGAGGCGGAGCGGGTCTTCACGAACGCGATCGCGCGGGCGGAGGCGCTCGGGCTGACGGCGCAGATCGTGGAGCTGCTCGCACGGCGGGCGGAGGCTCGCGAGCGGGCGGGGCGGCGGGGCGAGGCGGCGGCGGACCTTGCCGATGCGCTCGGTCGGCTGGAGCGGGTGCGTGGTGCGTTGCCCGGTGCGCGGTTTCGCGCGGGGCTGGTGGGCGGGCACCGGCGGATCTACGACGCGGCGATCGGGTTCGCGCTCGACGCGGGGGATGCGGCGGGGGCGTTTGCGTTGAGTGAGCGGGCGCGGGGTCGGACGCTGCTGGATGCGCTCGGTCGGGGGTTCGGGTTTGGCGGGTCGGCGGATGGCAACGGTGATCGCGACGGGGAGCTGCGGGCGGAGCTGGACCGGGCGCACGCGGATTTGAACGCGGTGTACGCGGTTTTGGACCCGACGGCGGGCGGGGCGACGCACCAGGAGTGGCTGAAGCGGCTGGAGTCCTTCGAGCGGCGGGTGCAGGAGCTGGAGTCGCGGCTGCTGACGAGCGGGAAGGCGCACGGGAAACGGGCGCAGACGACGGCGGCGGAGATCGGTGCGGCGCTCGCTGAAGATCAGGCGCTGGTGAGCTACTGGGTGACGCGGGACGCGGTGCGGGCGTGGATCGTTCGGCGGGACGGTGTGGAGTCGGTCGACCTGGATGTGCCGGCGGCGGCGGTGGAGGACGCGGCGCAGCGGGTGCTGTTCCAGATGCGGTCGGCGATTGCGCGTGGGCCTCGGGCGGCGGAGCGGCGGCGCGGGGCGTGCGACGGGGCGCTCGATGCGCTCGGTTCGATGGTGTGGGGGGCGGTGGCGGAGCGGCTTGATGGCGTTGGGCGTGTGGCGGTGGTGCCGGCGGGGCCTTTGCACGCGGTGCCGTTCCCGGCGCTTCGGTGTGGCGGGCGGCATGTGATCGAGGATCGGGAGTGCGTGCTCTTGCCGAGCGCGGCGGTCTTGCCTCATCTTGCTGGTGTTGGCGAGGCGTCTTCTGATCGGACGGTGCTGGTGGGTGTGGCGGATGAGCTGGCACCGGACATCGAGCGGGAGGTGCGGCGGATTCATGAAGCGCTGCCGGGTGCGGAGGTGTTTGCCGGCGCTTCGGCGACGGCGGAGGCGGTGCGCGGGGCGGTGTCGGGGGCTGGCGTGGTGCACCTGGCGTGCCACGGGGCTTTCCCGCCGACGAATCCGCTTGCGGCGGGGCTGAAGCTGGCGGACCGGTGGGTGACGGTGCGGGATGTGGCGGCGTGGGATTTGTCGCGGGCGACGGTCGTTCTGAGTGGGTGCGACACGGGGCGGCACACGCTGGGGCTGGGGGAGGAGATGTACGGGTTCAGCCGTGGGCTGTTCTCGGCGGGGGCGCGGGGTGTGATCGTGAGCCTGTGGGCGGCGCATGATGCGTCGGCGGCGGAACTGATGGTGGGGATGCACCGTACGGCCGAGAACTGGAGGGGTGATGGGACGGGGGTTGGGCTGGGGGCCGGGGTGAAAGCGGGGCGTTTGCGGGCGGCGCTCGCGGATGCGCAGCGATCCTCGATTGGTGCTGGCGTTCACCCGGCGTTCTGGTCAAACTATGTGTTCATAGGAGTGTGAGATGAGCCACTTGCGGGAGATGAAGACGGTTCGCCGGATCGCGGGACTCGTGTGCGGGGGCGTGGTGTGCGCGGCGAGTGTTGGTTCGGACTTTGAGCCGCCGCTCGGGTCGGACCCGGTGTCGGACCGGGGGATCCTGGAGCTGGTGGCGGGGGTGGATATCCAGGGGGTGCTGGATCGGTATGGGTTTACGCTGATCGATGCGATCCCGGGGCAGGGGATCTATATGGTCTCGTTTCAGCCGCAGCTGACGGAGGATCAGTTTGAGCTGTTGTTCCTGACGGACGCGGAGATCGATCACTCGGAGCTGAACTTTGGGATCGGGGATTCGGGGCCGGGGACGCAGAGCACTTTCTTGGGGACGGCGCCGTCGACCTTTGCGGGTCAGCCGGTGTGGGCGGATCTTGGGCTGGATGTGGCGCACGCGAGCGCGACGGGTGTGGGGGTGACGATCGCGGTGTTGGACACGGGGATCGATACGGACAACCCGATGTTCGTCGGTCGGCTGAGCGCGGCGGCGATCAGCTATGTGGGCGGGCCGAACGACATCGAGGACGATGGGAACGGGATCAACGACGACGGGGAGGGGTTCGTCGATGAGATGGTCGGCCACGGGACTTGGGTGGCGGGGCTGGCGGCGATGGTGGCGCCGGGGGCGGAGATTCTGCCGATCCGCGTGATGGATGACGAGGGGTTCGCGGACGCGTTCACGGTGGCGAAGGCGATCTACTACGCGGTGGATCAGGGCGCGGGGGTGATCAACCTGAGCTTGGGGTCGGTGGCGGATGTGCGGATCGTGGAGCGGGCGGTGAAGTATGCGGGGGACTTTGGGGTGATCGTGGTGGCGTCGGCGGGGAACCAGGGGGTGGGGCGGCCGGAGTTTCCGGCGGGGTTGAACGATGCCTTCGGTGTGGCGGCGATCGAGTTGTCGGGGGTGGCGGCTTCGTTTACGAACTATGGGCGTGGGGTGCTGCTGTCGGCGCCTGGGGTGGACATCGTGGGGCCGATTCCATCGGGGTTCGGGGTGTCGGACGGGACGAGCGCGGCGGCGCCGTTGGTTTCGGGGGCGGCGGCGCTGCTGATTGAGCAGGGGAAGGTGCGGCGTGCGGATGACTTCGAGACCTTTGCGAAGCAGGCGACGCGGCGGATCAGCCAGTTGAACCCGGGGCTGGATGGGGATGCTTTGGGGGAGGGGGCGCTGGACCTGGAGATGGCGGTGGCGTGGGCGGGGCCTTGCTTTGCGGATCTGACGGATGACGGGATGGTGACCTTTGCGGATGTGACGCGGTTCATTGATCTGTTCATCGGGAACACGGTGGACGGGTTGCCGGACGAGGATGTGGACTTCGTGGCGCCGCGGGGGGCGTGGACCTTTGCGGATATCGTGTTCTTTCTCGATGCGTTTGCGGCGGGGTGTCCCTGAGGCTGGATGAGGGGTGGGGTGGGGGCCGTAGACTTGCGGCTGTATGTTGCACGCCCGCGAGGTATCGAAGACGCTTGGTTTGCAGTCGCTTTTCCGGGGCGTGTCGCTGTCGGTGCGGGCGGCGGATCGGCTGGCGATCATCGGGCCGAACGGGGCGGGGAAGAGCACGCTTTTGAAGCTGCTGGCGGGGGAGCTCGAGCCGGACGCAGGGGAGGTGCGGGGGGATCGGGCGCTTCGGGTTGGGTTCGTGCGGCAGCAGGAGGCCTTTGGGGCGGGGCTGGATGCTCGGGGGGTGGTGGAGCGGGCGGCGGAGGAGGGGGCTGTCGCTCGGGGGATGGAGGGGCATGCGCAGGAGCCGTCGGTGCTGGCGGAGATCACGCTTGGGAAGGTGGGGTTCCCGGTGGAGTTGATGGATCGGGAGGCGGCGGCGCTTTCGGGGGGGTGGCGGAAGCGGCTGGCGATCGCGGCGGCGCTGGCTTCGGCGGACGGGGAGCCGGATGTGTTGCTGCTGGACGAGCCGACGAACCACCTCGACATCCGGGGGATCGACTGGCTTGAGACCTTCCTGACGCGGCTGACGGCGCGACGATCGGCGGCGGTGGTGTTCGTGAGCCATGACCGGGCGTTTCTGGATCGGGTGCCGACGCGGGTGGCGGAGCTGAGCGCGGCGTACCCGGACGGGCTCTTCGAGGCGGAGGGGAGCTACACGGAGTTCCTGCGGCGGAAGGGGGCGTTCCTGGATGCGCAGGCGGAGCGGCGGCGGTCGCTGGCGGGGCAGGTGCGGAAGGACCTGGACTGGCTGTCTCGGGGGCCGCAAGGGCGGCAGACGAAGGCGAAGGGGCGGATCGAGAGCAGCTACGAGCGGATGGATGAGCTGGCGGAGCTGAGGGATCGCGCCGCGGCGGCGGAGCGGGGCGGGTCCAAGGTCGAGTTCAACGCGGGGACGCGGAAGACGCGGAAGTTCATCGAGGCGAAGGGCGTCTCGAAGTCGATGGGCGGGACGCGGCTGTTCGGCGGGGTGAACCTGCGGCTTGGGGCGGGGGATCGGCTGGGGCTGCTTGGTCCGAACGGGAGCGGGAAGACGACGCTGATCCGGGTGCTGACGGGGGAATTGGCGCCGGACGAGGGGACGGTGACGCTCGCGGAGCCTCGGCCCTTGGTGGTGGTGTTCAGCCAGCACCGGCAGGACTTCAAGCCGGAGACGCTGCTGCGGGATGCCTTGAGCCCGGCGAGCGACCGGGTGACCTTTCGCGGGCAGACGATGCATGTGGTGGGGTGGGCGCGGCGGTTTCTCTTTGAGGACGGGCAGCTGAGCCAGCCCTTGAAGTCGTTGAGCGGGGGGGAGATTGCGCGGGTGCACATCGCGCGGATCATGCTGCAGCCGAGCGATGTTCTCGTGCTCGACGAGCCGACGAACGACCTCGACATCCCGACGCTTGAGATCATGGAGGAGGCGCTCGAGGACTATCCGGGCGCGCTGCTGCTCGTGACGCACGACCGGGCGATGCTGGAGCGGCTGTGCACGGATGTGCTGTCCCTCGACGGGGAGGGGGGCGCGGCGATGTACGCGTCGGTGGAGCAGGCGGTGCGGGCGCGGCTGGCGAGCCAGGAGAACCGCGAGGAGAAGCGGGAGGCGAAACCGACGGGGGGCGCGGCGGCTCCGGCGGTGGACGCGCGGGCGAAGGGGTCGAAGGTCAAGCTGAGCTACAAGGAGCAGCGCGAGTACGACGCGATGGAGGGGGAGATCGAGGCGGCGGAGCGGCTGGTGTCGGAGCTCGACGCGGCGATGAACGACGGGGCGGTGCTGGCGGACCACAAGGAGATGGCCCGGGTGTGCGCGGAGATGGAAACGGCGCAGGCGCGGGTGGTGAGCCTGTACGCGCGGTGGGACGAGTTGGAGCGGAAGCGGTCGGGGGACGCGTGATGCGGACCGCCCGGGCGTGTACCGGTTACCATGATCTCCATGATTATGCACGACTGCGCCACGCCCGCGAACGGATCGTCGTTTCTCACGCATGATGTTGCACGGCGTGTGGTTGTGACGCTTGCGATCGCGGGTGGGCTGTTGTGCATGTCCGCGTGCGGAGAGGGAGCCGCCGAGAACGAACAGGCGGGCGCCTCGGCGGAGGTCGAGCGGCCAACGGACGGTCCTGACGCGCCGGCGGCCGCGAATCCGGATGAGCCGTGGACGGCGCCCGAGGGCTGGACGCGCGACGCGGAGCCGCGGCCGATGCGGCTGGCCACTTACATGGCGCCGGACGCGGGCGGAACGGTGGAGGTGGCGGTCAGCCGCTTCCCGGGTCGCGTCGGGGGCGAGCTTGCCAACATCAACCGCTGGCGCGGGCAGATGGGTCTGACGCCGGTCGACGCCGAGGGGCTCGAGGGGACGATCGCCCGGTTCGACGCGCCGGGGTACGACGGGTACCAGGCCCGGATCGAGTCGGCGACGGGGGTGATGCTCGCGGCGGGGGTGTACGAGGAGGCGGCCGACCAGACCTGGTTCGTTCGGGCGACCGTGCCGGACGCGGCGGCCGCGGATCGGCTGGAGGACGGGGTGTTCGGAATGGCCCGGTCGATCGCGGGTCTGGACGACTGAAGCCCGGCGTCTGTCCGGGCGGGCGAACGGAGCCGGACCGGCGGGCGAACAGATGAAGTATCATGCCGCGAGGGAGCATCGCGGTGGCCGTCGCAACAAGCTGTGCAGCACATCCCGATCGGAAAGCCGTCGCCGTGTGCGTGGTGACGAAGCGGGCGATCTGCTCGGAGTGTTCGACGCGGCACCGCGGTGTGAACTACTCGAAGGAGGGGCTCGCGGTCGTGCTCGAGCGGGAGCGGGCGGCCGCGGCGGAGGGGTCGGGGGCCGGGGGTGCGGTGTTCTGGTTCGCTGTCGCGGCGCTCCCGGTGTCGGTGGGGTTCTTCTTCCTGTGCGCGTTCGTTTCGGGCGGTGTGCTGATCGACCTGGTGCAGTCGCTGCGGATGGACCCGTCGTGAGCGAGATCCTCGGGCCATTCGATGTCGCGGTGCGGCTGCTGGCGCGGCGGCCTCTGCAGATCCTCGGTCGGTACGCGGTGGTCTCGGGCCCGCTGCTGGCGGCGTCGATGGAGTGGGTGTCGGCGGTGTCGCTCGAGCGGCGCGGGGGCCTGGGGGCGGCGAGCCTCCTGGTCGCGGGGGGGATGGTGTGGCGGTGGTGGTGGATGCCGCTGCTGCAGACCTATGTGATGCGTGAGATCGGCTCGCGGGTCGTCTCGGTTGATCGCAAGCGGGCGGCGTGCGGGTTCCTCGTGCGGGCGCACGCGGAGGTGCTCGCGGTGCTGCTGGCGCTGCTGGTTGTGCCGGGGGTGCTGGCGTTGCACGCGGCGTGGCTGGTGGGGCCGACGCTTTCGGCGAGCGATCGGCCGGCGTGGCGCGAGGTGCGCGAGCTTGTCTCGGGGCTGCCGGCGCGGTCGTCGGACTGCCTGCGGCGGGCGCTGGTGGTGGCGTGGCTCGGGCTGGCGGGGATCATCTCGGCGGTGGGGTTCCTGTCGCTGCTGCTGTCGACGGTGCTGCCGAGTTTGCTCGGGATCGACACCACGGGGCTTGCGCTCAGCACGGGATCGGTCGCGTGGCTGCTCAGCGCGGTGATCATCGCCCTGGCGGTGCTCGATCTGATTGCGCACACGGCGGGGGTTGTGCTGGCGCGGCGGTTGTCGGAGGACCAGACCGGCTCGGACCTTCGCACAAGGCTGGCGGCGCTGGCGGGGGCGCGGGCATGATGCGTCGTGCGCTCCTCATCCTGATCGTGACGCTCGCGGCGAGTGGGCGGCCCTGCGCGGCGCAGAGCGAGCCGGATGAGGCGGGTGGGGCGGGTGGGGCGCGTGATCAGCTCCGCGAGGTGATGCAGGACCCGTTGTTTCATCGGTGGCGGGAGCGGCAGCTTCGCCGCGATGACCCGGGCGATGTCTGGATCGACCTGAGGCCGTACGCGGAGGCGTTCCGGGGGGCGATCAACGATTTCTTCGAGTGGATCTTCGGGCGCGACTCACGGATCGCCCCGAGCGGCGACGGCCCTTCGGGCATCGGGTCGCCGCTCAGGGTGGCGGCGCAGGCGATCGCGATCGTGATCGCGGTGATCGTCGTCGTGGCGCTGGTCATCCTGATTCGGCGGGTGGTCGCGAGCCGGCCGCCGCCCACGCCCGCGGCCGCGGATCTGAGCCGGGCGCTCGACGAGGGGGATGCGCTCGCGGCGGGGAGCGACCGGTGGCTTTCGCACGCTTCGGAGTTGGCGGGCGAGGAGGATTTGCGGCTGGCGTTTCGGGCGATGTACCTGGCGTTGCTGGCGGGTCTGCACGAGGCGGGGAAGATCTCGTTCCGCAAGCAGCGGACGAACTGGACCTATGTGCGCGGGTTCACGGGCGAGGAGGGGGAGCGGCGGACCTTTGCCGGGCTGACGGATGTGTTCGACTCGGTGTGGTACGGGCTGCGCCGGCCGAACGCGCGGGGGTTTGAATCGCTTCGCGAGCAGGTCGCTTCGATGCTCGGGCGGTCGGGCGAAGGGCGGTCGGCGTGATGCGGTGGATCTTCGCGGCGCTCGGGCTCGCGGGCATCGTCGCGATCACGGTGGTGGTCGTGCAGCTGTCGTATGTCGCGAGCCGGGGGGGCGAGACGGTGCCGCTGCACTCGGTGCGGCGGTTCGATCCGTACGGGGCGGCGGCGGCGTACCGGGTGCTGAGCGAGCGGCCCGGGGGCGTCGTGCGGTTGGAGCGGCCGCGGCTGGACGCGGACGAGGTGGGCACGCTGGTGCAGCTTGTTCCTTCCGCGCCGCCGGAGACGGGGCCGAACCGGGTGCGTTTGGGTGACGATGAGGACGCGTATGCGGAGGAGGCTCCGACGCCGGTGTACGCGCTGCCGGTGTCGGTGGTGCTCGAGTGGGTGGGTGCTGGGAACACGGTTGTGGTGTTCACGCGGACGCCGACGCCGCTGACGGAGGAACTTGGGGTCACGGTGCTGCCGCCGGGGACGCCCGCGACGCGGATCGACGAGCATGCGCGTCGGGGCGGGTTCCCCGATGGGCTGCCGGGAGCTGAGGCGGTTGCGTGGTGGCATCGGGAGGGATCGCCCGACGGGCGGCTGGCGTTGCATGCGCCGGCGACTTTCGAGATTGATGGAGCGGGGGATGACTCGTCGGAAGAGACATCCGCCGATGACGCGGAGGCTCGGGAGTGGCGGGTGCTTGCGACGCTGCCGGAGGTGCTAGCCGAAGAGGGTGAGCCGCCGGCGGAGCCGGGTGTGGTTGCGATGCAGACCGCGGTCGGCGCGGGGCGGGTGATTCTTGTGGCGGCGCCGTCGCCGATGCTGAATCACTGGATCGACCGTGAGGACAACCTTGAGTTTGTGCTCGCGGTGACGGCGCGGCAGCCGGTGATTTTCGACGAGTGGCTGCACGGGATCGGGCACACGGGGACGATCATCGAGACGATCGCGCGGTTCGGGCTTATTCCAGCGCTGGCGCAGATCGCCCTGGTGGCGCTCGCGCTGCGGTGGCGTTCGCCCGATCCGACGATCGAGCCCGCGCCGGCGTCGGGGGTGATGCGGCGGCGGGCGATGAGCGAGCAGATCGAGCTGCTCGGGGCGCTGTACCGCCGGGCGCTCGCGCCGCGGGAGCAGACGCTGCGGGCCAACGCGATCGCCCGCGGGCGGCTCGCGGAGGCGGCGGGCGTCG
>CAZTQV010000002.1:0-215945 GCA_964615815.1 uncultured Phycisphaeraceae bacterium | reverse complement strand
CTCACCACCCGCACCCTCACCCCCCGCCCCCGCAACTCCTCTTCCCCCCCACCCCTCAACCACCGATCCAGCGCAAACCGCCGCGCCCCCACCGCCCGCACCTTCACCTCCCCCTTCACGCTCGACACCACAACGACCCCCGCCCGCACCGCCGAGGGCACAACCTCCTCCCAGGCCGCCATCCCCCGGTCATGCGACTTCACCGCCCGCTGCAGCCGCCCCATCTCCCGCCCCAAAACCCCCTGAACAGGACCACCAACCCCGCGCACGCGATACCCCCGCACCCGCTCAATCAACCGCGCCATCTCCCGCTCACGCATACCCAAAGCCTACCCCCACACCCAGCCTCTCCGAAAACAACCAAACATCTCCGAAAGCCCCTAGGCGCACCCCGACCAATCCACTACCGTCATCCAACACCCCCAATCGAGGCACCCATGCTCCACCCCGCCACCCTCGCCCTCGCCTGCGCCGCCGCCCTCGCCTCAGCAGCGAACGCCCAAACCATCGTCAGCGGCCAGATCGGCAAGCAGACCTGGACCGCCGTCAACAGCCCCTACATCATCGAGTCCGATGTCCGCGTCGTCGGCAACGGCACCCTCACCATCGAGCCCGGCGTGGAAGTCCGCTTCAACCCCGGCACATCACTCATCATCGGCACCATCTCCTTCGGCCGACCGACCATCGCCGTCCTCGGCACCGCCGACAACCCCGTCCTCTTCACCTCCAACGCCCCCTACCTCCCCGATCCCCGCCCGGCCCAGCCCGGCGACTGGGGCTCCATCAGCATCTCGACCGTTGCGAGAGATGTCGTCTTCGACGACGACGGCAACCCGATCGACGGCTGCCGCTTCCAACACGCCATCTTCGAGTTCGCCGATGGCTCCGGTGATAGCGGCGGCGCGATCAAGTCCCCCCGCATCGCAATAGCCGTGCAAGACTGCGAGTTCCGCGACATCCTCGGGTGCGCCGTCCGCACCAGCTTCGTCCAAACCAAAGTGCTCGTCGAACGATCAACCTTCGAACGCTGCATCTCGACCGCCGACACCCTCGGCACCGGCGTATCGATCGGGGCCGGCGAAGGAACCATCATCAGGCAGTGCACCTTCCGCGACACCGCCACCGCGATCGATGTCAGCGCACTGGATGGCCTCCTCGTCACCGATCACATCATCGAACGCTGCAGCGCCGACGGCGACGCCGTTCGCCTGGACGGCGTCAGAACCGCGCTCGTCGAGCGACTCCACTTCCAGGACTGCGGGAACGCAGACACGCTCGTCACAATCAGACGCTCGCAGGACACCGTCACCCTGCGCGAAGTCTCCGCCATCAATAACCGACAGCCCGACGGCCAAGGCCCCACGATGGTCCTCCTCGTGGACACCGCACAAACCATCATCCAGGACAGCGTGTTCGCCGACGGCTTCCAGGGCATCGCCATCGGCGACACCGCGGGCACGACCATCGAACGCTGCGAATTCACGCGGCTCGAACGGCTCGACCGCGGCACGGGCGGCGCGATGCTCATTCAGGGCGACGGCTCAGTCACCGCCCGCGACTGCCAGTTCACCGCAAACCTAAGCCGCGAGTACGCCGGCGCCGTCGCCATCGCCGAGTCCGCAGGGCCGACACTCTTCGACAACTGCGACTTCATCGGCAACGGCACCACCGGCGGCACCCCACCCGACGCCCTCGACCAGGGCGGCGGAGCCATGTACATCAGGGAAAGCGGACCCGTCACCATCGCCAACTCCACTTTCAGAGGCAACGGCGCCCAGGACGGCGGTGCCATACTCATCGAAGACTCCGAAGCGCTCACCGTCACCAACACACGCTTCCTCCAGAACGCCGCCATCAGCGACGGCGGCGCCATCGCCGTCCGCGGCACCCAAACCACCGTGAACCTGTCGTCAGACGCCCAGACCCCACCCAACATCTTCGCCGGCAACATCGCTTCCTTCCTGGGCGACAACATCGCCAACTTCCTCCCCCCCGCGCCCGACGGAACCAACACCATCAACGCCACCGGCGTCTGCTGGAACACGACCGACCCAACCGCGATCGCCGACTCCATCCACGACAACGCCGACGATCCCACCCTCGCCGGCGTCAACACGAACGACCCCGCACCCTGCCCCGCCGATCCCCTCCCCTGCTCCCCCATCGACCTCGCCCAGCCACTCGGCGCCCTCTCTTTCGCAGACGCCACCGCCTTCCTCTCAGCCTTCGTCGCCAACGACATCGATGCCGATCTCGCGACGCCCTACGGACGATTCACAAACGCCGACATCCTCGTCTTCTTGTCGCTCTTCCCGAGAGGATGCCCATGAACCCACCGCGCGCCAGAAGACGGACCAGTTCCATGAACCCCGTCGCCCTCAGCCTCGCCCTCACCTGCATCCTCACCACAGCCCACGCCCAAACCACCATCGGCGGCCAGATCACCACCCAGACCTGGACCGCCGCCAACAGCCCCTACATCATCGAGGCCGACACCTTCGTCGTCGGCAACGCCACACTCACCATCGAGCCCGGCGTCGAGGTCCGCTTCAACCCCGCCACCAACCTCGTCATCGGCACCGCCTCCTTCGGCACCGCAACGCTCGAGATCCTCGGCACCGCCGACAACCCCATCCTCTTCACCTCGAACGCCCCCTACCTCCCCGACCCCCGCCCAGCAGCCCCCGGAGACTGGGGCAACATCCATCTCACCGCCTTCGCACAAGACGCCACCTTCGACACCGACGGAAACCCCATCGCCGGCTCCCGCGTCCAGCACGCGATCATGGAGTACGCAAGAGCCCTCGAACCAGGCACCGGCGTCATCCGCGTCACCAACACCACCACCGCCATACAGGATTGCACGATCCGCCAGTTCGCTGGCAGAGCCATCTACTTCACCGGCGGCCAGAACGATCCCACCCACCGCATCCTCATCGAGCGAACCACGATCGAGAGACCCCCCAACACGCCACCAGACGGCACAGACGGTATCCGCGTCGTCGGTGGTGTCGGCTCCATCATCCGGGACTGCACATTCCGCGACCTGCCCATCGCGATCGCTCTCTTCGACGGCGAGCAGAACCTGCTCTCCGACCTCACCTTCGAACGCTGCGGCCTGTTCCGACTCTTCGGCATCCAGCTTCGGCGCATGGAAAGCACGGTCATCCACCGCCCAAACTTCATCGACTCCCCCGAGGGAAGAGCCCTCATCCAGGTACGCCAATCGCAAGCAACCACCATCACCAACTTCGCATCCTCGGGCAACCGCCGCCCCGACGGCTCGAGCCCCCTCGCCATAGACATCACCGAAACCGGCCCGACAACAATCACAGACTCCGTCTTCCGCGGCTTCAGTCGAGCCATCAACGCCGACTCCTCCACCGGCATCACGCTCGAACGCTGCGACTTCATCGACAACCACAACACCACCGCACCCGGCGCCGCGATGAACGCCAGCGCCGTCAACCAGCTCACCCTGCGCGAGTGCCGCTTCATCAACAACAAGGCGCTCGACTACGCGGGTGCCGTCTCCCTCACGAACGACACCGGCCCGACAACAATCACAGACTCCGTCTTCCGCGGCTTCAGCCGCGCCATCAACGCCGACTCCTCCACCGGCATCACGCTCGAACGCTGCGACTTCATCGACAACCACAACACCACCGCACCCGGCGCCGCGATGAACGCCAGCGCCGTGAACCAGCTCAACCTGCTCGAGTGCCGCTTCATCAACAACAAGGCGCTCGACTACGCCGGCGCCGTCTCCCTCACCAACGACACCGGCCCCGTCCGCTTCGAGGCCTGCGAGTTCACGGGCAACACCGCCGTGCCCATGGACCCGCCACAGACCTTCACCCAGGGCGGCGGCGCCATCCACATCAACGCCTGCGAACCCGTCACCATCATCGACTCCACCTTCCGCGCCAACCGCGCCAACCAGGGCGGCGCCATCCTCGTCGAACAGGGCGACATCGAGCGCATCGTCCTCCGCATCAACGGCTCACACTTCCTCCAGAACTTCGCCGCCTTCCAGGGCGGCGCCATCGCCATCCGCGGCTCCAGGTCCGACATCGACCTGTCCCCGTCCGGCACCGGCGACCCCAATGCTTTCGCCGCCAACAAAGCCGGTGCCGTCGGAAACAACATCGCCAACTTCCTGCCCGCCCAGTCGTTCTTCGGGAACGACATCGACGCCACCGAGGTCTGCTGGAACACCACGGACCCCGCCCAGATCGCCGCCTCGATCTACGACGGCCAGGACGACCCCACCCGCTCCATCGTCGACACCTCCAACCCCGCGCCCTGCCCCCCAGAACCCCTCCCCTGCTCCCTCGCCGACACCGCCCCACCCTTCGCCCAACTCACCTTCGCCGACATCGCCATGTTCCTCAACGCCTACACCACCGAAGGCCCCACCGCCGACCTCGCCCAACCCCTCGCCACCCTCACTTTCGCCGACATCTCGAGCTTCCTCACCGCCTTCGCCGCCGGCTGCCCCAATCAATAACCCAAGACCCACCACGACCACCCAACCCCTCACCACCACCCCCACCCATGATCTCTGACCCGTGACAGCCCAGAGCAACCCCCCCCTCCCCAGGTGGCCCTTGGGCCATTTGCGTTTGGCCCCTTTGCCCTCCCCCCCACCCCACCCCACCCTCATCCCAAAGGGGGGTGCGGGGGCCCCGCCCCCGCCCAAGCAACGCCACCCAGCCCCTAAACAACCAAGCATCCCCCAAAGCCCCTAGGCGCACCCCAATCAATCCGCTACCGTCATCCAACACCCCAAATCAAGGCACCCATGACACACCCCACCGCCCTCGCCCTCGCATGCGCCGCCACCCTCGCCTCAGCAGCCCAAGCCCAAACAACCGTCGGCGGCGTCATCTCCGACGACACCACATGGACCGCCGCCGGCAGCCCCTACACCGTCGAGTCCTCGATCATCGTCGCCAACGACGCAACCCTCACCATCGAAGCAGGTGTTGAAGTACGCGTAGAAGGCAATGTAAGCTTTGTTGTCGGCGATGAAGACCGTGGCCAGGGCGCACTCGTCGTCGAAGGCCTTGCCGAGCAGCCGGTCATCTTTCATTCCAACGCACCCTTTCGAGATAACCCTGTCCCCGCCGCGCCGGGGCAATGGAAAGGCATCGTGTTCAGCCGTCACGCTGTCCCGACAGGCTTTCTCGGGGACGGTTTCGCAACCGGCTCATACCTGCGGAACATCGAGATCCGACACGCCGGAGCAGACCGAGCGTTCGCCATCATCCTGAGCGACAGCACCCAGCTCGGCATCGACGGACTGCTCGCAGAAGACAACGAAGGACGAGGAATCTTTGCAGCCCTCCAAGGTTCCGAGCGCCTAAGGGTCCTCAACTCCACCTTCGTCGACAACACTGCCATCGCCGGTGACCCTCGGGGCGGCGCCATTGGCGTCTCCGGCGGAGCAAGCCATGTCTTTGACCACAACACTTTCATTAACTGCAGCGGCGCCGGCGGAGGAGGCGCTATCGCGGTGCTGGCAAGAAACACAGTCTTCCTCAATAATCACTTTATGAACTGCGACACCTCTTTCAATGGCGGTGCCGTTTACATTGATGGTGACAATGCTACTTTTATTGGGAACCTATTTGACAACTGCACCGCGACAAACAGAGGTGGAGCCGCCTTTCTCACTGGCGAAAACTATATCATAAACAACAATAACTTCCATGGGTGCTGGGCGATCACAGGCTCCGCTATCGCCGGCGGGGATCGAGTCACAATCAATGACTCCGCCTTCATAGCCAACGGAGGACGCCAACCCGTCTCCGGCGGTGCCATTGATTCCGTTCGCGATCTGGTCATAAACCGCTCGCTCTTTTTGGACAACCAGGCTTTCGCCACCGACGGGTCCACCATCGATACAATCGGCCTGACCATCACGGCCTCCCGCTTTGAACGCAATACCAACCGCCAGGGATCCAATACCTTCCTCGGCATAGGTGGCGTCGCACGAAGCCTCGGAACCGCGGTCATCCGAGACTCTTACTTCGCCGACAACTCCGCAGGCGGCGAGGCCGGGGCCCTTTTCCTCTTCGGAAACACGACCATTGAACGCTGCGAGTTTGTTCGAAATCGCGCCGCTCTCGACGATGAAGGTGTCGGCGGAGCGATCTACTTCGCAAGCATCAGGGGCCAGAATGACTTGGTCGTCCGCGACTCCGTTTTCTCCGAGAATTACGCGGACCGTGGCGGAGCCATCGCCATCTCCGGATCGCGATCGACACTGATCGAAGGCTCACGCTTCCTGAACAACAGCGCGAACATGGCCGGCGGCGCGATCCATGTCACGCGCACCACCAACTCGCCCGCACGGAACCTTACCTTTGCCGGACTCGACGCCACCCCAGACGCCGTAAATGTCTTTGAACGCAACGAAGCACCCGTTGGGCCCGCCATTGACCACGCCGTACCCTTCGACCCCACAGGCGACGCCGATATCGACGCGCGGAACAACTGCTGGGGGATCGATCTCCCCGGCGATGTCATCGCCGACAACACTACCAACCCCACGCTCGCCGTCGTCCTAAGTGACCCCGTCGCCGCCTGTCCCCCTGATGGCCAACCCTGCTCCCAAGCTGATGTTGCCCTTCCGTTTGGAATGATCACCCTCGCCGACCTTGCCACCTTCGCACCAGCTTTCACAGCACAAGATCCAATCGCCGACCTTGCCGCCCCGACGGGCAACTTTACCTTCGCCGACATCACCGCATTCCTCACCGCCTTCACCGCCGGCTGCCCATAGCCCAACAACCAGACGACCCACCACAGACAACAAAGCCCACGGACTGCAGTCCTTGGGCTCCTTCATCAACGCACCCACGAACCTCATGTTAGCAATGACTAGCTTGTGGGCAACTCCACCACAAACCTCGCCCCCCCACTCCCCGCCCGCTCCGCACGAATCGCCCCACCCGCATCCCGCACCAGCTCCCGGCACAAGGTCAGCCCAAGCCCGTGCCCCCCCTGCTTCTCCGCACCCGTCCGGAACGCATCGAACACCGGCGACCCCGCAGGCAACCCAGGCCCGTCATCCTCCACCACCAGCTCCACCACGCCGCCGTTCCGCGCGGCACACACCCGCACCTCACCCCCACTATCCGCCCCCGCCATCGCCCGCCGAGCATTGCTCACCAGGTTCTGCACCACCCGCGCCAACCGCTCCCCCGGCATCGCCACCGACAACCCCTCCGGCACCTCGATCACCACCGCCGGCCCCTCCCCGGGGTCCAGGTGCTCGAGCTCACCCACGACAACCGTGCGCACATCACACGCCGGCGCGCGCTCATCCACCGCCCCGCTCGCCAGCTCCAGAACCGTGCGCACGATCGCCGTCGCCCGCTCCGCCGACTCCACACATTTCAGGAGCGCCTTATCCGAAAGCTCCCGATCCCCCGGCCGCTTCAGCGCCGCCCGCCCATATCCCACCGCCGGCGTCAGCACATTGTTGAGCTCATGAGCAATCAGCCCCGCCACGGTCCCCAAAGCGGCCAACCGATCCAGCCGCCGAGTCTCCCCCGCAAGCTTCGCCATGTCCGCCCCCAGCCGGTCGATGGCCGAGCCAACCGACTCCAGCGCGCGCACAGGATCCTCCGAGTGTTCCGCGCGGAACACTGAGGGGGGGTTGGTATCGTCAGAATGGGGGGGTGGTACCGCCAAGCCGTATGCTCAAGAACGCCCATGCGCTCACATCGAGCATCGACCACCCGGCCACCCCACTGACCCCCACCCCGCCCCCGGCCCGACCGATCGTTCCGGTCCTGCCAAACCACCCCCCCACCCGGGCCCCACCGCCCTACCCCCGCGCCGGCAGCCACCCCGCGGCCGGAGCCTCATCCAGCCGCCCACCCGACGCCAGCCAGGCCCGCATCGAGGCGGGCCGCAGGTCGGCCGAGGCGACCCCGGCGAGGTCGACCCAGTCGAAGGCGAGGTGGTCCTCGGCCGACTCGATCGGCCGGTCGGGGTCGGCGTCGTCCAAGTGTTCCACGTGGAACACCAGGTTGAGTTCGTGGCGCTGGCGGTCGTTTTGGGTGAAGATTTGCTCTTCGGCGAGGAGGAGGGGGCCTACGCGGCAGGCTCGGCCGAGTTCCTCCCTGATTTCGCGGGTCAGGGCTTCGGCGGCGGGTTCGCCGAAATCGATGTGGCCGCCGGGGAGGTAGTGGTAGTTGTGCGCACGGTTTCGGCAAAGGAGGACGCGGTTGTCGGCCAGGATCAGGCCTCGGGCGATGAGTTCGATGTGGTCTTTGGGCATGGATTGTGTCCTTGGGGCGTGGGGGCCCACTATACTGGGGCGGTGGGGGATGGGTTTGGTTGCTGTGTTAGCCCAGGTATATAGGGGTATTGGCCATGGATGGTTCGGGGAAGCCGCGGCGGTTGGGGCGGGGGTTGAGTGCTTTGATGAGTGCGGCTCCTGTGCGGGTGGAGGTGCCTCCGGCGGCTTTAGAGTCCGATAACCAGTTTGATGGGGGGGCTGGGGCTGGTGACGTCGATGCGCCGGGGGGTGGGGCCGGGGGGCGGCAGGGTGAAGGGGGCGGTCGTGCGGGTGGGTCTGTTGGGGCGGCTGTGAAGAGTGGTGGGGGGGCTGAGGTGGAGGCGGGTGAGGGGGAGCGGTTTGAGGGGGACAGGTTTGATGGGGTGGGAGAGAACGAGCTTCGGATGGTGTTGGTGACGAAGCTTGGGACGAGCCGGTATCAGCCTCGGCGGGCGATTGATGATCAGCAGTTGGCGGAGCTGGCGGCGTCGATCCGGCGGTCGGGGGTGATGCAGCCGGTGATCGTGCGGCCGGTGCCGGATTGGGATGGGTATGAGCTGGTCGCGGGTGAGCGGCGGTGGCGGGCGGCGCAGCTTGCGGGGTTGGAGCGTATCCCGGCGATCGTGCGGGACCTGGATGATGAGACGGTTGCGGAGTGGGCGCTTGTCGAGAACCTGCAGCGCGTTGATCTGAATGCGATCGAGAAGGCGCGGGCCCTCGAGGCGATGGTGCTCAAGTTTGGGCACACGCAGGCGGAGCTTGCGGAGCGCGTGGGGCTGGAGCGGAGCACGGTGGCGAACCTGCTGCGGGTGCTGGAGCTCGAGGAAACGATTCAGTGGATGATCGAGGACGGGAAGCTGAGCATGGGGCACGCGAAGGTGCTCCTGTCGGCGGCGCCGGGGAAGCGGTTGGCTGCGGCAAAGAAGTGCGCGGATGAGTCTTGGACGATTCGGCAGCTCGAGTCGTATCTGAATGCTTCGTCGTCACGGCGTGGTGAGCAGCCGGAGCGGCCCGCGGAGATCGCGGATCTGGAGACGCGGCTTGGTCAGCACCTGGCGACGAAGGTGAAAATCGCGACGCGTGATGGGAAGCGGGGGAAGGTGACGATCGAGTTTTATGGGTTGGATCATTTTGATGATTTGATGGGGCGGTTGGGGTTTAAGTGAGGGGGGAAGAGACGGAGAGATTGAGAGACGGAGAGACGAAGCGGGGGGCGGCGGGCGGCGGGCAGCGGGCGGCGAACGGCAAACGGCAAACGGCAAACGGCAAACGGCAAACGGATTGATTGTCGGGGACGCGGGGTAGGTTGAGGCTTGGAGAAGGGGAGGCGCTTCGCTTGGGGAGTCCCTTGCTTGCGCTGCGGGCTCGTTGGCGTGGTGATCGGAGATTTAGCGTTCGTGGCCGATCCGCGGAGCGGGCCGACCACGGCGCCTGGTAGTGGTTGGGGCGTCGTTGTCTGCACCAACCCTGATCTTCGCGGGGCGAAGATCAGGCGTCATGTGATGGGGGGCTGGCTTTGGGGTGGGGCGTAGCTGGAGGGCTTACGGTTGCCACCGCAGGGCATTGTTGTTGTTTGGCGAAAGGTCGATTGACTTGATCAGGGGCAGCCGGCGTTGAAGGTTGTGAGGAATGTGGAGATGTCGGCGAAGGAGAAGGTGTTGGTGGGGGGGGCGAGGTCGGCGAGGGGGGACTGGGTGGTGAACGCGGTGAGGAAGGTGGAGATGTCGGCGAAGGTGAGCTGGCCGAATGGCTGGGCGAGGTCGGCGGGATTGCAGGGGGCGCCCGGGGAGTCGGTGCAGGGGGCTTCGGGGTCGGTGTAGACGAGGGCGAGGGTGGAGTCGTTGAAGAAACTGTGGACGACATCGAGGGGGTCGTCGCCGTTCCAGCAGTTGAAGGTGGCGTCGATGTCGGAGTCGGCGCCGGCGTTGAAGGGCATGGCGTGGTCGATGGCGGAGCCGACCGGGGCGGAGTTGCCGGCGAAGGTGTTGAACTCGTCGGGTTCGGGGTCGGTGTTGTCGGTGCCGGCGAAGGAGACATTGGCGAAGGTGACGCCCGTGAATGTCGCTATGGCGCCGCCGCGGAGATCGGCGTTGTTGTTGAAGAATCCGTTGTTCACGATGCGGATGTTGCTGCCGGAGAGGGCGATGGCGCCGCCGATATCGGCGGTGTTGCGCTCGAACTCGTTGTCTCGGACCGTGTGGTTGGCTCCGACGAGATAGAGGGCGCCTGCGCGGCCGTTGTTCGTGAGGGCGGTGTTCTCGGCGAACCGGTTGTTGCGAACAAGGATGCTCGCGGCGCTTGTCACGGAGACTGGGGCTGAGATGTGGAGTGCGCCCGCTTCGAGGGCGCTGTTGCGCTCGAAGGTGCAGCCCGCGATCTCGGTCTGGAGGGCGGCGGTGCCGGTGCCAATATAGACGGCGCCGCGGCCGCTGCTCTGGGTGGAGATGGTCTCGTTCTCGATGAAGACGGTGTCGATGAGCGAGGTACGGCCGGAGGTGGAGAGTGCGGCGGCGTTGTTGCGGTTGGCGCGGTTGCGTTCGAAGATGGAGTCGGTGATGGTGGTGTCGGCGAGGATGACGGCGGCTGGCCCGCTGTTGACCACGAAGTTGCCGTTGTCGAGGAACTGGGTTCGCTCGATCGTGGTGTTGGTGCCTCTGTTGTAAAGGGCGGAGGCGTTTGGCGAGCGGTTGTTGGTGAAGACGGAGTCGGTGAGGGTGAGGTTTCCGTCGGAGTAGACGGCGCCGCCCTGTTGGCTGGTGGAGCAGTTCTCAAAGGTGGCGTTGGTGATGGTGACGGCGGAAGAATCGACCCAGATGGCTCCGCCGAGACCGGAGGCGGAGCAGTTGATGAATGTGGAGTCGGTGATGGTGGTGGTGCCGCCGCCGGAGCAGCGGATGCCGCCGCCGTTTCCGATGGTGTTGACATCGATGAAGGTGTTGTTGATGAAGGTGTTTCCTGAGCCGCCGGCGACATAGATGGGCTCGGGGACGCCCTCGAAGCGGCAGTCTTCGAAGTAGGAGCCTTCGGAGTCGTTGACCTGGATGTCGACGCCGCTGGTGGTGGGGGCGCGGAGGTGGAGGCCGATGACGGCGAGGCCGGTGTCGAGCGTGCGGATGACGGGGCCCTGGCCGTTGGCATGCTCCATGGTGAAGTGAAGGAGGATGGAGCCGCCGGCGGGTTGGCCGTTGACATAGACGGTGTGGCGGGCGCGGGGGGTGAAGAGGAAGCCGTTCCAGTCGTCGACCTGGGCGGGCCTGGGGTCGTCGAGGAAGGGGGCGTTGGAGACGAATCGGACGCGGTTGTCGGGGGTGCCGTTGATGACGAGGGTGCCGAGGCTGAGGGCTGTGGAGCCGATGGCGAAGCCTCGTCCCGGGTTGACGCGGACCTCGACGCCGGCCTCGATGGTGAGGATGGCGTCGTTGGCGACGAGGACGGATTGCTCGACGATGTAGGGGGACCCCGCGGCGGTCCAGTTGGTGTCCTCGTTGATGATGCCGCCGACGATGGTTTGCGCGTGGGCGGTTGTTGCGAGGAGGGCGAGGGCGACGGGGGCGCGCAGGTGCATCGAGGGCTCCGGTGGGGGTGGGTGATATCTGCTTGTTAAGGTAGCGGTGGTGTTGGTGTATCGTTGCGGCTTCTGTGCATATCTTGCAAGTTTTCTAGTTGGTTAGTCTGGGAGGATTGGGGGAGGCGGGGAGGGGCTTGTTGTTGTTACTCGTAGCAGTCGGCCAGCCAGCCGTCGAGGAATTTGCCTATGTCGGCAAAGGTGAAGCGGCCGCAGCGGCTCGCGAGGTCGGCCTCGGGGGCTTCGTTTGTGAAGGCGTTCAGGTAGGCGACGATGTCGGCGAAGGTGCGTTCGCCGTAGGGGGGTGCGAGGTCGGAGCCTCGGCAGGGGAGGTAGCCTTCGGTGTTGATGATGTAGGCGGCGCCGTCGGTGTAGACATTGCTTCGCAGGTCTCCCACGAGGGCTTCCTGGCCGTGGGCGAGGAGGGTTTCGCCGTAGGAGAGGGAGGTTTGGTTGGCGGGCTTTGGGAGTCGGGCGAGGAAGCGGCCTTCTTTGCTCAGCATGTAAACCTGGTTGTCGTCCGCGATGAGGGGCCTGTCGCCGGTGATGGCGAGGAGGTAGGGGCGGGTGTCCTGGTTGTCGTCCTGGAGGAATGGTGGGTTCCAGTTGGCGATTTCTTCGCCGGTGGTGTTGTCGAAGATGAGCAGGCCTTCGATGAGATAGGACTCGCCGGCGGCGATGGTGATGGTGTCGCCGAGGGCGAACTGGGCGCCGAGGTAGATGGGGCGGGTGCCGGGGCGGGCGATGGTGCGGGTACGGAGGCTTCCTGTTTCGCGTTCGAAGAAGAAGATGGCGCCGTACTCGTTGGGGCGGTCCTGGGTGTGGGTGGCGCCGACGGCGACGGTGTCGTGGTTGATGCGGATGAGTTCGCCGAACTGGCAGTCTGAGTTGCAGACCTGTGCCTGGGTGACTTTCCAGAGGAGGTTGCCGGTGGTGAGATCGAAGAGGTAGGCGCGTTCGTGGCCGCCGACGGCGAGGGTGTTGTCCTGCAGGTCGACGGACTGGCCGAAGGCGGTGTCGTCGGGGTCGCCTTCGATGGTGCGGATGAGGGCGCCGGAGGGGAAGTGGCGTTGAGTGAGGGTTGCGCCTTCCTTGATGACGATGGTGTCGGCGTCGACGGCGAATCGGTAGAAGTTGACGCCGATGTCGAAGGGCTCGACATTGCCGGTGGCGCGGTCGAGGACGAAGCGCTGGGGCGGGCCGAAGGTGCCGGCGCTGATCATGGCGTGGGTGGCGGTGAGGGCTTCGGCGATGCCGAAGTCGGTGATGCCGGCGGGGGGGAGGATGGGGACGAGCGGATCGCAGGGGGCGGCGAGGGCGAGGGGGGTGAGGAGGAGGGGAAGGGCGGTGGTTGTTCGCATGGGGGGAGGTTACTTGAGCTTGGTGGGGGGGTAGCGGGGTTTCTTGTGAATATTTGGTTTTGGAGACGATCCTTGGAGTGCTTGGGCGGGGGCGGGGCCCCCGCACCCCCTTTGGGATGGGAGTGGGGGGTGAGGTTTCGATCTCAGGGCTTAGATTTCAGAGTTCAGATTTCAGATTTCAGGGCTTGGGCTTTGGATCGCGAGGGTCGGTGGTTGGAGCGTGGGGGTGGGGTTCACCCTGATCTTCGCAGGCGAAGATCGGGCGTCGGGGGGTGGTTGTGGGATTCGTTTATTGGGTGGATCGGCCCGACGCGCCGCTGTGCGGCGGGTCGGGGCACCTGGCACCCGATGCCCGGCGGTGTGGGCGTTGGTCTCGGCACGGCTTGGCGCAGAGCCGGTCAAGCCGTGGCACCCTTGATTGGTTGGAGGGGGAGGCGACACGGGCGGGACGCCCGTGCCACGAGATAGGGAAGGGAGGGGGGAGAGAGGGGGTAGGGGGCGGGGAGGCGGCTTGGGAGGAGGCGGGGGGAGTGGGTGGTCGATAGGGTTTGGTGATGCGTGATGATGCGGATAGTGCGGGTGGTGGGGGTGGTGGGGCTGCGGCCGGCGGGGGGTACCGGGTGCCCAAGAGCCGGTTTGGGGCTCGGCACAAGGTGGGTCGGTTGGTTTGGGGGGTGGTGCAGGGGACGGTGTTTCGGTGGTCGCCTCGGCCTTGCTTTGGCTGGCGGCGTTGGTTGTTGTCGTTGTTTGGGGCGAGGCTGAGTGCGAAGGCTCGGGTGTATCCGCGGGCGCGGGTGTGGGCGCCTTGGAATCTGGAGATGGGGGACTTTGCGACGATCGCGGATGATGTGGATGTGTACTGCGTGGATCGGATCTCGCTTGGGGAGCGGGCGATTGTTTCGCAGTACAGCTATTTGTGCGGGGCGACGCATGACTTTGAGGATGAGCGGCGGCCCTTGGTGCCGAAGCCGATTGTGATCGGGCGGCGGTGTTGGGTGGCGGCGGATGTGTTTGTGGGGCCTGGGGTGGAGCTTGGCGAGGGGTGTGTTGTGGGGGCGCGGTCGAGTGTGTTTTCGGATTTGCCGGGGTGGAGTGTTTGTGTGGGGAGTCCGGCGAGGGTTGTGAGGGGGTATGGAGTTCGCGAGACGGAGAGACGGAGAGACGGAGAGACGGAGTGAGGGCGCGGGGCGGGGGCAATGGGCAGTGGGCAATAGGCAATGGGCTCGGCACGGCTTGCCGCTGCGCGGACAAGCCGTGGCACCCGTCGTTGTTTGGTCACGCGACTTGGTGGGCGGGCGTGGGCAGGTCTTCGGTGATCTTTTGCTTTCTGGGTTCACCTTCGGGCTTTTCGAGGGTGATGAGGGTCATTTCTTCGTTGATGCGGAGTTGGAGATGGACGGGGCGGCCCCAGATGGTGCGGATGGCTCGGAGGACTTCGACGGCTTTGGCTGCTTCGACTTCGAGGCCTGAGAACTCGTGGGCGAGGTAGAGCTCGCCTCGGTTGAGGTAGTTGCCGTCGGCGACATAGATGAAGGGCTGGCCCATGTTGGTGATCTGGTAGAGCAGGGTGAGCTTGACGCGGCGGAAGTCTCTCGTGACGACCTTGACCTCGCCGGTGTTGGGGTCCTTTCGGAACTGGTACATCTGGTGTTTCTCGACGAACTCGGGGGTGAGGAACTCGTCGATGAAGTTGACATCGTTGTAGACGCGGCGGACCTCGAAGATCTTTTCGCGGCCCTTCATGGACTGGTCGTCGAAGCGTTCCTTCTGGCCGATGCCTTCGAGGGCTTCCCAGGCGGGGCCGTGCTGGCCGGTGTTCCAGCGGCGTTCGATGTCCTTGAAGAGTTCGACGCCGATTTTGTAAGGGTTGAAGCCGCCCGGGGGCATGTGGACGACGCCTGAGTGTTGCTCGGCGTAGTCGATGATCTCGGCGTCTTCGAGGAAGTGCTCGGTCATGAGCTTTGAGTGCCAGTAGGTGGCCCAGCCTTCGTTCATGATCTTGGTCTGGGCCTGGGGGGCGAAGTAGTAGGACTCGTCTCGGATGATGCCGAGGATGTCGGACTGCCAGTCCTCGAGCCTGGCGTTCTGGAGGAGGAAGGCGAGTACATCGCGGGTGGGTCTTGCGGGGAAGGCGGATTTGGCGGCGGCGGCTTTCTTCTCGTAGTCGGCGCGTTGGCGGTCGAGCTCGGACTGGGGGTTGATGAAGGGGTCCATGTAGTCCTTCGCGGGGAGCTTGTCGGGGGCAAAGGGTTGCTGGGGGCCCTGGTCTTTGTCTCGGCGGACGAAGACGGAGTGGGGGTCGATGAGGTGTTCGATGGAGGTGCAGGCGTCGATGAATCGTTCGACGGTTTCGGCGCCGTGGCGTTCGATGTGGCGGCGAACGCGGGTGGCGTGGTTGGCCATGACATCCATCATTTTGCGCTCGGTCTTGCCGAACCATGCGTTGCACTTGAAGAAGTCGGAATGGGCGTAGACATGGGCCATGACGAGCTTCTGGTCGGTGATGGAGTTGGACTCCTGGAGGTAGGCGTAGCAGGGGTCGTTGTTGATGACCATCTCGTAGATGCGGCCCATGCCGTAGGCGTCGCGCTTCTTGAGCTTCTCGTACTCCATGCCCCATCGCCAGTGGGGGTAGCGGACGGGGAAGCCGCCGTAGGAGGCGATCTGGTTCATGGTGTCGAAGTCGAGTTTTTCGAAGATGACCTCGAAGAAGTCGAGGCCGTAGTCGCGGGCGCGGGCCTTGATGGCCTTCATGTGACTGAGGAGTTCTGGGCCGAGGTCGGAGGAGTTGGTGCGTGTGTGCATGTGGTGGGCTCCGATCGGTTGATCGGTTCACGGTACGGATGGGTGTGAGCGGGGGATCGGGAAGTTGGGAAACGGCCTGAGTTGGTGGGGTGGGGCGTAGGGATTCCCCTGTTTGTGGTGTTTTTTGGTGGTTGTGGGTCGGTTGGTGTGAAGGATGGGGGGCGGTGTCGCTTGCGGCGGGGTTGCCGGGATTGGCTGGGACTTGCGAAGGGAGTTGGATCGTGGCGAAGAGCGTGCTGGGAGTCGTGGGCGTGTTGGCGGTGTGTGGGCTGGCTTGCGGGGAGTCGGTGGGGCAGTCGGTGGAGGTGGTGGCGTTGTCGGGGGAGGTGTCGCCGAATGGGGAGGCGTACTCGTCGTTTGGTGTGCCGACGATGGCGGGGGATGGGCGGGCGGTGTTTCGCGCGTTCGTGGGGTCTTCGCCGGCGGATGAGGCGTTGGTGGCGGCGGGGGTGGGGGGTGATGAGTTGCTCGTGCTCGAGCGGGACCCGGTGGCGGGCGGAGGCTCGGTGTTGTCGTTCGATCCGAACCCGGGGGTGAACGGGGCGGGGGATGTGGCGTTTCGGGCGCGGCTGACGGGGGTGCCGTTTGCGTCGGATCGGGGGATCTTCGTGCGGGGCGCGGGGGATGGTGTGATCGAGGCGGTGGCGGTGGAGGGGGAGGAGTCTCCCTTTGCGGGGTTGTTCTATCGGCAGTTTTCGGTGGGGCAGAATGTGCCGCCGGTGGTGACGCTGAACGGTGCGGGGCAGACGGCGTTTCTGCACGAGGTGGAGGGGACCTCGGGCCGGTTTGATGGGTTGTTTGCGGGGGGGGTGGATGGTGTCTTTGGGATTGCGCTCGAGGGGGGTGCGATCGCGGCGCCGCTGGGGCCGGGTGTGGTGACGCGGCTTTCGCAGGGGGCGATGAGCGCGACGGGTGATGTGGCGTTCTACGCGGAGTTCTCCAGCTCGCAGGGGTTCGGTCGGGGCGTGTACCTGTGGGACGCGGCGAATGGTGTGCGGCCGGTGCTGCGGACGGGGACTTTCCTGAACGGTCTGCAGGAGGTGGTGGACATCGACCGTCCGTCGAACCTGCATGTGAGTTCGGCGGGCGAGGTGGCGTTCGCGGCGGCTGTCGTGGTGCCGGGTGAGGGGGCTCGGGAGTTCGTGCTGCGTGGGGACGACACGGGGCTGACGGTGATCGGCGGTTGGGGGGATGCGATTCCCGGGACGGCGAGCACGGTGACGAGCGCGTTTTCAAGATCGCTGCCGGTGAATGCGCGCGGGGATGTTGTGTACGAGGTCTTGTACGGGGGCGGCGCGAAGGCGTTGGTGGTGGGGGATGGGTCGGGGAAGACCTACCTGTCGGTGCCGGGAACAGCGGCCGCGGGGGGTGGTGTGTTCCGGGGTGGGGGCGTGGTGTCGGCGGCGTTGAACGAGCGGGGGGATGTCGCGTTCGTGGCGGATGTGGAGGATGTGGGCCCGAACCTGGAAACGCGGCGCGGGTTGTTTCTGTATCGAGACGGTGTGGGGACGGAGCTGGTGGTGCGGACGGGGCTGGCGATTGACTCGACGGCGGGACCGCTGACGGTGAGTGACTTCGACCTGGCCGGGATCGGATCGTTCGTGCTGCGGCACTCGGAGTCGGACGGGCTATCGGATGACGGGGCGGTGGCGTTCTGGTTTGACAGTGTGGAGGGCCCGTCGGGGATTGCGGTGTACGGGGCGGGGGTGGGGGGGTGCAATGCAGCGGATCTCGCCGAGCCGTTTGGCGTGCTGAGCTTCGCGGATATCGCGGCGTTCCTGGGGGCCTACACGGCGCAGGACGGGGCGGCGGATCTGGCGGCGCCGTTCGGGGTGTTCAGCTTTGCGGATATCACGGCGTTTCTGGGGGCGTATAGCGCGGGGTGTCCGTGACACATGGCCAAATCGCAAAGGGCCAAAGGGCCAAAGGGGCGAGCCGCCCCGGAGTGGTGATCGGAGCACGGGGTGGTTTGGAGCACTGGGGGGCGGGGCCGATCCGCAGAGCCGGATCGACCACGGCACCCGGCGCAGGGTGTCGGACGCAACACTGGCGGGCGAGCCGCCCGTGGCAGCCGCGTGCGGGGTGGGTGGGGCTTGCTTGAGGTGTTGTTGTTCGCCGCTGTTCCGCCGGCGTGATGGGCGGCCCATTTTCGTTTCTGACGCATCTTGTCCGGGTTCTGGCGGTAGGCTGCGGGCGAGGAGGGTCGGTGTATGCGCGGAGCGGTCGGGTTGGCGGTGTGTGGGGTCGTTGGGGCGGTCCATGGCTTCGCGGCGGGGGAGGGGCCGTCGATCGAGGTGCTGGCGGTGTTTCCGCTGGATATTCCGGTGGGGGAGCTGACGCCGGCGTTCGGGCCGTCCTTGGTGACGGAGTATCGGGGCCGGCCCAAGGTGAGCAACGACGGGGGGTGGTGGGCGCTGGGTGCGTTCCCGGTGACGGGGCCGGACACGCTTGCTGATCGGTGGCGGCAGGAGGTGCTGCTTCGGAACGGGGAGGCCTGGATCCGGGCGGGGCTGCAGCTTCCGAGTGATGCGGGGGTGGTTCCGGCGCGGGACAAGTTCCGGAACCCGCCGTTCGACCGCTTTTCGGTGGCCGGGGATGGGACGACGGCCCTGGTCACTTCGGTTCGCGAGGGTTTTTCGCTTTTGGCGGATGGGACGCCGGATCCTGCGACGGTGGATTCGGACTACATCCAGTTTCCGAAGACAGAGGTGTTGCTGGTCAATGGGGAGGAGGTCTTGCGGATTGGGGACAACCTGAGCCCGGTGACGGGGATTCCTGCGCAGCAGTCGTTCGTGCGGTATTTCGCGGTCGTCGAGGCGGTGTCTTCGGATCGGCTGTTGGTGGTGGCTGACCTGCACGACCCGGGGTCCGGCTCCTCGAACTCGCGACGGGCGCTGTTCGAGGTGACGGATCCCGGGGGGCCTGAGGAGGCACGGCGCTTCCTGATTGTGTGCGAGACCTTCCAGCAGATTCCGGGGCTGCCCAATACGCCTTACGGTCTCACGAACATTGAGGGGTCGATGGAGGCTGCGGTGGGGGGTGACATCGTGCTCGGGGCCACGCTGATCTTCGGCACGGGTTTGGTGCTGCACTACGACGCGTCGGAGGGACTGTGGGCGGAGCTTGCGCGGAGCGGGCGGCCATCGCTGATCGCGGGCCGGGACTGGGGGGGGACCTGGGCCTTTCCCAAGTCCGTGAACGATGCGGGTGATGTCGCGTTCATCGCGGGGTTGTCTGGATCGAGCACGGACAACGTGGTGATTGTGCGGAACGGGTCGGTGCTGGTGCAGAAAGGGATGACGGTCGGGACGGCGGCTCCCGGGCCCCTGGACTTTGTTGTGCCGGACCCCGGATTGGAGATGGACACGTTCGGGAATGTGGTGTGGCACGGGGGTTGGACCGTTCCGAAGGCGAGCGTGTGCCCGGACAATGTGGACATTCCCTCGAGCGGGGCGCGGTTCGAGGGGCTGTTCTTCAACGATCAGCTCCTGGTCGAGAGCGGTGTGACGACGATCCGCGATGTGACGGTCAACGGGGTGGTGTATCCGGAGCTGGTGATCGCCTACTTCCCCGACACAGGCCACGCGGGGTTTCACATGTCGGAGGATGGGCGGTGGCTGGTGTTCGGGGCGTTGGTGGGGTTGCCGTCGAATGACCTTTGCGACTTCACTCGGGATCGCTTCTATAAACCGTTCGTGTCGGCGTTGATGCGGATCGATCTGGACGAGGTGCGGGGCGGTGGCGCACCCGGGCGCGGCGGCGTGGCGGAGGAGGACTGAGACATGCGAGCGGTGCTTGCTTTGGGCGGCGCTTCGGCGGCGATGCTGGTCTCGGGGGGCGCAGTGGGGTGGGCTTCTGGAGGTGAGCCGGCCATTGAGGTGCTCGTGACGCTGCCCTTTGAGATCGAACCGGGTCCGCTGACGCCGGCGTTGAGTTCGCTGGCGATGACGAAGCTATTCGGTTATCCGCGGGCGACCGATAGCGGGGATTGGTTCGTGGCGGGCGTGTTCCCGCGGACGGGGTTTCCGGACTCGTTTGATGGGCTGCGCGATGTGGTGATCCTGAAGAACGGCGAGCCGTATCTTCGGGAGGGTCTGCTTGTGCCGGGAGATCCGGGCGTCGTTCCGGCTGTGACCTTCAACAGCGACCTGCTGGTTTCGGTCTCGCTGGGTGGAGACGGGACGCCGGCGATCGCGCTGAGAGCTCCTTCACAGTTTTCGCTGCTCCCCGATGGGCTGCCGGATCCGGCGTCGATCAGCGGCACGACTCCGAAGCTGGTGGTTGCGCTGGTGGATCGTCGAGAGGTGCTGCGGGAAGGGGAGCAGGTGTACATCGTGCCCGGTTTACCTCCGGAAGCATCGTTCTTGGAGGATCTGTTGAGCCTCCAGGCGGCGGGTGCCGGGCGCGTGCTGGTGCAGGCGGACCTGAACGAACTGGGGACGCCGGCTCCGGATGCTCGCGTGCTGTTCGAGCTGATGGACGCCGGCGGTCCTTCGGAATCGCGGCGGTTCCTCTTGACGAGTGGTGCGCCGACGCTGGTGCCCCCTGCTGGTCTGCCGTTCGGGCTTCGGGACATGAATGTGGGGCCCGACGGGGTCGGGTACAGCTCGGGCGGGGATGTCGTGCTTGGCGTCGGTATCGCGGGCGCTCCCGAGGAGCGGGACGAGGCGATCCTTTACCGGGCGGGGACGGGGGTGACCTGGAGCGTCGCCGCGCGGGAGGGGGAGGCTTCGCCGATCGCGGGGCGTGTGTATGACGGGCTCGCGTTCCGGCCCGTGGCGGTGAACGCGGCGGGGGATGTGGGGTTCCTGGCGTCGGTGTCGGGCGTGGAGACGGACGACGATGTGCTCGTCGTGAACGGGGCGGTGGTGGCGCAGGAGGGGGTGACGGTGGGGACGGCGGCTCCGGGTCCACTGGCGTTCGACGGGGCGACGGAGAGCCTTCAGATGGACCCGTCGGGGAATGTGGTGTGGTGCGGGTCGTGGAGTGCGCCCAAGAGCGCGGTGTGTCCGGACAGCCCGTATGCGTCATCGGGTCCGGTGCGCTTCGAGGGCTTGTTCTTCAATGATGAGTTGCTGGTCGAGGGCGGTGTCTCGACGATTCACGATGTCGTGATCGACGGGGTGCTGTATCCGGAATTGGTCATCGCGGACCTGCCGAATACGGGGGCCGACGGGTTTCATGTGTCGGCGAACGGGCGGTGGCTCGTGTTCCAGGCGTTGGTGACGAAGCCGTTCTCGGATCCGTGCGTGTACTCCTTGGATAGCGATGCGGCGCCGCTCACGGCCGTGCTGTTGCGGATCGATCTGGACGAGGTGCGGGGCGGGGCGGGGTGCAACGCGGCGGATCTCGCGGAGCCCTTCGGTGAGCTGACCTTTGCGGATATCTCGGCGTTCCTCGGGGCGTTCAACGCGGGTGATGCGGCGGCGGACCTCGCGGCGCCGTTCGGGGTGTTCAGCTTTGCGGATATCACGGCGTTTCTGGGGGCGTATAGCGCGGGGTGTGGGTGAGGGGGGAGTGGTGAAGGCGGGAAGGCACGGAGGCACGAAGGCACGAAGGCACGGAGGGGTGAGGGGAAGGGGAACGGGGCAGAGGGGCAGAGGGGCGTGGCACTACCCGCTGCGCGGATAGTGGCACCCGGGGGTTGGTTGTTTGGGGAAGGGGTTGATTGGGGCGGGGGGTTTTGGGATGCTGGGGGTCCGGCGCGGGGGAGCCTGCGCGTGGAGAAGGAAGGGAGTCTTTGATGAAGTCGCTTGATTGCGTTGTGGGTGTGGGCGTGGTGGTGGCGTGCGCCGGGGCGGCTTTGGGGCAGGCGGCGGATCCGTTTGTGTTCGTCTCGAACAACGGGAACCTGGAGGGGAGCCTGACGAGCATGCGGGTGGGGAGCAGCGGGGCGCTCTCGGTCGTGGACCGGGTGGTCACGGGGTCTCGGAGCTCGACTTCGCAGGACTGCCCCGGGTGCAACAGCTACGCGGTGTCGATCTCGCCGAGCGGGGAGTTCCTGGCGACGATCCACGCGTCGGGGAACGGGCCTGAGAACATCATCGTGTACTCGGTGGATGCGGACGGGATGCTGACGGTGCGGAAGGAGCTGTCGTTCAGCCAGGCGGGGCTGGATATCCAGTGGATCCGCGATGATCTGCTTGCGATGGCGATCACGAACTTTGGCGGGTCGAACCAGCTTCGGCTGTACCGGTGGATCCCGGATACGGACTCGATCACGCTGACGGATGTGGACGACGCGGGCGGGTTCTTTACCTCGATGGCGCTGCATCCGAACGGGCGGTGGCTGTATGCGAATGACTCGAGCCAGAACCGGATCCGGCTGTTCGACATCGACGGGAACACGGCGACCTTGGTGCAGAACCTGTCGATCCCGGTGTTTGGGACGGAGCTGAAGCTGACGGAGGATGGGTCGTATCTCTATGCGGCGGGGGGGATCAGCAGCGGGGGCAACGCGTTCGCGGCGTACAGCGTGGACCCGGGCGATGGGATGCTTTCGCTCTTGGGGAACGGGCCGTTTACATCGCCGGGGGCGAGCCCGAAGGGGTTCGCGGTGAGCGGGGATGTGCTCTTTGTGAGCCACGGGACGGACGCGACGGTGCGGTCGTTCTTGATCGATCCGTCGACGGGTGAGCCGACGAGCACGGGGAACAGCTTTGATGTGGGGCTGCAGGGGACGCTGCGGGAGATCGCGGCGGTGGGGGACCTGCTCTTTGCGATTGATGAGACGACGGCGATCGATGGGGTGCGCGGGGTGTACTCGTTCCGGGTGATGCCGGACGGGTCGTTTCCGGTGATCACGCCGACGCCGGTGGATACGCAGGGGATCAGCCCTAATGGGATCGCGGTGTGGGCGGGGTCGGCGCAGGGGTGCAACGCGGCGGACCTGGCGGAGCCGTTTGGGGAATTGACCTTCGCGGATATCACGGCGTTCCTCGCGGCGTTCAACGCGGGGGATAGCGCGGCGGACCTGGCGGACCCGGTGGGGCAGTTCACCTTCGCGGATATCAACGCGTTCTTGGCGGCGTTCAACGCGGGGTGTCCGTGATCGGTTGGGTCGTGGCCGATCCGCAGAGCCGGATCGGCTACGGCACCCGGATGTAGAGAGGCACTACCCGCTTCGCGGATAGTGGCACCGTTGAATACCCGTTCCCTCGCTTGCGCTTCGGGCTCGTTGTTGAGGGGTGGTCAGTTGGCGGTGGAGGGAGCGGGTTCGTCGTCTTCGAGTTCGATTTGCGCGCCGATGCCGGCGTTTTCTTCGGCTCGGCCTTCGGGGGTGAGGGGGTGGGCGAGTTCGAGGACGCTGGCGTAGCGCTCGGCGCAGCGTTCCATGGTGAAGGCTCGCTCGAAGAGGCGGCGGGCTCGTTCGCCCATGCGGCTGGCGGCGGCGGGGTCGGCCATCATCTCGCGGATGTTGGCCTCCATGCGGTCGGCGTCGCCGAGCTCGCACCACTTGCCGACGCGGTGGGTTTCGACGAGGTCCTTGAGTTCGGAGTCGGCCTCGCTCAGGGCGATGATGGGGCGTCCGACGGCGAGGGAGGTGTAGAGCTTGCTGGGGAAGCTGATGCCCTCGATGCCCTCGGCGATGGAGACAAGGCTCGCGTCGGCGGCGGAGAGGGAGTCGGGGAGCATGTTGAAGGGGACATAGGGGAGGAGCTTGGTGTTGGTGAGCTCGCGTTGGATGATCTGGTCGGCGATCCAGGAGCGCTTGCCGCCGGCCCCGATGAGGACGAGGCGGAAGGGGACATCGGTGAGGCGCTCGGCGGCGTCCATGATGGTCTCGAACTCGTAGTAGAGGCCGAGGTTGCCGGAGTAGAGGACGACGAAGTGGTCGAGCAGGTCGTGCTCGGCGGCGAAGACGGAGTTTTTCTTCTCGCGGCGGGTGAGGATGGAGCCGTCGGCCCAGTTGGGGATGACATGGATGCGCTTGGGCTCGACCTTGTACTCCTCGGCGACGAGCTCTCGTGCTTTTTGGCAGAGGACGATGGATTGCTTGGCTCGCCCGTAGCAGATGCGGTTGACGAGGTGCCAGGCCTTCTCGACGAAGCCGCGGCGGCGGATGGTGCCGACCCAGACGGCCATGTGTGGGTAGGCGTCGTGGAGGAGCATGACATAGGCGTGCTTGCGCACCATGCTGGTGAGGGCGCCGATGATGGCGAGGAAGGGGGGGTTGGTGGTGTAGAGGTAGACGGTGTCCTTGCGGCTGGTGAAGAGGACGCGGAGGAAGAGCTGGCCCATGAAGGTGATGTAGTTGATGGCGCGGCCCAGCAGGTTGTCCTTGCTGAAGCGTGTGGTCCAGAGGCGGCGGACATCGACGCCGTCGAGGGTCTCGTTCATCGGGCAGTCGACCCAGGTCTCGGGTGGGCCGTAGCTGGGGCGGCTGGTGAGGACCTGGACATCGAAGTCGGCCTTGACGAGCTCGGTGGCGAGCTCGTGGAGGAGGTGGCCTGTGCTGGCGACATCGGGGGCGTAGTACTGGTTGAGGATGACGACGCGGAGCTTCTTGCCGGTCTTGGGGTTGATGCCGATCTTCCTGGCCATGTCGGTGGCGGCCTCGGCGGGGGATTGGTGTTGGGTGTTGGTCACCAGTCGGTCCCCTCTTCGTAGCCGAACTCGATGAGGAAGTCTCCGATGGCGTCCTTGTAGACGGCGCGGAGGCGGTCGTCGAAGTGGTTGACCCAGTCGCCGGCGACGCCCTTGCGGACGAACTGCTTGCCGTCGTCCTGTCCCTGGTCGCGTCCTCCGGACATGCGCTTGAAGCTGTTGGCCTCGACGATCTCGTTGATGCGGTCGTCGGAGGCGTCGAGCTGGAAGAGCGTCGCGATCTGGCGGAGGCAGGCCCTGGGGTCGGCGAGGAGCTCTTCGTAGCGGAGGATGACGCTGCGCTCGGGGTCGCGGTTGCGCTGCCAGCTTCTCACCCACTCGGCGTAGGCGGGGAGGGTGCGCTTGGCGAAGACCTCGAGGCAGGCCTGGGTGTCCTTGCCGGCGTAGTGGGGGTACTCGGGGTGCCAGGGGGTGTTGCGGACATAGAAGGCGTTGGAGACGGCGACATCGCGCAGGTCGCGGAACAGCACGGCGTAGTGGACGCCCGAGTCGCGGAGGACCTTGGCGTTGTTGGGCGAGCCGTGGACATGCATCTTGCTGAGGACCAGCATGCCCTTCATGCGGGTGAAGGTGTTGGCGGGCAGGTCGTAGTCGTGGGAGCCGCCGGTGCGGAGCTCGTGGGCGGCGACGTCGGGGATGAGGAGTTCGTGGAAGCCGGGCCAGCTGGCGACCATCTTCTCGAGCCAGGTGGTGCCGGACTTGGGAAGGCCCGCGACGAAGAGGATCTTCTGTGGGTAGAGGTGGCCGAACTCCTTGAAGCCCTCGCGGCAGGCCTGGGCCTGGGCGGCGTAGCGCGGGTGGACGGCGAATCGCTTGGCGAGCCGGGCCGCGGGGGGCGGGAGGTACCGCCGGGTGAGGTTCTCGAGGGTCTTGACGACGGTCATGGGGAGTTGGGGTCTGGGCGGGCTCCGGGGTGTGGTGTGGCAACGGTATCGGGTTCGGCGGGGCGGGGCCAAAGGCGGGAGGGGCAAAGGCTCGGAAGGGCGGGCGGATGAAGGGCGGGGGGAGTGGACATCTGGGCGGGATTGCCCGATGCTGCGGGGGTGAGCGGAATGCCAGCGACGAGTGAGGGTCCGGGAACTGCGGTGGGCGGCGGCGGTGGTGGGGCGGTGCCGCCGCCGACGCGGCGGTCGGTGTGGACGCGGAAGGAGAAGCTGATACGCGTCTTGTGGGGGGTGTGTCGTCCGGTGTGGGTGCTGGTGCCCGGGCTTCGGCCGGCGCTGCTGCGGGCGTTCGGGGGGGAGGCGGGGCCGGGGTGTCGGTTCGCGGGGTCGGTGAAGGTGACGATCCCCTGGAATGTGAAGTGCGGGGCGCGGGTGGTGGTGGGGGAGCGGGCGATCCTGTACGCGCTCGGGCCGATCACGATCGGGGACGACACGGTGATCGACCGGCGGGCGCACCTGTGCGCGGGGACGCACGACATGACGGACTCGCGGTTCCCGTTGATCAAGCCGCCGATCGTGATCGGGAAGCGGTGCCTTTTGGGAATCGACAGTTATGTCGGGCCCTATGTCGAGATGGGGAATGACTGTCGGGTGGCGCCGCGGGCGAGTGTGTTCAAGAGTGTGGGGGCGGGGTCGATCTTGCGGGGGAATCCGGCGAAGGTGGAGGGGGCGTGATGGGGGGGCAATGGGCAATGGGCAATGGGCAATGGGGAGGTGTGGTTGGTCGCGTTGGGTGGGATGAGGGTTGGAGGGGGGGGAGGCGCTGCGCTTTCGGGAGCCCCTCTCCTGTCGCTGCGCGACATCCTCTCCCCATGGGGGAGAGGGAGGGGGACCCTCGCTTGCGCTTCGGGCTCGTCTTGGGAAAGGCGGTTCGTTGAAGGCGTTGTTGTGGGCTTTGTTGCGGCCGGTGTTCCGGTTCAGTCCTCAGCCGTTGCATGTGGTGCGGCGGAAGATCCTTGGAGTGTGCGGGGCGCGGGTGGCGGGGAATGCGAAGATCCGGCCCAGTGCGCAGATTGATCGGCCCTGGAACCTGACGCTGGGGGCGCTGAGCATCATCGGGGATGATGCGGAGGTGCAGGCGGTCGAGCCGGTGACGATCGGGGCGCGGTGCGTGGTGAGCCAGATGACGATCCTGGCGACGGACATCGTCGAGCCGGATCAGGCGGGGGTGCCGGACGCTGCGAAGAGGCGGCGGGGGCCGATCGTGATCGAGGATGACTGCTGGGTGGCGGCAGAGACGCTGGTGCTGCCGGGTGCGGTGGTGCGGGCGGGGACGGTAGTGGGGGCGCGGGGGATGATCGAGGGGGAGTTGCCCGGGTGGAGTGTTTGTGTGGGGCAGCCGGCGCGGCGGATCAAAGATCGTGCGTTTGTGAATGCAGGGTAGTAGATAGGGGGCAATGGGCAGTGGGGAGGGCACTACCCGCTGCGCGGATAGTGGCACCGTTCTTTGGATAGACACATCCCGGCTCGCGGGCGCCACTGCCGCGGGTCGGGATGCGTCGTGCTCTTTGGTGTTGTTCTTTGAAAGGACGCCCGCCGCTTTTGGCGGGGGGCGTCCTGCGGGGATCAGGGGCTCTTGGTGAACCGTGTTAGTCGACGATGTTCGTCGGCTCCTGCTCGACCACCGGGCGGTTGGTCGCCTGGCTCGAGGTCTCGAGCTGGAGGCGGGTGCGACCCGGCGACTCGGCGTTGAAGAGGAGGGTCCAGTTCTCGGAGTCCTGGCTCTGGAGCCGCGGGATCGGCTCGAAGACGACCCGGCCGTTACGCATCGAGACGGACCGGTCACCCTCGAAGCCCTCGAAGCTCATGCCCTCGGGGACATCCGCGACGAGGCGGATGTCGATGCCGTCGGCGGAGCCCTGGTTCTTCACGCGGACCTCGTAGCGGACGGTATCGCCGACGCGGACGGGGTCGGTAGTGTCGTACACCTCGACGCGGATGGCGGGGATGCCCACGATCTGCGTCTGCAGGGCTGCGGTCTCGCGGTCGACGCAATAAGCGTTGGCGAGGTAGCGGGCGGAGAGAACGCCCGGCTCATCCGCGTCGAAGGTGTAGGTCACGCGGCGGCTCTCGCCCGGGGCGAGGGTGTCGAAACGAGCGGTGAACTCGTTGTCCTCGCTCGCGCTGCGGTTGGACGAGCTGATGTTGGTCGCCGAACCGGGGAGCTGCGGCTGCACGACGACATCCTTGGCGGGGTCGTCCGAGGTGTTGGTCACGGTGACGACATGCTGGATGCCGCGGCCGACATACTCGCGCTGCGGACCGTCGACGCTGAGGCTGATCTCGGGGTTGAGGATGTCGATGCCGCTGCCCTGGGTGCGGACGCTCATGTCGCCGGACTTCGCGGTCGCGTAGCCGCCGAACCGATCGAGTTCGCCGGCGTTGATGGTGACGGTCTTCGATTCCTTCTGGCCGGGCTTGAGGCGGCCGAAGCTGAGGTCGACGGTGCGCTTGCCGTCGGCGGTGACGCCCTGAGGCAGCTGCTCGTTCAGGGTGACCGGGTCGGTGGTGCCGGTGCCGGTGTTCTCGACGGTGTAGGTGACCTGGATATCGTCGCAGGCGTAGATCGGTCCGTCGGCCTTGATCGTGCGTGAGGCCGTCAGGTCCGGCGCGACGGCGCGGACGGTGGTGCAGACGGCGCGGTCGTAGTCGGCGGTAAGGCAGGAGTTGATCAGGCCCTGGTCGTTGGCGACCGCGGTGACGCGGACGGACTTGGACTCGCCCGGGGCGAGATCGCCGATGTTCCAAGAGGTTTCGCGGCCGTCATCGCCGAAGTCGGCGCGGCTGGTGTTGGCCTCGCCACGATTGCCGCGCGTGCGCTCGGTGGTGCTGGTGCGGGTCGAGATGCTCTCGCGGTTGGACCAGCCGGGGTAGATGAAGGGTGAATCGTCGTCGGCGCTGGTTGTCGTGGTCTGGCTCGTGCGACGGCTCTGCCAGGGCTGCGGCTCGCTGTTGACCATCGCGACCTGCGAGTCGACCGTGGCCTCCTTGACGCGGACATTGGTCAGCGGTTCATCGGAGGTGTTGGTCACCTGGATCGTGTAGGTGAACGGTTCGCCGACACGGACGGTGCCGGAGTCGTTCTTGCGGGTGACATCGATCAGCAGGTCGCCCTCGCTGGTGGGCATGCGTGCCTCGGCGGAGGGTGCGCCCGTGCCGGCGTCGGCGCGGGTGTTCGAGTTGGCGCAGCCGCCCAATCCGCAAGCGAGCCCCGAAACGGCGGCGAGTGCGGCGGTGCGGAAGGTCAGGCGCGTGGCGTTGGGAAGACGGTTCATGATCAGGGCTCCTCTCAGAAGCGGGTCAGTTCTGTGAAGAGCATGGGGGCCGGCGGTGAGTGCGCGGTGATCGCGCAGTGAAGTGAGGCTCATAGTTCCGGTGGATTCACCTGCGGGAAGTCCGCTGGTGGGCTCGCGCTACTCATCGATGCCGAGATCGCTCTTTGTAAAGAGAGCTTCGAAACGCAGGCCTCTGGCCTCGACATTCTGGCGGGCGCCCTCTTCGCGGTCGATGGTCGCGATGATGCCCAGGACCTCCAGGCCGGCGGCGCGAAGGGCCTCGACGGCCTCCAGGGCCTGGCCGGCGGTCGTCGCGACATCCTCGAGCAGGACGACGCGCTCGCCCTTCTCCATCGCCCCCTCGAGCTGCTGGGCGGTGCCGTAGTCCTTCTTGGCGTTGCGGACGAAGATCGTCGGGCGGTCCAGCACGAGGCTGGTCGCGGTGACGAGCGGGATGCCCCCCAGCTCGGCCCCGGCGAGGCGGTCGGCCGTGGCTCCGGCGTCGGTCTCGATGGTCCACACCCGCTCGGCGAGGAGGCGGGCGACGGGGGCGAGGAGCTCGGGGCGGGTGCTGAACTTGTACTTGTCGAGGTAGTACTTGCTCTTCCGACCCGAACGAAGGGTGAATTCACCCCGCAAAAGTGCGGCCTGGGCGATCGCGAGGGCCAAATCGGCCCGATCCACGGCGGGGGCGTCGGCGTACGGGTTCATCCGTCAAGACTACCCTGCGACCCGGGCCCATGGTGCGGAACCGGGGCATTCCGGGCCCCGGCCCGCCAGCGTCCATCCGGCCCCTCGGAGAACGGAGACCCCCGATGCGTCACGCCCGCCTGCTCAGCCTTCTTGCCGCCGGCCTCGTCATCGGCCCGGCTTCCGTCGCGACCGCCCAGCTCGCCCCGCCCCCGCCCGACGCCGAGCCGAAGCCCGAGTATGTGGCCCCGGCCCGCCCCGAGCGGAACCCCACGCCGGCCCCGAGCGAGCGGCCCAACCCGCGTCCGCAGACCGAGCGGCAGGGCGGCACGCTGCCCGACCTCCCGCATGCCCCCCTGTGGTGCCCGATCGCGAGCATCCCGGCATGCGAGGACTACGACGGGCCGGTCGCGGTATACGACCGCTCGATCCACATCATGGCCCTGGAGCGCAACCCCACGACGACGCCCGGGCAGGTGGGCGACTTCCAGTCGATGATCGCGACGCGGCGGCGCGACCTCGAGCCCAAGATCATCGACAACCTCGACACCATGATGGATGTCGAGCAGGGCCTGATCGACCAGGTCTCGCTCGTCGATGTCGACGGCATGCGGCAGATCGCCGAGCGGATCGAGCCGTTGGTGGTGCAGCCGTACCTGACGGCGTCGCTTCGGCAGAAGGGCGTCCTGAGCCGGGTGCAGGCCGACTGGAACGACAAGCTCATCCGCGAGTACCAGGACCGGCTGGGCCAGCAGTGGAGCCGCGAGCAGCCCGACCGCGCGAACGACCTGATCCTGCAGTACATCTTCAAGGACTCGGTCGCCGAGGCCGAGGAGGCGCTGCGGGCGATGCTGCTGGAGATCGCGCTGCGTCCCGATGAGATCCTGGACACGGTGCAGATCCCTTCGGACCCGGCCGAGCAGATGCGGGCGGCGAAGGTGAGCCTCGACGAACTGCAGAGCCAGGGGCGTCGCCAGCAGAAGATCGAGGAGATCCGCCTCGCGTGGCGGACGCTCGCGGTCGAGGACCGCAAGAAGCTGCTGCGTGCGGTGCTCGAGACGCGGGCCGAGGGCGCGGGCTCGCTCGTCGACCCGATCACGGTCACCTACGACGGCAAGCGCGTGCAGCCGGGCAAGGCCCCGGAGATCCGCCGCGAATTCCGCCAGCCGTAAGGCGCGGGACGCCGACAGAAACACGGAAGGCCCGGGTGCATGCCCGGGCCTTCTTTGTTTTTCTGAAGGCAGGAAGGCACGGAGGCACGGAGTCGCCGATGGTGTGGTCAGCCCTTCACGGGGCGCATCATCGGGAACAGGATCACATCGCGGATCGTGCGCTGGTTGGTTAGCAGCATGGTGAGCCGGTCGATGCCGAGGCCCATGCCGCCGGCGGGTGGCATGCCGACCTTCAGCGCGTGCACGAAGTCCGCGTCGTAGGTGCGGAAGGTCGATTCCTCGTCGTCCACGCCCGAGAGCTGCTCACGGAACTTCGCCGCCTGGATATCGGGGTCGTTGAGCTCGGTGTAGTGCGGGCCGATCTCCATGCCGCCGATGAAAAGGTCGGCTCGCTCAGCGACACTCGGGTCGTCCCGCTTCGGGCGCGTCAGCGGGCTCAGGGCCGCGGGGTAGTCCATGATCCAGGTCGGCGTGCCCGGGTCGAGCGTCGTCTCGGCGTACTCCTCGAAGAGCTCGTTGACCAGGAACACATCGTCGAACCGCTCGCCCTTCTCGTTCGCGAGCTTCAGCCCACGCTTCTCGGCCTCGGCGCGCACGCGCTCGGTGTCGTGCATGCTGAAGCCGAGTGACTTCTCGAAGAGCTCGGCGTAGGTGACGCGCTCGAAGGGCGAGCCGAAGTCGATGGTGGTCTCCCCCCACGGGACGCGCAGGGCCTCGGCGTCGAGGCCGTCTTCGCCCGCACGGACCTGGCAGGCGAGCCTGGCCGCGGCGCGGACGACGCCCTCGGTGACTTCCATCACCGAGTGGTAGTCGCCGTACGCCTGGTAGAGCTCGACCATGGTGAACTCGGGGTTGTGCTGCTTGTCGAGGCCCTCGTTGCGGAAGTTGCGGTTGACCTCGAAGACGCGGGGCAGCCCGCCGACCAGCAGCCGCTTGAGGTACAGCTCGGGGGCGATCCGCATGTAGAGATCGATGTCGAGCGCGTTCATGTGCGTGACGAAGGGGCGGGCCGCGGCGCCGCCGGCCTGCACCTGCAGCATCGGCGTCTCGACCTCGACGAAGCCCTCGGACTCGAGGTGCTTGCGGACGGCCGCGACGATGCGGGAACGCAGCTGGAAGACCTGCATGGTCTCGGGGCTCGCCCACAGGTCGATGTACCGCTGGCGGTAGCGCTGCTCGATGTCCGACAGGCCCGCCCACTTCTCGGGCGGGGGGACGAGGCACTTGGCGGCGGGGCGCAGGGTCGAGGCCCAGAGCGTGATCTCGCCCTTGCGCGTCTTCATCAGCGGCCCCTCGGCGACGATCAGGTCGCCCAGGTCGGTCTGCTTCGCCAGGGCGAAGCCCGCCTCGTCGCAGTCGGCCTTGCTCACCGCGATCTGGAAGCTCTCGCGCGTCTCGTCCCGCAGGTTCATCCAGATCAGCTTGCCACCGTCGCGGTGCAGCACCACCCGGCCGGCGACGCGGACGCGGGGGCGCTCGTCGGTCACCGGCGGCAGCGAAGCCTCGTCCGCGTCCGGGTTCTCCTTCTTCGCCGTGCGGCGGGCGGCGTCGGAAGACTGGAAGGCCTCGTCGGCCTCGGAGTCATACAGCCCGGCGGCCTCGGCGAGGCTCGCCAGGCCGTCCTCGCGCGAGCCGTAGGGGTGAAAGCCCAGCTCCGCGGCGGCCGCCCGCTTGTCGCGGCGCTGCTGCTCGAGCGGGTGGATCTCGTCGGTCGTCGGCGTCGGCGTCTGTGGTTCGTCGCTCACGCGGCGATGGTACGCGGCGCAGGTCAGAGCTGCGATCATCAGATCGCGGAGGGGGCGGGGCGGGGAGCACCGATGCCCGGTGCCCGGCGGAGCCAAGAAAAAACCGCGATCTCACGATCGCGGCTCTGATGGGTCGAGCGGTGCGGGTGCGGGGCGAGCCGCGGACTCAGGGCTTGCCGTTGGCGTCGCCCGTCGTGACCGGGCCGCCCAGGCTGCCGCCCTCGAAGGTGATCGCGAGGCGCTCGGCGAGCTCGGTGTCGCAGAGCGGGCGAGCGCCGTCGGACTCCTGCACCAGGTCGTAGAGGGTGATGTCGCCGAAGGTCTCGAGCAGGTGCTTGGCCGCGGCGTCCACGGCGCGGTGCAGGGCGCACAGAGAGCCGCCGTGGTTGGGCAGGCCCAGGGGGCAGGTCGTGATCCGCTGCACGGGGTCGATGGCGTTGACCACATCGAGCATCGTGATATCGCGAGCGGGCTTGGCGAGGCGGTAGCCCCCGCCCACGCCCCGGCGGCCCACGATCAGGTCGGCCTGCGCGAGCAGCTGCAGCACCTTCGCGAGGTAGTTGCTCGGAACCTTGGTGTACTTCGCGAGCGTGGGCGTCGGTGTCAGCTCATCGGGCGTGTAGGCAAGGCAGCTCATCGCCCGCAGCGCGTACTCGGTCGTCTGGGAAAGCATGGTCGGCACCCTTCCTGGGTCATCCGCGGCGGTCATCCCCTTGGAGGGGCCGCGAGGTTCGGCGCCGGCGCACGGCCGGAGCGGCTGAGGCTGCACACGGGCGTACGCCGACCGTGCGGCACGCCCGGTGAACCTCGTGGGTCCAACGAACGGCCAAAATCGCCCCCGGGAGGCAGCGACGAATCGGCAAAAGCGGCCAAAGCGATGCAGTCCTCAACAATGAGAATAGAGCCCCAAGGGTCCGTTTACCAAGACGGACCCCGGAAAAGTTCGCAAATCCCAATCAATTGGGGCTGGGCCCTATTCCCGCGTGCCTTCGAGAGTTATCGGAGCACCCGCTCGACCCGCCCGCCAGCGGTGTCCTCGACCGGGACATGCTCCAGCAGGCCGTCGATCACCGCATCGGGGGTGATCTGGTCCGCCTCGGCGTTGAAGTTGGTCAGGATCCGGTGCCGCAGCACGGGGTGGGCGACGGCCCGGACATGCTCGGGCGTGACATGGGTCGCCCCGGAGAGCAGGGCCTTGGCCTTGGCCCCGAGGACCAGGTACTCGCTCGCCCGCGGGCCCGCGCCCCATGAGAGGTACTGCGTCGCGATCGCGGGGCGGGTGGTGCCGTTATCCGCGGGCTCGCCGACGCGGGTCGCGCGGACCAGCCGCAGGGCGTACTTGAGCACATGGTCCGCCACGGGCACCGCCTGGACGACCTGGTGCACCCGCTCGATGTCCACCGCGTGCAGCACCTCGTTCACCACCGCGGCGGCCTTGGCCGACTTGCGCCGGACGACCTCGAGCTCTTCCTCGGCCGTGGGGTAGCGGATCAGGACCTGGAACATGAAGCGGTCGAGCTGGGCCTCGGGCAGGGGGTAGGTGCCCTCCTGCTCCAGCGGGTTCTGCGTGGCGAGGACGAAGAAGGGCTTGGGCAGCTCGTGCCGCACGCCGCCGACCGTCACCTGCCGCTCCTGCATCGATTCGAGCAGGGCCGCCTGCGTCTTGGGGGGCGTGCGGTTGATCTCGTCGGCGAGGATCACATTGGCGAAGACCGGCCCGGGCACGAACCGCAGCTCGCGCCGGCCCGTCGCCTTGTCCTCCTCGATGACCTCCGTGCCCGTGATGTCGCTCGGCATCAGGTCGGGCGTGAACTGCACGCGGCTGAACTTCAGGCTGAGCGTGCGGGCGATCGTGGAGATCAGCAAGGTTTTCGCGAGCCCGGGCACGCCGACGACCAAGGCGTGCCCCCGGCAGAAAATCGCCAGCAGGATCTGCTCGACCACATCGCTCTGCCCGACGATCACCTTCCCGATCTCGCCGCGCAGCCGTTCGCACGCCTCGTGCACGCTGTCCACGGCGGCTTCGGGATCGGCGGCGGGGTCCGGGATCACGGGCGGCTGCTCGCTCATGCGTCGATGGTAGCCGAACGGGCCCCGCCTCCCGGTCGACGGCCTGGAAGGCCATCCCACCGGGACAAAACGAATCGCGGCCGCGTGGGGTCTCGTCACGCGGCCGCGGGGAGCCAGCCGGTTGGCCGGCTCGCATGGGGATGTCCCGACGGGTCCCGAGGGACCTCTGGGTCGCGCCGTCTCGGGCGCTGCAACCGTCGCGTAGCACTCGCTGCGATTGATCTACGGGGTCATGCGTCCCAAGTTTCGGCGTGCGACGCCAACTCCGCGCACTTCGAGCACTTTTCTCAGACGCGGGCACGGTGCGCGAGGGATTTTCCATCGGTACTTCGCCCGATGTCACCCCGCCGCACCCGACCGCAATCCAGCCCTTCGATTACTGGTCGCGTTCCATGCGCTCGACCAGCTTCTCGAAGCGGTCCATAGTCCGCTCGAACCGGCTCAGCCGCTCGTCGAGCTCGCGCATCCGCTGCTCGATCGACCGAATCTGGTCCTCGGTCCGCACCACGATCCGCTCGCGGTCCTTCGCCAGGTCCTCGCGCAGGCGCTCGGCCATCTCGCGAGCCCGGCTCTCCGCCTCCCGAGCGTCTGCCTGACGCTGCTCGGCGTCGCGCTCGGCCCAGGGGATGCGGATCAGTCGGTTGTTATCGAGGACGAACGGGGCCGACCCGCCGCTGGCCGCGCCCGGGAAGTTGAACCGCAGGCCTTGCAGCCCCTGCTCATCGAGGCTCTTCATCGCCTCGGCGACCTGCTGACGGGCCTGGGCGACCTGCTCGCGCATCTCCGCGGGGAGCTGCGCGTCGAGGTCCTTCATCGCCGCCATCGCGGCCTCGAGCGCGGTCCGAGCCGCGTCCTGCCCCGTCGAGCTGAACCAGCCGCCGAGGTCGCGCTCGATCGTCACCGCCCCTTCCGGCGTCCGCGGGGGCAAGGGGGCGGCGGGCGCGCCGGGCGTACCGGGCACGGCCGGGGCCTCGGGGAACGCCGCGTTGAGCTTGCCCGCGTCGTAGGCCTCGAGCTTCAAGGTCAGCTCGCGCTTCTCGCCGCCGCGCAGCACGGTCACCTTCAGCGTGTCGCCGGGCTTGCGCTCGCGGAGGATGTCACGCAGCGCCGTTTGCGTCGCCACCTCGCGGCTGCCGTTGAGTTGCACAATGATGTCGAAGGGCTTCAGCCCGGCGCGGTCCGCCGGCAGCCCCTCGACCACGGAGTTGATCAGGATCCCGCCCTCGGGCGCCAGCCCCAGCTGGTTCCGCAGCGCCTCGCTCGGGCTGCTGAGCGTCACGCCCAGCATCACCGGCGGACGCGAGCTCACATCGACCGTCGCCCGCAGGCCCATCTCGGGCGCCGGCGGCGGCGTCGGGGCCTCCATCGAGAACACCCGCTGCACGCGACCGTAGTCGTCGAGCAGCTCGACGCGCGAGCCCATGCGGCGGTAGCGGTTCGCGGGGACCTCCTCGCCGTTCACCCAGATGCGCAGGGCCCCGTCGTTCAATTCGAGCTTGTACCGGTCCCCGTCCGCCATCTCGGTCATCGTCGTGCGACCGCTGTCCCGGTCGATCGTCGTCGAGCGGACGCTCTGCGCCGCCGCCGGGCTCGCGAGCCCCGCGGCCGCGACGAGCGCGATCAGGGCCGCCTTGGTCGTGAGAGAGAAGTTGCCGTTCATAATCGTCCTGCCTTCGCTACTTGTCGGCCCGTCGCTGCGCCCGCGGGCCGGTTCTTTGATCGGTCCATGCGGCCCGGAGATCTCGCCCCGGGCACCCAACCCACCGTCTTCAACAAGGATGCGCCGTCGGGCTCTCCCCGTCGGCACACCGTGGGTTGGTGTCCGTCAGAACGGGCGGGCCCCGCCCGCGGCGTCGGCGTCCTCCACCGGCACCGCCCGTCCGAGTTCATCCGTCGCCAGCGAGTAGAAGCGGTCCACCACGCGGCGCTCCAGGATCTGACGCAGGTACAGGACCTCCGCCGACCCGTTGCCGAGCGCGCGTGTTTCGAGCACGATCTCCTCGGGCATCGCCGCGATGACCGAGCCTTCCTTGCGGCCCAGATCGATGTACTGCTGCAGCGCGTCGTCGGCGTTCGCGGGCTCGGCGGTGCGCACGAAGCGGGGCTGCAATCCCGCCGCCTGCTCGCCCGTCCCCATGCTCTCAACAGGCCCGTTCACGCGGATGCCCGTCCACCACACCAGGACGATCGCGGCCGCCGCCGCCCACCCGCCCCAGCTCCGGACGAACTCCAGCCGGCGCGAGAGCCCGGCGTGGTCGGCATGAGCTTCGTCCGGAAGCTCCGCGTGCTTGGAGTGCATGGCCACCGTGATCTCGTCCTCGACAGCCGCCGACAACTGCGCGTGCTGCGCCTGCGTGTCGGCAAGGTCGCGCCACACCTCGGGGTCGGCCGACGCCAGCACCCGCAGGTTCGACCAGTCCTCCGCCTCAGCACGCCCGTCCACGATCCGCGAGACCAGCCGCTCGCGGGCGTCGATCTCGGGCGCGAAGTCCGGCGTGTTGTCGGGATTGGGGGTTGTTGTCGTCATCGGTCGCTCACTGTGAAAGTCGCCTCAGGCGTTCGCCGGGGCCTTAGCCCCGCGTTTGGCGGTGCCCGTGCCGGCTTCGGCGTCGCTGTCGTCCGCCTTCACACTCTTGGATGCCAGATCGCGGAGCATCCGTCGCCCTCTCGCGATCCGCGTCTCGATCGTGGTCTCCGGCAGCCCCGTGATCTCCGAGATCTGCCGGTAGCTCATCCCCTGCACGCACCGCAGCAGCATCGGCTCCCGATAACCGTCCGGCAGCGTCCGCGCCAGGTCCATCAGCCGCCGGCCCTCCTCGAGCGTCGCCGCGTCCGCCTCGGGAGAGCCCGGGGTCGGGCGGGGGCCCTGCCCCGCGGCCAGTTCGTTCCGGACGAGCTTGAGCTTCCGCCGCCCCCGCTGCGTCTCCCGACCCGCGGCCCGCGCCGCGTTGATCGCGACCGTCCGCAGCCAGGGCTTCAGCGCCCCGGGGTCGCGCAGCTCCCCGATCTTCCGCACCACCGACATCGCCACGACCTGCAGCAGGTCGTCGAGGTCGGCCTCCCTCGGCTTGTGGGCCAGCAGGATCGCCGCGACCCACCGCCGGTGGTCACGCCAGACGCGCTGCATCTCCGCGGGGTCCGCGAAGACACCCACACCCCCGGCCCCGTCCGCGGCCGCACCGGTTGTCGATCCCGTTCCGGTCACTCCTGGGGCCTTTCTGCGCGGGGCCTCGCCAGGCCCTCCCGATGCGCGCCGGGTGGAATCCCCGTCACCCATCGCCGACAATCCGCCCAATCGGGACAAGGCCCGCGGCGTCCAATCGTCCACGGGCCCCGTACACGGGCCCGCAGGGGACCCGCCCTCGACCCGATCATCGGCCCGACAGGGGCCCGGAGCCCAGCGTGCCGCCTATCCCGCCCGATCCCGGCTCCCCGCGTTACCCCGTCGCCCCGCGAGCATTGCCCGGGCGCGAGCCGGCACCGTCGATGTCCTTCGGGGATCACCTCGAGGAGTTGCGGCGACGGGTCATCCTCGCGTTCATCGGCATCTTCCCGATCTTCATCGCGGCCGTCGCACTGGGCCAGCCGACGCTCGCCCTCCTGATCGAGCCGCTGCAGGATCAGCTCCGCGACGCCAACCAGCCCGCGGCCCTCCTCGCGACCGGGCCCTTCGAGACCTTCGCGACCTATGTCAAGATCTCGCTCGTCGCGACCGTACTGGTCGGCAGCCCCTGGATCCTCTACCAGCTCTGGAAGTTCGTCGCGCCAGGGCTCTACATGCACGAGCGCCGCTTCGTGCACATCCTTGTTCCCCTCAGCACGATCCTGACGATCACGAGCGCGCTCTTCCTCTACTTCGTCATCCTCCCGGTCATCCTCGCGTTCTTCATCGGCTTCGGCACCCAGCTCGGCAAGGACACCACGCCCCTCGTCCCCATGCCCGAGGGCATCGTTCTCCCCGAGCTGCCCGTCTTCCGGGGTGACCCCGCGGACGCGACCGCCGGCCAGCTCTGGATCAACGCCGACCTCATGCAGATCCGCACCGCCGTCCCGACGCGCGACGGCACGATCGCCCGCGTCGGCGCCGAGCTCGTCGCGGGCGCGGGCATCACGCAGCAGTACCGCGTGAGCGAGTATGTCGAGACGGTGCTGATGATGGGCCTCGCCTTCGGCGTCGGGTTCCAGATGCCGGTGATCGTGCTCGTCCTCGGGTGGGCGGGGATCGTGACGCGCGAGATGCTTGGCAAGTACCGGCGCTACGCCGCCGTCATCTGCGCGATCGTCGCCGCGCTCATCACGCCGGTGGACCCCCTGAGCATGATCCTGATGGCGATCCCCTTGTACCTGCTCTTCGAACTGGGGCTGATCCTGCTGGTCGTCTTCCCGCCCGGACGACGGCTGGTGCCGAGCGCCGGGGATAGCGGGGGCGGTGGGGATGGTGGGGACGGTGGGGACGGTGGGGGGCCGTGATGGCGGTGCCGCCCGACACGGACAGCCCGACGCCGATGGATGAGGAGATGATGCGCCGTGCGCTCGCGCTCGCGCAGGAGGCGGCCGACGCCGGCGAGGTGCCCGTCGGCGCGGTCGTTTACGACCCGAGGACGGGCCAGGTCCTGGGCGAGGGCCGCAACGAACGCGAGGCCAGGCGCGACCCCTCGGCCCACGCCGAGTTCACCGCGATCCTGCGGGCGTGCGAGACCATCGGCGACTGGCGGCTGAACGACTACGCCCTCGCCGTTACGCTCGAGCCCTGCCCGATGTGCGCGGGCGGCATCGTCAACGCCCGCGTCGGCCGCGTCGTCTACGGCGCCGACGACCCCAAGGCCGGCGCCGTCCGCACGCTGTACACCATCCTCGACGACGCCCGGCTCAACCACCGCTGCACCGTCGTGCCCGGCGTGCTCGCCGAGGAATGCTCGGGCGTGCTGCGTGAGTTCTTCAGAAGGCTGCGCGAAGCGAAACGAAGCGGCGGGGGCGCGTAGGCCGTGCCCGAGCTGCCGGAGGTCGAGACGGTGCGGCGGAGCCTCGTCCCGCGGCTGACGGGGCGGGTGGTCATCGGCGCGACCTTGCACCGGCGCGACATCGCCGTGATGCCCGGGGATCCCGAGGGTGGGTTCAGTCGGCAACGCTCCGGAGTGCGCACGACCGCTCGCCGCGTGCGCGCGCCGGCCGTGCTCGTGCGCGCGCACCTCGTCGAGCCGCGACGCCACGGCAAGCAGCTCGCGCTCGTCGCCGAGGACGGCCGCGCGATCGTCGTCCACCTCGGCATGACCGGCCAGCTCCGCTGGGCCGCGAAGGGTGCCCGGATCGACCCGGCCGACCACATCCACGCCACCTGGCGGCTCGACGACGGCTCGCGGCTGGTCTTCCGCGACCCCCGGCGGTTCGGAGGGCTGTGGCTCCTGCCCGAGGCCGGGATGCTGGAGGCCCGGTGGGCGGAGCTGGGGCCCGATGGGCTGAGGACGCCCCCGGCGGAGCTCGCGGCGGGGCTCCGGGCGCGGCTTCTGGGCACGCGGCGGGCGATCAAGGCGGCGCTGCTCGATCAGCGGGTGGTCGCGGGGGTCGGGAACATCTACGCCGACGAGGCCCTGCACGAGGCCGGCGTCCACCCGCAGCGGCTCGCGGACGGGCTGGCGGGGGCGGAGGTGGATCGGCTGGCCGGGGCGGTCTCAGGGGTGCTGACGCGGGCCGTGGAGGCCCGTGGGTCGACGCTCCGCGATTACGCCGACGCCGAGGGGCGGCGGGGGGAGGCGCAGCTCGTGCACCGGGTGTACGGGCGGAGCGGGCAGGCGTGCCTGGCGTGCGGGGCGGCCCTGGAGACCGCCCAGGTGGCCCAGCGGACGACCGTGTGGTGCCCGGCGTGCCAGCCGGCGGGGTGAGGGGCTGGGCGGGTCCGTGCCGCAGATACGAACGGGTTATCCACAGCGTGGAGCGCACACGGGTCGACAGGTATCGCTCCCAAGGAATCTCCCTGTGTCGCTCGTCAGGGTCTTCTTGTCTTTCCCTTCTATAAGAAGAAACATTCTGGTGGTGGTGGTAGAGAGCCCGGCGGTTGGTGGACAACTTGGACCACGACCGCACAACCCCTTGCCAACAGACAGTTTGCGTTGTGCGCAGGCGGTGCACGATCTGTCAATTCCGCGCCGGCGAGCGCCGGGGGGCGTCGGGGCGTGGGGTGCGGCAAGGAATGGACTGGGGCGCTCAGGCGGCGGCGCTGGCGTGCCGGACGGCTGGCGGCGCGGTGTCCACAACTTATCCACAACTGTCGTCGTGGAGGAGTCGGAGCGGATTCCCGGAGCGGGGGCGGGGTGGATGCCCGGAATGGGTGTGGAGATTGATCGTGGAAAAGGCTGCGCCGTTTCCACGGCACCCTCGGTCCGGCACCCGGGACGGGGTACCGGGTTCGTCAGCGGGTGTCGGCGGCTCGGCCCAGGATGGTGCGCTCGATGGCGGCGACCGAGGCGGCGAGCTGGGGGTCGGTCTGGCACTTGGTGTCGATCGTCTTGACGGCGTGCATGACGGTGGTGTGGTCGCGGCCGCCGATGGAGGCGCCGATCTCCTCGAAGGAGTGGCGGGTGTGGCGGCGGGCGAGGGCCATGCAGGCCTGTCGGGGCAGGCTGATCGACTGGTGGCGGCGCTTGCCGAGGAGGTCGGTGCGGCGGACATCGAAGTAGTCGCAGACGGCCTGGATGATTTCCTCGATGGTGGGGCCGCGGGTGGGGCGGGCGCGGGTCTCGCCCAGGGCTTCCCGGGCGAGGTCAACGGTGGCGGGCTGGCCGGTGACGGACATGGCGAGCTGGATCTGGACGATCGCGCCCTCGAGGGCGCGGATGTTGGTGTCGATCTTGCTTGCGACGAGGGCGGCGACCTCGTCGGGGAGGTCGAAGCCGCGGAGGCGGGCCTTGGACTGGAGGATGGCGATGCGTGTCTCGTAGCCCGGGGGGTCGATGCGGGTGACGAGGCCCCACTTGAAGCGGGAGACGAGGCGGTCCTCGAGGTGGGGGATCTCCTCGGGCGGGGCGTCGGAGCTGAGGACGATCTGCTTGTTGGACTGGTAGAGGCTGTTGAAGGTGTGGAAGAACTCTTCCTGGGTGCGGTCGCGTTCGGCGAGGAAATGGATGTCGTCGATGACGAGGACATCGACATCGCGGAAGCGGTGGCGGAAGTCGGACATGCGCCCGTCGCGGACGGAGTTCATGAAGTCGGAGATGAACGTGTCGCAGGAGACATAGTGGATGACGGCGTGGGGGTCGGACTGGCGGATGCGGACGCAGATCGCCTGGAGGAGGTGGGTCTTGCCGAGGCCGACATCGCCGTGGACGAAGAAGGGGTTGTACGAGTGGCCCGGGTTTTCGGCGACGGCGTTGGCGGCGGCGTAGGCGAGGCGGTTGCCGGGGCCCTCGATGAAGTTCTCGAAGCCGTAGTCGGGGTTGATGGCGAGGGTGTCGCCGCCGGTGGAGAGCCTTTCGGAGCTGGCGAAGGCGCGGCTGGTGACCTTGAGGGGGCTGGGCTCGCGTGCGTCGCCGGCGCGGTGGCGCTGGGGCGAGGCGCCGTCGAGGGCGGCCTCGTCGTGGTCGTCGTCGCGGTGCGCGTTGTGTTGGGCGGCGTGCTGGGTCGCCTGTTGGGCGTCGCGGCGTCCCGGGAGGTCGGGGACCTCGGGGCGGCGTGCGCTGTCGGGGAGGGGGTCGTCGGGCCCGAGGAAGCGGATGGCGACGAGCTGGTTGGTGGCGGTGCGCGCGGCGTCGTTGAAGGCGTCGAGGCACTCGCGGCGGAGGTAGTCGCGGTGGAGGTCGGACGAGGCGCGGAGGACCATGGCACCGCCCGCGACGCCGACGGGCGTGATCTGCGTGAACCACTGTCGGCAGAGCGTCGGGTGATGCGAGCGCAGGTGCGCGAGCATCCCGTCCCAGATCTCATGATCGGGGTGGTCCATCGACTAAGCGCCTCGTTGTGCTCTTCGGGTCGTTGGCGTGGGTCGCCGCGGGTCCCGTGTGGGTGCGTTCGGTTGAGTGTCTAACCACTACTGGGCCGCGGTGAACAGAGGCCGCGGTTGCCGTCTCTTTCGAGTCGGTCGGGCCACCGTACATGTCGGCCCGATCGATGTCAACAGGTGGCGCTGTGCGCGCGTGCAGATGCTGTGCGCGCTCAGGGCCTGCGGCCCATGGGGCGCTGCGGGCGCGGGCCTGGCGGGCGCGGCGTGAAGGGTCGTCCGCCGCCACCGGGTCCGCCGCCTGGTCCTCCTCGCGGTCCTCCGTAACCGCCGCCGGGGCCGCCTCTTCCCTGCGGCATGTCGGGCGTGATGCCTGCCTGCTCTTCGTAGCGGGCCTTGTTGGTGCGGTGGTCCATGAGGAGAAACACCTTTTTTGCGAGCTCGGGCCCGCAGATGGCCTCGATGCGCTCGCGTGCGAAGCCGAGGTGGGTTCGGCGCGAGACATGGGTGAGGACCATGGCGTCGCAGTTGCAGATGCGGAGCCATTCTCCGATGTCGTCGATGTGCATGTGCATGCCGACCTTGGCGCGTTCCTTGTGGTCGGGCTCGAAGAAGGTGCACTCGGAGATGATGACCTTGGCGTTTCGGACCTCGTCGGTGAGGAGGTGCGGGCCGGGGAGGGTGTCTCCCACGAAGGCGATCAAGGGGATGCGGAGGTGGTTGACGATGTCGACGCCGCGGTCTTTCAGTTCTTTCAACTTTTCCTGCGGGAGGCCGACATATTCCTCTTTGAGCTTGGTGCGCTTCTCGATGGCGACATAGCCGACGGAGGGGCAGGTGTGCTCGGTGGCGAAGACCTTGAGCACATGGTTGTTCTTGATCTCGATTTCCTCCCCCGGGCTGAGGGGGACGATCTCGTAGGGCGTCTTCTGTCGCTCGAGGTTGACGAAGCCCTGCATCATGCCGCGGATGTCTTTTTCGATCGCCTTGTCGCAGACGATCTTGCCCGGGCCCATGCCTTGGAAGTGCCGCTGGCTGCACCAGTACGCGAGGGCGCCGATGTGGTCCATGTGGCCGTGGGTGATGGCGCAGAAGCGGCTGGCGAGGGCGGCGCGTGGGCAGACGCCCATGTCGAAGGCGAGGTCGAGCTCGGGGATCATGAGGCAGGTGGCCTCGCCGGCGACGGAGACGCCCTGGACGCGGTAGGGCGGGAGGTAGAGGAACCCGAGGGAGCTGTCTCGGGGCGGGGGCTTCGGGATCATGGACGGCCTTCCGGGCAAGGTGTGCGACCCGGCGCTGGCCGGGTGGCGACCGACTTGTGGTGTCGCGCCCGCTCCGCGGCGGGCTGTGGTTCGACAGGGGTGCAGCGTACCCGGCTAGGCTGTGCCCGTGTCGAACGAGAGCACAAACATCGAGACGAAAGCTTCGGCGTCGGTCCCCGCACCCTCGGATGACGGGGGGAGCCCGTCGGAAGTTCGGGGGGAAGAGGACTCACCGGCGCGGGAGTTGGCGGCGTTCTTTACGCGGCTGGGTCCTGCGGCGTGGCTGGGTGTGGCGTGGATGCTGTTCCCGATGCTGGGCGGGATTGCGCTGCTGTACTTCATCCGTCCGGCGAGCGACTGGCTGGTGAGCCATGGGAGCGCCGGACTGGTTGTGTATGCGCTGGTGTTCACCGCTACCGCTGGTATAGGCATCTTGCCGACCTATGCGCAGGCGTTTGTCGGCGGGTGGGCGTTCGGGCTGGTGCCCGGGACGCTCGCGGCGCTGGCGGGGTTCGTGGGTGCGTCGCTTGTGGGGCGGGTGATCGCCAAGACGGTGGCGCGGGGACGCGTGAACGAGGAGATCGATCGGCACCCGAAGGCGCGGATCGTGCGGGATGCGCTCGTGGGCAAGGGGGACCTGAAGGCGCTCGGGATCGTGACGCTGGTGCGTGTGCCGCCGAACTCGCCGTTCGCGTTGACGAACGGGGTGCTGTCGACGACGGGGGTGTCGCTTTGGGTGTACCTCGTCGGGACGGCGGTGGGGATGCTGCCGCGGACGGCGGCGGTGGTGTGGCTGGGGACGCAGATCCAGGGGACGCTGGATGGGGATGCGCTGAAGGCGGCGCGGCCGGGGTGGTGGATCCCGGTGGCGATCGGGATCACGGTGGTGGTGCTGATCGTGTTGGCGCAGCTTGGGCAGCGGGCGATCAACCGGGTTTTGGGGCCTGGGGCGTAGGGGAAACGCCGACAGCCCCGGGGTGTGGGGCCGTCGGCTGGGGGGACATGGGATTCGTTTAGTCGGCGGTCACCTGGACGCGACGGCGTTCCTGGGTGTCGGCGCGGGGGAGGCGGACGGTGAGGACGCCGTCCTTGAGGGTGGCCTTGACGGCGTCGGGGTCGATGGTGGTGGGGAGGGTGATGGACCGTTCGAAGCGGCCCTCGGTGCGCTCGGTGCGGATGATGGTGCGCTTGCCGACGCCGTTGGTCTCGGTCCCCTCGGCGGGGGTCTCGGTGCGGGACTCGGTTCGGCGTGTCGCGCGGATGGTGAGGGTTTCGCGGTCGGCGTCGATCTCGAGCTGATCGGCGGTGACGCCCGGGAGGTCGGTCTCGACGACGACGGTGGTGTCGTCGTGCCAGATGTTGATGGGGGGGATGGCCGCGTCATTCTGGGCCAAGGAGGCCCGGAGGTTGGGGGCGGCGGCGGTGGTGAGGGCGTCGAAGAGCCGGTCGAAGTCTCGGAACACCGGCTCGGCGATCAGGGGGACGAAGTTGTTTCGATGGGCGAGCATTGGTGGTCTCCTTTCGCTGAACGCCGGGGGTTTCCGGGTGGGCCCGCGGCGTTGCGGGAGAGAGGCAAGTGGCGTGCCAGTGGGGGGTTGGCGGGAAAGCGGGGCGGCGTGGGGGGCGTGGGGTGTCGGGTTGGCAACGGGGTCGGCGGTGGGGCGGGGTTAGACTGCCGGCATGGCAGATGAGTTGACGCGGGAACGGGTGGAGCGGATCGCGGCGCTGGGGGCGTTGTCGCTGTCGCCGGATCAGGTCGAGGCGGAGCGGGCGCGGCTGGGGGCTGTCTTGGGGTATGTGGAGCGGCTCGGCGAGCTGGACCTGGAGGATGTGGAGCCTCTGACCCAGATCGGGGAGGAGCGGGGGCGGCTGCGGGAGGATGAGCCCGGGGCAACCTTGGACCCGGAGCGAGCGGCGGAGCTGGCACCGGCGGCGTTTGAGGTGGCGGACGCGGACGGCGAGGGGGCGAGCGTGTTCATCCGGGTGCCGAAGGTGATTGATGGTGGTGGTGGGGGGGGTGGGGCGTGAGCGAGGGCGCGGGGCCGGGGTCGGCGTTTGAGATCGCGGCGGCGGTGCGCAGCCGGGATGTGTCGGCGGTGGACATCGCGGCGGTGTCGCTCGGCGCGGTGGAGGGGCGGAACGGGGAGCTGAACGCGCTGACGCAGGTGTTCCACGAGCACGCGATGGAGCAGGCGCGGGGGGTGGATGCGCGGATCGCGAGCGGCGAGGGGGCGAAGCTGCCGCTGGCGGGGGTGCCGGTGGCGCTGAAGGACAACATCTGCCTGAGCTGGGGGTTCACGACGGCGGGGTCGCGGATGCTGGAGGGGTACCGCAGCCCCTTCAACGCGACGGCGGCGGAGCGGCTGCTGGCGGCGGGGGCGGTGGTGATCGGGAAGGCGAACCTCGACGAGTTCGCGATGGGGAGCTCGACGGAGCACTCGGCGTTCGGGCCGACGCGGAACCCGGTGGACCCGACGCGCGTGCCCGGCGGGAGCAGCGGGGGATCGGCGGCGGCGGTGGGGGCGGGGATGGCGCCGGTCGCGCTCGGGAGCGACACGGGGGGCTCGATTCGCCAGCCGGCGGGGCTGTGCGGGGTGGTGGGGTTCAAGCCGACCTACGGGCGGGTGAGCCGATGGGGCTTGATCGCGTACGCGAGCAGCCTCGATCAGATCGGGCCCTTGACGACCAATGTGCGCGACGCGGCCGTGGTGACGGAGGTGATCGCGGGGGCGGACGCGCGGGACGCGACCTGCTCGACGCGGGAGGCGCCGAAGCTGGTCGAGGATCTCGAGAAGCCGATCGAGAAGCTGCGGGTGGGTGTGTTGAAGCTGCACCAGGAGGGGCACCACCCGGCGGTGGACGGCGCGATGGCGGCGGCGAAGAAGGCGCTTGAAGCGGCCGGGGCGGAACTGGTGGAGGTGGAGCTGCCGCTCGTCGATCACGGCGTCGCGGCGTACTACATCATCGCGCTGGCGGAGGCGAGCAGCAATCTCTCGCGGTACGACGGCGTGCGCTACGGGCGGCGGGCGGAGCTGGGGCCGGGCGAGGGGCTGCGCGAGCTGTATGTGAAGAGCCGGACGGAGGGGTTCGGGGCGGAAGTGCGGCGGCGGATCATGCTGGGGACGCATGTGCTGTCGAGCGGGTACTACGACGCGTACTACACGAAGGCGCTGAAGGCCCGGCGGCTGATCAAGCGGGACTATGACCGGGTGTTCGAGGGCGGCGAGGGGGAAGGGCTTGGGTGTCACGCGCTGCTGATGCCGGTGTCGCCGGGGCCGGCGTTCCGGATCGGGGAGAAGGTGGACGATCCGCTCGCGATGTACCTCGAGGATGTGTACACGGTGGGGGTGAACCTGGCGGGGTTGCCGGCGGTGAGTTTGAAGGCGGGTGAGGCGGACGAGGGCGGCGTGCAGCTGCCGATCGGGGTGCAGGTGGTGGGGAAGGCGTTTGAGGATGGGGTGGTGTTGCGGGTGGGGCGGGTGATTGAGAAGGGGCTCGAAGTCCCGCGATCTCACGATCGCGGCTCTGATGGGTGATCATCGGTCTCTTGCGCTTCGGGCTCGTTGAAGGTGTGAATTGCACTACGCGTCGCGGGGCGACACATAGTGGCACCGGTGCGCTTGGGGTGGCATGCCCACGCGCAGCGCTGGCATGGGGTGCGACACGCCCGCGCTCCGCGTGGGCGTGCCACCCTTGGTGATGCAAGACCCCCTCCGTCACGCCTTCGGCGTGCCACCTCCCCCGTCGGTCACGGGGGAGGATTGCATTAGCCCGCGCGTCGGGCGAAGCTGAAGCGGAGCTTGTCGCGCCTTGCGAGCTTGGCGGCGGTCTCGGCGTCGTCGGCGATGGTGAGCTTGCGGGCGAGGCCGGTCTGGCGGAGGACGCGGTTGACGCCGTGGGGGAGGGCGAAGAGGACGAGGCGGCCGCCCATGCGGTCGATGTCCTCTGCGGCTTGGACCAGGGCGCCGAGGGAGGCGCTCGTGATTTCCTTGACGAGGCCGAGGGAGAGGGCGATGCGGGGTCCGTCGTCGCGGGCCATGCGGACGAGCCTTTCGGTGATCTGGTGGACGCCGGGTTCGCGGAGGGTGGGCGACTCGATGGTGACGATCTGCACGCCCTGATCGGTGCGGAGGATGACGAGGTCGCCCAGGCCTTCGGTGAAGGCGGGGGCGTTGAGCGGTTCGTCGGCGACTGCTTCGACGGCGGGGAGGTTGATGGGCGCGGGGAGCGGCGCGTCGAGCCGCGGGGCGTGGTGATGATGCGTGGGCTGGCAGGGGCGGGCGTCGGGCCAGTCGGGGACGGAGGTATCGGGCTCGGGGGCGCCGAAGACGACGGGGTTGCCCGTGAAGAGCGGGATGTCGTGTTCGTCGTCGGCGGAGAGATCGAAATCGTGGTCGGTTGGTTCGTGCACCCTGCGGCCTCCCCTTGGCCGGTGGGCGGACACCGGCTTGGCGAACCGTCACATCCGGATGGGGGAGGGGGAAGTGGGGGCGTGGGTGGAAGGGGTTTCGGGGTGCGGTGGTGTGCGGGTGGTGCGGGGTGGGTGGGTTTTCGGACTGAGGAGCGAGCCTCAGCGATCGGCGATGCCCAGGCGTTCACGGACCGCGTCGGCATCGAGGCCTTCGATGCGAACTGACTTCTCGGGGTTGGTGTGGCCGGCGATGAGCGTGACGGCGCTCGGCTTGAGGTCGAGGGCCTTGGCGATCAGCGCACAGATCGCGGCGTTGGCCTTGCCCCCCTCGGGCGGGGCGGCGACGCGGACCTTGAGGCGGTCGCCCAGGGGGCCTGCGATCTGGTCGCGTTTCGCGCCGGGGACGGCCTTGATGCGGAGGAGGGGGCCGGCAGGGTCAGCCGTTACGATCTCGGGCATCGAACCGCTCCGTCCCTGCTTGCGAATCGAGCTCAGATGCGTTCAGCGCGAGCTTCACAAGAAGCACACCCCGGATCGCGGCGTCGACCCTACGAGCGCCCACCGCATCGCGGACCATTCAAGCACGCTCTGCTGCTGGTGCTCGGCGGCACCGTTTGGACCGTGTTGCTTTCGGTTGTCGTGGTCTTCCTGTTCATCTGGTTAGCCTTCGGCGGCGGTCCCTGGCGGAATGTGCTGCCGATCGTCGGCGTCGCCCTCGCTTTGCTTTGGCTCGCGCGCGGCGGTGGCCGGTAGACCTCAATCGGACTCAGCGATCGGCTTGCGCCGCCTCGGGTGGATCGCGGTCGACTGGCCCTTGAGCTGGCCCTTGAGTTCGTCGACGGTGCGGGCGGGGCCGGCCTTGATGCGGTCGAAGGCGTGGCGGGCGTTGAGGTCGGCGTAGTCAATGCCGACAAAGCGGCGGCCCAGGGCGCGGGCGACGACGCCGGTGGTGCCCGAGCCCAGGAAGGGATCGAGCACGAGGTCGCCCGGATTCGAGCACGCGCTGACGACGCGGCCCAGGTAGACCTCGGGGAGCTGGTTGTCGTGCTTGTGGCGGCGTTCCTTGTTGTTGCCCTGCACGCGTCCCCAGAAGGGGCCGTACCAGACATCCATGGGGACGCGGTGGCCCGGTTCGACGCCGTCCTTCTTGGATTCGGTGCGCGGGTCGCCATAGATGGCCCGTCGGTCGGAGACCTCGAGGATCTCCTCGGGGTTCCAGCGGCGATCGGGGTGCGCGGGGTCCTTCATGAAGTAGAGGGCGTGAACCTTGGAGTTGATGAAGCGGGCCTTGGTGTTCTGGCCGAAGCGGTAGTGCCAGACGCACCAGTTGACCATCTTGAGGCCGCGGGACTTGAGGTGGACGACGATCTCGGCGGCCCAGGTGTCGGGGATGTTGACCCAGAGGGCGCCGTGCTCGGCGAGGCGGGCGGCGGCGAGGTCGAGCCACTCGTAGGTGAAGCTCAGGTAGTCGGCCTCGGGCTGGGCGTCGTCCCAGGCTCCGCCCGCTTGCCAGCGGTCGTAGTCGCGCTTCCAGTTGAAGGGGGGGTCGGCGAAGACGAGGTCGAAGGAATCGGTGAGCTTGGCGAGGACCTCGCGGCAGTCGCCGACATGGACCTCGCAGCGCGGGTCGTCGAGCGTGCGGACGCCCTTGGCGCCGCTGCGCTTGCTGGGGGCGCGCTTGGGGGGCGCGGTTGGTTTCGGGGTGGCGGGGGCGCGGGTCATGGGTTGGGACCAGAATAGCGCATTTGCCGCGCTCGCGCCAGCGTGACAGGACGCGGGCGCAGAAGAAAGCCGCCCCCGATCGGCGGATCGAGGACGGCAGCAGGGAAGAGGTTTGGTTGGCGCTTGCGGCGCTTAGTCGTTCTGGCCGGCGGCGCTGGAGTACTGCTCCGACCGGTTCCGGTTGTTGAAGGTGAGCTGCTGGGTCATTTCGGGCTTGTCGCCGTCCATGTAGGCCTGGGCGTCCTTCTTGAACTTCTGGCGGGCCTCCTGCACCGACATCTCGTCGTTGACGATCTTGTCGGCGAGGTTGAGGGCCAGGATGTTCAGGGCCTGCTTGTGGCAGCGGGCCGAGACGGTGCCGTCGGTGTGGTAGATGACCAGCGAGCCGTCGAACTTGGCGAGTTCATCGGCCTTGTCGGCGGGGACCTCCATCTCGACGCACTGCTCGAGCACATCCTTGTGCTGCACGGGGAAGCTGTGGTCGACCGGGTCGCTGTAGACGACGGTCTTGGTGAAGGGGCCGGTGTCGGTCCAGATGAGCATCATGGGCGTGATGCCGGCCGGCTTGCCGTACTTGCTCAGCATCTCCTGGGCGGCCTTGCGCGACTGGCTGGGCCACTCGCTGATGATCCGCTGGATCTCGCGGGCGTCCGGGTGCACGCGGTCCTGCGTGTTGCCGCGGCGGTTCTGCTGGGCGTACTGGCTCCGCTGGTAGCGGTCCTGGTTCATGCCCCGGTTCGCGTCGCGACGCATCTGGTCCCGGCGCATCTGGTCGCGCTGGGCCTGGGCGCGGTTGTTCTGGTTCACGCGGTCCCAGTTGTTCATGCGGACGGTCTGGTCGCCCACGCGGACGCGCTTGGCCATCAGGACCTGGTTGCCGTCGATCGAGCCGCGCTGGCCCTGGACGGCGATCCGATCGCCATCCGAGAGGTTCAACCGCGAGAGCTCGACATTGGGGCCGAGGTTCACGATCGCGGAGCGGCCGCTGTCGAGACGGATGCGGACGAGCGTGTGCTGGTCCTTCTGCCCGTTCAGGTTGACGCGGCTGTAGCCGTCGATCTCGCCGCGGAGCTGGGCGTTGTTCGACGAGCGGTTCATGTCGCGCTGCGCCCGCTGGTTGCTCCGGTTCTGGTTGTTGCGGGGCTGCATCTCGTACTCGTAGACGCCGATCCAGTAATCGGTGTTGTTGTTGGGCTGGGTGTAGGTGTTGTCGTCGTAGTACTGGTTGTCGCGGAACTGGTTGTTCCGGCTGCGATCAGCCCGGTTCTGGTTGGCCCGGTTCTGGTTGGACCGGTTCCGCGCGTTGTTGGCCGAGCTGTCGCCGGTGTAGTACCGGTCGTAGTAACCCGGCTCGTACCCGTTGGGGTAGTACTCGTTGTAGTTGTCGTTCAGGACATTGTTCTCATTGTCGTTGTAGTAGTTGTCGTAGTAGGCATTGTCGTCGTCCCAGTCGTTGTTGCCCATCTCCTCGCGGTCGATGTAGCGCTCGCCGTAGTCGTCGTCCCACCAGTCGGTGGGGTCGTACCACTCTTCCTCGTGGACGCCGTAGCCCGGCTCGTTCTCGTAGTGCTCGCCGTAGCGGTCGTCGTCATAGCCGTAGTTGTCGTAGCCGGTCTCTTCGTAGTCGATGTAGCGCTCGCCGTAGTCGTCGTCCCACCAGTCGGTCGGGTCGTACCACTCTTCCTCATGGACGCCCGTTCCGGGCTCCCACTCGTAGTGCTCGGCGTACTGGTCGTCGTCGTACTGCGCCTGGGCGACGGCGCCGAGGCCCATCGCGAGGCCCGCAGCGGCGACGAGGCCGGCCGGCATGAGCAGCTTGCGTCGGCGTGTGGTGTTGGTGCGATCCATGTGTCTTCCTTTCAAGCGTGATTCGTGACGGCATCCGCATTTCGCGTCTCAACGCCGTCGAGGTGTTCAAGGGAGAGCATGGGCGCGGACCCTGAACACAGGGTGAAGACCGGGTGAATGACCGCTCGCTCCGGCCGATGGGGGTTTCTGGGCCGTGCGTGGGGGTGCGCTATCCCGATATGTCGTGAGGAAAATGTGGATCTACGCCGAACGAAGGGGATCATCGACCGGCGCGGCGTCGCCGTGGCCCTCGACAAGCGTCGCGACGGAACGCCATGTCTTGTCGCGGAAGCGCCGCCAGGAGGCCCGCTTGCGGCCCTTCGGGTGCATCGCGGCTTCGAGCGCGCGCAGGAGTCGCATCGCGGTCGTCGGCCGAGGCGGGGCACCGATGCCCGTGGGCTCGATCACGAGCGACGCGAGCATGCGGTGCAGCGCGTCGTCTCGGCGCGCGGGGAGCGCCTTCGAGATGCCCATGGTGTCCACGACGCCGCAGAGGAACGCCGGCGAGCCATCCGCGGTCTGCGCCGGGACCGCGATCAGGTTGCTCGGCTTGTGATCGCGATTGCGAAGCCCCCCGCGGTGCAACGCCGCGAGCGTGGCGGCAACCCCCGCGGCGAGGGCGCGCTCCGTCGCGATCGTGCGCTGCGGATCGGCCAGGTGCGCCAGCACGCTCCGCCCCGGCAGCGCATCGAGCACGAGGCACACGCGCCGGCCCGCGTCGTCCTCCGCCCGTCCCCACGGCAGGCCGAGGGGCCCCCGTCCGCCGACGAGCAGCGCCTTGGGCCGCCCGGTCAGGACGCCCGCCGCGTGCAGCGTCTCGGCGCCCGACCACTGGCGGTGGAAGCGCGACCGGCCCAGCGTGATGCGCAGGGCATCGCCCGCGCCCGAAACGGGTTCCACCTTCACGATGCAGTCGATCGGCTGCTTCTGCGGCGTCAGCGTCGCCCGCCAGACCGCCGGCCCCGGCTCGGCGTCCGTGCCCGAGGACTTCAGGCACTCGGCGTCGCTCGACCAGTCTGTCCGCGCAAAGGCGACGGCCCACTGCCGCGGGCTGTACCCGCCCCAGCGGGCGTAGCGGGCGACCTTCAAGGGATGAGCGGGCGGGGGCAGGGGCATCGGTTCCCTACTCTAAAGGCATGTCTCCACCCAAGGTTGCAGCCGACGCCCCGCTTCCGCTCAGCGTGGTCACCGTCTGCAAGAACAACGAAGAGACCATCGGCGCCGTCGTTGAGTCCGTCCGCGGCTGGGCCGGCGAGATCATCGCGCTGGACTCGGGCAGCACCGACGCCACCAAGGCCCTTCTCGAGGCGGCGGGGGCCCGCGTCATTGATGTCGCGTGGCAGGGGCATGTGAAGACCAAGCAGGCGGCACTGGTTGAGGCCCGGCTCGACTGGGTCCTGCACCTCGATTCCGACGAGCCCGTCCTGCCCGACCTCGCCCGGGCGATCCGCGACCTGGTGACCCGGGACGACCCCGCCGTCGTCGCGGCCCGCGTCCGCCGCGTGGTCTGGTACCGCGGCGAGCCCCTGCGGCACGCGTGGCAGCCCGAGTGGCGCCTGCGGCTGGTCCGCCGGGCCCTCGTTGAGGACGGCCGGGCGAAGTGGGGGGGCTTCGACCCGCACGATCAACTGATGGTCGAACCCGGGGCTGGGAAGGTCGTCGATCTCGACGGCGTCCTCCGCCACGACTCCTTCCGCACCTTCGACGAGCACCTCGGAGCCCAGCTCGCCCACGCCCGCACCGCCGCGAAGAGCCTGGGCGACCGGACCGGCACCCGGGGAAGCCTGTGGAAACTCGCGACCAGTCCCGCGGGGGCGTTCCTGAAGCAGCTCGTGCTCAAAGGAGCTTGGCGGGACGGCCGCGCGGGCTGGCTCGCCGCGGCGACCAGCGCGGCGGGGGCCCTCATGAAGCACATGCTGCTGATCGAGCGCGGTATGAGCCAAACAGCCCAGAAAGTGCCCCCGGACCACGCGCCGGGCCCGGCGGAGGGCCCTCAGGGGAGCGCGGGGTCCGCATCCGGTTCGGGTCCGGCCTATCGTTCCCATGCCGAGCCCGGGGGCTCGGCGGTTTCGGAGGGCCCCGTCGCGTCGAATCGGGGCCGGCCCTGAGGGGTTGAGGAGGCCGACCGACAAGGTCGTGCCCCGGCCCGGGTTGTTGACCACGACGGACGAGGCAGCGAAGTGACTGATCATGCGACGGATGCGGAAGTGCGCGAGCACTCGGACGAGGTTGCTGCGCCGGAATCCGAGGGTGAAGTGACCCTCGGCCCGGACGGCGAGCCCATCAAGAAGAAGAAGAAGCGCCGCCGGCGTCGCAAGAAGAAGACCGAGGGCGAGGCCAAGGTCGAGGCGGCCCCCGTCGAGGACTTCGACGACGAGGACCCCGAAGAGGACCGCTCGCGCCGCAAGCTCGTCGCCGTGAACCCGGTGAGCGAGGAAGCCCGCCAGCATGTCTTCAACACCGAGAAGGGCTTCAAGGACCTCGGCCTGGACGACGAGCTCTGCGAGACCCTCGCCGAGGCCGGCTGGGAGCACCCGACGAAGATCCAGGGCGAGCTCATCCCGCTCGCGCTGACCGGCAAGGACATCCTCGGTCAGGCGAAGACCGGCTCGGGCAAGACCGCGAGCTTCGGCCTGCCGATCCTGCAGATGGTCACCAAGGGCGAGCCGCTGCAGGCGCTGATCCTCGCGCCGACGCGCGAGCTCGCGCTCCAGATCCGAGACGACCTCGAGCACCTCGGCAAGCGCACCGGGATCAAGACCGTCGCCATCTACGGCGGCCAGAAGATCCACACGCAGGCCAAGAAGCTCGAGAAGGGCCCCGAGATCATCGTCGGCACCCCCGGGCGCATCATGGACATGAACGCCCGCCGCCTGCTGCCGCTGAACGATGTGCGGTTCGCCGTCCTCGACGAGGTCGACCGCATGTTCGACATCGGCTTCCGCGAGGACATCAAGAAGATCCTGAACCTGTGCCCCAAGGAGCGTCAGACCATCTTCGTGAGCGCCACGCTCAGCGAGGAGATCGAGCGCCTCGCCCGCAAGCACATGGTCGACGCCGAAAGGCTCACCGTCACCAGCGGCTCGCTCACGGTCGAGATGGTCAAGCAGCACCATGTCAGCGTGCAGCCCTGGGACAAGAAGCGGATGCTCGCCCACCTGCTCACCCACGAGGAGCCCGACCTCACCATCGTCTTCTGCCGCATGAAGCGCACTGTCGACGATGTCGTCCGCTACCTCAGCAAGCAGGGCATCGAGGCCCACGGCCTGCACGGCGACCTCACCCAGGGCAAGCGCAACGAGACCATGCGGCACTTCCGCCACGGCTCGCTCAATGTCCTCGTCGCGAGCGACCTCGCCGCCCGCGGGCTTGATGTCGACGGCATCACCCATGTCGTCAACTACGACCTGCCCGAGGACCCGGACCTCTATGTCCATCGCATCGGGCGCACCGCGCGCGCCGGGCGCGAGGGCCACGCGTGGAGCATCGTCACGCCCGAGCAGGGCGGCCTGCTCACGCAGATCGAGCTCCTGATCAACGCCGAGATCCCGGTCCGCGAGTACCCCGAGTTCGAAGAGGGCGAGAAGCCCGAGGGCTGGCGCCCCGAGGCCAAGCCCGGCCAGTACATCGTCGAGGGCGTCCCGACCAAGGAAAGCAAGAACCGCTTCGCGGCGGACGAGCTTCCCGCGGCCGACAAGCTCGACGAAAAGACGCTCGCCGAGAAGTTCCCGGGCGGCGTGGTGCCCAGCAAGGCCCCGCGGAAGAAGATCCGGGGCAAGGTGAGGACGCGCGGGCGGTAAGTCCCCGACGCAAATTCGCGAACGAGTCACCAAAGCACCCCGAGCGGCTAGCACGCTTGGGGTGCTTTGCTGCGCCGTCGCAACCTTTTGCGCGGTGTTGTCCAGAAGCAGTGGCCAGCGCGCATGGGCGTGTCATGCTCGATAGTGCAGGCGCGTTCATCGGGACGCGCACGGCTAAAGGGGAACATCATGAAACCTGTTGTGTTCGGACTCTGCGTGCTGGGCCTCGCCGGATCGGCGTACGGCGGCGTGATCAAGATCGAGAACTGGGCCGACAAGCCGGCGACCCTGACGGACTTGATCTTCTTCTCCGGAGAGAAGAACACCGGCGACAAGACGATCGTGCTTCAACGCGGCGACGCGACCGATGACCTGAACATCGCCGCCAGCAAGTACAAGAACTTCGACTTCGGGACGAACAAGAGTGCCACGATTTCTTGGAACAACGCCAATGGCGTCGAAGTCGAAACCGATCTGAGCACATTGAAGAAGAACAAGTTCGTTATCAACGACAGGGACCTTCTCGCGTTCTTCGGATCCGTCGATGGCGGCCTCGACGGCACCTACGCCGTGGCCTATGACGGGAACACGCTGCCGGATGGGGGCATCGGGCTCGGCGTGGGAGACATCGTGACCGTCCAGAACGGCCTGATCGTCGGGGGCGAATACGACTACCTGACCTTCTATGAAGTGACGCCAGGTGACCCGTTCATCCAGCGCGACGCTGCTGGGAACCCGACGAGCCCGCTCTTCGCGGTGAACGCCCCGGCGGACTTCCGCGTCGAGTTCCTCTACAGCGTGCCCGCGCCGGGGGCGGGGGCGCTGCTGGCCGCCGCGGGTCTCTGTGTCTGCCGCCGCCGCCGCAGTTAGCGGCGTCGGCCGGCCGGGAGGAGTGGCGAGGCGGAGAAGAGGGAGAACTGGCGGGCCCGGTACCGGATGGGCCGCGCGACCCGGCGACGCGTTCAGGGTCTCATGGATGCGCCGGGCTCCGCGCGGGACGGTGCTGGGCTCGCCGTCGTCAAGACGGGAGTCTCCGGCAGAGCTTCGCGCGGACGGCCAAGGGCCATAGACTCGCGGCATGCACGATATCCCCGCCGATCGGCGTTCTCAGCACGAGCAATGGCTCCGCGAGGTCACCGTCCTGCCCACCGCCGCGGGGCATGAGGGCGCCATCGTCGCATGGATCGACCGCTGGCTCGAAACGCGTGACGGCATCACCCGCCGCGACGACCCGCACGGCAACATCGAGCTCTCGCTCGGCGACGACACCGACGCCCCGGTGTACTTCACCGCCCACATGGATCACCCGGCGTTCGTCGTCGAGCGGATCATCGCCCCTTCCGTCGTCGAGCTCGCCTTCCGCGGCGGGGTGATGGACGCCTACTTCGAGGACGCCGGCGTCGTGCTGCACCTCGCCGATGGCCGAACCGTCAAGGGCACCATCACGGGTCGCGGCGACCTCTCCGAGCCCTTCAAGAGCTGGGTGTGCGAACTCGAGGACGACGCGGAGATCGCGATCGGCACCGTCGCCACCTGGCACCTCCCCGAGCCCTCCGTCGAAACGATGGACGGCGGCGCCGGCGAGTGCGAGGTGTTCTTCACCAACGCCTGCGACGACCTCGCCGCGCTCGTCGCGGCCCTCTGCGCCCTCGACGAACTCCGCCTCGCGAAGGCCTCGGGCGAATCAGTCCCCGATGTCCGCGTCCTCCTCACCCGGGCCGAGGAGATCGGCTTCGTCGGCGCCATCGGCGCGAGCCGCGACGGGTTCATGCCAAAGTCGAGCCGCGTCATCGCCCTCGAAACCAGCCGCAGCTTCCCGTCGGACAGCCCCATCGGCGGCGGGCCCATCGTCCGCGTGGGCGACCGCGTCAGCGTCTTCAGCCCGAGCCTGACCGGGGCCGTCGCGAAGGTCGCCGAGCGCCTCGCGGGCAAGAGCGCCCACCCCCTCGCGATCGAGAAGGACGCGAAGCTCGCCTGGCGCTGGCAGCGCAAGCTCATGCCGGGCGGCGCGTGCGAGGCCAGCGTCTTCTGCTGCTACGGCTACGAGGCCACCTGCGTCTGCCTGCCCCTCGGCAACTACCACAACATGGCCGACCTCGCCGCCGTGCAGGCCGGCACGAACCAGTCGCCCCCCCGCGTCGGCCGCGAGCACATCGCCCTCGCCGACTTCCGCGGGATGGTCGACCTCCTCATCGGCTGCGGGCTCGACCTCCCCCGCGACGGCGGCTTCATGGACCGGATCGAGAACCTGTGGACGGAGCGGAAGTTCGTGGTGGAGAAGCCGGCGGCGAGCTGATCACAGGCCGCACCTCCGCCCGGATCGCCCGGTGATACCCGTACCCCGTCTCCACCGCCTCGAACGACACCGGCAGCACCGTCCGCCTATCAAAGAACGCAAGATCGATCGCCCACACCGGCACCGGCCGCAGGAAGGTCGCGTCCAGCCCCACGCCCGCCGCCGCGTGCAGATCAACGCGATCCCCCACCAACTCGCGCAGCGACCCCGACCCCCGCGGCGTATTGAAATCACCCACGATCAGATCGGCGTGCGGGAAACCCTCCCGGCCCTCATCCACGCGTGATACCCACCGCCCGATCTCATCGACCGCCGTCACCCGCTTGTCCCAGTTCGCAAGGTCCCCCGCCATCCCCCGCAGCATCCGCACGCGGTGCAGCCGCGGGCTGCTCGGCAAGTCCACGACCCACACCGTCGTGATCTGAGCCTCGGCCTCGTACCCCTCGCCCAAGAGCTCCCCCGTCGCGAGCTCCACGAACGACACACCCGACATCACGCTCTGCTGGTTGTTCCACGCCCATGCCGTCTCGAAATCCGACAGCGCCACCCGCCCCGTCCCCACGATCGGGAAACGCGACGCGACGGTCGTCCATCCCACCTGCGCGATATACGCGCGCGGATCATCGGCGTCCCCGCCATACCGATCCTTCAGCGCCCGGCTGAACGCCCCCCGATCGCCGGAACCCGCGTTCGCGATGATCAGCACATCCGCGTCCAACCGCTCGATCATCGGGATCGCCGGCGCCGCGCTCGCCGCCGCCAGGTTCCAGTACGCCACGCTCATCGCCCCGCCCGCCATCATCCCCGGCGCCGGCTCGGGTCTCGCGAAGAGATTCCAGGGCCGCATCTCCACGCCTACCCACACCGTCGCGATCCCCGCCGCCACCATCGCCGCCCGCCGCGTCCGCCGCCCGCCCCGCTTCGAGAACGCCCGGCTCACCCCAACCGCCGCCCACGCGCCGCCCGCGACCACCACGGTCGGCAGCCACCACAGCCACTGGCTCCACACAAACCGATCGTTCAGCACCAGCCCCGCCAGCCACGCCACGACCCCCACAACGCCCGAGAACGCCGCGAGCCGAGCGGCCACCCGCGAAACGGCCCCGAGCCACCGCCCCCACCGCCCCCACCGGCCCCGCCCCCCGCCCCCGTTCTCTCGCCGCCCATCGCCCACGAACGCTCCTCGAAGACCCACCCCCCGAGCCGTATCATCGCCACCCCAGCCCGGTTCTGCCGAACCGACGCAAACCTTCGAGGGAGCACGCGATGACGAAGCAGGTCGATTGGTCCACCGCACGGGTCGTGGTCACCGGCGGATCCGGATTCCTCGGCCGTCATGTCATTGAGGGCCTCCACGCCCGCGGCGTCACGCCCGACCGCCTCTTCGTCCCGCGCTCCAAGGACTTCGACCTCACCGAGGCCGACGCCTGCCGCCGCCTCTACGCCGAGGCCTTCCCGGGCCACAAGGTCGACTGCGTCATCCACCTCGCCGCGGAGGTCGGCGGCATCGGCGCTAACCGCGAGAACCCGGGCCGCTACTTCTTCGCCAACATGGCCATGGCCCTGCACCTCATCGAAGAAGCCCGCAAGGACGGCTTCGCCGACCGCGGCGCCCAGTTCGTCCAGACCGGCACCATCTGCGCCTACCCGAACCTCACCCCCGTCCCCTTCAAAGAAGAGAACCTCTGGAACGGCTACCCCGAGGTCACCAACGCCCCCTACGGCGTCGCCAAGAAAGCCGCCTGGCAGATGCTCGACGCCTACAAGCTCCAATACAACATGAAGTCCACCTATGTCCTCCCCGTCAACCTCTACGGCCCGTGGGACAACTTCAACCTCCACTCCAGCCATGTCATCCCCGCCCTCATCCGAAAGTGCATCGAGGCCAAGGACGCCGGCCAGGGCTACATCGAAGTCTGGGGCACCGGCAGCGCCAGCCGAGAGTTCCTCTTCGTCGAAGACGCCGCCGACGGCATCCTCACCGCCGCCGAAACCATGGGCGACCCCACACCCATCAACCTCGGCACCAACTTCGAGATCACCATCCGCGACCTCATCCACCTCATCGCCAAGCTCACCGGCTTCGCCGACGAGGAGACCATCGAGGACAAGATCCGCTGGGACGCCACCAAGCCCGACGGCCAGCCCCGCCGCTGCCTCGATGTCCAGCGCGCCAAGGACCTCATGAACTGGCACGCCAAGGTCGGCTTCGAAGAAGGCCTCAACCGCACCATCGCCTGGTTCCGCGAACACCGCGGCGATCCCGAGGCGCGGATGTGAGCGCACGCAAACACGGGCCGTCTCCGGCCCGTGTTGGCGATCAACGACCGCGAGATCGACTCAGCCCTTCACCGCCTCCAGCGAAGCGCCAAAGTTGATGTGGTACGCCCGGCCATCGATCACGAGCGCCGGGACGGACTGCACGCCGGCGGCCTCGGCGTCGCCGATGCGGCCCCGCGCCTCGCCCAGGTGGACCATCTCCACCTCATACGACGACCGGTCGAGCGCCTCGGCAACAGTGCGCTCGGCGTCAACGCACACGGGACACCCGGCGTGAAAGAACACGGCCTTCTTCATGGAAACTCTCCTTACTGGCTGAATGGTGATACTCAGAAGTCGCCCGGCTTCACATACGGGTAACTCCACAGGATGCTCTGCAGCAGCACGCTCTTCACCCACGCCGCGTGCATCGCGTCCACCTCCGCCGGGCTGTGCCCGCCGCGCTCCAGGAACGGGTGGATGGTCGTCGTGATCGGGATCGTCAGCGCCACGAGGTGACGGAACTCGATGTGATCCACCGCGTCCGCGCCGTCCGTCTCGTTCTTGCGAGCGCGGTGGTGGCGACGCCCGATCTCGAACTGGTAGTCCAGCCACGCCTGGTCATAATCGGCCCGCGCCGTGTCGAGCACCCACCGCTCGAACCGGGCCCGCACCCGCGCCAGATACTCCGCGTCGGGCTCGCCCGCCTCGTTCGAGAAGGACGCGAGCAGGTGCGGATTGCTCCCGACGAACCCGTACCACACGCCGACGAGCTCCTCGACATGCGGCGCCAGCACGGCCCGCGACTGGCGCAGCGCCGCGAGGTCATCCTCCGTCATCAGCAGCGAGGCCTTGATCTCGTCCAACTCCGCGAGCGAGATCGGCGCCCGCGGCACCGAGCGCTCCCCGTAGCTGTAGCCCGCGGGCCGCGGCGCAGTGTTCCGCCCGGGCTGCGTGGTTGCCGCCCCGGCGCACCCCACAACCAGCAGCGTCGTCATCCCAATCAGACAGGTCGCGTGTCGCATCGTGTCTCCTCAACTTCGACAGGTTTCCGGCGAGCCCCCTCGGCCCGCGACACAGCACGATGCACCGCCGAACGCCCCGGATTCCCTCGAAGGTCGCCTCGCCGAAGATGTGCGATACGATCAATTCGGAAAGCATGAACAACGACGCCCAAAGCCCGTGTCCGATCGAACGCGACGAAGCGTTCCACCGCGTCTCCGATGTGCTCAAGTGCAAGTGGGCCCTCGGCGTGGTCGATGCGCTCAGCTCCGGACCGGCCCGACCCAGCGAGATCAAGCGCGCACGACCGGGCCTGACCGACAAGGTCCTCACCGAGCGGCTCCGCATGCTCGAGGGCTACGGCCTCGTCGAACGCGAGGTCTTCGCCGAAGTCCCGCCGCGCGTCGAGTACCGCCTCACCCCGGCCGGCGAGCGGCTGCGCGAGGCGATCACCGCACTGGAGCGCGTCTTCGAGGACCATGAAGGTTGACCCGCCACCGGTGACCGTCGCATGCACGCCCGCCCGCGGTCCCACGCGAGGGCACGAATTGCCTTGGCCGATCACCCACCGTCCGGTACCCTGACCGAACGGAGGTCCCCATGCGCCCCATCGCCCTCGCCCTCGCCGCCCTGCTCACCCTCGTGTCAGCGGCCCACGCCGAGCCCGACTTCTTCACCGACCAGCCCTACGCCGAGGCCCTCGCCGCCGCCGCCGAGCAGGGCAAGCTTCTGTTCGTCAAGGGCACCGCTGTGTGGTGCGAGCCCTGTCATCGGATGGACCGAACAACCTTCGCGGATTCTCGTGTGCGGGCGTGGCTGACAGAGAACGCAGTAAGCGTGGCGGTCGATGTAGACGACCAAGAAGACCTTGCTCGCGAACTCAAGATCGGCGCGATGCCAACCGTGATCGTGTTCCACGGCGAACAGGAACTGGGCAGAGTCATCGGGTATCGCGAGGCCCCAACACTGCTTGAGTGGTTGCAAGAACTCAAGAATGTTGCTCCAGGCGATGCCGGTCGGAATGACTTCGGAGGTCGTCCAGATCCGTGGCTCGCGAAGTCAAAGCGGGAGAACGCCATAAGGCTCTGGCGCGAAGGGGACTTGGAGGGTGCGACACAGGAGTGCCTCTGGCTCCTGAACAACGCGGAACTCATACATGTGAGTGCGTTACCAATGTTCGAAGAACTCGCCACACTGCATGCGCCCGCTCGCGAACTCTTCACCGTCCTGCGCGATCGTTTGTCGGGCAGTCTGGCGGAGGATGCAATCACGCAGCGGGAGAGGGGGATATGGCTCCAGTTGAACACGGTTGTGCTCAAGGATCCGCAGCCTGTGGTTGCTTGGGCAGAGGTCCTCGCCGCGAGCGGAAAGATAAGCCCGGTGCGCGATATGCAGTGGAGCATGATCTCGAGGGCTGTCGGTGAAGCCGAGCGATGGGACCTTCTGGGCACTCTCGTGCCCGCCCCGCTTGCAGAGGTCGAACGGGCGGTGTTCATCAAACGGTTTGTTCAAGAACATGTGGATGAGGCCGACGGCAAGATCACCGCCGAAACAGTCTCCGATGTTGTGAACGAGTTCCGGCGCGAGATGTCCGGTCTGCACGCGGGGCTTCTGCACGCAGGGCGCGACGACGAAGCTTGGAGTGTCTTGGCCTGGGTACTTCCGGCCGACGACACGCTGGAGATGCGTTGTGCTATCGTTGAGCGCTGCATTGAGCTCGGCGTGCCCCGCGCTTCGCATCGCGAGGTGATCGGTCGGCGCGCGGGTTACGGACCGGAGGTCCGGGAGCTTCGGATCCGACTGGACAAGGAAATCGGCCGCACACTCAGTGTCCCTTGATGCCACGGGCGGAGTATTTGGCCGGCTGAGTGGCTATCTTCTCCTCCATGCCCGTCTCCATCTTCATCCAGACCCTCAACGAAGAGGACAACCTCCCAGGCCTCCTCGAGTCCGTCAGCTATGCCGACGACATCGTCGTCCTCGACTCGCTCTCCACCGATAACACCCGAGCCATCGCCGAGGCCGCCGGTGCCCGCTGGTTCGAGCGACCCTTCGACGGACGCGGCCCGCACCAGAACTGGGCCATGGAGCACATCGACTTCAAGCACCGCTGGGTCTTCTACCTCGACGCCGACGAACGCATGACCCCAGAGCTCCGCGCCGAGATCGACGCCATCGCCGACGCCTGGGAACGCGGCGACAAGTCCGCCGAGAAGAACGACCCCGTCGCCTACTACTGCGGCCGCAAGAACTACTTCCGCGGCCGCTGGCTCAGGCACGCCATGCCCCCGGGCAACATCATGCGGTTCTTTCAACCCCCAAAGATCCGCTTCGAGCGCCTCGCCAACCCCGCGCCCGTTGTCGACGGTGAGATCGGCTACCTCCGCGAGATGTTCATCCACTACAACTTCTCGAAGGGCCTGCGCGAGTGGATCGAGCGCCACAACCGATATTCCTCCTACGAAGCCGTAGAAACGGTGAAAGCCCTGGCGGATCGACCCGTCAAATGGGGTAACCTGCTGTCGGGTGACCGCAACACCCGCCGGCTCGAGCTGAAGAACCTCAGCTTTCGCATCCCGGCCCGCGCGGTCACGAAGTTCCTTTACATGTACTTCCTCAAGCTCGGCGTCCTCGACGGCCGCGCGGGCTTCGCGTACTGCCTCCTGCAGGCCATGTACGAGCAGATGATCGTGCTCAAGGTGCACGAGATCCAGAGGAAGAACAGAGGACTGCCGCCCAGCTGAGCCACACGCGAACACACCGGGCGGCGCAGCGGAAGGGAAGACCGCATGATCGCCCACGCAGCCGGCACCCCCATACTCGTCGCCTCCCACGAGCGCAGCGGCACCCACCTCACCATCGACCTGCTCCGCCGCCACTTCCCCGCGTGCAGCGTCAGCATGAAGCCGCTGGAGTCCCCGCACAACGCCTACCTCTCGCTCGACCGCTTCTTCAAGGACGCCCACCGCCCCATCACCGAGGCCGAGGCCGAGCGTGCCCTCGCCCGCGCCCCCGCGCTCCCCCTCAAGACCCACGCCGAGCCCGACCTGCACGAGATCAAGCCCGACGCCAAGCCCGCCGTCGCCGAGGTCGTCGAAGACAGCGCCAAGATCTACATCGTCCGCGATCCCGTCCGCGTCCTGTGCAGCTACTTCGCCTGGATGCACTCTTGGCGTGGCCCCGAAACCGGAGACTTCGCGACCTTCCTCCGAGAGCCCGCCGGCCGCCACCGCACCCGCGTCGAACGCTGGGCCGCCCACGCACGCCGATGGTCACGCAAGGACGCCGTCCTCACCATCCGCTACGAGGACCTCACCGACGACCCCGAGCAAATCCTGCGACGCGTTGCCGCATGGACCGAGCGACGCCTCCGTCTCCGCAAGCCCCTGCTCCCCCGCCGCGTCCGAGGCGTCCGAAGCAAGCTCCTCACGAGGCTCACCGGCCGCTACGAGTCCACCAACCTCGCCGGCCCCACCACCCGCACGCCGAAGCCGAGCGAGGTCTTCCGCCCCGAGGACTTCGATCTCCTCCGCGAGACCGCCGGCGATGTCATGCACCGCTTCGGCTACGACACCGACCCCGACTGGGTCCGCCCCGACCCGCCCCTCGCCGGCAAGCACCCCGACCGCGCCGACGCCCTGCTCACCTAGTCCGCCTCGTACCCCAGCAAGTCCTTGATCCGCTGGTACCGCTCATCCGCGCGAAACCGCTCCACCAGCCCCTCCGGCGCCGGCCGCCGCTCAAGCGGCCGGATCCGCTCCGCCCCACCCCGGCTGAAGTTCGTGTCCCCCGTCACCTTGGTGTAGCCCGACCACCGCTCCGCGTACCCGGCGTCGAACTCGATCGCGAGTGCACCGCAGATCGTTTGCAAGTGCTCATCCGGTGCCCGCGTCAGGTCCTCGTACCGCACAAACCCGATCTCGGCGCACAGCTCGCTGAACCGCAGCATCCCCTCGAGATACTGCTCCACCGTCAGCCCCGACTGCGCCACCAACGGCAGCTTCATCAGGCTCAGCCACTGATCGATCGGGTGCCGCACCGTGCAGAACCGCTTCACCTCGTACCCCGCGAAGCACGCCGCCAAGGGCGACCCGAAGCCAGGCCGGCAGAACGGCAGCCCGATCCAATCGAGGTGCGACCAATCCCGCACCAAGAGCGCCTTCCCCCGCGCGCTCACCTTCTGCTCGATCATGTACATCAGCTGCTGAAAGGTCAGCTTCCGCTGCCCGAGCCGCTTCAACTCATCCTGCGTAAACAGCCCGTGCCACTCCACAGCCTGCCGAAGCGGGCTGATCCGGAACCGCGCCGGCTGGATCGTCGTCGCCCCCGCCGGGTGGATCTCGCTGAACAGACACACCCCATCCATCGACCCCAGGCACCGGCTGATCAGGGTCCCCCCCGACCGCGCCATGTGGTGCAGCAGACGAACAACCGGCTTCGAGCGAACCTTCGCCATCGCCCGCGAGAATAGCCCCACCCGCCAAAAAGAAAAGGGGCGGCCCCACGCGGGACCGCCCCTCGCAATCTCAGGTGTCGCGGCGACCGCTTACCGGTCCGAACGCTCGAACGACCCGTCCTGACCCAGGATCAGGTTGATCGTCCCGCTCCCGCCGATGTCGTCGGTGTTGAACAGGTCCACCGCGTCGAGCGCCCGGGCGATCCGCTGCTCGGTCTCCTCGAGGTGAGCCCGCGTGTACGCGTCGATCTTCCGCCCGTTCTTCGACAGGATGCCCTTCACCTTGCCGTGGATGTCACGCAGGTGCATGTTCGAGAGCTGAGCCACCGGCTTCTCCGCCGCCCCGAACGAGGTCCCGGGCCGCGTCAGGTCGATCAGACGCTCGATGTACTCGCGCTGCAGGTTCCGCCGCAGGCTCGAGATCATCGGCTCCCGATCCGTCGACGCACGGCTCGACGGATCGTCCAGCTCGCTGAAGATCGACGAGGTCACCGTCTCGAACACCTCGGGCAGCGTCAGCGCGTCCTGGTCCGCCGGCACGAACGACTCGTTGTCATACACCCGACGCATCGTCGTCGGGTTCATGATCTGCGTCAGCACCGCCGCCTGGATCGACAGGATCCGATCGTTGATCTCGAAGGTCGGCTCATCGAAAATGCTCTGGAAGCTCTGCTCGTCCCACCACTTGTCCACCGTCATGTGGCGGAGAAGCTCGGGGTTCAGGCCGAACGCATCGTCGTAGAAGGTGTTCTCGATCGCGAAGCTCAACGCCTCGCGCTGCTTCTCGGCGGCCACCGGCTCGATCGGCGCCCGACCGTTCGGGTCGCCCTTCTTGTCCCGGTACACATGCGCCCCGCCGATCCAGTTCGTCATCGTGCTCACCGCACGAGTGTGCTGACCGAGCGCCAGCAAGTAGCCCTGCCGAGCCCGCGACCAGCTGTCCCCGTCCTCAACGAAGGTCTTCATGATCGACTCGCGGATCGTCTTCGCAAGCTCGATCTGGTTCTTGCTCCACTCGAGGGGGTTCGACGAAAGGTCGTACCGACGAGCCAGGGGGTCCGGCCCCCAGGTGTCCTCGTCCGTCGCGTACTGCAGCTCGGGCTCCGCCACGCGCTCCAGCACCTTATCGAGGTTGCCGAAGCCGTACCCGTACTCGATCACCCAAAAGTCGTACGGCCCGATGTTCGCCGAGCTGAAGTCGCCCTGCACCGAGCCAAAGACATCGTCATCACCGGGCATCCGGATGTTCACGCCGTTGTAGTCCATCACCGAGGTCGACCAGGGCTTCTTGCCCTTGAACTCCTCGGAGTTGATCTCCGCCAGCGAGTACGCGCTCGAGCCCTTGAAGTTGTGACGCAGACCCAGCGTGTGGCCCACCTCGTGCGCCACCAACTCAGCCAGAGCCGGGCCGACGAACGACTCCGGCACGCCGTCGATCAGGTCGCCGGGCGTCTCGCCCTTCTCCTTCTTCGGCTTCTTCGCTGTTTCGGTCTCGTCCTCGTCCTTCGGCTCCTCGGCCTCCGGCTCCTTGTCCTCGTCGATCATCTTCATGATCGCGTCGCGATACTGCGCCGGGATGTACTCCGCCAGCTCCGGGTTCTCCTCCAGCTGCTTCTTCAGCAGCTCCACCATCTCCGGCGGCAGATCCTCGGGATCCACTTCCTCATCAAACTGGCCAGCCGCGACCAAGGGAGCGATCGCCCCCAACGCCTGGAAGTGCGCCCGCATCAGCGACATGTCCATCGCCTTGCCCTTGGCCATCAGGCACATGCCCGACACCTGGCTCACACGCCCGGCAAGGCCGTCGTACTCATCGTCGCCGATCAGCGTCGCGTCAACGGCAGCAGCCGCGTGCCCGCCAAACCGCTCGATCCCGCGACGCAGCTTCTTCTGCTCGATCAGCCGGCGACGCTCGGCCGGGTTCGCCGAACGCACCCGCGGGTCCCAGCTCGGGTTCGACTCGAGCCACGCCAGCGTCTCCGGGCTCATCCCGTCCATCGTCACATCAGGGATCAGGTCGTTCCAGCGGTACTCGAAGACGCGGATCCATCCGTCCGTCAGCACCACATCCGCGTCCAGGATCTCGCCCGTCATCGGGTTCACCCGGCTCGGCCCGATCGCCGTCGCGATGTCGTTGCTCAGCCAGCGGATGAAGTTGTACCGCACATCCTCCGGGTCCTTCTCCATGTGCTGGCCGGTCTTCGCATCCTGGAACCGCACCTCGATCGCGCCATCAATGCCGATCTTCCGGTACGCCTCGTTCCAGTACTCCACACCCTCGCGCACCCACCGGCGATACCGCACCGGCACCGTGTGCTCAACATAATAAACGATGGGCTCCTTGGGCGGGCTCATCTTCAGCTTCGGGTCCGCCTTCTCCAGGTGCCAGCGGTTGATGTACCGCTTGTTCACCTCGTCCCGGTCAAACTTGCCCAGGTCGCGGTAAGTCGTCGTGAAGTACCCCAGCCGCTGGTCCGCCTCGCGAGGCCGGAACCCCGGCGTCCCCTCGATCAAACTGATCGAGTAGTGGAAGGTCTTCAGCGTCCCGCCCGCCGTCGGCGCGTTGAACGCGAGCTCGATGTTCTGCGGGAAGGCTTTCGCCTTCTTCACCTCGACCAGCCGCTGGTTCAGCCCCGCCGCGGCCCCACCAAAGAAGGTCCGCGCGTTCCCGACCAGGAGGTCGTTCATGTCGATCACCGGCTGGCCGCTCGGGCCCTTCGCCTTGATCGGCACATCCGTGATCACCCGGTCCGTGAAGATCATCTCCACCGAGTCGCGGCTCTCCTGGTCGCCCGAGCTCCGCACGCTCACCTGCGGCGTCACCAGCGCCAGGCGGTCCTTGCCGTACTTCTTCCAGTACACATACAGGTCGCCGGCCTGCAGACCCGCGAAGGTCTCGCCGCCCGCCACCGTCATCGCGAAGAAGTGCTTCTGACGCTCGAAGCCACGCGGCAGCTCCGCGAGCACCTCGTTCGTCTCGTTGTTCACCCACACATCGTAAAAGCCCGAGCCATCGGTGCTCGACACGACCCGCTCGAAGCCCTCGGAGACATCCTTCCAGCTCGGAAGCCCGTCGCCCCCGCCCCGAGACGCCCCGCCGCCCATCATCCCGCGGATCGCCCCGATGTCGATGTTCAAAGCCTCAGGGTCCACCTCGACCGTGTTGCCTTGGGCGTCCGTCGCCGTCAGAACCACATCACGGCTCGCCACCGTCGGCTCGCTCGCCGCCGACGCCACCGTCGCCAGCCCACCCGCCGCAGCAACCAACGCCGCCGCAAGCATGGACCGACCCGTCCGCCAATCACTCGTCTGCATGGTGCACTCCTGATCCAAGTTCAATTCCGACATCCACGCCGCCCCGGCTCTCACCGGACGCCGCCCACACCCCAGCCCGGCACCGACGGACGCATTCGCCCGCCGAAACACGACTCCCCGCTGTTCGCGGAAAACCGCCCGGCCCGTTTCACCGGGCCATCCAGCCCGATCGCAAAGGGGTCGCCCAACTCCCGGCCGTCCTCCCGACGCACCGAAACCCGGGCACAACAGACTACTACAGATGGCGCCCCGTTCATGTTCGAAATCGCCCCAACACCCGCGCGAACACCACTCTGAACCCACATGTCGCCAATCAACCACCCTGTTCAAGTGGTTCGCAAATCATCTTCGGAGTCATCCCAACCCAGTACTTTCATCCAAGCCACCGCCACCCATGGAGCCCCGAGCGTGAGCGAGCAGGCTGGCCAACCAACCACAACCAAACGCCCGCGTGCCAAGGCCACGAAACCCGACCCCCTCTACCCCGCCCCAACCCCACCCTCCACCACCGGCCCAATCACCCCCACAACCCGCGCCACCACCAGCCCCGCCGTCGACAACCCAAACGCCGCCGCCGCCACCTGGAACGGGCGGTCATGAATCGCCAGCTCCGTCGGATCGTCGTACCGACCCCGCTCCAAGAGCGTGATCGCCCGCAGCATCGCGTACATCGCCGGCAACAGCGTGAACCAGAGCAGGTTCAAGCCCCCCACCGCGTAGTCCCCCTCCCGCGCCTGCACATACCCCGCGTAGGTCAGGAGCGACGCCACCGCCGACACCACCACCAGCATCCGTAGGAGCGAATCCGAGTAGATCGCCTGCACCCCCCGCGCCTTCACCGCCAGCTCCGCCGACTCCGCGCTCCGCCGCTCCCCAAGCCGCTTGCCAAACGCCAGGAGCATCGCCACAAACAGCGTCGCGTTCAAAAGCCAGGTCGAGGGCGTCACCGCCACCGCCGCGCACCCCGCCATCACCCGCAGCACAAACCCCAGCGACAGGCTCATCACATCCGCGATCACCACATGCTTGAGCCGGAACGAGTACGCCATCACATTGGCGACATACACCGCCACGATCCCGCCCACCCACACCGCCGCCCCACCCGGCAGCAGCAACAGCCCCAACCCCGCCACCGCGAACATGCCAAGGCAGAACCCGATCGCCCCACGCTCACTCACCCGCCCCGAAGCAATCGGCCGATGCCGCTTCCGAGGGTGCGCCCGGTCCCGCTCCGCATCCAAGAGGTCATTGACCACATAGCACCCGCTCGAAGCCAGCGCAAACACCCCCGCCGCCACGAACGCATGAAACAAAAACGGCCCGAGCCCCTCCATCCCCCCCCGCAGCCCATCCTGCAGGTGATACAGCGGCCCCACCAGCACAAATACGCTCTTCGCCCACTGATGCGGCCGCGCCAGCCGCACGAAGTCCTTCACCCCACCCCGCCCCCCACCCTCAACCGGCGCACCCACCGCCTCCCCCTCCCGACCGATCCCAAGCTCCGAGGCGGGCACATCCCCGCCGGTCGTCGTCATCGCGCCCAAACTCCCATCCAAAGCCGAGCCGAGTCTAGAGCCCGCCCGCTTATCGACCGCTCACCACCAACCGATGAGCCCGCGCCGAACAACCCCGCTACGCCCCTCGTCCACCCCCGGTGCGTGCCAACCGCCCCTCCGTCTGCCATGATGCCCCCGCACCCATGACCCCACCCAACCCCAACTACACCCATGCCGCCCCGGCCACCCCCCTCGGCTCCCGAGGTTGGTCCTCCCTCATCCCAGGGATCTCCCTCGTTCTCGGGCTCTACCTCATCGCCGCCGCCATCATCTTCAGCCCCGAGCAGTCCCAGGGCCGCGCCGCCTCAGACCAGTTCAGCTACCACGAGCCCTCCATCCGCAAGATCGCCGCCGACCTCCCATCCCCCGACCTCGCCGACTACTGGTCCGCCACCACCCCCGGCTACCACCTCCTCCTCAGCCTCCCCGTCCGGGCCCTCGACCCCCCCCGCGAAGCCCTCATGCTCGCCGCCGCCGGCTTCACCGCCGCCCTCTATCTCCTGCTCTCCACCTGGTTTGCCCGCCGCGTCGGCCCCGGCCGCGCCCTCTGGCTCACCCTCCCCCTCCTCACCTCCGTCTACACCCTCTTCCCCGCCGTCTGGCTCCTCCCCGACAACGCCGGCTGGCTCCTCGTCACCGCCCTCTACCTCCTCGCCCTCCGCCCAAGGTTCGACCGCGTAACCCTCCTCGCCGGCGCCGCCTGCCTCCTCGCCCTCGTCTGGGTCCGCCAGAGCCACCTCTGGGCCGCCGCCCCCCTCCTCGCCGCCGCCTGGCTCGGCACCACCAACCACCCCAGCGGCCCCGCCGCCCACGCCCAAGCCCTCCCCGACGACCCCCCCGCCAAGCCCCTCGCCCAGATCGCAACCCTCTTCCACACCAGGCTCTGGGGCAAAGACTCCGTCGCCTCCCGCCTCGCCCTCACCGCCCTCGCCGTCCTCCCCGCCGCCCTCACCGTCGCGTGGTTCGCCCGCCTCTGGGGAGGCCTCACACCCCCCCGCTTCCAGGACCAATACGGCGACGCCTCCGGCGGCATCGAGCCCGCCACCCCCGCCTTCTTCCTCAGCGTGACCGGCTTGTTCATCCCCTTTATGTGGGGCTATGTCTGGCCAGGTTTCCGCCGCCTCTGCAAGACCCCCGCCCTCCCCATCACCATCGCCATCGCCGCCCTCGCCCTCGCCCTCATCCCCGAAACCTTCCCCGCCTCCCCCGGCCGCCGCTCCGGCATCTGGCACCTCGCCGCCGCCGCCCCCATCATCGCGGGCCACGCCAGCCTCCTCATCGCCCTCCTCACCCCCCTCGGCGCCCTCGGCCTCGCCTCCCTCCTCGCGACCGTCCCCCGCCGCACCGCCTGGGTCACCCTCGCCGCCCTCGCCGGCTTCGTCGCCGCCCAGACCGTCAGCCCCATGGCCTGGCAGCGATACCACGAGCCCCTCGTCCTCATCGTCGTCGCCGTCCTCGCCGCAGAGATCACCGCCCACCGCCCCTTCCCCGGCTTCGCGATCCGCTTCCTCCGCGTCGCCGGCCCCCTCGCCCTCGCCCTCTTCCTCGCCGCCATCACCCTCCTCAGCCTCCGCCGCGACGACCCCATCACCCCCCAGGCCAACGGCGACCTCTCCTGGTCCATCGAAGCCCAGCCCATCCGAGACTGGTCCCCACCGCCCCCGACCCCCGCCGACCCCCCAACCGCAGAACCTCCCCCCGACTTCCAGCCCCCCGCGAACCCCCAGCCCCCGACGCCGTAGGATCACCCCATCACGCGGACGCGGATCATCCGACCACCGCAACCGGCCGATGGAGCGAGAGAAACCACCCCCACGCCGCCCCCCGATTCCGGGCCGTGACCACTCCCCACAAGGGGAACCACGCCCCACCGGGAACGGCCACCGACCGAGACGACCACGGGAGACGCCGATGTCCGACCCCAACCGCGCCAGCATGCACGCCGCAGACCTCCCCCCCTTCAACGGCAAGCGCGCCCTCATCACCGGCATCACCGGACAGGACGGCTCCTACCTCGCCGAGTTCCTCATCGCCAAGGGCTACGAGGTCCACGGCATCATCCGCCGCTCCAGCTCCTTCAACACCGACCGCCTCGAGCACCTCTACCTCGACCCGCACATCAAGGGCGGCCGCCTCAAGCTCCACTACGGAGACCTCTGCGACGCCAACAACCTCTCCAAGCTCATGGAGTCCGTGAAGCCCTCCGAGGTCTACAACCTCGGCGCCCAGTCGCATGTCCGCGTCTCCTTCGACATGCCCATCTACACCGCCGACACCGTCGCCATGGGCGCCTACAAGCTCCTCGAAGCCGTCCGCGAGTTCCAGGAAAAGCACGGCTACCAGGTCCGCTACTACCAGGCCAGCAGCTCCGAGCAGTACGGCAAGGTCATGGAAGTCCCCCAGAAGGAAACCACGCCCTTCTACCCCCGCTCCCCCTACGCCGTCGCCAAGGTCGCCGCACACTGGATCACCGTCAACTACCGCGAGTCCTACGGCATGCACGCCTCCTGCGGCATCCTCTTCAACCACGAATCACCCCGCCGCGGCGAAACCTTCGTCACCCGCAAGATCACCCGCGCCGTCGGCCGCATCAAGCTGGGCCTCCAGGACAAGGTCTTCCTGGGCAACCTCGACTCCAAGCGCGACTGGGGCTTCGCCGGCGACTATGTCGAGATGATGTGGATGATGCTCCAGCAGGACGAGCCCGACGATTATGTGATCGCCACGGGCAAGACCATCACCGTCCGCGAGTTCGCCGAGCTGGCCTTCACCCACGCCGGCCTCAACTTCGAGGACCATGTCGAGTTCGACCCCCGCTACCTCCGCCCCGCAGAGGTCGACCTCCTGCTGGGCGACCCGACAAAGGCGAAGGACAAGCTCGGCTGGGTCCCCAAGACGAGCGTCGAAGAACTCGCCGCCATGATGGTCGACTCCGACTTGGAACTCGCCCGCCGCGAGAAGACTCTGAGGGACGCGGGCCACGAAATGCCGGCGTACAGCGGGCACGATCAGTAAATCGGCGCGGGCCAAGAGGCCGCCCGCCGCTACAGTGTCCGCTCCAGCTCCTTCTGCAAGAGGTCGCCGATGCCCCCCCGCCAGCACAAGGCCCGCCTCAGCAAGCGACTCCTCGCCAACCGCGGCGTGCCCTACATCTACGCCAAGTCCTTCGTCGGCGGCCTCACCTCGTCCGCCGACTTCAAGGATGTCGCCAAGTACTGCATGTTCATCGGGCACCCCCGGTCCGGCCACAGCCTCGTCGGTTCCCTGCTCGATGCCCACCCCGACGCCGTCATCGCCCACGAGCTCGACGCCCTGCGCTATGTCCGCGCCGGCTTCACCCGCTCACAACTCCTCTGGATGATCCTCGATCGCTCCCGCCGCTTCACCGAGTCCGGCCGCGACTGGACCGGGTACAACTACGAGGTCGAGGGCCAGTGGCAGGGCCGCTTCCGAACCCTCAAGGTCATCGGCGACAAGAAGGGCGGCGTCTCCGCCATGCGCCTCACCGCCCGCCCCGAGCTCCTCCAACAACTCGCCGACCGCGTCCGCCTGCCCATCAAGCTCGTCCGCGTCCTGCGCAACCCCTTCGACAACATCGCCACGATCTCGCGCAAGGACCGCATGTCCGTCGACGACGCGATCGACTTCTACTTCGATCTCCACGACACCAACAACCGCGTCCGAGACGACGACCCCGAGCGCGTCCACACCTTCCGCCACGAGGACCTGCTCAAGGACCCGCACGCCAAGATCACCGGCATGTGCCACTTCGTCGACCTCGAACCCGAAACCGACTACCTCGACGCCTGCGCCAACCTCCTCTTCGATTCGCCAAACCGCGCCCGCGACAAGGTCGAGTGGTCTCCCGCGCAGCGCTCCCGTGTCGAGGCCGAGATCGCCAAGCGCCCGCTCCTCCGCGAGTACACATTCGATGACTGAGCCCGCAGCTCCCGCGAAGACACGCGTCTTCCTCGTCGGCGCCCCACGCTCCGGCACCACCCTCCTCCAGTCCCTCCTCGCCGCCCACCCCGCCGTCATCAGCTTCCCCGAGACCCACTTCTTCCCGGGCATCGCTCCCCGCCCCTGGTGGCGACCGCTCCCCGTCGTCGCCGCCCGCGCACCTGCCCGCTGGGCCCGCGTCCGCGAGACCTTCGCCGCCGTCGACGAGTCCTTCGGCGACCCGCCGAAGGGCCGCTCCAAGCGAGCCTGGATGAACGCCTTCTTCGCCGAGCTCGACGCCATCGCCGACCGCCACAACGCCGCGTGCTGGGTCGAGAAGACGCCCAACCACCTCAGCTACGCCTCGATGATCCGCCGCTACGACCCCGCCGTGCACTTCATCCACATCATGCGCGAGGGCCAAAGCGTCGTCGCCTCCCTCAAGGAGGTCACGCAGAAGTACCCCGACCAGTGGGGCGGTGCCTGGCCAGTCGAGAAGTGCGTCGAGGTCTGGAACAGGTTCATGCGCCACCACCGCCGCTGGCGAGGGAAGCCGGGGCACTCGTTCGTCCGCTACGAGGAGCTCGCCGCCGACCCCTCCGCCATCATGACCCCCCTCATGGGCACCCTGGGCCTGGAGTGGTCAGACGACCTCGTCGACAAGGCCGGCGACGCCGCCAAGGCCCTCCAGGTCAACGAAGCCTGGAAGGCCGGCAACACCCAGGGCGTCAAGGGACCCGCCCAGAGCAAGTTCGACACCGTCCTCACCGACACCGAGCGCGCCTTCGTCGATCAACACCTCGCACAGCCCGCGTGGTAGCCACGTCCGTCTCTTCCCCACGCCCCACCAAGGAACACGCCGTGACCGGCGCCCCCGTCAAAAACCTCAACCGACGCACCACCCGCTCCATCGCGGTCATGTCCGCCAAGACGACCCTCATGAAGTTCGTCTCGGCCGCCGGCCAGCTCGCCCTCGCCGCCCTCCTCCTCGATGAGGCCTTCGGCATCATCGCCATCGCCTTTACCATCCGCGCCTACGCCAACCTCATCCAGGACATGGGCGTCCGCGAGGTCCTGATCGCCAAGCAGGAAACCATGAACCGGTGGGTCAACGCCGGCTTCTGGCTCGTCCTCTTCCTGGGCTTCGGCGCCGCCGCCCTCATGGCCATCGCCGCGTTCCCCGTCGCCGCCTTCATGAACCGCCCCGAGCTCGTCGGCGTCACCATGGTCCTCGCCCTCTCCCAGCCCGCGCAGGCCATGACCATGGTCGGCCAGGCGATGGTCGAGGGAAACCTCCGCTTCAAGACCACCGCCGTCGTCGAAGCGTCAAGCCAGACGCTCCAGATCGCCGTCATGGTCGCCGCCGCCGCCCTCGGCTTCGGTGCCTACTCCTTCGCCTTCGGCGTCGTCGCCATGGAGTGGAGCCGCACCATCATGCTCCTCAAGGCGGCCAAGCCCAAAATCCGCCGCCGCTTCGACACCCACCGCTGGCCCGTCTTCATCAAGACCTCGGGCTCGATGATCGGCTCCTCGTTCCTCGAGCGCACCCTCCAGCAGGCCGACTACGCCATCCTCGCCATCATCACCCGCTCCGAAGCCATCGTCGGCCAGTACTTCTTCGCCTTCAACCAGTCCACCCTCATCGCCCAGCTCTTCGTCCAGTCCCTCGTCCGCGTCCTCCTGTCAGGCCTCAGCGCCCTCTACAAGGAGCCCGTCCGGCAGGTCAACGCCTTCCTCCGCGCCATCCGCCTCATCGTCCTCATCTCCGTCCCCGCCTCGGTCACCCAGGCCACCCTCGCCCGCCCCTTCCTCACCCTGCTCTTCGGCGACAAGTGGCAACAGGCCATCCCCCTCCTCGAAATCCTCAGCATTATGGCCATCTTCGCCGCCGCCGGGTGGCCCTCGCGAAGCCTCCTCCTCGCGCAGCAACGCTACATGACCCGTTTCATCCTCCGCGTCGTCGGCGTCGCCGCCTTCGTCGTCTTCGTCTCCGCAGGCGGTTACCTCGGCCTCTACCTCGCCGACAACGGATCGCTCGATCCGGCCATCACCCGCGAAGCCGCCGCCGCCCTCGGCGTCGCCCTCGGCGTCGCTCTCTTCCGCACCCTCTACAGCCCCGCATCCCTCTACATCGCCTGCCGCCCCGGCAACATCCCCCTCAGAACACACCTCATGCTCCTCGCCAAGCCGCTCGCCGGCGCCCTCCTCACCATCCTCCCCGCCACCATCGCCACCCGATACGCCATCGATGCCGCCCAACTCGAGGGCGCCGCCCGGCACATCACCCACATCTGCGTCTCCCCGCCCCTCGGCCTCTTCGCCTACTGGCTCTGGTGCAAAACAGTCCAGAAGACAGAGCTCGCCGAGTTCCGCACCCAGCTCGCCCATGTCCTCCCCGCGAAGATCAACAACAAGATCCCCGCCTGGCTCTTCTAACTCCCCACCGTCTCCCGCCACCCAACGCCGCCACCCTCCGCCCCGAACCACCCACGCACCGTCGCCCGGAAGTTCGCGTGGCTGTGGAACGCCACCAGCCGCTTCGTGCGCTCGCTGGGCGACCACCCCGGCGCCTCCGCCACCGCCCGCGCGATCACCCGCCCGAACGCCTCCGCGTCCCGCACCGGCCCCGTCCAGCCAAGATCAAACGCCGGGATCACCCGCCCGAACCACCCGAAGTCCGACCCCAGACTCGGCCGCCCCGCCGCCGCCCCACGCAGCGCGATATTCGACAGCCCCACATGCGAAGGCTGGCACGCCGCGATCAGGTCCCCCGCCGCGATCGCGTCCGCAAGCTCCTCGTCCGACAGGTACCGATCCATCTCGATGATCGCCCCGCGAACCTCCGCCGGAAGCGCCTCCAGCGACGCCCGCACCGGCGCCGTGATCCGCCCCGCCAGCACCAGCTTCGCCTCCAGCGCCCCCCCACCCCGCCGCGCCGCCGCGAGCGCGAGCGCGAGCTCCGGGATCCCCTTCCGCACATCCTGCACACCCGCCGACACGATCAGCGGCGCGTCTAAAGGCAGCCCAAGCCGCCCCCGAGCACTGGCCTTGTCCCGGGCCTCCACCTCGTCCACCGGGTCCGGCAACACATCCGCCCGCGCCGCGAACCGGTGACCCTTCTTCTCCAGCCACTCCCACGCCAGCACATCCACAAAGTGCACCCGCGCCCGCGGCACCCGGCTCATCGCCCACAGCCCAAAACGCCGCGCGAGCTTCACCTTCAGCCCCGCCGCCGGATACGCAAAGCTCCCCCGGTGCATCACCAGGTCCAGCCGCTCCAGGTCCGCCACCAACCCTCGCTTCGTCCCGAGCATCTGCACCAGCCCGTCCGCCGACGGCACCAGCAGCCGCGTCGGACGCGTCGCCTCCAGCGCCCCCTCCAGCAGCGCCACCCGCTCCTGCACGCTCGCGACCTTCTTGTCACGCCCGAAGGTCACGCTCTCCATCGGGTGCACCGACACCCGGTCCACCCACCGACCGAGCTGATGCGCGAACGCCTCCGACTCGATCGCCGACCGGCTGAGCGCGAGCGTGATCGCCGAGGGATCAACAACAGCGCTCTCCCCCTCCGCCTCACCGAGCAGCGCGCTCAGCATCTGCCGCACATAGGTCAGCTGATGCCCCTCGCCCGAAGTCGTCTCAAAGATCGTCAGCCGCACGACCGCCTCACCCCGCCCCGGCCTGCGCACGCAGACCATCCAAGAACGCCGTCGTCGGCTCGTACCCAAGCTCCGCACGAGCACGCGTCAGATCCGCGCAGGTCCGCTCCACATCCCCGGGCGGCACCGCCTGCCGATCGATCTTCGCCTCCACACCCACCGCCTCGCCCACCGCCCGCACCATGTCATCCAGCTTCACCGGCCGGTCCGACCCGATGTTCCAGATCCGGTACCCGTGCTCCCCGATCCGGTCTCGCGCCGCGATCAACCCCGTCACGATGTCATCCACGAAGGTGTAATCCCGAGCCATCGACCCGTCCCCGAACACCGGGATCGGCTCCCCCGCGCGGATCAGCCGCATGAATTTCGCGATCGCGAGATCAGGCCGCTGCCGGGGCCCGTACACCGTGAAAAGCCGGCAGCACGCGATCGGCAGCCCGTAGAGGTGATGGAAGGTGTACGCGATCAACTCACAAGACCGCTTCGTCGCCGCGTACGGGCTGATCGGCCGGTCCAGCACCTCGTCCTCGCGGAACGCTCCCGCCCCCGAGTTACCGTACACCGAGCTCGAGCTCGCCAGGACAAACGGCCCCTTCCGCCCCTTCACCGTCGCCGCCTCCAAAAGCCGCGCCGTCCCCTCCACATTCACCGACACATACCCCGCCGGGTCCTTCACCGAGGGTCGCACCCCCGCCCGAGCCGCCAGGTGCACCGTCGCCCCCGGCTCAAACTCGTCGTACACACCCACCATCGCCCGCTCGTCCCGGATGTCCGCCTCCAGGAACCGGAACGCCCCCGACCCCCCGGCCGACCCCGCCGCCGCGTCCTCCACCGACCGCAGGTTCGCCCGCTTGATCGCCGGGTCGTACAGCCCGTACATCGGGTCGAAGTTATCGACCCCCACCACCCGCTCCCCGGCCTCCAGCAGCCGCCGAGCCAAATGCGACCCGATAAACCCGGCCACGCCAGTAATGAGGGTGGGTGGGGTGGGTGGGGTGGGGGCGTCAGAACCCGCATTCATCGCAACATCCGCCATAGCGCCGATGCTAGGAGACCCTCGCCCATCGCTCCCCCCCATTGCCCATTGCCCATTGCCAATTGCCCCCGCCGCACCGCCCCCCCTCGCCCATTGCCCTGTCCCCGCGCCCCCCATCGACCGATGACACACCCCGTACGACAACGCCCCGCCCCATCGCGGGGCCCCCGGCATCCCGACGGGTAGACTCCCCCTCACCCCGGGCCGCCCGCAAACCCCAACCCTCGCCCCAACCCCAGGCAGAGCAAGAGCATGGAACCACTCATCGTCCTCTGGAGCTACGGGGCGGGCGCAGCCATGCTGCTCCTCATACTCGTCCAGTACCTCCGCGGCCGCTGGGACCTGCTCACCACACGCAACTTCGCCATCGTCGGCTTCGTCGTCTTCCAGGTCGCCTCCGTCCCGCCTGTCCTCTTCCTCAAGACCGACTGGTACCGCATCTCCGAGCCCGAGGAGATGGCCGTCCAGCACCTGCTGTGGTCCACCATCTTCTTCCTCATCGCTTGGGGCGTCTACGAGTCCGGCTTCCTCGCCAGGCCCGCCTCCAGGATCATCCGCGCCAACCCCAAGGCCCCGCCCGACGCCGTCCTCTTCCCCCTCGCCCTCCTCGCCACCGTCGCCGCCGTCCTCCTCCGCTATGTCCCCATCCCGCTCGTCGGTGTCCTCACCTCGATGACCGGCATCGGCATGGCCGCCATCTCCACAGGCGCCATCGGCTGGCTCTGGGGTCGCAATCTCGTGAACCCCGTCCTCGCCGCCATGGCCATCGGCCTCACCGGCGTCAACGCCTTCATCGCCATGGGCGTGGGCGTCGGCAACGACGAGTTCGGCAGGCGTCCCCTCCTCGCCGTCGCCGCGGCCCTCGTCTGGAGCGTCTACTTCTCAGGACTCCGCTACCGCAAGCCCGCCACCGTCGCCGCCTACATGGCCGTCATCGGCGGCGCCGGCGTCTTCGCCATCATGGTCTTCTCCACCGCCAGAAGCCTCGACGCCTTCACCAAGGTCGGATCCATCACCCCACGCCAGTGGGCAGAACGCGTCGCCGAGATCACTAACGGCCAGGACACCCCGCGCCGATCCATGTGGATCGCCGAACGCATGAACGACGGCGACTTCGAGACCAAGCACCTGGAGACCATCACCTACCTCGTCACCTTCCCCGTCCCCCGGGCCATCTGGACAGGAAAGCCCTACCCCCTCAGCACCTACATGGCCGACTTCTCCCGGCGCGACGGCGTCCGCCTCGGACGCACCGGCGTCACCAACCCCGCCGGTATCATCGGCAACGCCGCCTACGAGGGCGGCTTCTACGCCCTCATCATCTATGCGATCCTCGCGGGGCTGATCCTCAGGTTCTTCGACCAACTCCTCATCGAGCACGACACCCAGCCCATGGTCGTCCTCCCGCTCGGCTGCGCCTTGGGGCACATGATCGGCGCCGCCCGCGGAGAGACCTCGGTCTTCATGTTCAACTACATCTGGACCACCCTCAGCTGCATGTTCATCATGCTCGTCCTCCTCCGCGTCGTCCGCATGCTCGCCGGCCAGAACGCCGCCGGCGCCTTCGACGAGTACGACGACCTCGACGAACTCGACGACTACGACCCCGACGCCTACGCCCGCGGCGACTACGAACTCATCGACACCGACTCCCGAGCCTGACGCCACCACGCCCCGGCCGCAGAACTTTTTTCCCCGCCGGTTTCCGTCCTCCATTTGGCCCTGTGGCGATTTGCGGCTTTGGCCATTTCCTAAGTCTTTCCTCATCAAGCACTCGCGCGCCGGTTGACCTCCACCCCGTTCCGGCTGCGGTGTTGTGGGTAGTCCGTGGACAGGACTCGGCGTTTGCTTGATCCCCCCTGTGGGTGCTATCGTGGGGTTACCCCCCAACAGATTGGGGGTGGGTTGCGTGTTTCGGACCCCCGGAACGAGTGAACTGATCGCCCCGGCTCGATGGGTTCGTCCCGTCGTCGGGGCGTGTGGGTGAGCGGCGATGCGTTCGAGAACCTGGCTTCGTGGGCTCTGTGTCGCCGGCGTCGGCACCGTGGCTCTGGGCACCATCGTTTGCGGTCTCGGGCTGATCGACCTCGTCGTCCGCCCCAATGTCATCCAGGCCGTCGACACCCTGGGCCTCCTGGGCATCACCGGGCTGATCCTGCTGCCGATCCTGACGCTGTCGCTGGCGTCGCTTGACCTCAAGGCCGCCCTCGGTGTCGAGGTGGCGGACGAGGACGATGCGGCGGCGATGTCGCAAGTGTCGGCCGTGCCGATGGTTGCGACGATCGACGACGCGCTGGCCCCGGCCGACGAGGCCCGGATCGGCCGCTCGCTCGCCGCTCGCCGGAGCTATACGCGGGCCGTCGCGGGCGACCTCCTGACCGACATCGCCACCGAGCTGGCCGAGTCCGCCGAGCCCACTCCCGCTTTAGCCTCAACCCCTGCCCCCACCCCTGCCCCCGCCCCGGCCCCTGTCATCGCCCGGGCGATGGGCTCGCTCGACCGCGAGCTCGCGGCCGAGCTCGCCTCGGTCCCCTCATCGGGGCCCTCGCACCGGCTGCCGGGTCGCGTCGCGACCCACGAGCCGCGCCGCCGCGAGGGGGTGCATCGGCGGGTTTCGGGCGAGCTGCGGCTGGCAGAGGCCTAAGGCGGAATTCTCCCCCTGAACCGGTCAAAAACGGGTCGTGCGTGCGCACGGGTGCTTGCGGCGTGCGCGCGCGACGAGCGGGCGAGCGCACGCCCGGCGTACCACGATCGGGGTGATCCACAGAGGTGGGTTGGGGCTGGGTCGGGTTACTGCAGGTTGACCGGCATCACGACATAGGTGAAGGCCGGCCCCGCCTTCAGGAGCCCCGGCTTGTTGGGCGCCTTGAGCTCGAAGACGACATCGGGCTGGTCGATGACCTTGAGCGCATCGGTCAAAAACGCGGGGTTGAAACCGATCTCGATGTCGGTCCCGTCGAAGCTGGCGAGCTCGACGCCGATGCGGGCCTCGCCCATTTCCGGCACGCGGCTCGACAGCTCGAGCTTCTTGTCAGCGCCGGTAAAGGCCATGCGGACGCCCCGGGATTCCTCGTTCGTCAGCAGCGCCGCCCGGCGGACGGCGGACGCGAGGACATCGCGGTCGAACCCGACCTTGATGTCCTGGTCCTTGGGGATGACATCGTCGTAGGGGGGGAAGGTGCCTTCGACGAGGTTGGCGGCGAGGACGGCGCGGCAGTCCTCGGCGGGGCCGCCGGCGGCGAGGCCGATGGCGAAGACGACCTTGTTGTCGGAGACGGCGACGGAGATGGGCTCGTCGTCGTCGGCGATGAGCCGCTGGAGCATCTGGAGGGCCTTGGCGGCGGCGATGACGGAGACCTGCTCGCCCTCGGCGTCCTCGAGGGTGGCCTTGGCGAGGGCGAGGCGGCGGCCGTCGGTGGCGACGAACTCCAACTGCTTGCCGTCACGGCGGATAAGGACGCCGTTGATGGCGTAGCGGGAGTTCTCGCGGGCGGTGGCGAAGACGGTCTTTCGGATGAGCTCGTCGATCTCTCCGGCGCGGTGGGTGAAGCCGCCCTTGGCCTTGGCGGCGTCCTCGGGGCCCGGGATGTCGGGGAACTCGTCGGCGGGGAAGCCGCGGAGCTGGTAGTGGGCGTCGACGCCCTTGACATGGGTGATGTCGCCGTCGGCCTCGATGGTGAGGGTGGGGTCGGTGTCCTGGTTGCGGACGATCTGGGAGAGCTTGTCGGCGGGGACGAGGCAGGAGCCGTCGGCCTCGACGGAGACCATCTCGAGGCGGAGCTCGATGGAGATCTCGGCGTCGGTGGCGGCGAGGGTGAGGCGGCCCGACTTGCCGATGGTCTCGGCGGTGAGCTTGACGCAGCGGAGCTGCGGACGGGGCGTCCTGGCCGCGACGACGGACGAGACGAGTCCGATGGCTTCGGCGAGCGCGCCGCGGTCGCAAATGACCTTCATGGCGGGTCCTGCTCCGGTGGTGCGGCTCCCCCCGGGGGAGTCGCGGGTGCGGGGTGTGTCCAAGTCCCTGCTGGTGGGTTGGATCGGATACTTCGTAGGTTCGGGGTAAGTGTACCGCAAGGGAGTGGGGTTGGGTGGGGGAAGAGACGAAGAGACGGAGAGACGGAGAGACGGAGTGCGGGGGGCGGGCGTTGGTGGTGGTTTGGCCCGACGCGCCCTTTGGGCGGGTCGGGGCACCGGGCGAGATACCAGTTGGGGTGCACGGGCGGGACGCCCGTGCCACGGGGGGAAAGGGGGAGTGGGTTGCGAAGGTGGGGGGTTGGGTGGATACTCTTGGGTTCCTCGCGGGGGGTGTCGGCGGGTTGTCGGCGGCCTTGCGGTGGTGAAGACAAGCGACCGCCCGTTCGGGTCGGCCGCGTTCGGCGGGTGTTGGCTTCGGCCGGCCGCGCAGAGCGGCGGCTGGAGGACCCTTCCGGGCGTGAAAGGAGCCGACCCGATGAGCTTCGAGGCCGCCGTTCATGCGCAAGCGATCGACCTGGACCGGCTGAGCGCCGAGATGTGCGCGGCTGCGGGGAGCGGTCATACGACGAGCGCCCTGAGCCTGGGTCACCTGGTGACGGTTCTGATGTTCCACTCGATGCGGTGGAGCCCTGAGTACCCGGAGTACCCGACGAGCGACCGTCTTGTGCTGAGCGAGGGGCACGCGGTGCCGATCGTGTACGCGGCGGCGGCTCGGCTCGGGGTGATGGTGGGCAAGCCGGGCGAGGAGCGTCGGCGTCTGACGCAGGACGACCTGAAGACGCTTCGCGACTGGCACAGCCTTCTGGACGGTCACCCGAACCCGATGGAGGGGTTCCCGCTGTTCGACGCGGCGACGGGGAGCCTGGGGCAGGGGCTGAGCGTGGCGGCGGGGCTCGGGAAGGCGGCACGGCTGGATGGGAACGATCGGCGGATCTACTGCATCATCGGGGACGGCGAGTCTCGCGAGGGGCAGATCGCCGAGGCGCTCGACTTCATCGTCGATCACAAGCTGACGAATGTGCTTCCGATCTTCAACTGCAACGAGTACGGGCAGACCGGGCGCGTGAGCTCGCAGCAGAGCCCGGAGTCGATCGCTCGTCGCCTGGAGGCGATCGGGTACGAGGTGGTGTCGATCGACGGGCATGCCCCGGATCAGATCAAGGGGGCGTTCGACCGGTTCAGCGCGCGGTCGGAGCAGGACGGGGACCCGAAGCCGATGGCGGTCGTGGCGCGGACGGTGAAGGGGTGGGGGGCACCGAGCATCCAGGGCGGCGGGTGGCACGGCAAGCCCGCGACGGGTGACGGGCTGGAGCGCGTGATCGCAGAGCTGAACGAGCGGCAGATGGAGCTGACGACGGCTCTTGGGACGGGGGACCAGTTCACGATCCAGCCGCCGACGGAGGCGCCGGCGCGGGAGACGCCGGTGATCGAGCTTCCGGCGATGAGCGCGTTCATGAAGTCGATCGACATGGAGAGCGTGATCCACTCGGGCAAGCTGGCGACGCGGCGTGCGTACGGGATCGCGCTTCGGGCGCTGGGCCGGAACTGCAAGGAAGTGGTTTCGCTGGACGCGGATGTGAGCAACTCGACCTTTGCGGAGATGTTCGCGAAGGACGGGGAGCTCGGGTCTCGGTTTGTCGAGTGCAAGATCGCTGAGCAGAACATGATCTCGGTGGCGGCGGGGATGGCCGCGGGCGGGAAGATCCCGTTCTGCTCGACCTTCGCGAAGTTCGTGACGCGTGCGTACGACCAGATCGAGATGGCGATGAACTCGGGCGCGGGGCTGAACATCGTGGGGAGCCATGCGGGGATCACGCTGGCGGCGGATGGGCCGAGCCAGATGAGTCTGCCGGACATCTCGTGGTTCCGGAGCCTGTCGACGACGAAGGACCATCGCGGGAACCCGGGGTGTTACATCCTGCAGCCGGCGGACGCGTACGCGGCGTATGCCCTGACGGGAGTGATGGCCGAGTACGAGGGCATGTGCTACATGCGGACGCTTCGTGCGGAGACGGAGTTCCTGTACTCGGATGACCAGGTGTTCAACCTTGGCGGGTTCGAGGTGCTGCAGAAGGGTCGCGATGTGGTGCTGTGTGCCGCGGGGTACATGGTGCATGTGGCGAACGAGGCGATTGAGCTGCTTGACAAGGCCGGGGTGAGCGCGACCTTGGTGGACATGTACTCGATCCCGTTTGACGAGGACAAGCTGCTTGATCTGGTGGCGCAGAACGGCGGGTACGCGATCAGCATCGAGGACAACTACGGCGGCGGGCTTGGGTCTGCGATCGCGGACGCTCTTGTGGGGAGCGGTGATGCGTTCACGCTGGAGCAGATGTATGTGAAGCGGATCCCGAAGAGCGCTCGGACGGAGCACGAGATGCTGCAGATGTGCGGGCTGACCGCGGAGGACATCGTGAAGAAGGCGATGGAGATTCTGCAGGTGGCGTGACTGAAGAAGAGACGGAGAGACGAAGAGATAAAGAGACGAAGTGGGGGCGGCCTGCCGGTTGGTGGGCCGTCCTTTGTTTTTGGGGAGGGGTAGAGGGGTAGAGGGGCAGAGGGAAGGGGGGCAGGGGCCTGGAATGAGAAAAGCCGCCCCTTTGGGGGCGGCTTGGTGGGGGTGTTGGTGGTGGGTGGGGGGTTTAGGGGCAGCCGGCGTTGAAGGCGGTGAGGAAGGCGGTGATGTCGGCGAAAGTGAAGCTGCCCTGGGGGTCGGCGAGGTCGGCGGCGGGGTCGTTGTTGTTGAAGGCGTTGAGGAAGGCGGTGATGTCGGCAAAGGAGAGTTGGCCGAAGGGCTCGGCGAGGTCGGCGGCGTTGCAGCCTTCGACGAGCGCGACGATGACGGCGCCGTCGCCGATGATGGCGGCGACGGCGGCGGTGGAGTTATCGGCGGAGACGGCGAGGTCGGAGGGGCCCTTGCCGAGGTCGATGTCTTCGATGAAGGCGAGGGTGTCGAGGTCGAAGAGGCGGAGGGTGCCGGACTGGGACTGGGCGAAGCCGGCGGTTCCGCCGACGGAGGTGGAGGAGGTGCCGAAGGCGATGGCGACGGTGCGTGCGTCGCTATCGATGTGGAAGCCGGCGATGGTGTCGGGGACGGTGATGGTGCCGGCGAGGGCGCCGGCGGGGGAGAAGATCTGGACGGCGTCGATGCCGAAGGCGGTGACGAAGAGTCGGCCGTCGTCGGCGAAGGCGAGGCGCCCGGGCTGGTCGCCTGCGGGGGTGCGGAAGAACTCGACGGGTGGGTTTGCGGTCATGTCGATGAAGGAGACGGTGTCGTCGTTCTTGTTGGCGACGGCGAGGGTGGTGCCGGCGGCGTTGAAGGCGGCGTGGGTGGGGAAGTCTCCGACGGGGACATCGCCGAGGTCGGTCCATGTGGTGGTGTTGATGAGGGAGACGACATCGTCGAAGGAGCCGCAGACGGCGAGGACGGAGCCGTCGGCGCTCAGCTGGATGTCCGAGGACTGCGAGAAGTTGTAGCCGGTGCCGCCCATGTTGCCGGTGAGGATCTTGGGTCCGGCGACGGTGTTGGTGGTGAGGTCGATGCGCCAGACGCCGTCGCCGTCGGCGACGACGGGGAGGTAGGCGTACTGGCCGTCGGGTGAGATCTCGACCTGTGCGGCGCGGCGTGAGATGTTGATGTTGGTGGTGGTGGCGGTGGCGAGGTCGACGACGGAGGCGAAGGAGCTATCGAGGTTGGCGACGACGGCCTTGGTGCCGTCGGGGGTGATGGCGACGCCGGAGGGGCGTTCGCCGACAGGGGCCCAGCCGGTGACGGTGTTGGTGGCGGTGTCGATGACGGAGACGGTGTCGGAGAGGATGTTGACGAGGGCGGCGGTGGCGCCGTCGTTCGAGATGGCGATGGTGCGGCCGCGGTCGCCCTCGGGGATGGGGCCCGAGAGCTGGAAGTTGCGGAGTGCGGGGGTGGCGTCGGTCTCGGCGATGATGAGGTCGTCTCCGAAGGTGGTGGAGCAGGCGGCGGCGAGGTCGGCGGTGGGGGAGGCGGCGCCGATGTCTGTGGAGACGGCGTTGTTGGTGAGGCCGAGGAGGGCGCCGGTGGTGAAGTCGAAGACGGGGCCGCGGAAGCCGATGCCGAAGGCGCGGGAGCCGTCGAAGTTTCGGACGAGCCTGTTGATGGAGGCGGTGTTGAGGTTGGGCCCGAAGGCGTCGGTGGTGATGTTGACGAAACGGGTGGCGTTGAGGACGGTGACGAAGGCTCGGGTGCCGTCGTTGTTGAGGACGACGCCGGTGCCGAAGAGGTCGGCGGGGGTGACGATGGCCTTGGTGACGGACTCGGTGGCGGCGTCGAGGATAGTGAGGCGGCGCGCGGATCCCGGGTGGGTGACGGCGATGGTGGAGGCGTCGGCGGAGACGGAGATGCCGGCGGGGGCGTCATCGACGGGGATGTTGTTGACGGCGCCGGTGCGGACATTGATGAACTGCACCTGGTCGGCGAAGCGGTCGGCGTTGACGACGCGGTCGTTGTCGAGGAGGGCGAACTTTGAGTACTGGAGGTTGACGGCGCTGGTCTCGAAGTTGGCGCCGAAGGTCTGCGTGTAGCCGATGCCGGGGATGGTGCGGGCGATGGTGTTGGTGCCCAGGTCGAGGACGGCGATTTCGGAAGTGCCGGTGATGCTGATGGCGGCGAGGTCGCCGGCGGGCATGACGGTGACGCCGCCGGGGTTGGGGCCGACGGGGATGGTCTGGGTGACGGTGAGGGTGGTGAGGTCGACGATGTCGACGGAGTTGTTCTCGAGGATGGCGACGACGGCGGTGGTGCCGTCGGGGGTGATGTCGAGGGCCTGTGGGTAGCCGGAGAGGGGAACCTCGCCCACGAAGGCGGCGGTGGCGGCGTCCCAGAGGATGAGGTTGCGCGACTCGCGGTGGGCGATGACGATGGTGGAGCCGTCGGGTGTGAAGGTGATGTCGGCGGGGTTGTCGCCCTCGGGGAGGTTGCCGCCGAAAACGAAGTTGCTGCTGGCGGCGCGGGCTTCCCACGGGGCGACCTGGTCGATGGCGTCGGGGGCGACCTGATCGGCGGGTTGCGGTTGGCTCAGGGCGAGGGGTGTGTCGGCGTCGGGTGAGGGGGCGGGGGTGGGCAGACCGGCGACGGCGGCGAGGATGAGCGGGGTGAGCATCGGGTTTCTCCATTCCTCCGGGTGAGCGCGCGGAAGGCGCGGGTGCGGCGGGGGCCCCGCCGCGGGCGTTGTGAGACTACAGGGAAGTGCTCAGAGGTCCAAGAGGATCGGATGGGATTCGGGGAAACCCGCGGGGGGGTTGGGAGATCAGTTGCAGCCGAATGTGAAGCCGAGAAGGAAGATGTTTATGTCGGCGAAGGTGTACTGGTCGTGCGGGAGGGCGAGGTCGGCGATTGGATTGCCGCAGTTGAAGAGGGTGAGGAAGGCGGTGATGTCGGCGAAGGTCAACGCGTCGTAGGGCAGGGCGATGTCGGAGGGGGTGCAGGACTGCGGGTCGTTTGCGATCGCGGCGCGGAAGGCGTTGACGAGGCCCCAGCCGGCGTCCGCGCTGAAGCCGGGTGTGCCGATGGGCGTGGCGGAGCCTGCGATGGCGAATTCGACATCTTCTGCGGATAGGCCCCATCGTGAGAGCGTGAGCGCGGCAACGCCGGCGGCGTAGGGGGAGGCGAAGGAGGTGCCGGAGACGAACGCGTGGTCGGAGCTGTTGTAGCCGTCGGAACCTGTGCGGTCGGTGGAGATGATGGACTGGCCCGGGGCGCTCGCGAAGAGGCCTTGGCCGTAGTTGGAGAAGCTGGCGCGCTGGCCGTTGTTTCGGTAGGCGGCGATGGCGTTGACGGTGGGGAGGCTTGCGGGGTAGGAGATGTCGGTGTCGCCGTCGTTGCCGGCGCTGGCGAAGTGGACGATGCCGTTGGTGCGGGTCTGTGCGTACTTGTCGGCGATGGTGGCGCTGGTGAAGCCGTAGTAGTTGGAGTTGTTGGTGACGCGTGCGCCGATGGACTCCGCCCAGGCAAGGGCGTCGACGGTGGCGCTGGTTTGCGTGGTCCAGGTGCCGTTGCAGGGGATGTTGCTGACGAAGGTGCGTGCGGAGGCGGTGCGTGTGCCGGGTGCGATGCCGGAGGCGCCGCGGCCGTTGTTCCAGATGCCGGAGATGCAGCCGGCGACGGGTGTGCCGTGGTTGTCGCACTGGTTGGCGGGTCCGCCGTTGACACCGGGGTCTGTGGTGAAGTCGGCTCCTGGGATCTGGTTGATATCGGGGTGGTCCTGCTGGACGCCGGTGTCGATGACGACGGTGATGATGTCGGGGTTTCCGCGGCCGACGAAGACCCATGCGTCGGTGGCGTCCATGTCGAAGCCGGGGAGGCCCTGTGTGCCGGCGACGGTCTGGCCTGTGTTTCGGAGCCCCCATGCGTCGTCGAAGAAGGGGTCGTTGGGGACGCCGCAGCTGGCGGTGTTTCCTCCGGTGAAGATCATGTCGGGCTCGGCGTAGCGGGTGTCGGCCCGTTCGGCGAGTGCGTTGGCGTCGGCGAGGACGGCGGCGCCGTCGCGGCGGCTCGACGCGATGCGGTAGGCGCCGGGGAGGCCGGCGTAGTCCTCGTCGAGGATCGTGCCGAAGGGGGCGAGGGCGGCGCGGGCGTCGGCGCGGGTGGTGGTGTCGTTGAAGCGGACGATGATGGTGGGGGGGACGACCATGGGGCCGCCGGCGGCGTCGATGAAGACGGGGGAGGTGTAGTGGGCGGGGTCGTGCTCGGCGTGGGCCTCGACCAGTTCGTAGCCGAAGGCGGAGGGGGCGTTGGGCGTGAAGACGGCGATGCGTGTGGGGTCGAGGGTGAGGGGGCGGGGCTCCTCGAAGTAATGGACGGAGAAGTCGGCCGCGGAGGCGGAGGAGGCGAGGAGGAGGACGGTGATGACGGCGTGGCTTGGGGTGTGGCGGGGGGCGGGGCGGGGGGTGGGCATCGGTCGTTGTCCTTTGCGGTCACCCCATGAGAAAGGCCGGGCGATTGCCCGGCCTCTTGTGTACTGGAACGCGGACTATGGATCAAGGTCCGATTCGGGCCGTTGACTGGTTCTTTATGGACACCCGTTCGAGAACGAGGCGAGGAAGGCGGTGATGTCGGCGAAGGTGAATTCGCCGAAGGGGGCGGCGAGGTCGACATCGGGCTCGAGGATGGGGAAGGAGGTGGTGTAGGCGGTGAGGAAGCTGGAGATGTCGGCGAACGAGAGCTGGCCCCAGGGCTGGGCGAGGTCGGCGGGGCCGCAGTCGAAGAAGTCGGGGTTGTGCTGGAGGAGCATGATGGCGTTGGCGGGGATGTTGAGTCGTGCGGACTGGGGGAAGCCGTCGCGTGCGACAGGGTCGGTGGTGAAGGCGCCGTCGGTGCCGAAGCCGAGGCCGTCGAAGCGTCGTGCGTCGGAGTTGAGGATGGCGCCCCACTGGCCGGGGCGGGGCATGCCGATGACATAGTCGGTGTAGTTGGTGTTGGAGAGGTTCAGGACGACGACATAGGAGCCGCCGCCGGGGCGCCAGCGTTCGAAGGCGAGGATCTCGGCGCCGTCGTTGACCTGGATGACATTGAGCTCGGCGTCGGCGGAGAGCTCGGGGCGCTGGGTGCGGAGGCGGTTGATGGTCTGGTAGAAGCGGAAGATCTCGTCGTATCGGCCGAGGTGGAACCAGTCGAAGCGTTCGTTTTCCCACGACTCGTCCTCGAGGACCTCGGTGCCCTGGAGGATGGCGGGGATGCCCTTGGCGAGGATGGCGAGGCCGTTGCCGGCCTTGGTGCGTCCCTTGGCGTACTGGTCGTCGTGGGGGGGCGTGGTGTCGATGTCCTTCGGGGCGCGCTGGGTGCCGTTGAGGGCCCAGGCGTCGTCGTGGAGTTCGTAGTAGTTGAAGGCGCCCTGGCCGAAGGCACCGCCGGTGCCGGAGAGGGTGCCGGCGAGGCGGGAGAGGTCGGCCGAGCCGAAGGCGGCCCCGGCGACGGCGTCGTGGACGGCGTTCTTGAAGGCCTCGTGGTAGATGCCGTCGAAGCCGTAGCCGCCGATGTTGGTGGGCTGGGTGTTGATGTTGGCGTTGTCGTAGATCTCGGCGACGGTGTAGCCGGCGATGGCGCGGCGGTCGAAGGAGTCGTTCATGGACTGGAGGATGCGGCGGCCGAAGAACCACTGGGGGGTGAGGTCGGTGTAGGTCATGTACATAGCGGCGTCGAAGCGGACGCCGTCGAGGCGGAGTTCTTCGGCGAGGTAGCGGGCAGCGTCTTCGAAGTAGTCGCGGACTTCGGGGTTGTTGAAGTCGGCCTGGGGGCCCCAGGGGGTCTCGACCTCGTTGGGCGAGTCGAAGTAGATCTGGGTGCCGTCGTAGTTCCAGAGGAAGTTCTGGAAGCTGTCGAAGTGGTTCCAGACGACATCGAGGATGACGGCGATGCCGTTGGCGTGGAGGGTGTCGATGAGGAGCTTGAAGTCGTCGTAGCTTTCCTGGGCGGAGGGGGCGTAGGACGATTCGAAGGCGAAGGCGGTGATGGGGTTGTAGCCGCCGGAGCGCTCGCCCGGGAACTCGTTGACGGGGTTGAGGTAGACGAGGTTGACGCCGAGGTCGACGAGGTGCTGGACGCGGTCGGCGACATCGCGGAAGTGGGAGGGGACGCTGGTGGAGCCGACGGGGTCGCGTCGGCCTGCGAAGGTGCCGACATGGAGCTGGTAGGCGACGACGCGGTCCATGGCGGGCGGGGTGTAGGAGTCGATGGAGGACCACTGGTAGGCGAGGGGGTCGACGAGGACGGTGCCGTAGTTGGTGGTGGGGTTGAGGGCCTTGCCGCGGGCGTCGGGCTTGACGGTGGCGCGGTTGAAGACGAACTTGTACTCGTCGCCGGGCTCGATGCCCGGGACGAAGCCGACGAAGTCGTCGCCCAGGGGGGTGAGCTGGTCGGTGAGCTGGGCGTTGTTGAAGGGGCCGATGACATGGGCCTCGTTGGCACCGGGGGCCCAGACGCGGAAGACGGCGCCGCCGTCGACGGGGGTGGCGCCGCGGGGGGCGTGGGCGAGGGTGTCAAAGTTGACGGAGAAGAGCTGCGTGCCGGTGGGGACGGCCTCCTGGACGCCGTTGGTGCCGAGGTAGTCGAGGTCGGCGCCGTCGATGAGCTGGAAGTAGTAGAAGACGGTGTCGCGGGTGGCTGCTGGGATCTGGGCTTCCCAGATGTCGTAGCCGCGGTCGAAGCCGACGCGGGTGGCGTTGGCGGTGCCGATGTTTCCGTTGTCGTAGGTGACGCGTGCTGCGGTGAGGTCGGCGGCAAAGGTCTTGAAGCGGACGGTGAAGGCCTCGCGGTTCATGGGCACGAGGGGGCGACGGTCGAAGTCTGCCCAGTGGGAGACGCCGTTCCACTCGATGTCGTTATCGGCGGCGGCCTGCCAGGCGGGCTGGGCGGAGGCGCCGGTGAGGGGCGCGGCGAACAGCAGCAGGGCGAGCGTTGTGGCTCTCGTCATGGTGTGGGTCCCCGGGTATGTTTCTGGCGATGCGGCTTTGTTGCCTGTACGCGGATGTGGGGCTTGTGGGTCACATCTTTGGTCAGGCGTTCGTCATCTAGTTGTAGCACACCCCAGATGGGGGGTCTATGAAAGCGTGGCCAGCCGGGGTCGATCCCGGGGTTTGCTGGGCGAGTCCAGGGGTGTTGGTTGGGCTTGGGGGATCTGGGAAAGACAGCGGGCGGGCCTGTGGGCCCGCCCGCGTGGGGAGACTGGGATGTGCGGCTGTGGTTACGGGCAGCCGGCGGAGAAGGAGGAGAGGAAGGCGGTGATGTCGGCGAAGGTGAAGTCGCCGAAGGGGGCGGCGAGGTCTGCCTTGCGGCCGCCGACATTGAAGGCCTGGAGGAAGGCGTTGATGTCGGCGATGCTGAGCTGGCCGATGGGGTCGGCGAGGTCGGCGACGCCGCAGGGGCCGGTGAAGGCGGGCTGTCCGAGGTCGGGTCGGCGGTTCATGAGGATGCAGCGCATCCGGTTGACCTGCTCGGGGGTGAACTTGTTCATGCAGCGGTCATCGGAGTAGTCCATGTAGTTGTCGATGGGGTCTGCGGAGCCGCAGGTGGAGCGGCCGAAGCCGCAGCCGAAGTAGGGCCCGGACTCGGCGTTGGTGTCGCAGATGCGGTCGCCCGAGGTGTAGCAGCCGGGTGCGGAGGAGATGCCGCAGCCGCCCTGGAAGGTGTGGTAGAGGCCGAAGTAGTGGCCGACCTCGTGGGTGCCGGTGCGGCCCAGGTCGAACGGGCTGAAGGGGGCGTTTCGGCCGAATGTGGAGTACAGGACGACGACGCGGTCTCGGTTGGTGCCGACGAAGTTGGAGTCGGTCGGGAACCCCGAGACATAGCCGAGGGCGCCGGAGGCCTGGTTGGTGTAGATGTTGAGGTAGCGGTTGGTGTCCCAGGCGAGGGTGTTGTAGTAGGTTCCGGAGTCGTTGAACCATGTGTTGTTGGTGGAGTAGGTGATGCCGTTGGTCGGGTTGCCGTTCGGATCCTCGTCTGCGAGGTAGAACTCGATGTTCATGTTCTCGCCGGGCGCGCCGTTGGAGCCGGCGATGGCCTGGAAGTCCTCGTTGAGGATGTCGATCTGCGACTGGACCATGGCCTCGGAGAGGAAGCCGACGCCCGAGGTGCTCTGGATGACATGGACGACGACGGGGATGCGGAAGCGGTCGCCCGAGGGGTCGTAGGTGGGGTCGATGGTGGTGGAGGAGCCGGTGCAGCTGCTGGGGGACTCGAAGTCGTCGTCGATGCGGACATCGAGGGGTGTGCCGCAGCGGGAGCCGTGCTGGTGGTAAGCGCCGGAGGCGGCGACCTCGGCCCAGGAGTTGTGGAGGACGCCGTCGACATAGATCTCGTTATCGGTCACGACGCGGAGGTCGACGCCGTTGGCCGGGCGGTCCCCGTAGAGGGTTTCGCCGGCGGTCGCGGTGGCGGTAGCGGTGGCGGCACAGGCGAGGCCCGCGATGAGGGCGGTGGAAACGAATCGGCGCATGTCATCCCCTTGTTTGGACGGTGGTGAGATCCGTCCTTCGAAACCCGAATGAACCCCCCACGGCCGCTCCGACGCGGCTTGGCGAGTGTACAGGGAGCCGTGGGTTGTCCCAACCGTGATTCCGGTGGAAGAGCACGGATTTAGGGGCAGCCGGCGGCGAAGGCTGCGAGGAAGGCGGTGATATCGGCGAAGGTGAGTTGGCCGAAGGGCTCGGCGAGGTCGGCCGGGCGACCGCCGGCATTGAAGGCTGCGAGGAAGGCGGTGATGTCGGCGAAGGTGAGGTCGCCGAAGGGCTCGGCGAAGTCGGCGGGGTTGCAGGGTCCGCCGGTGGTGCGCGGTGTGGCGATGAAGATGCCGATGGTGCCGTTCTGGAGGAAGGCGCCGAAGGCGACCTGGTTGCTGTCGTTGATGTCGATGTTGGAGTTGATGGTCTGGACGCCGGTGCCGGGGCCGAAGTCGAAGCCGGCGGGGATCTGTCCGAGGTCGGTGTCGAGGAGGTCGCCTGCCTTGACGATGCGGACGAGGCCATTCGGTGAGCCGCTGCCGTCGCCGACATAGATGGCGGTGGAGCCGGAGCCGTCGATGACGCGGAAGGCGGTGAGGCCGTTGGCGTTGTTGACGGGGGGGAAGTTGGCGAGGTTGCCGTTGTTGATGGTCATCTGGCCGCCCTCGGCGACCTTGGTGAGGGTGCCGTCGGGCGCGGCGTAGACGACCTCGCGGATGCCGTCGCTGGCTCGGCGTCCGGTGAAGCTGATGGAGCCGTCGTTGCCGATGCCGGTGGAGTTGACGAAGGAGTCGTAGACGGGTCCGGTCTCGACGATGGTAGTGGGGGTGTAGACGCCGGAGGTGTCGGGGTCGAAGCGGAGGATGCGGCGTGCGGGGCCGGTGAGGGGGATGGTGTTGATGACGACCTGTCGGTTCGCGTTCATGCGGGGAGTGAGGAGGAAGTCGTAGGTGCCGGTGAAGTCGTCGGCGACGGGGGTCTGCTCGCGGGTGCCCATGACGAACTCGTCGACGACGACGCGGTCTCCGACGAAGCCGAAGTCTCCGCGGTAGGCGATGGCGCCGTCGGCGGAGAGTGTGGGTCCGGAGATGCTGGACATGGCGAGGGGTCCGCCCGGGTCGAAGCGCTGGAGGATGTTGCCGGCGGTGTCGTAGACGGTGGCGCCGCCGCCCGCGAAGACGGCGTCGGCGACGGCGACGCGGCCGCCGTAGGCGTCGAGTGTGGGGCTGAAGACGGGGTCGGAGGGGTTGTTGGCGGAGACGATGAGGCCGCCGGCGGCGGGTGTGCCGTAGAAGATGCCCTCGGTGGGGTTGCCGAAGAGGACGGCGCGGATGGCGACGCCCCCGAGTTCATCGAGCGCGACGGGCTGGCTGGAGAGGCTGGAGCCCTGGGGGAGTCGGTAGGCGGGGATGCTGGGGTCGAGGCTTGATCGGCAGACGAGCTCGATGTCCCACTCGGTGGGGACCTGGGCAAAGGCGGGAGCGGCGAGGCCGGCGAGGGTGGCGGCGGCGGCGGCGAGCCCGGCGGCGCGGGCGGTACGGATCGGGGTGTGCATGGTGTTCCTCCTCCGTCAGCCTAGCGGGGGAGGGGTGGTGTTGGAAGGGGGAATGCGGGGATGGCGAGCCCGGGAGAAGTCAGGGGCACCCCGCGCTGAACGCGGCGAGGAAGGCGGAGATGTCGGCGAAGGTGAGCTGGCCGAAGGGGGCGGCGAGGTCGGCGGTGCAGGGGTTGGCGGCGCCGTTGACCGCGAGGAGGGCCTGGGTGCTGGTTCGGGTGCCCCCGGGGTTGCTGACGACGCAGTCGTAGAAGGCTTCGTCGTCGGCCGTGACGCCGGTGATGGTGAGCGTCGGGGTGTTCGCGCCGGTGATGTTGCTGGCGTTCGTGAGCTCGACGCCGTCCTTGCGCCACTGGTAGGTGAGCGGGGGCGCGCCGCTGGCGAGGGCGATCGAGAACTGGGCGGGTTGTCCGGCGTCGGCGAGAACCGAAGCGGGCTGCTGTGCGATGACGGGTGATGTCAAGCAGGAGTTGAGCCAGATGCCGAAGTCGGTTGACCCGCTCTGGCTGAGAAGAACATCGGGCGAGCCGTTGCCGTCGAAGTCCGCGAGGGTGCTGGGCGCGAACAACGCCGCGTTGGCGCCGGTGATCTCGTTCAGGGTGGAGGTTTCGGTGAAGACGCCCGTGCCGTCGTTCTGCTCCAGTACGCCGCCCATGATCGCCCCGACGCCGCGGACGATACGGAGGATGTCGTTGTCCCCGTCGCCGTCCGCGTCGACGATCGCGAGGGCCCAGGTCGGGTTGTTCGATGCATCCACGATCTCGGTGGCTGGGGTCTGGAAGTTTCCGGCGCCGTTGTTGAGCGTGTAGAACACGACGGGGTTTGAGAAGCGGAAGAGGCTGTAGGCGATGTCGAGATGCCCGTCATTGTTGAGATCGCCGAGCTGGAGGTTGACATAGCCCCCGCTCGCACCCGGCGTGAAGTCGAAAGACTGCGGGCTGAATGTGCCGTCGCCGAGGTTGCGGAGGATCGTCGTCAAGCTATCGACTCGGCTGGTGGTGACGATCTCGGGGAGCCCGTCGCCGTCGAGGTCGCCGGTCTGGAGGGTGTCGGTCGGCCCGACCGGGCCGTAGGACCGGGCGTCGGTGAAGGTGCCGTTGCCGGCGTTGCGGTAGGTCACGATCACCGGCTGCGGGGACGGAGCGGCTTGGAACGCGACGATGTCCTCGAAGCCGTCCCCGTCGATGTCGGCGGTGAAGAGCCGATCGGGCGCGAAGTCCGGGATGAAGGTGCTGGGGGTGGGGCCGAAGGTGCCGTCGCCGTTGCCGTTGAAAATGACGATGTCGGTGCCGTCGTTTCCGCCGCGGACGCCCGCGAGGTCGAGGATGCCGTCGTTGTTGAAGTCGGCGAGGGTGTTGTGGAAGTTCCCGCCTTCTGCGCCCTGCAGCGGCACGGGGCTGTAGGTGAGCCCGCCGACGCCGTCGTTGAGGTAGACGCGGGCCGAGCCGTTGTCGAGCCGGGTGGCGATGACATCCCGATCGCCGTCACCGTCGATGTCGCCGCTAGCGATCGGGGCGAGCAAGCTGATGCCCGAACCGATGGGTTCGAAGGCGTCGGAGATGAAGATGGAGTCGATGTCGCAGAACTGGGCGCTGGCGAGCGGCAGGGCTGTCGCGGCAACGGCGATGGCGAGGGCGTGGCTGCCCATGTGGGACTTGGTCATGGTCTGGCTCCCGAGGTCAGGGTTTCTCGACGGTCAGGCTCGGCGATGCCCCGGCGGCGACGCTGGCCTGTTTCGCGAAGCCCTTAGGGGACCACGCGGCTTCCCGGCGGCGGGGTGACTCGGGGTGCACCCCCGCGCCGGGCGGATCGGGAGGGGGTGTACTTGCGGTCAACCCCGCGGAATGGGCGCTGAGCGTGCGGGGTGTCGAGATAGACTCGACGATCGCTTCGACGGAGGCCGCCATGACGCAGACGGACACACGAGAACGGCTCATCGTGACGGGGCTCGACCTGTTCTACCAGCAGGGCTTCCACGCGACGGGGCTGGACGAGATTCTCGGGGCGGTTGGGACGACGAAGACGACCTTCTACAAGTACTTCGAGAGCAAGGAGGCGCTGGCGCTCGCGTGCATTCAGAGGCGTGATGAGCGTTGGCGGGAGCGGCTGCCGGCGCTCTTGCGTGAGCGGGCGGGGCCCGAGCCTCTTGATCAGCTGCGCGAGGTGTGGGGCGTTTGGCGGGACTGGTTCAGCGACATCGAGTTCAACGGGTGCCTGTTCATCCACGCGTGCAGCGAGTTCCCGGACCCGCGGGACCCGTGCCACGAGGCGGCGCGGGCAAATGTCGACGCGCTGCGGGACATGGTGCGCGAGCTGGCGACCGACGCGGGGCTCGTCGATCCTTACGCGTTCAGCGAGGAGTTTGGGCTGCTGATGCAGGGGGCGATCGTGCTCGAGGTCATCGACCGCGAGGGGACGGCCGCGCAGACCGCGAGCCGGATGGGCGAGATGCTGATCGAGCGGTACCTGCCGGAGGGGGCGCGGGCGCTCGGTTGATCGGTCGCTCAGGGGCAGCCGGCGCTGAACGCGGCGAGGAATGCGGTGATATCCGCGAAGGTGAACTGGCCCGCGGGTGCCGCGAGGTCGGCCGAGGGGTTCTGCGCGCTGAACGCCGACAGGAATGCGGATATATCGGCGAAGGTGAGCTGGCCGATCGGGGCGGCGAGATCGGCGGCGTTGCATGGGCCGAAGCCGGCGATGAAGCGGAGTTCGAGGATGGCGTTCAGGCTTGCGCTGTGCTGCGTCTGCAGGGGAAAGCCCGGCGCGTCGTCGCTGCCGGTGTAGCCGAAGATCGACCAGGTGTAGCGGCCCGCGGGGAGGTTGACGACCTCGGTGAAGAACTCGAAGGTGTCGGGTGCCTCGCGGACAACGATGGTGTTGCCCGCGGCGTCGGCGAGCACGGTGGAGCAGACGGCGGCGCCGTTGTTGCTCACCGTCGCGCGCCAGCCGAGGTTGAAGGAGCGCAGCGTCGCCTGCACGTCGACGAGCAGGTCGAAGGTGATGGTCTGCTCGGTATTGGTCTCGACCTGGTCCGGCGACCCGGCCCGCGTGATGCTCACGGCGTTGGCCGACATCGTGATCGAATCGGCGAAGGAGTTGAAGCTGCTCGTCACGCCGGCTTGCACCGCGTACCGGCCGAACAACTCGTCCCCGATCGTGAACGACTGCGGCCCGAGGTCGGTGCTGGTCAGGCCGTCGGTGTAGGCGAGGCCCGCGAAGGCGTCGAGGCTGTAGAAGGCGTCGACGGTCTGGTAGACGCCGTCGGCGAGGGCGGTGGGGATGGTGGGGGCGAGGAGGCAGGCGGCGAGCGCGGCGACGGTGCGGCTGGGCATGGGTTCACTCTCCGGGGGGGCCGGTCGGGCCCCGTGCGCCCCGTTCCGAGGGGCGGCGTTAGTAAAGCACGCCCTCAGCCCAGCGGCGCTGCCTATTTGTCGGCTAGGGCGTTGGCGTTGACGGATAGGACCCGGGGCGGGCGGTTCTCGGACGGGTCAGGGGCAGCCGGCGGCGAACTCGGCGAGGAACGCCGAGAGGTCGGCGAAGGTGAACGATCCGAACGGCGGGGCGAGGTCGGCGGCAGGGTCCATGGCGGTGAAGGCGGCGAGGAACGCGGTGATGTCGGCGAAGGTGAGCTGGCCCACGGGCGGGGCGAGGTCGGCCGGGCTGCAGTTGGCGGGGCAGGCGTTGAGGTAGACCGACACATCGCCGGTGGCGCGGTTGACGACGGCGGCGTCGGGCAGGCCGTTGCCGTCGAGGTCATCGACGGCGACGCGGTAGGGCTGGTTCGCGCCGGGGAAGGTGGCGGCGAGCGTGAGGGTGCCCGCGCCGTCACCGAGCAGGAGCGCGATGCCGCCCGGGCCTTCGAGGGCGACGACGGCGTCGGTGTTGCCATCGTTGTTGAAGTCGGCGGCGCGCACGCCGTAGGGCACGGATGCGACCGGGAGCGTGGAGGCGAGCGAAAGGCCGCCCGCGCCGTTGTTGAGCCACACGCTGACATCACCGGGCAGCAGGCCTGTCGCGATGACATCAAGATCGCCGTCGTTGTCGAAGTCGGCGACATCGGTGGAGCGGAGGACGGGGGCGTAGGGCGCGATGGGGCCGGGCGAGAAGCCGATCCCGGCGGTGCCGGCGAGGACGAAGATGCCCGAGAAATCGCCCACGACGACATCGGGGTCCGCGTCGGCGTTCATGTGGGCCACGCGAGCTTCGGTCGTCGCGGTGCTCGTGGGGACGAACAGGAAGTCGGGCGCGCCGAGTGTTCCATCGCCGAAGCCCCGGAAGAACCGCATGCTCGAGGATCCCGTCACGACGGCGAGGTCGGTGTTTCCGTCTCCGTCGAAGTCTCCTGGCGCGATCGACAGCGGCGCACCGAATACGCCGGCCCCGAACTCGGTCGGCGGGCCGAACCCGCCGGTGCCGTCGCCCAGCAGGACCGTGACATAGCCCGCCTGGCCGCCGCCGACGATGATGTCGGCGTTGGCGTCGTTGTTGAGGTCGGCGGCGGTGATGCCGAAGGAGGTGCCGGCGGGCGTCGCGACCTGGACGGGCGGGGCGAAGGTGCCGTCGCCGTTGTTGATCAGCACGGCGAAGGCGCGGGTCGAGCTGAGCGTGGTGACGATGTCGGGCGAGCCGTCGTTGTTCAGGTCGGTGACGACAAGATCCTGGGGGGAGGGGCCGGCGGGGTAACGGGCTTCGGGCGCAAAGACGGCGGAGGCGGGGCACTGGGCGGCCGCCCCGCACGCGAGGGCGGCCAGTGCGAACGGCGGCAGGGCCTTGGGTATCGTGGTTCTTGTCATCTCGGCTTCCCTCCCGGGCGCGGGAATGGCACGCCCCTCCCCTAGGAAAGCGAAAACCCGGCCGTGATGCCACAGCCGGGTCTCGGATTGACCGTTTCTTTGTGTCGCGGCGCGCGGGGTCAGGTGTGGATGACGCGGCCTTCGCTTGCGAGCGCCGCCTCGTGGATGCTCTCGTGCATCGTCGGGTGGGCGTGGATGGTCGCGATGAGTTCCTCGGTCGTCGCCTCCATGCGGCGGGCGAGGCTGAGCTCGGCGATGAGCTCGGTCGCCTGGTCGCCCATGATGTGGGCGCCGAGGATCTCGCCGCGGGGCAGGCCGCGGATGATCTTGACGAAGCCGTCGGTGTGGGCGGCGGCGATGGCCTTGCCGAGGGCGGTGAAGGGGAACTGGCCGACCTCGTAGTCCTCGCCCTTCTTTAGGCCGCGCTGCTTGAGGACCTGCTCGGTGAAGCCGACGCTGGCGACCTGCGGCTGGCAGTAGGTGCAGCCGGGGATGACGGTGTAGTCGAGCGGGATGGGCTCGTGCTTCTCCTTGCCGTCCTGCCAGGCGATGCGCTCGACGCAGGCGATGGCCTCCTCGCTCGCGACATGGGCGAGCCACGGCGGGCCGATGACATCGCCGATGGCGTAGATCCCGCTGACGCTGGTCTTGTAGGTGAGCGGCTGCGGCTCCATCGGGCTGTCGGGGCCGATGGGCACATAGTCGGTCTTGATGTGGCCCTTGACGACCTCGATGCCGAGCGAGTCCTCGAAGAGCCCGTCGAAGCGGCCCATGACGCCGATGGCGAGCAGGACGCGGTCGGCTTCCAGAGTCTTGGCGTCCTTCTCGACGGGCTTGCCGTCCTTGAAGGGGGCGATGGTGACCTTGACGCCGTTCTTGGTCTTCTCGACGCCGGTGAGCGTGTGGCCCAGCTCGAAGTTGAAGCCCATCTTCTTGTAGGTGCGGAGCATCGCCTTGCTGACATCCTCGTCCTCGACGGGCAGGATGCGGTCCATCATCTCGACGACGGTCACCTCGGTGCCGAACTGCTTGTAGAAGTAGCCGAACTCCATCCCGATCGCGCCGGAGCCGACGACGATGAGCTTCTTCGGCTTCTCCTTGTTGTACATCGCCTCGCGGGCGCCCCAGATCCGGTCGCCGTCGAACTTCGCGAAGGGCAGGTCGCGGGCGACCGAGCCGGTCGCGATGATGACCCGACCCGCGGTGATCGTCTCGCGGGCCTTGTCGGCGGGCTTGGCGGGGGCGCTCGTCAGCTCTTCCTTCACCTCGCAGTCGCGTAGTTCGATCTGGCAGGGCGTCCCGCCCGTGGCGCCCTTGGTGATCTTCGCGTGGGCGACGAAGTGGGTGATCTTGTTCTTCTTCATCAAGAACTCGACACCCTTGTTCAGCTTGCTCGCCACATCGCGGCTGCGCCCGATGACCTTGTCCCAGTCGAAGCTGACCTCGCCCTTGATCGTGAGGCCCCAGTCCTCCTGGTGGGCGAGCTTCTCCATCAGCTCGGCGTTGCTGAGCAGGGCCTTCGACGGGATGCACCCCCAGTTCAGGCACACGCCGCCGAGCTTCGCCCGGTCGACGATCGCCACCGAGTAGCCGAGCTGGGCCGCCCGGATCGCCCCGACGTACCCGCCGGGCCCGCCGCCGATGACGACGATATCGAAGTGCTTGTTGCCACCAGAGTTATCTGCCATGGGGTCTGCTCCAGATCAGAGTGCGTGGGTCTGGATGGTATGGAGGCCACGGGACCGATGCCCACCGTCCTCGCGCCCCGCCCGCGAACGCGTCCACGCCGAAGAACAACACGGCCCGGACGCATCGCCCGGGCCGTGTCTCATTCAAAGATCATCGGCACCGACTCAGCCGCGGCGGCGACGGGCGGCCAGGAGGCCGGCCACGCCGAGGACGCCGGCCGCGCCCGGGGCGGGGATGGCGCCGGGGCTGGCGATGGCGAACTGGCCCTCGTCGTTGGACAGCGTCGACTGGAACGCGCCCGAGGCGTTGCCGACGGTGCTGAAGGCGCCGAGGACGACATCCCACGACTGCCCGCCGGTGGCGTTGGCGTTGGGGTAGGTCTGGAAGTCGATGATGTTGCCGTTCAGGAAGAGCGTCACGCCGTCGCCGCCCTGGCCGAGGCCCGAGCCGTCGTAGGTGCCGATCTGCACGCCGCTAACGCCCGCGCCCCAGACGAGGCCGAACTCGACCGCGTTGCCGTCGACGAAGACGACGCTCTCGCCGGCGCCGATGGTGACGACGCCCATCAGCTCGCCCGAGTCGGCGAAGTCCTGCGACTCGTCGTCGAAGGCGAGCGCGCCGTCGACGCCGAAGGTGAAGGCGGTGTCGCCGAAGTTGGTGACCTCGAACCAGTCGTCGGTCAGGTTGCTGCCGGGCTCGTTGCCGGGCCAGATCTCGGTGATGCGCAGGTCGAAGGCGGCCTGGGCGGAACCGGCGGCAACGACGGCCGCGAGCGCGGCGATGACGGGCTTGTTCATCTCATTCTCCCTCTGTGACCGAGGGCCGCCGGTCGGGCGACCCGGGGTTGTGCTCATCCGCGGGGGCGCCCCGCGGCTCCGATAGGACGATATCGGGGCGCGGCCGATTCCCTCGTTCAGGTGCGGCGAAGGATGTGTCAAGATCGCGCAAAGGTACGGCCGCGCCTGGGCCGATCGGCCCGGGTGTGTATTCAGGCAGCGTCAAGGCTCTGTGAAGATCGCGCGAAGGGGTGCTCGCAACTTGGCTGCGCTTCTAATCTTCCGCCCGATGGGCCCATCGGGGTCCGAGCGATTGCACCGGCCGCGCCTCTGACACATACGCCCGGGAACGCCAAGCACATGCGCACCACCAAGTCTCCGCTTCCGCTGTCGCCGCGTCGCGCGTTCACGCTGATCGAGCTGCTTGTGGTCATCGCGATCATCGCGCTGCTCGTGGGCATCCTGATCCCGAGCCTCGGGGCGGCGCGTGATACGGCCCGGCGCGTCGCGTGCGCCTCGAACCTGCGGCAGTTCGGCGTGGCGTTCGTCACCTATTCCGCGGACAACAACGGCTGGTACTGCTCGGGACCGGCGGACAACCGACGCCGCTGGCACACCGGTGGCAACACGCCCGGGTACCTGCCCGACGATGCGAGCATCGAGACGATCGGCTGGATGGCGGACACCATCAACGGCGGCTACATGAAGCCGGGCGATCTGCTCTGCCCCACCTCGCCGGCCCGGTATCACCAGAACCTCAATCTCCAGCGCCTGAACGACGAATCCTTCCGTCCCTATACGGAGGAGCAGCGCGACGATCTCATCGGGCGTGGGTTCAACAGCAACTACACGCAGTCCTGGTTCATGGCGTTCACGGAGCACCGGGACCGCAACAGCGTCTTCGGGGCGCTGGGCCAGCTCGCGGGCACGACGCTGGGCCCGCTGCGGGACCGATCGCTCGGTGCCGTCTCGCCGACGATCGTGCCGCTCTTCGCGGACACCAAGGTCGACGCCTACGACCTGAACTCGGGCGACTCGGCGGACCTCGTGACCTACCAGGGTACGACCTACCCCTCGGCCAAGAGCCTCACCGACGGCTACACGCAGCGCATCGGCACGACCTGGGCCTACCAGGACTACTCCGATTTCGGTGCCGCCCACGGCAAGGCCGCCTTCACGAGCAAGGGCGGCGCCGGGCACGACAAGGCCTTCGCCAACTTCCTCTTCGCCGACGGGCATGTCGCGACCTTCCGAGCCGAGAGCGACGACCGTTCGTTCAAGGTCGAGCCGCACCCGACGGAGCAGAACCGCTTCGTCTACCCCGGCATCCCCGAGGGGCAGATCTTCGGCGGCCGCCTGACCGACGGGAAGTTCCGCTGAGGCCACCGCGCAACAACCGGGCCCCGGGCCCGTTCGAGAGAGTGAACCAAGCACGCATCCTGGGAGGGATCACCGCATGAAGTCCGCCGTTTCCGCCGCCGTCGTCGCCATGCTCGCGGGCTCCGCGATGGGCCAGGTCGTCATCAATGAGGTGTACGAGAACCCGCCCGGCGCCGCCGCGGGCAACGACGATGTGCTCGAGTACATCGAGTTCTTCGGCGAGCCCGGGATGGATCTGACCGGTTACGCCATCGGCCAGTTCAAGGGCGGCGAGGACATCGACGGGAACGACATCGCCGAGGTCCCCGCCGAGATCGACGAGGCCTTCAGCCTCGACGGGCTCAGCCTCGATAGCCGCGGCTACCTCGTGCTGTACAACGGCGAACCCAACAACTCGCTGATCCCGCTGTTCCTGCCCGCCGGGGCCAACGCCGCGAGCTTCTTCGATCAGCACATCCCGGCGCCGGACACCAACGGCAACCTCAACAACGACGGGTCCTCCACCTACCTCCTCATCCGCGCCCGGCCGGACTACGCCGTCGTCGGGGGCGTCAGCGTCTACGGGCCGGCGTACAACATGGCCAAGGAAACCAATCCGGACCTCAACTTCGACGGCAAGATCGATTTCGGCAACGAGTGCCCGACCTGCCTGCCCGTCCAGCCCCTCCAGATCATCGACGAGTTCGCGTGGTCCAACTCCGGCGGCAAGGAGTATGTCTCCGACTCCGAGTTCGAGATCTCGGATACCGCGGGCTTCAACCCCGACGCTGTCTCTCGCGTCAACTACTTCGGTGCGAACCCCATGCTCGGCCTGCGGGTCAACGGCGACGGCCTGACCGTCCCCACCCGCATCGCCGATGAAGAACTGGTCTACGGCGACATCGCCACGACCTTCGACTTCAACCCCGCGCGCTCCGGTGCGCCGACCGACCCCAACGGCGACGGCTTCCAGGACCTGTCCACCGCGGGCTTCGCCCTGACCCCGGGTGACGCCAACACCGGCGGCAACTTCACGCAGTTCCGGTTCACCCGCGGCGACTTCAACTTCGACGCCGTTGTGGACGCGGCCGACGGCTCGCTCATCGCCGCCCGCCTCGGCGAGGACCTCGATGTCACCGCCCCCTGCGTCGACGACATGGGCGACCCGATCATCGTCAACGGCACGCAGCCCGATTGCTTCGTCTACCAGGGCCGCGCCGCCAACGCCCTGCTCGCCATGATGAACATGGACAAGAACGACGCCATCGGCGGCGGCAACGCCGACTTCGTCACCCAGTCCGACATCGACGCCTGGAACGATGAGTTCGCCGGTGGGTGCAACGCCGCCGACCTCGCGGCCCCGCTCGGTCAGCTCACCTTCGCCGATATCTCGGCGTTCCTGGCCGCCTTCACAACGCAGGACCCCGCGGCCGATCTCGCCGCCCCCGCGGGCCAGTTCACCTTCGCCGACATCTCCGCGTTCCTCGCGGCGTTCAGCGCGGGCTGCCCGTAACCCCGCCACCAACTCGGGCACGCCCGAGAAAACCGTTGTCGCCAAAGGCCCTCCCCCGGTATCTTCGCCGGAGGAGGGCCTTTCTCATGCTGACAACCCGCTCCGTCGTTCCCGCCGCGCTCGCGATCGCCGCCGGCACCGCCGTCGCCCAGCCGATGCTGGTCGTCTTCGTTCACGACCAGACGCCGGACGAGATCTACCGGCTCGCCGATCTCAACCGGGACGGCGACGCCAACGACCCGGGCGAGGCCACGCTCTTCATGAACGATGACGATGCGCTGCTCGGCATCGACAACGCGCAGGGCCTCGTCGCCCTCGACGCGAACACCCTGCTCGCGACCGACAACTTCGCGCCGGACAATGTCCTTCTTCTTGCCGATGCCAACGGCGACGGCGACGCCCTCGACGCGGGCGAGTCCGCGGTCTGGTTCGACGGCGCGCTCCCGGGCGGCTTCACGCTGACCAACCCGGCCGACCTCACCCCGCGGCCCGACGGTTCGTTCTTCCTGCTCGACAACAACACCCTCGACACCGCCAACCCCGAGGCGATCTACATCCTGCGGGACCTCAACAACGACAACGACACCAACGACCCCGGCGAGTCCACCCTGTTCTTCGAGCTCTCGCCCGCCGGTGCCAGCCTCGCCACCACCTTTGATGTCGTCGAGAACAACGCGGGCCAGGTGTTCACGCTCGACATCACCGACCCGGGCCAGATCGAGTCCATCGACATCATCGACCCAACCGGCACGGGCCGCACGGAGTGGTTCGATTCCGTCGATCTCCTGAACCTCACCAACACCGTACTGCAGTCCACCACCGCCGAGCTCGAGCACCTGCCCGATACCGACGAGATCGTCTTCTGCGCCGGCACGCTCTCGAACAGCCAGGTCATCTTCGCCGCCCGCGACCGCAACGGCTCCGGCCGCATCGACGCGCCGAACGAGCTCCGCGCGCTCTGGCTCGAATCCTCGAGCGGGCTGAGCACCGGCTCCCCGCGCGACCTGCACCTCGCCGCCGACGGGTCGCTCGTCTGGACCGACGGCCTGCAGGACCGCGTCATGCGGCTCATCGACCTCAACAACGACGGCGACTACCGCGACGCGGGCGAGACCACGATCTTCTACGACGCCAGCGGCGCCCTCGCCAACGGGCTGCCCGCGCTCGCCCTTCCCCTGTCGGTCACGAGCGTCCTCGCCCCCGCGGGCTGCAACGCCGCCGACCTTGCCGAGCCATTCGGCGACCTGACCTTCGCGGATATCACCAGCTTCCTTGCTGCGTTCAACGCGTCCGACCTTGCCGCCGATCTCGCCGACCCGCAGGGCCAGTTCACCTTCGCCGACATCACGGCGTTCCTCGCTGCGTTCAACGCCGGCTGCCCGTGAGGCGTCTAGGGAAACCGCCCATGATTGCGGAGTCGTCAGCAAACTTGCCATTGCCCGGCTGTGATGCGCCAGATTTCGAGTAGCGTGCTGGCCCCTGCGGCCGTCGGCCGTGGTGTTCGTGCGTGCTGGCCGGGAGTTGAGAGTGAACACGACATCGATTTCGAGCGCGGTCGCGCTCGCCATGACCACCGCCGTCGCCGGCGCGGCTGATTTGGTCACGCTCACCCCGGCCCAGGCCGACGCCGTGCTCGCCAATGCCCGCGTCGTCGGCCTGCGCGACAAGCCCGAGCTCATCCTCGACATGCCCCTCCTCGCGGACGCCCCGCCCGGCGTCATCGGCATCGAGCGCGTCTACAAGGGGATCTGTGGTCCGAACGGTGCCGTCGCGACCATCGACCAGCTCATGGACCACGCGCAGAGCGACCTGCAGCAAGCCGTCAACCCCGGCTTCGCCCGCACCACGACCGAGGCGATGGGCAACTCGCCCACTTACAATGTTCAGTACGACGAGACCAACACCACGCTCACGGGCTCGTTCCTCCCCCGCGTCCGCGACGCCGCCGAGTACATCGGCGACAGCTTCGACAACCGCGTCAACATCTCCGTCACGCTCGAGCTCGCCACGCTCGATCCCGGCGTCCTCGGCAGCGCCGGCTCGCGCCGCTACCGCCTCCGCTGGGACGACTATCTCGAGGGCCTGCGCAACCAGTCCCTCCGCGAGGGCACCGCCATCGCGAACGCCTTCCCCGATGGCACCATCCCCGCCAACTTCAGCACCGGCACCGCGAATGTCGACGAGGTCACCGTCACCGAGGCCCAGTATCGCGCCATCTTCGGAGACACCGTCCGCAACCAGAGCTTCTCGAGCCCGGCCGTCTCCATCCGCTACAACCCGGCGTTTAACTGGTCGTTCGTCGATCCGTGCGTCTCACTTCCCTCGAACCGGACCAGCCTGACGGATGTCGCCGCCCACGAGTTCATCCACCCGCTCGGGTTCGTCAGCGAGATCAGCGGCCCCAACGGCGGCGGCTTCACGAGCTTTGCCGATAACAACGCCAACAACCGCCTCTCCGGTCTCGACCTCGCCCGCTTCTTCGTCAACTTCAATCCGCTGTTCCCGCCGCTCGTCTTCCCGCCCGCGTCCGCCGCCGAGTTCGCGAGCCGGACCCGCAACGGCGAGGGCAACGCGCTCTTCCCCTTCAACCAGCACCAGTATGTCAACCCCGTCGACGGGTTCACCACCAACCTCGAGTCCGGCGACGACCAGCAGCCCTCCCACCTCGCGGGCGGGCTCGGCCTCATGGACCCCACGATCAGCCAGGGCGACACCAACTGCCCGTTCTATCTCTTGAACGCCGACCTCGGCCCCCTCGACGACATGGGCTGGCGGCCGATCTTCCAGAACGGCCAGCAGGACTGCAACAACAACGGTGTCGCCGACACCGTCGACATCTTCAACGGCACGCCCGACTTCGACGAAGACGGCATCCCCGATAGCTGCGAGAACTTCCCGAGCGGCGCCATCAACGCACCCAGCGCCCCCCAGGGTGTCCTCCGCACCATCTACGAAGCCCCCGGCTTCACCGACCTCTTCAACTTCATCCCGGGCAACGCCACCGTCGTCCGCGACGAGCTCCGCTCCGTCTTCTTCTCCAATCTGAACCTCGGCACCGCCGCCCCGCGCGTCGTCCGCTACCGCGCCAGGTTCTTCATCCCTGCCTACGACGACACCGCCTTCCGCGTCGCAAGACCCGACGACGCCCTGCTCCTCGTCAACAACACGATCATCCTCAACAGCGACCAGGCCGGCGACCTCACCACCGATTCCGGCTTCGTCACCGATCGCCCCGCCGCCCAGTCCTTCATCCAGCTCGACTCCGGCTGGTTCGACATCGAGCTCTACACCTTCCACACCGGCTCGACGATCACCGGCGACCTCATCTTCCAGAACCGCATCAACGGCGACGCCTGGACCACCATCCCCACCGCCAACCTCCGCGCCACGCTCTTCGAAGACTGCAACAACAACGGCATCAACGACGATTCGGACCCCGACGCCATCGCCGACTGCCAGGACTGCAACAACGACGGCATCCCCGACGCCAACCAGGGCCTCTTCGAGACCACCACCGACCTGGGCCAGTCCGACATCCCCACCTCCGGCGCCCGCCTCTTCGTTTCCACCTCGAACACCATCACCGACTTTGACACCGAGATCGCGATCTACGACCCGAACGGCAACCTCGTCGCCAACGACGACGACGGCGGCGACGGCACCACCAGCATCCTCAACGCCCTCGTCACGCCCGGCACCTACACCGTCATCGTCGCCGGCTTCAACACCGACTTCGGCACAAACATCAACGACATCAACTTCCCCGCCGGCTGCCCCGCAGGAGGCACCTACCGCGTCCAGATCGAAGACCTCGTCCGCGACGGCACTCTCCAGTCCGGCTTCGTCGACCGCTTCACCATCGAACTGGTCATCCCCGACTGCGACAACGACGGCATCGCCGATGAAGACGAACTCGACTGCGACAACGACGGCATCCCCGATGACTGCCAGAAGCCCCAGCTCGCCGACTTCACCGACAACGACTTCGAGATCGTCGCCAACGAGAACGACATCCTCACCTTCGACACCTTCGGCAGCAACTTCGACACGGAGATGGCCGTCTACGACCGCAACGGCGACTTCGTCACCTTCAACGACGACGCCAACGGCACCCTCCAGAGCGAGATTTCGCGAACATACGCTCCGGGCGAGTACATCCTGGTCCTCGCCGGGTTCGACACCGCCTTCTTCGCCTCCGACTTCCTGATCGTCCCCAACGCCGGCACGCCGCGATCCTGCTCAGAGGGCGGCACCATGGTCATCAATGTCCAGCTCCCGAGCGGCTTCGATTCGGATTCCACAGAGTTCCCGAGCGGCCGCCTCCTCGCGTTCCCCTTCGCTATCGAGCCCGCCCTCACCGGCTGCAACCCCGCCGACCTCGCTGCCCCCTTCGGCCAGCTCACCTTCGCCGATATCTCCGCCTTCCTCGCCGCGTTCAGCACGAGCGACCCCGCCGCCGACCTCGCCGCACCCCAGGGCCAGTTCACCTTCGCCGATATCTCGGCCTTCTTAGGAGCATTCAGCGCCGGCTGCCCCTAACCAGCGGAGAAACTGGGCAAGTCGCCCCCGCCCACCGACTCGGAAAGTGGCTCTAAAACGGGCCGTTCATCGACCGTTGGTCCGCGTGCGCGCGTTGCACCCCGGTAGGGTGGGCCCATGCCTACCGCCCCCCGCTCGAACACGCAAGCCCGTCTCGTCGCCGCCGTCGCGCTCGCCGCCGGAGCCCTCATGCCGGCCGCCAGCGCCCTCGCTCAGACCTCCGTCTGGGATAACGAGAAGGGCGACTACCTCTGGTTCGAGGCCATGAACTGGGACCCCGACGGCGTCCCCACCGGCGGCGACGCCATCGCCGAAGCCGACGACATCATCGTCGCCGCCAGCCAGCTCATCGATGTCAACTCCCTCTTCTCCACCGGCCCCGGCCTCCGCCTCACCGGCCTCGCGAGCCTCCGCGTCGCCAGCCTCTCCGAGATCGTCGGCCTCATCATCGACACCAGCATCATCACCGACATCACCGCCGACGGTCCCCTCCTCATCACCGGCCCCAGCGAGTTCAACTCCGCCATCGTCTTCAACGGAAGCTCCACGGTCGCGATCGAAAGCGGCGTCTTCAACGAGGGCTTCTTCGCCGACACCGAGGTCGAGATCGCCGGCGATGTGACCCTCGACCCCCGCGCCGGCGCCCCGGGCGGCGGAGCCGTCGCACGCAGCGCCGATGTCACCGTCACCGGCACCCTGAACCTGAGGCCCGGATCGAATGTCTCATCAGGGGCCTTCCCCGCCCGTTGGTACCTCGAGGGCACCTTCGCGCTCGACGGCACCGGAGCATCCGTACCCGACGCCACCGTCGACGCCGCCATCCTCACCCCCGGCGGCACCGTCCGCGCCCGAAACGGCCGCATCTTCTTCAGCGGCCCCTACAACTACTCCGCCACCACCATCGCCGAAACCGGCGGCGAGATCATCCTCGAAGGCAGTTCGGGCTTCCTCACCGGGCCAGACTTCCAGGGCGAGGGCATCGCCCGCATCAGGAACTCCACGGAAAACATCGCCGTCATCAACAACGAAATGACCGGTCCCGTCGGCCTGCTCATCGAAGCCCCCAACCTCGAACTCAGCGCCAACATCGTCTCCTCAGGAACACTCTCCCTCGGCAACACCGTCATGTCCGGCTCCGGAAACCTCATCATCACCGGAGGCCTCACCCGCAACGCCATCGGCAACCCCACGCTCCCCCGAACCGAACTCTCCGGCGGCACCTTCGAGATCAGCGCCAACAACAAGTTCAACACCGAGTTCGTCATCAAGGGCGGCACCCTCGACGCCAAACCCGGCGCCATCCTCGGCGACTCCGCCAACGGATTCCCGGTCAAACTCCAGTCCGGCAACATCACCATCGACGCGAACCAGCCCACCAACACCGACCTCGACATCCGCGCACAACTGCAGGTCTCGGGCGGCCTCCTCCTCATCGAGGCCGGAGAAGTCCTCCTCCGAAACGGCTCCGCATGGTCCGGAGGAGAGGCTAACTTCGGCTCCACAGACACCGGCGCGATCTTCTTCGGCGGATTCCTCCCCCACACCTTCACCGGCGGAACCACCTTCAACGGACGCGGAATCCTCGCTCTCGGCGGCGCCCTCAGCTCCGACCGGCCCGACATCGTCCTGAGCGGCGACCTCACCGTCGGCATCGGCGCACCCGACGACCGAATCGTCTTCACCCGCCTCCGCACACGCATCACCGGCCCGGGCCAACTCACCAACACCGGATACCTCCTCGTTAGCGGCTCCTCACGCATCGAAAGCGACTACATCAACACCGGCCTCACCACCCTCGCCTCACAACTCGCCGTCGAAGGCGAACTCGTCAACACCGGCGTCTGGGAACATCGAAACGACCTCACCGTCTCGGGTGGTGCCATCACCAACACTGGCCTCTGGACCGCCACCCAAGGGTCCATCAACGACTCCGGCTTCACCGGCTCCTTCAACAATGTCGGCATCTACACCGTCGGCAACCTCCCCAACTTCGTCGGTCACCGCATCGGCACGCGATTCAACAATGTCGGCACACTCCAAGCCACCAACGCCGAGGTCACCGTCGCCCTCACCGACCAGATCGATCTCAATGGACGCATCACCGGCGGCAACTGGTCCTGCGGCCAGAACGGACGCATCCGCTTCCAGCAGAACCTCATAGAGTTCACCGGCCCACAGACCAGCCTCACCGGCTCCACCACCCAGATGCCCGAGACCCGCCAGGCCAACCGCATCGCGGACGGCGCGACACGCACACTCACCGGCGACTCGACGCTCAGCCCGAGCGGCGGCAAGCTCACCGTCGACGGCGCCACCCTCGAAGCCCAGTCCGGCACCGCCACCGTACCCGAACTCGAACTCAAGAACGGCGGCAAGCTCCGAGTCGCCCCCGACGCGAAGGTAGAGTCCACCGGACCCGTCCGCGTCGGCGAGCCACCGATGGGCCTCCCCTCCGTCATCGACCAGATCGAGGGCGTCCTAGATCTCGCCCGCCCCACCCGCCCCGCGGGCCGCACGCAGAACCCCGCGCCGCCCACCGTCGCCGCATCCCTCATCGATCTCTACGGCGAGATCATCCCCGGCCGCGACGGCACGATCAGCGCCCTCCTGCTCGAGGCACCGCTCACCGCCCACCCCTCCGCTACCTGGCGCTTCGATACCGACGCGAACGCCGCCGATATCGTCACCATCACCGGCCCGACGACTCTTGCCGGCACCCTCGTCATCACCGCCGCCGCGCCACTCACAACAGGCGACACCTTCGTGCTCATCGACGCCCCCGCGGGCCTGACGGGCGACTTCGACGCCATCGAGTTCGACGCCGACCTGCTCCCGGGTCAGCGCCTCGCGGTCACCATCACCGCGACCCGGGTCACCCTCACCGCCACCTGCACCGCCGACCTCGCCCCACCCCTCGGCGATCTCACCTTCGCGGATATCTCGGCCTTCCTCTCCGCCTTCGCCACGATGGACCCCGCCGCCGACCTCGCCGACCCCCCCGCTCAGTTCACCTTCGCCGATATCACCGCATTCCTCGCCGTCTTCGCCGCCGGCTGCCCGTGACCCCCGTCCGGCATCCCGAGCCGCCGTGACCGCCGCGGCGTCACGGGTCAGCCCCTGTTCGCCTTCCCGATGTCAAACCGGGGAGGCACTACCCCCTGTATCAACCCCTTATCCAGCAGATCTTCACCCCAAACCGGTACTTCCACTGTGCCGCTCGCCCCCTCTCGGGTACCTTCCCGATATGCACAGAAGAGAAAACCCCACCGCCCGCGCGTTCGCCGCGCCCATCGTTCTCGGACTCAGTCTGGCGCTCGTCTCGGCAGCCGGTCAGGCACAGGTCATCCAGCAAGACCTCCTGCCCGCCACCGAGCCCCGAGGTGTCGTCCTCCGCGAGGGCTTCGAGCCCGTCCGCTTCGCCGCCGACGGCCGCGAGGATCTCCTCCCCGCGCAGGAAGTCTTCCGCCCCATGTGCGGCTCCGATCTCTCGCAGGTCGACGACGCCCAGCTCGCCGCCTTTGCCGAGCTCCACCGTCAGCTCCACGCCGATCTCGTCAACAAGCCCGTCGACCAGCTCATGACCGAGTCCGCCGGGATTGACATCCAGTTCGTCCTGTCGAGCAATGTCCCCTCGCAGGCCGTTCAGTCCTTCAACCAGGCCGAGGCCTACCTCGAGTCCCTCTTCTCCGACCCCATCCAGGTCCGCATCACCGTCGCCTTCGGCAACCTCGGCTCCGGCGTCATCGGCGGCACCAGCTCCACCAGCCTCGCGACGAGCTACAGCGATGTCCGCTCCGGCCTCGTCAACGGCATGGACTCCGAGGACACCCTCCAGCCCTTCATGCCCACCGGCACCAGCATCCCCGTCCGCTACAACGCCTCCTCCACCGCCGTCACCAACGAGAACCGCGTCTTCATCAATGTCGCCAACTTCAACGCCACCGTCGGCACCGCCGGCACCAACTCGGCCTCCATGACCTACAACAGCGGCTTCTCCTTCGACTTCGACCCCACCAACGGCATCTCCGGCGGCCGCATCTCCCTCGTCGATGTCATCATCCACGAGACCGGCCACGCCCTCGGCTTCACCTCCGGCATCGACTTCCGGACCAACGACATCGAGGCCGTCGATCTCGTCCGCTTCCAGCGCACCGACGGCTCGGGCGATTACAACCCGGACAACACCTCCGAGTTCCAGACCACCCCGCGCACCGTCGACTTCAACAACCCGAACGACGACACCAACTACGACTTCATCAACCGCGAGTGGCGAGCCTCCGACGGCAGCCCCTTCCAGGCCTCCCATTTCCGCGAGCAGTCCAGCAACATCGGCCTCATGGACCCCGCCTTCAGCGGCGGCCAGACCTTCATCAACCGTGCGCCCTTCGGCTACTTCTCCCAGGCCGACATCGATATGTTCGACTTCATCGGCTACGACTACCCCCCCTGCGACGCTCCCTTCATCTTCTCCTCCCCCTCCTCCGTCCAGGCCTGCGAGGGTGAGCCGATCCAGCTCACCGTCACCGCCCTCAACGCCGGCTCCTTCCAGTGGAACCGAAACGGCCAGCCACTCTCCAATGACGCGAACTTCTCCGGCGTCAACACCGACACCCTCACCATCAACACCATCAGCGCCAGCACCGTCGGCAACTACACCGTCACCATCGATATCCCGGGCGGCGGGTGCCCCGTCACCTCAGACGCCGCCTCGGTCACCTCCACCCCCGGCCCTGTTCTCTTCGGACAGCCCGAGGACGCCACCGTCTGCCTCGGCGAGCCCGTCTCCTTCACCTCCGGCATCAACCTCGACGATGTCGGCGCCGACTACCAGTGGTACGAGAACGGCGTGCCCCTCTCCGACGGCAACGGCATCTCCGGCGCCCAGACCTTCACCCTCAGCATCGCCTCCGCAGGGCCCAACCTCGACGGCAACCGCTACAGCTACCAGTTCATCGACGAGCTGACCGGCTGCAGCACCTTCTCCAACAACGCCACCCTCACCGTCAACCAGCCCGCCTCCTTCAACCAGCAGCCCTCCAACACCACCGTCGACGAGGGCGACACCGCCCAGTTCCAGGTCACCCTCTCCGGCTCCGCCTCCATCCAGTGGCAGAAGAACGGCCAGGACCTCTCCAACGGCGGCAACATCTCCGGCGCCAACTCCACCACACTCTTCATCGCCAACGCCACCGACGCCGACGAGGGCAACTACCGCGCCGTCGCCAACGCCAACGGCTGCGAGACCATCTCGAACGCCGCAACCCTCACCGTGAACCCCGCCGCCTCCGGCTGCAACGCCGCCGACCTCGCGGCGCCCTTCAACCAGCTCACCTTCGCCGATATCTCCGCCTTCCTCGCCGCCTTCACGGGCCAGCAGCCCGCCGCTGACCTCGCCGCACCCTTCGGCCAGTGGACCTTCGCCGACATCTCCGCCTTCCTCGCGGCCTTCTCCGGCGGCTGCCCCTAAAGGGCCAACCCGCCCAATCAACTCCAGCCATCACGAGGCCCCGCGTGCCAACAACACGCGGGGCCTCTTTCGTCACCGGACGAGGCAATGCCCCGTCCCTCCGGGCGTTCACGCACCGAACCCGGAGACCGAAGCCATGCCCGCACGCCCGCACTTCGCCGCCGCGCTGGTCCTCATCGCCTCAGCGCTGGCCGCAAACGCCCAAACCACCCCGCAAATCTTCCCCTACGCGACCATCAACGGCCGCGAGCTCCACCTCGACTTCTACCCAGCCACCGCGGGCAACGGACCACACCCGCTCATCATCTGGATCCACGGCGGCGGCTGGGCCGCTGGGTCCAGGGCCGGCACCGGCCCCTCGCTCCGCTTCCGCGCCGACGGCTACGCCGTCGCCAGCATCGACTACCGCCTCACCTCGCAGGCCGGCCAATGGGGCGACGCCCCCGTCACCTGGCCCGCCCAGGCCCACGACATCAAGGCCGCCGTCCGCTTCCTCCGCGCCAACGCCGACAACCTCGATGTCGACCCCTGCGCCTTTATCGCGTGGGGCTCTTCCGCCGGCGGACACCTCGCCGCCATCCTCGGCACCTCCACCAATCACCCCTTCCTCGAAGGCTCCGTAGGAAACCACCTCGCCGTCTCCAGCGCCGTCCAGCTCGCCGTCGACTACTACGGCCCCACCGAGCTCCTGTTGATGAACAGCGATGTCACCGACCCGCCCGGCTCGCAGATCGACCACGACGCCGTCAACTCGCCCGAGTCCCGCCTTCTCGGCGCCGATCTCCACGGCCACTCGATCGCCGACATCCGAAACAACCTGAACAACCCCGCCGACCCCTGGCCCGCGCTCCGCCAGCTGGCCCACACCGCCGCGCCCGCGCGGCTCGCCATACACGCCGCGAGCAATGTCCCGATGTTCATCGCTCACGGCGAGCTCGACACCTCCGTCCCCACCAACCAATCCCAACGCCTCGCGGACACGCTCACCAACGCCGGCACGACCAACACCTTCGTCCGCGTGCCCGACGCCGGTCACGGCCTCCCCGGCTCCGTCGCCGACCTCGTCGCCGGCTGGCTCGATCAGCAGCTCCCCGCACTCGCGCCCTGCGGATGCGCCGCAGACCTCGCCCCGCCGACAGGCGCCCTCTCCTTCGCCGATATCGCCGCCTTCCTCGCCGCGTTCAACACTCAGCAGCCCGCCGCCGACCTCGCCCTCCCCGTCGGCGAACTCACCTTCGCCGACATCACCGCCTTCCTCGCCGCCTTCGCCGCAGGCTGTCCATAACACCGGATCAACTCATCCGGGAAGGCCCACGCACTCCGTCTCTTCGTCTCTCCATCTCTCCGTCTCTGTGCACCCATCCCTTTTCCCTTGCCCACCCCCCTCACTTCCCCCATACTGCACTTCTCGTTGGGCCGGAAAGGGAGATCACATGCACCGCACAATCGCAGCCGCCGCGTGCGCACTCATCAGCGTGTCCGGACTCGCCCAAGCGCAGGTCGAGCTCGCCACCGAGACCATCGCCTCGGGCTTCACCAACCCCGTCTTCGCCGCCCAGGCCCCGGGCCAGCCCGGACTCATGTGGGTCGTCGAGCAACGCTCAGGAAACCAGGGCCGCCTCCGTATCCTCGATCTCAACACGGGCACGCCCGACCCGAGCCCCGTCCTCTCCGTCACCGTCGCCACCTCAAACGAGCAGGGCCTCCTCGGCCTCGCGTTCCATCCCGACTTCGAGAGCAACGGCAAGCTCTACATCAACTACACGCAGCCCGGGGGCGACACCCGCATTGTCGAGTACACCGCCTCCGGCCCCAACAAGACCACGATCGACCCCGCCTCCGCACGCCCGATCCTCACGATCGACCAGCCCTTCGACAACCACAACGCCGGATGGATCGGCTTCAGCCCGAATGACGGGTACCTCTACATCCCAACGGGCGACGGCGGCTCCGGCGGCGACCCCGGCAACCGCGCACAGGACATCACCAACCAGCTCCTCGGCAAGGTCCTCCGCATCGACATCGACGCCGACGACTTCCCCGCCGACCCCGATCGCAACTACGCCATCCCCGCCGACAACCCCTTCGTCGGCGTCACCGGTGACGACGAGATCTGGGCCTACGGGCTCCGCAACCCCTTCCGCGCCTCCTTCGACCGCGAGACCGGCGAGTTCTGGATCGGCGATGTCGGCCAGGGCAACATCGAGGAGGTCGACTTCCAGTTCGCCGACTCCCCCGGCGGCGAAAACTACGGCTGGCGCTGCTACGAGGGCACCCAGCCCTTCAACACCGCCGGCTGCCCCGATTTCTCGCAGACCACCGCCCCCGTCCATCAGTACCCGCACTTCGGCCCGGGCCAGCCCTTCCGCTGCTCCATCACCGGGGGCGTCGCCTACCGCGGCTGCTCGCTCTACCAGCACACCGGCTGGTACTTCTTCGCCGACTACTGCTCGGGCGAGGTCTTCCGCCTTTCCATCGACCGCACCACCGGCGACACCCAGGAAGTCGTCGAGATCACCGACGAACTCGGCAACTTCGGCGGCAACCCCGTCGCCTTCGCCGAGGATCTCGAGGGCGAGATCTACATCGTCTCCCTCAACGGCAACATCTCCAAGATCGTCCCCGCCCCCTCCGTCAACCCCTGCCTCGACAACTGCGCGGTTCCCTGCAACCCCGTCCTCGCCTTCGCCGAGCCCTGCGATCAGGCCACCTTCGCCGACATCACCGCCTTCCTGAGCGCCTTCAGCAACCAGGATCCCATCGCCGACCTCGCCGCCCCGTTCGGCGACTTCACCTTCGCCGACATCTCCGACTTCCTCACCCTCTTCATCAACGGCTGCCCCTAACGCAACCGACCAGCATCAACCAAGCGAGCCGCCCCGCCCCCGGGGCGGCTTGTCTTTCCTAGGCTCCCCTCTGCCCCTCTGCCCCTCTGCCCCTCTGCCCCTCTGCCCCTTTATCCCCCTCACGCCACCGCCGCCCCACACACCGCCTCCGCCCACCCCGCCCAGGTGTGCTCCGCCCGCGTCCGCGCCATCCCCGCCCCCGCCATCGCCCGCCGAGCCCCCTCGTCCGACAGCAGCCGCTGCGCCTCGCTCAGCGCCTCCCCGGGACCATCAAACGCCGCGATCTCCGTGCCCACCTCGAACATCCCCTCAAGCCCCACGCGCCGCTCGCACAGGCACGCCGCCCCGCTCGCCGTGATCTCGAGAGGCTTCAGGTTGAGGCCCGTGTCGTCCTGCCACCGCATCACATTCAGCCCGAGCCGCCCCATCGAGTACAGCCGCGCCATGTCGCGGTACCCGACCTCCCCGAGCATCGTCCCCTTCACCCCCCACGCCTCGAGCTTCGGACTCCCGAAGACCGCCACATCGAACCGCCGCGCAAGGTGCGCGAGCGTGAACGCCCGCCGCCACTTGTCGATCCGCCGCACCGCGTCCGTCACCTGCACGAAGAGTCGCGGGCTCTGCCGAAGCGTCCGCGCTCCCTCCGCCGCCTCGCCCCCGCCCGACTCGATCTCAGCCAGCCGGGCGAGCATCGGCCGGTGCCGATCGGCGAGCTGCATCTCGATCAAAAGCGAGCCCGCCGTGCGCACAGCCGCGGCAACTGATGCGCACACCTCGTGCAGCTGCGCGCGCGCCTGCTCCACCCGCTCTTCCCGAATCGCCTCGACATCCGGAGATTCTTTGTCGAGCTCCGCGAGCATCAGCTTCGTCGGATTCGGGTCCCCGGGCCCGCTCCCGAAGACGATGTCGTGCTTCGGCGTAACGCCTTCGACCGGCCGAAACACTTCGGTATCAACACCGTACGGCCGCCCCAGCACCCGCCCGAACCCCATGACGGTCTTCATCTCCTCCGCCGTCGCCGCGTTGTTCACCACATGCAGCAGCCCCGCCCACTGCACCATCGGCTGCCCAAACAACTCCGCCGCCCCGCCCCCATGAGCCCAATGCGGGGCATCGAGCCAGAACAGCACATGCCGCACCCCGATCATCTCGAAAAGGCTCGCGGCCCGGCCCTCGCGTTGGCCGCTGGGGACGGCCATGAGCCCGTTGGCCCACATGCCGATGGTCAGGTCGACGCGGTTCATGCGCACGAACCGCTCGAACAGCCCGGCCAAGTCCTGCGCCGCGGCGCGGCGGCGGGTGGGGTCCGCGGCGGCGTGGGCGACGAGTTTCTGGATGGGCTCGAGCTCCCAGTAGATGACCTCGTGGCCGGCCTGCTCGAAGCCGCGGGCGGCGTCGAGGAAGATGTCCCTGGAGTTGGTCCCGGGGTGGGACATGACGAGTACGCGCACGGCAGAGCCTCCGGGGGGCGCGATGGGCCCCGGCTGGTGTCATCGACGGTTGGGGTTCCCCGCCCCGAAAACGACAGCGAGGCCCGGTCGGGCCCCGCCACGCTCGCTTCCCTGAATAGGGACCCGCTCTCCTCGGTGCGGGCCTCTGGAAACCGCGGTCGTCCCCTGGAAAGGGGACGATGCGATGGCCTCTCTCTCCTCCCGAGGCCGGCCCTGACTGCCGGAGCTCTCTCCTTCTCCGCTGCGGGCGAGCCGCAAAATAGCACTCTCGGGGGGTGAGGAGAACCACCCCGGTGGAAGAAACCCACGCATGAGGGTTGCTTCATGCGATTTTAGAAAACCACCTGATTCTGCGGTATCAGTCCGACACGGCGAAAGAGCGACGCAACACCAGCACCACGCGGTACTTGTGCGCCTCGACCTCGGCAAGTACTTGACCGACGGCCCACGGGTTATCCACATCCGATTCGGGAATCTCTGACCCGAGATCATCATCACGCAGGGCAAACAGATCGCCCAAATCAGGGTAGTCATTTGGCCCAGATATTGGTATCCAAAGGACCCGGAGATTTCCCTTGGTCTGCTCAGCGACGGTGCGATCGGCCGCCAGCAGGATCTCGGGCCGGGCCTCGATCACGCCGTCGGCGACCAGCGTGACCTCGCTCTCAGGTAGAAGGCCCTCCTCCATCGCCCGGACGACGGCGTCTCCGAGGGCGATGCCCGCCTCGCGGCCCGAGGTCTCGCGCCGGTCCGCCTCGACGAGGTGGAGGTAGCCGACCCAGCCGGCGGTCACGATGGCGGGCCAGACCCAAGCCGCTCCGAGCGCGAGGGCCCGGGCGATCGCGGCCCGCTTGGGCAGGAAGCGGCGGGTGGCCAGGCCCCACGCGACATACCCCGCGAGCGGGGGGAGCAGGACCGCGGCCGGCATCGCGTAGCGGGGGTTGCCGATGCCCAGGGCCCACCAGAGGGTTACGGCCAGCACCCACGCCCAGCCCAGCGTCAGGGCGACGCGGTACGGGCGGCGGAGGCGGCGCTTGCCCGCGGGAGTCGTCCGGACGCCCTCGGCCCGAGCGTCGGGGCCCCAGGGGAAGAGCAGGGCGAGCGAGCCGGGCAGGGCGCTGACCCACGCGGCGACCGGGAACGCGGCGATCTCCCAGACCGGGTCGGACCACATGAACGCGCCCGGGCTCTGGAGCGTGGGCTCGACCGGGCCTGTGTACGCCGCGAGCCAGGCGCGGGTGGCGAGGGCCCACCACGCGAAAAGCCCGAAGCCCGGGATGAGCACGAGCGCGACGCGGGTGCACAGCACGGGCCGGATGGAGCGCTGGACCAGACACGCCGCGACGATCGCGGCCCCGGGGACGGCCGCCCCCGCGGGGCCCTTCGCGAAGAGCATGATGATCGTGCCGAGGCAGCCGATGGCGGTCGCCATGCGGGCGCGGCGTCCGCCGATGGCCATGGTGTGGACGAGCGCGAGGGCGGCCATCTGCGTGCCGAGCTGGTTGAGGGACTCGATCTCGGCGTGGCGGGCGACCTGCCAGAGCTGGGGCATGAAGGCGTGGGCGAGCCCCGCGGCGAGGCCTCCCCAGAGACCGAACCAGAGTCGCCCGAACCACCAGGAGACGAGGACGCCGAGGGTCATGGCCACGGCGCTGACAAGCCTCGCGGACCAGACGCTCTCGCCCAGCACGCTGGTGAAGGCCGCGACGGCCCAGGGCATGCCGGGGGGCTTTCGGACATAGGGCCGCTCGAACATGTGGGGGACGAGGTACTGGCCCGTCTCCAGCATCTCGTACGCGGGGACGACGCGGTGGCCCTCGGTATCGATGAAGCCGCCCGAGCCGAGCCGGTAGCCGAAGAGCAGCAGGCAGAGAGCGACGAGGACCGCGACCTGGGCCCACGGGCGGCGGAGCCAGCGTGGTGGCACGCGGCTTCCCGTCACCGGCCGCGGGCCTCGTCGGGCAGGTTCTGGATCGGGATGTCGCGGGTGGGGCCGTCGTAGTCGATGGCGTCGCCGGTGTCGACGGCGTTCCAGATCTCGTCGCCCCAGGTCTCGAGCATCTGGCGGACCTCGGGGGTTTTCTCCGGGTCGTGGCCGTAGGTGCGGGAGCGCTCGATGACCTGCTCGATGTTCACGCCCTCGTGTCGCATGCGCCAGAGCCCGGCGAGGCAGCCGGTGCGCTCGGAGCCGGCGGCGCAGTGCACGAGGACCGGCTGGCGAGCGGGGTCCTCGATGATGCGGAGGGCCTCGGCGTAGCGGTTGGGGTCGCCCGAGCCGTCGCCCCAGAGGGGCAGGACGATGCGGGTGACGCCCAGTGCCTCGGCGGTCCGCTGGGCCCGGCGGTCGGCGTCGGGGTGCCGGTCCCAGCCTCCGAAGTCGATGATGGTCTTGATCTCGTGCTCGCGGACGACCTTGGCGGTGGCGTTGGGCGTGAGGCGGCCGGAGCGGTAGAGGACGCCCTCCTGGACGGTGCCGAAGTTCTTGGGCACCAGATTGGGGTAGACGCCCTCGACGCCGAACCAGGCCCCGAGGGCGATGGCGGCGGCGATGATCACCGCGTTGCGGGTGAAGCGGAACCAGGACCAGGTGGACTCGGGCTTCGTGCTCATGGGGTAGGTCCGAGAATCATCGACTCCGGGGCGTCCGCCCTGATCATCGGGGGTTGTCGATTCGTGCGCCCCTAGTCTCACGGATCGGGGTCGGTTGGGCCGATCCCGTTTGGCACGCGGGATGCTAGGGCGGGGATCCGCCGGGGCCCGCGGGAGACGAATCCATGGCGCGGAGCGCGGGCGGAACATCTGATGGGGGTCGGGGGACGGGGGCGTACCCGGAGGCGGTCGATCGGCTGATCGGGGCGCTGGCGAAGCTGCCGGGGATCGGCCGGCGGAGCGCCGAGCGGCTGGCGTTTCACCTCTTGAAGGGTGACGAGGCGACGGCGCTGGGCCTGGCCAAGGCGGTCGCGGATGTGAAGCGGACCGTGCGGCACTGCTCGGTGTGCTTCCACCTGACCGACGCGGCGGTGGACCCCTGCAAGGTGTGCAGCGACGCGCGGCGGGACCGGGCGACGGTGCTGGTGGTGGAGCAGCCGCGGGACCTGCTGGCGATCGAAGAGACGGGGATGTACCGGGGGCTGTACCACTGCCTGTTGGGTCGGGTGAGCCCGCTGGATGGCGTGGGGCCGGAGGACCTGACGGTGGGGGCGCTGGTGGAGCGCGTGCGGGACGCGACGAAGAACGCGGGCGGGGTGCAGGTGGAAGAGGTGGTGCTGGGGCTGAACCCGACCTTGGAAGGCGACGGGACGGGGCTGTACCTGCAGGAGGAGCTTGCGCGGCTCAACGCGCAGCTCGGCGTGAAGGTGAGCCGGCTGGCGCGGGGTCTGCCGACGGGGAGCTCGATCGAGTACGCGAGCAAGGCGGTGCTGGCGGATGCGATCGAGGGGAGGCAGAGGGTGTGATGGGGAAGAGACGGAGAGACGAAGAGACGAAGAGACGGAGTGGGGGACTTCGCACGCTCGGGGTGCTTTGCTATTCGCTTGCGGCGTTTGGTTGCGGTGAAGATGACCTTCCGAGCTGTCGTGGCCTTTCGGATGCAGCGGGTCCGAGCTTCCTGCTTGAGTTCGCCGAGGCCGCTCGAACGACCGACCAGCGTGAATTCGTCGTGCCGGGTGATGATGACACCGTTTGGATCTGGATGCAGCCGGACATCGCCCAAGGGCTTGAGACAACCTTTGAAGATCTCGTCTCCAAGACGAGCCTGACCGACCGTCAGGCGCGGGCGGTCGACAGTGTCACCGTGTATGGCTTCGAGCACCCGCTGCTGGTGAAGCTCGTAGGCGGACAGATCGTGTGCGCAGATTGGGTGACAAATCAACTGTACTTCGAGCAGTGGCCCCTTGAGTTCCGCGGTGGATCCGTGCTCCGCCTGAACAATCGCGGCGGCGATCATGTGTCGATGGCGGAGGTCGTCGAGTGACCGGCATGCGGTTCGAGACCGGGCAGTCGATGCGGCTTGGCCAGCAGATGAAGCTGGCGCCCAGGATGATCCAGTCGATGGAGATCCTGCAGATGTCGCTCGCCGAGCTCGAGCAGCGCATCGAGGAGGAGCTCAGCAGCAACCCGACGCTCGAGCTGGTCGAGGTGGAGCCCGAGGAGTGGGACGGCGTCGCGAGTGAGGACGCGGGGGGCGAGGCGGCGGACGATTTCGAGCGGCTGGATTCGTTTGAAGAGAGCAATCCCGAGGCGGCGGAGAACGCCTTCGACGAGGACGCGCGGGCGAAGGACCGGGAGTGGGAGCCCGAGTGGGAGCCGGGGTCGCGGTCGCGTCTGGCGGGCGAGGCGGACGGAAAGATGGAGGCGATGGCGAACGCGCCGTCGCGGGCGGAGCCGTTGCAGGATCAGTTGGTCAGGCAGTGGGCGGTGGTGGATGTCGATGAGCGTGTGCGGACGCTGGGGCGTGTGATCATCGCTTTTCTTGAAGATGACGGGTACCTGCGGGCGTCGCTTGATGAGGTGCGGGAGAAGGCTGCGAAGCCCGAGGGTTGGCGGGCGGAGTGGGGGGCGTGGCCGATCGCGGTGGAGGATCTTGAGGAAGCGCTGGAGGCGGTGCAGATCTTGCTGGAGCCGGCGGGTGTGGCGGCGCGGGATGCTCGGGAGTGTCTGCTGCTGCAGATCGATGCGGCGCTGGCGGGGGAGCTGCGGGCGGGCGACGGGGAGGTCGCGGCGATCGCGGATATGGCGACGCTGAGCCGGGCGCGGGTGGTGGTGGGGGAGCACTTCGAGGACCTGATGAAGAACAGGCTCCCGAAGATCGCGGACGAGACGGGGTACGAGGTTGATGAGATCCGGGGGGTGCTGGAGGCGTTGCGGCGGCTGAGCCTGAGCCCGGCGGGGCGCTTGACCGAAGAGTCGGCGCGGCCGGTGGTGCCGGATGTGATCGTCGAGTACGACGAGAGCGATGATCGGTATGTGGCGTACCTGAACGACACACGGATCCCGGTGCTGCAGCTCAACCGCGAGTATGCGCACATGAGCAAGGACCGGGCCGTGCCGAAGCGGGACCGGGACTTTCTGAAGAAGAACCTGAGCAACGCGCAGTGGCTGATGGAGGCGGTGGAGCAGCGGCGGACGACGCTGCTGCGTGTGGTGCAGGTGGTGATCGAGGAGCAGCGGGAGTACTTCGACTACGGGCCGGCGGCGCTGAAGCCCCTGCCCATGACGCAGGTTGCCGAGCAGCTCGGGATCCATGTCGCGACGGTGAGCCGTGCGGTGAGCGAGAAGTGGATCCAGACGCCGCGGGGTGTGGTGCCGCTGCGTGGGTTCTTCACGGGCGGGCTGGCGACGGAGAGCGGGGAGGAGGTCAGCTCGAGCGCGGTGAAGGCGGCGATGACCGAGCTGATCGAGAACGAGGACAAGAAGAAGCCGCTGAGCGATGAGGCGATCGCGAAGCGGCTGCAGGGGCAGGGGATCGAGATCGCGCGGCGGACGGTGGCGAAGTACCGGGATCAGCTCGGGGTGCCAAGTGCGCGGATGCGGAAGGCGTTTTAGCAAAGGGCCAGATCTGGAAATGGGCAAATGGCCAAAGACTCGTCAGCGTTCGCCGGCGAGTTTGCGGACGGTCATGTCGAAGGTGCGGACCATGCTGGCGTGCAGGGCCCAGACGACGGCGCCGTAGAGCAGGATGGCGAGGGCGGAGCCGATGGCGAGGCCGAGCCGGGCGCTGCCGAGGGAGGTTGTTGATGCGCCGGCGGTGTCGCGGAGGGCTTCGAAGGGGTTGACGACGGCGAAGAGGGCGCTGGCGGGGCTGAGGCCCGCGAAGGTGGGGCCGACGACCTCCAGGGACTGGCCGCTCTGCCAGCCGCAGAGGCCGATGGTGCCGGCGACGGCGATGACGACGAAGACCGTCGCGACGACCGAGCCGATGGTGCCGCGGCTTTGCAGGCTCCACTTCAGGCCGACCATGACGCAGAAGGCGACGAAGGGGACGAGGACGAGGGCGGCGATCGCGCCCGCCTCGGGGAGCACGATGGGGAAGCTCGCGAGTTCGCCCGCTTCGCCGACGGCGTGGGTGACGGTCGCGCCCTGCGGGTTGCCCAGGGCGTCGAGGCCGAAGTAGCCGCCCGCGAGGAGGAGTGTGCCGACGGGGACGGCGAGCAGTGGCAAGAGGTATGCGATCAGGCCGCGGAGCTTGCCGGTCAGGTAGTCGCCCGGCTGGATGGGCGTGGTGAGCAGGAGGTCGAGGGTGCCGTCCTCGCGTTCGCGGCTGATGGCGGTGGCGCTGGCGTTGATGGCGATGAGGGCGATGACGGTGCTCTCGGTCCAGATCGCCGCGAGGAGGATGGCGCGGAACTGCTGGGCGTCGAGGCGCGCGGTGTGGTACGCGACGATGAGGCCGAGGCCGAAGAGCATGCCCATCGCGACGAAGGACCATCGGGCGACGATGCGCCAGAAGGTGCTGTTGCGGGCGGCGGCTTCGCGCCAGGCGATGGGGTTGTTCCAGACGGATCTCGGGGCGCGGTGCTCGGCGCCGTCGGCGTCCTGGATCGACTTGCCCCGGCGGGCGGGGCGGGCGACGGCGCCGAGCCCGCCGGCGCGGACGGTCAGGGCGCTCGCGCCGATGAGGAAGGCGCTGAGCAGCGTGCTGAACAGGATCCATGTGGTGACGGGGCGTTCGAGGAACAGGGCAGCGAGGCCCGTCTGCGTGCCGGCTTCGGCGCGGGGGTAGGTGGCGGGGTTGAGCAGGGCGCGGAGCGCGAGGAAGGGGTTGAACGCGGTGAGCCAGGTGACGCCCGCGCCCGCCGCCTGCTGCAGGAGCGCATCGCCCGCGGCGGTCGCAGCGATGATGCTGACGACGGCGATGTAGAAGGCGAAGACGGCGCGACGCCCGACGAGGCGGCTGACGGAGAGCGCGATCGCGGACGCGCCGACGAGCAGGGCAGCGCCGCCGGCGACGAGGTAGCTGGCGAAGATCGCCTCGGCAGGGACGCCGCCGAAGTACTGCGTGATCGCGAAGAGGGGGAGCGAGGCGAGGAGGAGCGCGAGGATGAAGAAGAGGCGGCCCAAGAGGTTGCCCAGCACGATCTGTCCAGGGCTGAGGGGCGTGGTGAGCAGGATGTCCCAGGTGCGTGGGTTGGCTTCCTGCGCGATGGCGCCCGCCATGACGACGGGCGTGAGGATGCAGATCAGCGCGATCTGCAGGTAGGCGATGGCGACGAAGCTCGACGCGCCCGCTTCGGCGAGCTGGCGGTAGCTGATGGTCGCGCCGCCGGCATTGAGCAGGAGCAGCCAGAGCAGCGCGATGATGAGGACGGCGAGGTAGCCCGAGCGCATGAAGAAGTCGCGCGAGCGGCGGGAGCCCGACTGGACGAGCCGCAGGGCGATCGGGTTGGTGGGGCCGAGCTCGAGCAGGGCGCGGAGGAAGGGGGGCATGGCGGGCGGATGCTAGAGCGTGTTGGATGGATCCACGAGGGGGTCGGGGCGGGTTGGGGACAGACCGCTCCCTCGCGGTCGCGGCTCGTCAAGGCTTGGGTGGGCGTCTGAACACTGGTTTGTTGAGCTGCCAACGAAATCTGAGAAAAACATGGAAGAGGGGTTGTGCGGGTCGTGCGGGCTCGGTATCTTCGGGCTGGTTAGGAGAGAAAGGGGAGCCGGCCCCGGCCACATCAGGCCCGCGGGGCGACTCCTGAGAACAACTGAGAACTGCTCGACGCGGGCTTCCGCGTCGGCCCCTCGCGATGGCGTTTCGTCGCGGGCGGAGCACGGAGTGATCTGAGTACCTGACGGTCTCGGGTTGCTGGCTCAAGCGATGTTTGCGTGGGACGAGGGTTCTGCATCGCGGCGGCTGTCGGTGTGTCCCTGGGTGATGCGGTGAGGTGACGACTGCCCGAGACGGGTGGTGTGGTCGCGTTCTTCCGGTGGGTCGCTTCTTAGGAAGCGACGCCGCGGTGGAGGAGTAAGGGAGGCGAGGCTTTGCTCTAACGAGTGAGGCTCGCGTTGGAGAAAAAGGGGAGCTTGCCGGAGCACGCCGGTTCCCTTCTCAATGGATCTCTCTCTCTGTGCTCGTCTCGGCTTTGCTGCGCCGGAAACGGCGCGGCTCAGCCTTCTCTCTCTCTGTGCTCGTCTCGGCCCAATGTCGTCTGAAAGGACGACGATGGGCCTTCTTTCTTTTTTGGCTTCGACGCGTCGGCGCTGCGTTGGGGAACGCTCGGCGGTGCCACGGATCCGGCTTCGTGGGTCGTGCCTTTGTGCGAGCACTGACCTGCAGAGCCATGTCAGTGGCACCGCATGAGGTGGCACCGCTTTGGGTGACTTCGCGATCAGCCCACCAATTGCAGCAGCACCAGCACCGCGATCAGGACCGTGCCGTTGTGCAGCGCGTGGGCGGTGATGCTCGGGATGAGTGAGCCGCGCAGTTCGCGCATGAGGCTGAAGACGGTGCCGAGCGCGATCAGCGGGAAAACGAACAGCGGGCCGTAGCCGTGCATGAAGCCGAAGCAGGCGGCGGCGGCGAGGGCGGCGGCGATGGGGCCCAGGCGTCCCCGGAAGTGGCGTTGCAGGGCGCCGCGGAAGACGAGCTCCTCGCAGAGCGGGGCCCAGACCGTCGCGAGCAGGAAGAGCAGGACGAGGGCGAGCGGGCTGCCGCCGGCGACCATCTCGACGACAGGGCTGGTCGGCGGGACGGCGTTGTCGGAGCCCAGCAGGATCTCGACAAGAGTCATCAGGCCCAGCGTCAGCGCGACGCCCCCCAGGAAGAGGGGCAGGCCCGCGAGGTACGCGAGGACACCGAAGCCCATCTCCTTGAAGAGGCCCGAGCCGGTGTTCCAGCCGATGCGCTCGGCGAGCTCGGCCTTGGTCATCCCTCGTAGCAGGGGCCAGAGCGGGGTGAGCAGCAGGAGCCACTGGGCGAGGAGCGGGATGTAGTTGGGCCAGGTGGCGTCGGGGTTGGCGTTCTGGACGAGCCCCCGGACGAAGTCGGCCCCGAGGCTGACGACGAGGAAGCCGCCGACGAACCAGCAGAAGACCTCGAGCATGACGCTGCCCCCGGGCTCGGGGGCCTGGAAGCGGGGGCGGAGGACGCGGGTCGCGATGAGGGCGATGCCGACCACGAAGAGCACGCAGCCGGCGAGGATCGCCCCGCCGAAGACGAGGCCGAGGGTGCCGAAGACGGCGAGGAGAACCGCTCCCCCCTCGACGAGGGGTGCCCGGGCCGGGTCGGTGTCGGGCAGGCCGTGGGTGAGGGCGACCTCGCCGAAAAAGCCGTGGTGGTCGAGGAGGCGGTCGCGGGTGTCCTGGGTGAGGACGGCGGGGCCGTCGGTGTAGAGGATCGCCAGGTCGGTCGCGTCGGCTCGGAGGGCGGTGTCCTCGGGGAGGTCCTCGGCGAGGGTGGACAGGCGGTCCAGGGCTTCCTCGGGGCCTTGGACCTCCGCCGCGACGATCGCGGCCCGCAGTTGGTCCGCCGGTTCGGTGGCGAAGCCGTCAAGCGTGGGCATGGCGGAGGGGTCGCTCGCGACGGCGTCCGCGAGCTTGATGTAGAGCTTGGCCATGATGCCGAAGGGGGTGGAGAAATCGGGCGGGCGGACGGCGGGCTCGTTTCCGCCGGGGCCGCCGAGTTCTTCGCGTTCGGCCTGGGGGACGCCCTGCCAGGAGGCCCGCTCGAAGAGGTCGATGATGGGGGGGATGTTCTGGATGGAGAAGGCGACGCCCGCGAGGAGGATCGCGAGGACGAGGGCGACGAGGCGGGACCGGGGGGAGCCCGGGTCGGGCGTCGTGCGGGGTGGGCGGGCGGAGGAAGGTGCGGGTCGGGACATGGTGGGCATCATCGGCGGTTGGGGGGGGTCGGGGTCGGTCGCGTTGGGGTCGATCTCCTAGTATGGGCGGCCCGGACAGCACTGGCGGCCCTCAGGAGCGATCTTCATGGCCTGGATCACCAAGCCTTCCGCGACGCAGCGCGTCGAGAAGCGAGATGAGCCGTACCTCACGGAGTCGATGCGCACGCAGCTGCGCGATGTCTACCTCCCGCGGTACGAGACGACGATGGCGGCCCTGCTGCCGGCGCTGCACATGATCCAGCACGAGTACGGGTGGGTGCCGAAGCAGGCGATGCTGGAGATCGCGGAGTGCTTGAAGGTGCAGCCCTCGGATGTCTTCGACACGGCGACCTTCTACGAGGAGTACTGGCTGAAGCCGAAGGGCCAGGTGGTCATCTCGGTGTGCCGGTCGATCGCGTGCGAGTTCTGCGGGCAGCAGGAGATCACCGACGCGTGCCGGCAGAAGCTGGGCATCGAGGTCGGCGAGACGACGAAGGACGGGAAGTTCACGCTGATCGAGCTCGAGTGCCTCGGCAGCTGCGGGACGGCCCCGGCGGCCCTGGTCGGCGAGACGCTGCACGAGGTGCTGACGCCCGAGCGTGCGGTCGAGATCATCGACGAGGTGTCGCGCGAGCTTGATGCGGGCGGCGGGCATCACTGAGGGTTCTGGACGGCGAAGGTCGTGGAAAAGGCTTCGCCGTTTCCACGGCACCCCGAATCTATCTTTGAATCAGGTCGAGACCGGGCCCATCGCGACGGGGACCTCGCGGACGGTGGGGGTGGTGGGGGTGCGGGCCTGCGCTTCTGTGATGGCGTCGGCGAGGGCGTAGGACCGTTCGGAGCCGATGAGCAGCTGCTTGGGCTTGCCGTTCTTGCGGTAGCGGATGTGCACGCCGTGCTCGCCGGAGACATTCAGCACGAGGCCGAACTTGCGGCTCAGCCGGATGCCCCAGCCGCCGGCGTCCATGAGGGGGCTGTACTTGATCGCCTCGGCGGACTCGATGTCGGCGAGGTCGATCGACTTTCGGGCGAAGGGGACGAAGCGGGCCACGAGCCGTTGGTCGGTGACGGCGGTGCGGAGCTGGAGGCCGAAGGCGATCGCGGCGGGCAGGACGAGCCCTGCCCCGATCCAGACGGCGATGAGGATGGCCCGGTCGGGCCCGGTGGCGGCGGCGGCGAGCCCGAGCAAGATGCCGGAGGCGATGATGGCCTCCATGGGCATGAGAACGCGGATCAGCCAGTTGCGGTGCATGGGCTGAACTTCGCGGAATCGCTCGCTTTCGCCGGGGCGTGGTCCCATGATGGGAGGATAGTTGGTGGTTGGGTCGATGAGGTTTCGGCCCGAAGGGCTTTGGGAGCGGGCGATGGCGGACCAGCAGCAGCAACCTGAGCGGCAGCCCGGGCCTCCGCCCGGCCCTCCGCCCGACAGGTCGCCCGACCGGCCACCCGGTCCGCCGCCCGGTCCGCCGCCCGGTCCGCCGCGGGGCCCTCGCCGGCCCTCGCTTGGGGCCCGGCTCGGGCGGGCGCTCGGGCGGGCGGTGGGGACGACGGTGAAATCGATCAAGAAGGGTGAGGCCGGCGAAGGCTCGGGCCAGACCCGGGAACTGGACCGGACGACGGAAGAGGTCGAAACACGCGATGATGCGGGCCGGACCGTCGTGCTGCGGCGGACAACCATCGATGAAGTGGAGATCAAGCCGTGAAGACACGCCGTTCAACGATCGGGATGGGGCTGGGACTGGCGGCGCTCGCCCTGGGGCTCGGCGGGTGCCGGAACCCGGAGATGAGCCGGGTGAGCGTGCTGAACGAGTCGCGGACGGCGATCCTGTTCGCGGCGTGGCCCGAGGAGACGGCGATCCCCGGCCCCTCGGACGAGGTGCGGGTCGAGGCGAACCAGAGCCGGGCGGTGACGATCGACCACCCGGGCCTGATCGATCCGGCGATCGCGGTGCGGATCCGGCCGGCGGGCGGGGACGCCTCGATGAGCGCTGGGGACGCGATGGGGGCGGGGGATGCGTTCAGCGTGCGGATGGATGCGCCGGGGCCGTTCCTGCTCCGGGTGCGGGGGACGGGCGAGCGGCTGACGGTGCAGCGCGAGACCGACGCGGGCGCGGGTGAGCCGGCGGTCCCGGCGGATCCGCACCAGCGCGGGATCAAGGACGACATTCCGCGTTCGAATGTCCGGTTCCCGTGAGGATGATTGGTCGCGGTTGGGTGGCCGGGTCCCTGTAACCGGGGTAAGCCACTGGTTTGGCGGTCCCATGCGCGGGACGGGTTCCGGAAAGTCTTGACGGGGCGGCGCGGGTTGGTAGATTCGCCGGGTGCGGCTTCGTTTCGCCCGTTCGGGCGACGCCGCGACAAGCGTCGGTCGTCCGTCTCAGGGGCGTCGGCGCACTCCCGGGGGTAATCGAGTCGGGGCCGGTCGGGCACCCGAGACGGTGACGCAATGAACGAGTTTTACGATGTGGTGGTCATTGGCGGCGGCCCCGGCGGGACGACGGTGGCGACGCTGCTGAAGAAGTACATGCCCGAGCTGTCGGTGGCGATCTTTGAGAAAGAGAAGTTCCCGCGCGACCATGTGGGCGAGAGCCAGCTCCCGAGCGTGTCGCAGGTGCTCCAGGAGATGGGGTGCTGGCAGAAGGTCGAGGACCACGGGTTCCCGGTGAAGATCGGCGCGACCTACCGGTGGGGGCAGAGCGACGAGCTGTGGGACTTCAACTTCACAGAGCCCAGGTTCCTCGAGGACATGCAGCGGCCCGGGAAGTACGAGGGCGCGCGGACGCACACGGCCTTCCAGGTGGACCGGGCGGACTACGACAAGATCCTGCTGGACCACGCCGCCGAGATGGGCGCGAGCGTGTTCGAGGAGGTGATGGTCCGCGAGGTGGTGAAGAAGGCGGACGACCCGCAGGCGATCGACTACCTGAGGCTGGTGGATAAGGACGGCGACGAGCACGAGGTGACGGCGCGGTACTTCATTGACGCCTCGGGCAACGCGGCGATCATCCGGCGGGCGATGGGCGTGCCGGTGGACACGCACACGGGCCTGCAGAATGTCGCGTTCTGGGATTACTGGGAGAACACGGAGTGGGCCGTTGAGATCGGCGTCGGCGGGACGCGGGTGCAGGTGCTGAGCCTTGGCTGCGGGTGGTGCTGGTTCATCCCGCTCGGGCCGACGCGGACGAGCGTCGGGTTCATCTGCCCGAAGGACTACTACAAAGAGAGCGGGAAGACGCCCGAGGAGCTGTACCTCTGGGCGTGCGAGAACGAGCCCCGGGTGCGCGAGCTGACGAAGAACGCGACGCGCCGCGGCGAGGTGGAGGCGACGAAGGACTGGTCGTACCTGTCCGAGTACACCTACGGGACGAACTGGTTCCTGACCGGTGAGGCGGTGGGCTTCGCCGACCCGATCCTCGCGGGCGGGATGGCCCTGACGCACATGGGCTCGCGGCACCTGGCGTACACGATCCTGGAGATGGAGCGCAAGAGCCACGATCGCCAGTGGCTGCTCGACAACTACAACGACTCGATCCGCCGGCGCATCGGCCAGCACATCCGCTTCGCGGACTACTGGTACGCGGCCAACGGGCAGTTCACCGACCTGTACGAGCACGCGCAGAAGATCGCCGAGGACGCGGGGCTGAAGTTCAGCCGCGACGAGGCGTGGCGGTGGATCGCGGGCGGCGGCTTCAGCGAGGACAACCCGGGAGCGCCGGCGCTCGGCGGGCTCGATGTCGGCGCGGTGAAGGCGCTGACGAGCCTGTTCGATAACCAGGACGAGATCGACTGGGTCGTGACGAAGTACAACATCTTCGAGATCGACCTCGAGGGCGCCGAGAATGTCGAACTGCCCGTCCTCGAGAACGGGCGCATCGAGAAGCGCCCCTGCGCCCAGCGTGACGGCAAGACCGTCCCCGTCTACGGGCTCTGGAAGATCATGATGGGCCTGCTCGTCAAGCACAAGGACATCGGGTCGGTCTGGCAGGCGCTGCAGGCGGGGCTGACCCGGAAGCACGGCGACCCCTATGTCGTCGCCCAGATCTCCGCCCAGACGATGAGCGTGCTGGATGTGCTCGTCACCGACGGCTGGGTGAAGGCGTCGCACGATCCGCGGTTCCCCATGCTCAATGTGAAGGCAGGCGTCTTCCAGGGGAACTTCGTCAAGAACGACGACGAGCTGACCCGCCGGCTCGCCGCCACGGAAGTCTGAAGCCGGGGCTTCCGCGGGGCGGATGCCGGCCATGGCGCGAACCCCCGTCTGGGGCGGGGACGCGCCGGGGTCGGTCGGGGATATCGGAGCGCGATCGCGCGGGCCCGGACCAGCCGCACCGGGCCCGCCGGCCGCTCCGCCAGCGGGACGGCCCCGCCCGGGCCCGTGATCCCGCTGGCCGAGGCGAGGCTCTAGAATCGGCCCGACCCCGGCGGGCGAAGTCCTGCCGGACGCGAATCTGTGCGCGCTGGCCGGATGCACCGACCGGACGCACTGCCCGAACCACCGAACGACGGGGGCGACACCGCCATGCCGAAGAAGACCTACCAGGACACCCTCGAGCGGCACTACCTGCTCAAGAACATCCCCACGCCCCCCTTCGGCAAAGTCTCTGACCGCCATGTCGTCAGCTACGACGAGTACACGGCCAACGGCGGCTACGAGGGCCTCCGCAAGGCCCTCTCCATGAAGCCCGGCGAGGTGACCGAGGAGGTCAAGAAGTCCATGCTCCGCGGGCGCGGCGGCGCGGGCTTCCCCACGGGCCTGAAGTGGACCTTCCTCCCGCCCGTGAAGCTCGACGACGGCACCGAGGTCGGCGACGACTTCGCCGGCCGTGACGCCGACATCAAGGAACGCTACCTCGCGATCAACGCGGACGAGTCCGAACCCGGCACCTTCAAGGACCGGCTGCTGATGGAGTTCGACCCGCACCTGATGCTCGAGGGCATCGCGATCTGCTGCTACGCCTGCCGGCTGAGCAAGGCGTACATCTTCATCCGCGGCGAGTACCACCACCAGGCCCATGTCCTGGAGCAGGCGCTCAAGGAGGCGTACGCCAACGGCATCTTCGGCGAGAAGGGGCTCATCGGCTCCGACGCGAACACCGCCGGCCCCCGCTTCCGCGTCGATTGCTATGTGCACCGCGGTGCCGGCGCCTACATCTGCGGCGAGGAGACGGGCCTGCTCGAAGCCCTCGAGGGCAAGCGCGGCTGGCCCCGCATCAAGCCGCCCTTCCCCGCGCTCAAGGGCCTCTTCGGCAAGCCCACGATCATCAACAATGTCGAGACGCTCGCCCACCTGCCCGACATCATCACCCGCGGCGCCGAGTTCTTCATGGACCAGGGCGTCGAGAGCTCCGTCGGCGGGCCGCCCAGCTTCGGCACCAAGCTCATGGGCGTCTCGGGCCATGTCGAGCGCCCCGGCGTCTACGAGTGCGAGCTGGGCATCCCCCTCCGCACGCTCGTGGAAGAGTTCTGCGGCGGCATCCGCGGCGGCAAGAAGTACAAGGGCGCGATCGCCGGCGGCGTCTCCATGGGCATCCTCGGGCCCGACCAGTACGACGCCGAGATGGACTTCGACATCGGCCGCAAGCACAATGTCCTGGGCCTCGGCACCGCCTGCCCGACCGTCTTCGACGAAGACACGGACATGGTCGCCGTCGCCCGCAACATCGCCCGCTTCTTCAAGCACGAAAGCTGCGGCCAGTGCACGCCCTGCCGCGAGGGCTCGGGCTGGCTGTACCAGCTGCTGACCCGCATCGAGGCCGGCGACGCCCGCACCAAGGACCTCGACCTCGCCCTCGAGATCGCGACGAGCATGGGCAGCATGCCCGGCACCACGATCTGCGGCCTGGCCGACGGCAACAACTGGGCCGTGCGCACGATCATGAACAAGTACCCGGAGGAGTTCGAGGCGCGGGTGCGTCCGACCTATGTGCCGGTGAAGATGACGGTGGGGGCGGCGGCGAAGGGGTGAGTAGCTCGCTCCGCGAGACCGTTGGTCGGGATGGTTGCGCGACGGTCCGGGCTGTTGTTTCTGCGGAAACGCTCCAGCGACTCCGCGGAGCGACGGAAGCAATTCCAGACGAATCCAAGAGGCGTAGTGGCGGTGTGCGAAACGCGCTCGCGAGCGTTTCGGGTTTGGGCGAAGCACTCCGGAACACTTCTGTGGGCGAGATCGTGTCGTCCTTGCTCGGGCCGGACGCATGCGTCGTCCGCTCGATCCTCTTTGACAAGACCGCCGAGTCCAACTGGCTCGTGCCCTGGCACCGCGACGAGACCATCGCCGTGGCCGAGCGCATCGAGACACCCGGCTTCGGTCCGTGGTCCGTGAAGGACGGCACGCCCCATGTTAGTTCGCCACGCGATGTGCTGGATCACATGGTCACGATCCGGCTGCACCTCGACGATTGTCCTGCGGACAACGGTGCACTTCGCGCGATGCCGGGTTCGCACGATGACAACGCGATGGAGCCGGACGAGGCCCGCGCGGTCGTATGCGAAGCGATGGCCGGCGACGCGGTCATCATGAAGCCGCGGATCCTGCACGCATCGGCCAAGGCCGTGCATCCCACCCGGCGGCGTGTGCTGCACTTGGAGTGTGCGGCGATCGGGCTGCCCCACAAACTTCAGTGGGCCGAAGCCCATCCGCTTAGTCGGTGAGCTCTACGGGGGCCCTCGCGGATCTCATCGCTCCCCCGCCACTGTCTCGAAGATCTCCGCCATCCGATCGCGGCTGATTCCCAGCAGCACGCCGAACTGGTGGATCACGGCGCGCTCGTCGCCCGACACCTCGCCGTCCACCGCGGCCACATGGCACAGGACGCCGATCGTGACCTCGGGGTCGGCGCGTACGACGCTGAGCTGCTCGTTGAGCAGCTCGTTGTCGATGCGGGCCTTGGCCATCAGGTCGGTCAGGTGATCGTCGTGCACGCCGGCGCGGTGCGCGAGGTGGATCAGCACCTCGGTCTCGTCGTCGGTGATCTCGCCGTCCAGCCCCGCGACGCATACCGCCGCCTTCAACAGGTCCACATCGGCCTTCGACATATCGCGTCTCCTTGCAGGGCTCGGGGTCAGAGCCTGAGAACATACCAGCCGGCCCCCCGCGGCGGCGGGATTCTGCATTCTCGCGGAAGTCGCGAATAGACGCGAGGGGCTGGTGGTTGTTTTCCGCGACCGACGGCGGGCAACGCCGCCGCAAGGAACCGAACAAATCCACGCCCTGCCGCCAGCCCACGCAATTGCTCGCGTGGTGCCGTGGCCGCACGGAGTCACCGCATGACCGCGCTCGCCGCTCAGCCGACCGAACCCGTTGCCGTACCGACGCTCTCGACGCCGGCGAAGGCCGTCTCGTGGGTCGCGCAGCTCGTCGCGGCCGCGATTCTCGGGCAGACGCTGTTCTTCAAGTTCACCGGGGCGCCGGAGACCGTGGCGCTCTTTGAGGTCGTGGGTTTGGGTGACGCCGGCCGCATCGGGACGGCGGTCGCCGAGCTGGTCGCCGTCGTGCTGCTGCTGATCCCGCGGACCGCGTGGGCGGGCGGGCTGATGACGATGGGCGTGCTCTCCGGCGCGATCACGAGCCACCTGACCAGGCTCGGCATCTCGATCGACCCCGTCGCCCTGGGCGACCCGCGCCTGGAGCCTCTGGCCGGCCCGAGCCTCTTTGTGCTGGGCGTCGTGGCCTTCGTGGCGGGCGGGATCGTGCTGCTTCTCAGGCGGGGGCAGGTGCCGGTGATCGGGGCGAAGCTCGCCGCGATTGGGCCGGCGTGGGGAATGCACTGAGCGGATCACGCCGCTCGCCCGGGGCGGGTTGACCGACCGGCGGCGGCACACGGACCTTCCCCCTTGATCGGGCTCGGCCGGAAAGGTTCCGACCGGGCCTGATTCTTCATTTGGGCTGATGGGCTCAGGCCGTCAGGTCGATCGCCCGCGCGTCGAGGCGGTCGGCCTCCTCGCGGAGCAGGGTCGCGGCCCAGTCGTCGCCCCGGCGGCCCGGGGTCGTTTCGCGGCGCTCGAGGGCGGCGGCCTCGGACCGGCGACGCTCGGCGAGCCGCTCGGCGGAGGCCCGCTCGATCCGCTCGATGTCCTCTTCCCGCGCCTTCTCGCGCTCGGCCTGAGCCTCTTCGGCCTGCTGGCGTTCGCGGTCGCGTTCCTGGCGCTCGGCACGGAGTTCGGCTGCCCGCTCGATGGAGCGGTCGAGGACCTCCCCAAGGACTTTGCCGGCCCGGGCTTGCGTCTGGGCCCGCAGCAGGGCCGCGGAGACGCCGGGCCTGGGCGGGGCCGGGACTGGCGGGGGCACCGGGGGGCGGCTGGATGTGATCGGACCGGTCGGCATCGTCGCCCGGCGTGTCGGCGGGGGCCGCGGGCCACTGAAGCGGGACCGGCGAGAATCGCGCGGAAGGGGGGCGGATTGTGCCGGTGGCGCAGGTTCTGCGGGCCGGCGGGGCCCCGGGCGGGGGGCCTGGGGGTGGTTTTCGGGTCCGGTTCCGGGGGCAAGGCTCTTGGCCGGAGGGGGCGGCGTCGATAGAGTGACCCGAGACGCGGGGCGGCCCGCGACGCTGCCGACACCGGTTGCGTCGAGGGGCGGGCCGGCCTGGGCGATCGGGGTTCGATCCCGCCGCGTCGATTGAGCTGATGGACGAGCAAACGACAACGGCGGACGATCCTCCCCCTCGAAGTCCGGCCGGGCTGCCGGCCGGGGGTGTGGTTGAGGTGGATGTGGTCGATGCGACCGGGCGGTTGTCGTGCGCACAGCCGCGGGATCTGCGCGCACAACTCGCTACGGCTGTGCGCACGCTGGGCGCGTTTGGCGAGGTTCGTGCGCGCATCGTGGGGGACGCCGAGATGGCGTCCTTGCACGGGCGGCACTTGGGCGACGCGACCACGACGGATGTCCTGACCTTCGACCTCCGGGACGGGGCGGGCGGGGCGCTCGATGTCGACCTGGTGCTGTGCCTCGATGAGGCGGAGCGGCAGGCGGCGGCGCGGGGGCACGGGGTGGGTGAGGAGCTCTTGCTGTACGCGGTGCACGGGGTGCTGCACTGTTTGGGGCATGACGACCACGACGAGGCGGACGCGGCGCGGATGCACGCGGAGGAGGACCGTGTGCTGAGGGCGATCGGGGTGGGCGCGGTGTATTCGCGGGGTGATGGCGTTGGGGGTGGGTCGTGAACGCGGGGCTTTGGATCTGGATCACGCTTGGGGCGGCGTTCTGTGGGGCGCTGCTGAGCTCGCTGCAGCACGCGCTGTCGGACCTGTCGCGGCCGGCGCTCGAGGGGCTGGCGGTGCGGAAGACGCTTCGCAAGCGCGGGGCGCAGGGCGTGGGGGGTGCGGAGAGCGGTGGCGATGGTGCGCCGGGGTCGAAGGATCTGCCGGCGCTCGTGCCGGACGCGATCCGGGAGATCCTGGACGATGTGGATGGGCACTTGGCTTCCGTGGCGGTGCCGCGGATCGGGTGCAATTTGCTCGCCGGCGTGGGCGCGGTCTTGTATGTGGCGTCGATCCGGCAGGGTGGCGTGGCGGGTCTGGCGGATGTGGCGATCGGGTTGGTCGGGGCGATCATCCTGATCTGGACCTTCAGCGTGGCGATCCCGCTGGCGATCGCGCGGCACGCGGCGGAGCAGACGATCTATGCGTGGGCGTGGCTGCTCCGGGTGTGCTACCTGGTGCTGACGCCGCTGCGAGGGGTGCTGGGGTTCATCACCGAGGTGGTTCGTCGGCTGGCGGGTCAGGAGCTGGTCAGCGAGCTCGAGGCGCGCGAGGCGGAACTCTTGAGCCTGGTCGAGGAGTCGGAGCGGGAGGGGCAACTCGACGAGACGGCGCGGGAGATGATCGAGGCGGTCGTCGAGTTCCGCACGACGACGGTCGAGCAGATCATGACGCCCCGGACGGAGGTGGAGGCGTTCGAGTACACGGACGACCTGAGCGCGGTGAAGGCGCTGGTGGGCGAAGTGGGGCACTCGCGGATGCCGGTGTACAAGGGGGACCTCGACCATGTGGTGGGGGTGCTGTACCTGAAGGACTTGCTGCGGTACCTCGTGACGCACGGGAACACGCCGGCGTCGAGCTTCAAGCTCGAGGCGGTGCTGCGGCCGGCGACCTATGTGCCCGAGACGAAGACGATCCGGGAGCTTCTGACCGAGCTCCTGGAAGAGAAGGTGCACATCGCGATCGCGCTCGACGAGTACGGCGGCACGAGCGGGCTGGTGACGATCGAGGACATCGTGGAGGAGGTCTTCGGCGAGATCCGCGATGAGTACGAGCCGGAGGAAGAGGACGAGGAGGGCGTGACGGTCGACCTCGATGCGCGGACGGCGGAGATCGACGCGCGGACGGAGATCGACACTGCGAACGACGACCTGGAGCCGGTGGGGCTCGAGATCCCGGAGAGCGAGGAGTACGACACGGTGGGCGGGTTCGTCGTGACGACGCTTGGGCGGATCCCGGAGGCTGGGGAGCGGTTCAGCGAGCGGGGGCTGGCGGTGACGGTCCTCGATGCGGAGCCGACGCGGGTGAAGCGGATCCGGGTGGAGCGGGTGTCGATCGATCTGGCGGAATCGGTGGAGGCGAAGTAAGGGCTTCGCGGGGCGGGGCGGGGCAATGGGCAGTGGGCAATAGGCAATGGGGGGAGGCACCTTGATCTTCGCTTTGCGAAGATCAGGCGTCCGGGGGGCTCGGGCGGTTGGGGTGGGGAGGCACTCCCCGCTGCGCGGATCGTGGCACCGGGGGGGCGGGAGCTGGGGGCGGGGTGGTTTGTGTGCGTTCACTTGGGCGGGTATCGTCACTCGGCTGTGCCGTGGACTGATCGCCTGCGCTTGTGTCGGACTTTGCTCGGGACTTCGCGCGCGTGGGTGGTGGTGGCTGCGGCGGGAGTGGCGGTGGGGGTCGGGGGTGTTGCTGGGGCTCAGGACGCGGGTGCGGGTGGTGGGGCGGGTGGGGCGGGTGGGGCGGAGCCGACCTTCCGGCCGCCGGTGCCGACGGTGGAGAATGACCCCTTTGAGGGTCGGGTGATCCGGCGGGTGGTGCTGCGCGAGGCTCAGGGGCGGGATGACGATGGGGCGCAGCGGTTCGGGGAGTTGCCCGAGGAGCTTGAGCAGCGGGCGCTCAACGCGATCCGGTCGTATCCCGGGGCCCCGTACCGGGCGGAGACGGTGCGGGGGGATGTGGACCGGCTGAGCCGGCTGGTGAGCTTCGCGCGGGTGGAGACGGCGGCGCGGGCGCTCGAGGACGGGTCGGTCGAGCTGATCTTCACGCTGACGGAGCAGCCGATCATCCAGGACATCCAGGTGACGGGGAACCGGGCGCTGACGGACCAGCGGCTGGCGGAGGAGGTGGGGGATGTCTTGGTCGGGTCGCCCGTGGAGCGGTTCCAGATCGACCGGGCGGCGCGGCGGATCGAGGAGCTGTACCGCGAGCGGGGGTACTACCTCGCCGAGGTGACGGTGGACGAGGAGGAGTTGGTTTCGAACGGGATCGTGCTGTTCCGCATCCGCGAGGGGACGCGGGTGAAGATCACGGATATCCGGTTCGAGGGGAACCTGTCGTTCGAGCCTCGGGAGCTGCGGCGCGAGGTGGACACGCGGAAGGCGGGGCTGTTCCGGCGGGGGCAGATCGACGAGGACACGCTCGCGACCGATGTGGGGGCGATCGTCGCGTTCTACCGCGATCGCGGGTATCTCGATGTGCGGGCGGACCGGGTGGTGCGGACGAGCCCGGACGGTCGCGAGGCGATCGTGACCTTCCTCATTGATGAGGGGCCTCGGTACACCTTCCGTTCGCTGAAGGTGGAGTACGAGGAGGGCGTGGAGCGGGTCTTCAGCCCGGAGCAGCTCGAGGGGCTGATGACGGTGCGGCCCGGGGATGTGTACGGGGCGGGGGATATCTCGGAGTCGGTCGAGGCGATCCGGAGCGCGTACGGGCAGCTGGGGCATGTGGATGCGGAGGTGGTGGCGCGGCCGTTGCGCGATCCGGACCGGCCGCAGGTGGACCTCCTGCTGTCGATCAATCCGGGGCGGAAGTATCGCACGGGCGAGGTGATCATCGCGGGGAACGACATCACGAAGCAGAATGTGATCCGGCGGCATGTGGAGGTGATGCCGGGCGAGACGCTTTCGAGTGTGTCCCTCGAGCGGTCGGAGCGGCGGCTGGAGAACCTGAACCTGTTTGACCGGTTGAACCGGGATCGTGGCGTGAAGCTGACGCTGCAGCCGCCGGACCCGGCGGAGCCGGAGTACCGGGATGTCCTGATCCAGGTGGACGAGACGAACACGGGTGACATCACCTTCGGCGGCGTGGTGTCGAGCGACGCTGGGCTGGTGGGTCGGATCGCGCTGACTCAGCGGAACTTCGATGTGATGGACTGGCCCGACAGCCCGGGCGATTTCTTCAGCGGGCGGGCGTTTCGGGGTGCCGGGCAGACCTTCCGGGTGGAGGCGCTGCCGGGCAATGAGGTGCAGACCTACACGGTGTCGCTTTCGGAGCCGTACCTGTTTGAGTCGGACTACTCGGGGTCGGTGGCGGCGTTCTACCGCAACCGGGACTACACGGAGTTTGACGAGCAGCGCGTGGGTGGGCGGATCGGGCTGGGGCGGCGCTTCGGGACGCGGTGGGTGGGGTCGACGAGCCTGCGGCTGGAGCAGGTGGAGCTGAGCGATATCCAGCCGTTCCGGCCGGTGGACATCTTCGAGGCGGCGGACCAGTCGACGCTGGCGGGGATCGGGTTTGAGCTGTCGCGGAGCACGGTGGACCGGCGGTTCTTGCCGGACCGGGGGTCGGTGACGACGGTGGGGATCGAGCAGGTGCTGGGGGACTACGAGTTTGTGAAGCTGCGGGGTGAGCACGAGGTGTACATCCCGCTCAGGGGGGACTTCCTGGGGCGGGCGACGGTCTTGCGGCTGGGGACGGCGGCGGAGTACATCCCGCAGGGGCGCGAGGATGTGCCGACCTATGAGCGGTACTACCTGGGCGGGCAGTCGATGCGGGGATTTGACTATCGCACGATCAGCCCGCGGGGGCTTCGGAATGACACGCTTCAGCCGAGCGACGACCCGATCGGGGGCACCTGGGCGTTCACGGCGAAGGCGGAGCTGCGGCAGCCGTTGGTCGAGGAGACGGTGCATGTGGTGGCGTTTGTCGATACGGGGACGGTGACCTTCGACCCGGGATTTGATGACTACCGGGTGTCGGCGGGTGTGGGGCTGCGGCTGAGCATCCCGCAGCTGAGCCCGGCGCCGCTGGCTTTCGACTTCGGGTTCCCCTTGGTGAAGCAGGACGGGGACGAGAGCCGGCTGTTCAGCTTCTTTATTGATGTGCCGTTCTGAGTGGGGTTGGGGGGCTCTCGGGGGTGTTTGAGGCGGCAGCGGGGGGCGGGTCCTAGGCTTGTGGCCGGTGATGGGACCGAGGTGCCCGCGGGAGCGCGGGTGTGTGGACCGCTGGAAAGAAGAGGATTGATCATGCCGCAGGTTGAGCGTTCGGGTTGGTCGCGTGGTGGTCGTCATCCTCTTTCGGGGCCACTGGTTGCGGTGGCGTTGGCGGGGGTGTTCGCGGGCGGGGCGTGGCTGACGAGTGCTCGGGCGACCTCGGCGAGTTCGGCGGTGGCGCCGGCGTCGAGCGTGGCGGTGATCCGGCTGGTGGACCTGCTGGACGGGCTGGACGAGAAGACGACGCTGGAGGCCCGGCTCGATGAGGTGATCAACGAGCGGAACGGGCAGCTCGAGGAGCTGAACCAGTCGATCAAGGCGATCGAGGAGGACCTCGGCATCCTGCGGCAGGGGACGCCGGCGCACCAGGACAAGGCGCGGCAGCTGCTGGAGCTGCGGGCGCAGGCGGAGACGCGGCTCAAGGTGCTGCAGCAGATCATCAGCCTCGAGAAGGGGCGGATGCTGACGGAGCTGTTCCGCAAGATCCAGTCGGCGGGCAAGGAGATCGCGACGCGGCAGGGGTACGACCTGGTGCTGATCGATGACTCGGAAGCGCCGGTGCCGGAGGGGCTGAACGAGCGGCAGGCGCTGGAGCTGATCGGTTCGCGGCGGCTCTTGCACGCGGCGAGCGGGGTGGACATCACGGCGCAGGTCAGGACTTACATGAACAACGCGTTCCAGGCCGGGGGGTGACCGGGGCTCGGTGGGGCCCGGATGACGGGGTCCTGCTCGGGGCGGCGGGGTATCGGTGAGGATCGTGTGACGCAGATCGATGGATCAGCATTGCCCGGGATGCCCCGGACGACCGGTGAGGCGGCGGCGCTGCTCGGGGCGGAGCTGCGCGGGCCGGGAGACCTGCCGCTGACGCGGCTCGACATCATGTCGAAGGCGGGGGCGGGGTCGCTGACCTTTATCCGCGACCCGGAGTTTGCGGCGAAGTGGCCGGCGTGCCACGCGACGGCGGCGATCGTGCGCGCGGATGTGGAGATCCCGGCGCACCCCGACCCGCGGCGGGCGCTGCTCGCGGTGGAGCGGGTGGACCACGCGTTGTCGTCCCTGCTGCACAGGCTCTCGGATGCGGCGAGGCCCCCGGCGCCGCCCGCGGGGGTGCATCCCTCGGCGGTGGTGGATCCGACGGCGAAGGTCGATCCGGCGGCGAGCGTCGGGCCTTTGTGCACGGTGGGGCCCGGGGCGGAGATCGCGGCGGGGGCGGTGCTGGTCGCGCGGGTGTCGGTGGGGATGAACTGCCGGGTGGGGGCGCGGACGGAGCTGCACGAGGGCGTGGTGCTGCGGCCCTACACGACGATGGGTGAGGACTGCCTGGTGCATCCCAACGCGGTCTTCGGCGCGGACGGGTTCGGGTTCGACCGCGATCCGGTGACGAAGCGGCCCGCGAAGATCTTCCACCTCGCGGGGGTGCGGGTGGGTGACCGCGTGGAGATCGGGGCGGGGTGCACGATCGACCGGGGGAAGTTCAGCGACACGATCATCGAGGATGATGTGAAGATGGACAACCTGACGCATGTCGGGCACGCGACGCGGATCGGGCGGGGGAGCGTGGTGTGCGGGTGCTGCGCGATCGGGGGGTCGGTCGATATCGGCGCGTTCGCGACGCTGGGTGGCGGCGTGCACATGCCGGACAATGTGACGGTGGAAGAGGGGGCGATCATCGCGGGGGGTGGGTTCGTCGCGGGGAACATCTCGGCGGGTGAGCCTTGGATGGGGCACCCGGCGCGGCCGCGGTCGATGTGGGTGCGTGAGCTGCGGGCGGTGAAGACCGTCGCGCGGCTGCGGGCGGACCTGAAGGACACGATCCGCGCGGTGAAGGTGCTGAAGGAGCGGATGGACTCGGGCGAGGAGGCGGACCGGGCGGCGGGGCGGTCGTGAAGCGGCGGACGGTGGCGGGCGTCGTGCGGGTGCCCGCGGAGGGGTTCGCGCCGGGGCTGTTTACCGATTGTGATGCGGCGGTGGAGATCCGGCCGGCGGGGTTCGGGGATGGGGTGACGGTTCGTATCGGCGATGGGCCGGCGTTTGTGCCCGGGATCGATCGGCTGGATACGCGGCCTGCGCACCCTGCCTTGGCGGTGCACGGGGCTCGGCATACCTGTTTGGCATCGAGCGCTGAGACGGAGCCGGTGCGGACGGTGGAGCACTTGCTCGGGGCGCTGGCGGGGCTTGGGATCAGTGACGCGGAGGTGGTGATCCGGACGCGGGAGGGCGGCGCTGTCGAGGTGCCGATCTTCGACGGGTCGGCGCGGGCGTTCGTGGAGGCGGTGGCGTTGGTGGGGGTGCGTGAGTCGCTGGAGGATGCCCCGTGGGTGCCGATCCCGGGGGTGATCGAGGTGTCGCGCGGGGATGCTGTCGTGCGGATCGAGCCGCGGCCGATCGGGGAAGCGTCGTTCCGCTACGAGCTCGAGCATCCGCGGCTTGGTTCGCAGGCGGCGGCGTGGCGGGCGGGGGATGCGAACGCGGCGGGGGCTTTTGCGCGGGAGGTGGGGCCGGCGCGGACCTTCAGCTTTGAGGACGAGGCGCGGGCGGCGCAGGCGGTTGGGTTGTTTACGCGGTTCGGGCCTCGGGACCTGCTGGTGCTGGGGGAGGACGGGCCGATCGAGAACGAGCTGCGGTTCCCCGATGAGCCGGCCCGGCACAAGCTGCTGGACCTGATCGGGGACCTGGTGCTGGCGTCGCACGCGTTGCCCGGGAAGTGGCGGGGGGCGCGGCTGGCGGCGGCGGTGACGGGGGTGCGGTCGGGGCATGCCCTGCACCATGAGGCGGCGCGGGCGGTGGTCGAGGCGGTTTCGGGTCGGTTGGAGGGGTAGGGGCGGGTCGGTCGTGGAGAAGGCTTCGCCGTCTCCACGGCACCCGGCACCTGGGGGGTTCGTGGGGAGCCCGAAGCGCCCTGCGGGCGGTTCGGGGCACCGGTCGTGTGGGTGGGTGAAACCACGGGGCGGTCGGGGCGAACAACGAATCGGCTATTGTTTGTTCGGGAGGGCTGTCTCCTTGGCGGTGCGTCGTGATCGAATTCGAGGTGGGGATCGGGCGTTCACGCTCATCGAGCTGATCGTGGTGATCTCGATCGTGTCGCTGCTGATCGCGATCCTGCTGCCCGCGCTCGGCAAGGCGCGGGAGAGCGCCGAGACCGTGAAGTGCCAGGCGAACCTGCGGTCGATCGGGCAGATTCTGACGATCTATCGCGATGCGCACGACGGGGCGCTGCCGATCATGCGGGAGATCCGCCCGGCGACGCGGGCGGAGGAGCTGAGCCCGCCGGCGATGGATGACTATGTGGGCCGGCTGGATTACCTGACGCTGCCGCGGCAGCTCGCGGAGTTTGGCGATGCGCCGGCGCCGGTGTGGGTGGGGGAGGCGACGGCGCCGTTCAGCTGGTCGGCGTACTGGGATGCGCCCGATCCCTGGAAGTGCCCGGCGGACCGGGCGAAGTTCGGCGGCGACCCGGGGCTGGACGGGCCTTCGCAGTTCAGTGCGCAGTACATGACGAGCTACTACTACGCGCCGGGGTTCGCGGTGAGCGGGCTGTACTTCCTCGGGCAGTTCGAGGCTTCGGGGCGGGCGCTCGCGGACCTGTGGGAGCAGTGGGTGCCGGTGCCGGGGCGGGACGGGGCGCCGACGGTGGATCGTCTGCCGGTGGTGCTGGACGGGGGCGTGACGGACTCGAGCGTGTCGAACCCGAAGGACTGGCACGAGGGGGGCACGCGGTACGACCTTGGGGCGCAGGCGTTGTACATGGACGGGTCGGTGGGGTGGAACCTCCTCGACACGGAGGACATCGGGCCGGACGGGCCGCTGTTCAAGATCCTGTGCGGGCTGGCGCGCCGGGTGGGCGTGCCGTTCTTTGATTGTGACTGAGCGATGACCGAGCCTCCCAGGAACACGACGGGTTCGCTGCTCGAAGAGGGCGAGTTGCCGGTGGAGGAGCCGAAGCGGGCTTCGCTGGCGCAGCGAGCGGATGCCAAATTGCGGGTGGGGCTGGCCGGGGTTGGCCGGTTCTGCTGGTTCCCGCCGTACCGGCGTGTGGTGTTGCTGCTGATCATCGCGGGGGCCACCGCTCCGTTCTGGATGCCCGCCCGCGTGCAGCCGCCGCCGGACTACGAGACGGCGCGGATCGATGTGCTGTTCGAGTACACGCTGCTCACCGAGGATTTCAACAAGCTGCCGGTGGAGGAGCGGCTCGCGCTCATCGCGAAGCTGGTGGAGCGGATGCGGGCGCTCGAGGGGCGGGAGGGGCTGTTCCTGGCGGCGTTCGCGAGCATGATCGCGGGCGAGGCCCGGGCGCAGCTCGAAGAGAATGTGAGCCGGATGGCGGTGGACCTCTTCGATCAGTACGCGATCGAGTACACGCCGACGGCGCCCAGGGCGGAGCGGAAGGCGCAGCTGGAGCAAACATTTCTTGAGTTCACGCGGACGATGGAGACGCTCGTCGGCGCGGAGAGCGACCAGACGGACGAGGAGCTGCTGGCCGACGCGCGGGAGCAGTCGCGGCGGGATATGCAGCGGGTGAAGGACGGGCGGGTGGCGGCTTCGGAGGCGCTTCGGTTCTTCGATGTGCTGAACAACGGCGTGGGCCAGCACGCGACGGGCCACCAGAAGATCCGCATCGCGACGATGACGCGGGACATGGTGGAGATGCTCAGGAGCGAGCCGGAGCCCTGAGGCTCAGGCGTGAGCGTTCGGCAGGCGTCGGTCGAGTAACTCGCGAGCGAGGGTAGCGGCGAGGCGGGCGGCGGTGTTGTCGTGGGCGACGAGGCGGTAGGCGAGGGCGCCCTCGATCAGGACGGTGATTTCGCGGGCGAGGGTGCGGGGGTCGTCGGCGCCGGCCTCTTTGGCGAGGGCCGCGAGCCACTCTTCGCTCTGGGCATAGTGGCAGCTCGCCGCCTGGTGGATGGGGTCGTTTGGGTTCGGGAACTCGTTGCACGCGGTCAGGAAGAGGCAGCCCTCGTAGTCGGGGTGGGTGAACCACTCGTCGAGCACGGTGAAGATCGCGTAGAGCTTATCGCGGGCGGTCTTGGCCCGCTCATCGATCATCTCGACGAAGGCGCTGGCCTCCTGTGCGTCGCGGCGGCGGATGACCTCGACTGCGAGGTCCTCCTTGCTCGGGAAATGGCGGTAGAAGGCCTGCTTGGAGATGCCGACATCGGCGCAGATCTGGTCGAGTCCGACGGCGTGGAAGCCGAAGGCATAGAAGCGGTTGAGGGCGGCGGCGATGAGCCGTTCCTTCGTGTTGGTCGGCGGCTCGTGACGGAAGAGGTCGCCCGCCTTGGGCTCGAGCGGCTCGCCCGGGCGGACGGTGCGCGGAGGTGGTGGGTCGCGGTCCGGCGGCGGCGTGGAGGCGGGCATGGCGTGCTCCCGTGGCTGCGTTGGCCCAACGGGGGTGCCGGGCCGGTTGTCCTCTAGTCAACGCGCACTTGAACGCGAGTCAACTGGGCTTCTCACGAGTGGAGTCTAATCTTGCAGTGTTCGGCGACGGGAGCCCCCGGAGGGGCTCTCCCGCTTGGGCCCCGAGAGCGCGGGCCGCGGCGGCGGGCCGGCATGAAGCAGGTGAGTGGTCCAGCAGGACCGGGAGGAGCACGCGATGTGTATCGGCTGTCAGTCTGCGCCCGTTGACGGGGCTCGTGCGGAGGCGTTCGCGGGGACGTTGTTGTCGACGCTCAACGCCTCGGCGACGGGCATCATGATCTCGATCGGGCATCGGACCGGCCTCTTCGACGCGATGGAGGACGGGGCGTGGCTCGGCTCGCACGGGCTCGCGGAGCGGGCGTCGCTGAGCGAGCGGTATGTCCGCGAATGGCTCGGGGCGATGACCTGCGCGGGCGTCGTCGAGCACGACGCGGAGAACCTGACCTACCGCCTGCCTGCGGAGCACGCGGCGTTTCTGACGCGGGCGGCGTCGCCCAACAACCTCGGTGCGGTGCTGCAGTGGGTGGGTGTCCTGGGGAGCGTCGAGAGCGCGGTGGTCGAGGCGTTCGCGCACGGCCGGGGCGTGCCCTACGAGGCGTACGAGCGGTTCCCCGAGGTGATGGCGGAGGAATCGGGGCAGACGGTGGTCGCGGCGCTTGAGGAGCACATCCTGCCCCTGGTGCCCGGGCTGGCCGAGCGATTGGAGGCGGGGATCGATGTGCTGGATGTCGGTTGCGGGCGTGGGCAGGCGATCCTGCACCTCGCGGAGCGCTTCCCGAAGAGCCGGTTCGTCGGGCTCGACTACCTGCCCGGGCAGGTGTCGGCGGCCCGCGCCGGGGCCGAGCGGCTGGGGCTGACGAACTGCCGCTTCGTGGCGGGGGACGCAGCGGCGTTCGACGAGCACGACGCGTACGACCTGATCACGACCTTCGATGCGGTGCACGACCAGGGGATGCCCGCGAAGGTCGTGGCGAACATCCGGCGGGCGCTGCGGTCTGGCGGGGTGTACCTGTGCCAGGAGATCAAAGCCGAGACGCCGCACGCGGAAAACATCGGCCACCCCGCGGGGACCTTCCTCTACACGATCAGCGCGATGCACTGCATGAGCGTCTCCCTCGCCGCGGGCGGTGCGGGCTTGGGGGCCGCGTGGGGGCGTGCGGCGTGCCGGGCGATGCTGGAGGGGGCGGGGTTCATCACGGAGATGCGCGAGCTGCCGCACGACCCGATGAATGATTTCTGGATCTGCCGTTGATGGCGTGCGGGCCCCCGCCCGCGGAGAAGATGGCCAACCTCTGTGCCTGACCTTGGCCATCTTGATTGAGTCAGGCCCGTCCGGGCCTGAGAAGAGGGTCGTCAACGGGAGAAGATGGCCAAGGTCTGTGTCTGAGGTTGGCCATCTTGATTGAGTCAGGCCCGTCCGGGCCTGAGAAGAGGGTCGTCAACGGGAGAAGATGGCCAAGGTCTGTGTCCGAGGTTGGCCATCTTGATTGAGTCAGGCCCATCCGGGCCTGAGAAACTGAGTCCGGCCCGTCCGGGCCTGAGGGTCTTCTCCTCTTCACCCTTGTATGGGTGTGATGAGCATGGTTGAAGATGGCCAGATGGAGAAGATGGCCAACCTCTGTGCCCGAGGTTGGCCATCTTCTCTTTGCCCGGACCCGGCGTGAGGGGGAGAGGGAAACCGTCGCTTGCCTCCTCCGAAGGAGGCTCCCGTGACACGCTTTGATACCAACGCGTTCAATGCCCCGGTGCCCGACGCGGTGCCGTTCCGGGCGATGCCCCGCACCGGGCCCTCGCTCTCGGTCGCGGCGTTGCGGCTGGCGGTGGGGGGCGTGATCGCCCTGTCGGCGGCGGTGCTGGTGATGCAGGCGGGCAGGGCGGCGCTCGGGCCGGAGGCTGGGGGTGGGGGTGGGGTTGGGGGTGGGGCTCAGGAGAGGACGCCGTTGTCGGGTCTGCGTTGAGGTGACGATCCTGCGGCACGGCCTGCCGCCCAGCCGGTCGAGGCGTGGAAGCCGCTCGTTCTCTCCACAGAAGATGGCCAAGGGGAGAAGATGGCCAACCTCTGTGTCCGAGGTTGGCCATCTTCTCCTGTTCACCAGATATGGGTGTGTTCAGAGGGTTTGGAAGACGCGAGCTTCGGCATCAGGCGTTCGTGGCCGAGACGCAGAGCCGTCTCGACCACGGCACCCGGGCGGACAAGGTGGTCAGTCGGAGAAGATGGCCAAGGTCTGTGTCTGCCCTTGGCCATCTTCTCCCCGCGTGCCCCCCTGTCCGGGTTGGGTGAAGGGCGGGGGGGATCGGGTCGATATCGTGGCCGCGTGGCCCCCGATCGCTCCATCCTGCTGGTGTCCTGCCCGGACGCGACGGGGGTGGTGGCGGCCGTCTCGGGGCTGCTAGGGCGGCTGGGGCTGAACATCCTCGATGCGGACCAGCACACCGACCCCGACGAGCGGCGGTTCTTCATGCGGGTGGTCTTCGAGGGGGACGCGGGTGGGTCGGGTGGCGGGCTTCGCACGGAGCTCGACGCGCTCGCCCGCGAGCGGGATATGCAGACGCGGCTGCGTCGCGTCGGCGAGCCGCGGCGCATCACGATCCTCGCGAGCAAGCAGACGCACTGCGTGGCGGACCTGCTGTGGCGGGCGACGGGCGTGGGGGGCGGGGGCGGTGGCGAGCTCGCGGCGACCATCACCGGCGTGATCTCGAACCACCGCGACGCCGAGCCCCTGGCGTCGGGCTTCGGCGTGCCGTTCTGTCATCTGCCCGTGACGGGCGATGACGGGGCGTCGCGGGCGAGCCAGGAGGCGGCGGTGCTCGACGAGATCGAGCGGCAGGGGGCGGAGCTGGTGGTGCTGGCCCGCTACATGCGCGTGCTGAGCGCCGAGGCGGTGGCGCGGCTCGGGCCGGAGAGGGTGATCAACATCCACCACTCGTTCCTGCCGGCCTTCGCGGGGGCGAGGCCCTACCACCGGGCGTTCGAGCGGGGCGTGAAGCTGATCGGTGCGACGGCGCACTATGTCACCGATGAGCTGGACGAGGGCCCGATCATCGCGCAGCAGACGCGTCGGGTGAGCCACCGCGACACGGTCGAGGACCTGGTGCGCAAGGGGCGTGACCTGGAGCGGCTGGTGCTCGCGGAGGCGGTGCGTCTGCACCTGGAGGAACGGGTGATGGTGTGGGGGCGGCGGACGGTGGTGTTTGGGTGATGGCCGTTGGGCGGTGTGCGGTCCGCCTGACGCGATGACGACCATGTTATTTGAGTTATGGTTGGGTCGTCGCCATGCCGGCGGTACACTCGGCGCGGATGGACCGGACAACGGGGGCTTGGAGGCTCGGCATGAGAGATCTTGCGACGCGCCTACTGGCTGCGTGCGTGTGCATGATGGCGTTGGGTCCGGCCCGGGCTCAGCAGGGCACCTGCGTTGCGGCGGGCTTTGCTGCTCCCACGGATGTCTTCACTTTCGCTGATGTCACCGCGTTCATCAACGCGTTTGTTGCGGGCGATCTAGCCGCGGATCTGGGAAAGCCATTCGGGGAGTTGACCTTCCTCGATATCGCATTGTTTCTGGGCGACAGTTCGAACTGTGACCTGAACCCCGCGATCGATCAGTTCGAGCGAGCGACGCTGCTGGCCCCGGACGGGCAGGAGGGCGACCGCTTTGGGGCGGCGCTTGCTGTCGCCGGGAACCATGTCTTCGTCGGCGCGCCCGGCACCGAGGAGGACGGGGAGCCCGATGTCGGTCGGGTGTACATGTTCGACCGCGAGACGGGTGCGTTCGTCCGCGAGATCGAGTCGAACGCGATCGGGCGGAATCACAGGTTCGGGGCGTCGCTCGCGGCGTGGGGAGGGTTGGTGCTGGTCGGCGAGCCCGGGGCGACTGCGGCACACCTGCTCGATGCGGAAACCGGCGAGCGGCTCGCGGTGCTCCAGCCCGATGTCATGGGCACGGAATGGCCACAGGCCTTCGGGGCGGCGGTCGCGATCAACGGGCGTGTGGCCGTCGTCGCCGACCCAATAGCTTGGGATTCGGTCGATTTCCGGCGGTCGGGCTTGGTCTATGTGTTTGATCTGGTCACGGGCGATGTGCTCTACCGGATCACGCGCGATCGGCAAGACGACGAGTTTGGTGCGGCGCTGGATGTCTTCGGCGAGAGCGTGCTCATCGGCGCTCCGAACTCGCCCGAGCCGAACGGGCGCTTCGGGCGGGCGTGGATCTACGACCTGACCTCGGGGGCGGAAGTCCATGTGCTCGCGGCTCCGATCGGGCTTGCGAACTCACGGTTCGGAGTATCGGTCGGGCTTTCGGCGACCGTCGCAGTCGTCGGGGCACCCGACGAACTCCGCACGGACCCTACACCGGCAGAGGGAGCGGCGTACATCTTCCGCGCGACGGATGGAGCCTTCCTCGAGCGCCGGTCGCGGGACCTCGATCGCGCGAGGGACCACTACGGGCAGTCCGTTGCCGCGGTGGGAGCCACCGTGCTGATCGCAGGCGAGAGCTCATCGAACCTGACTCGCGGCTACAACGATGTTTCGGCTTTCGGTGCGTCCGGCGGCCCGATCAGTGTGCGGCTCCTAAACAAATATACCTTAGAGCAGCGAGGATTTGGGCAATCGCTGGTCGTGAGCGGGCAAACAACGGTGGTTGGCGCGCCGGAATCGCGTTTCAACGGCGATGATTCCGGGGCGGTGTATCTTTACGACACGCCGTGGTTCTGCTCTGTCGCGGATCAGGCGTTGCCGTCCGGCTTCGTGGGCGTGGAGGACGGCTTCGCGTTCATCGAAGCCTGGGACCGGGGCGACTCGGACGCCGACGTCGCGCCACCCTTCGGCGTGCTGACCTTCGAGGACATTCGTTCGTTCCGGGACGCCTACGACGAGCCGTGCGAGTGATGCAGCCTTGGGGAGAAGATGGCCAAGGTCTGTGTCTGACCTTGGCCATCTTCTCCCCGCATGTCTCCCTGTCCGGGATGGGTGAAGGGCATGGTGCTGGCCGAGGCGGTGCGTCTGCACCTGGAGGAGCAGGTTATGGTGTGGGGGCGGCGGACGGTGGTGTTTGGGTAGCGGGTGATCGCCGGTCGAGGCGCGGCGGTGTGGGGTGGACCGGCGGGGGGAGCGGTCCGTATATCGCGGGCCCCGCTGATCAGCACATTGTGCTTGACGACCTCTGCCGCGGCGGTAGATTGGAACGCGAATACGGAGGGCAGTCGCCGAGGTGCCCGCGTTGCTTTGGGAGTGCCCATGCCCACACGGATGCGTTGTAGTGCAGTTGCTCTTGTCCTCGTGGTTGCGGGGGCGTCCGTGCATGGGCAATCGATCATCGAGGAATGGAAGCTGACGGGAGGGAGCTCGGCTGATGTCGGCGGCTTCGGGCGGAGCGTCGCGTTGTCGGGCACCACCGCGCTCGTCGGAACCCGGATCTCGGGCGGTGGAACCGGACAGGTCGTCGCCGCCACGCTGTGGGACACAGAGACGGGGGACCTGCTCTTCGAGCTCCTCGCCGACAGCATTCCGAATGGCTCACTCGGCACAACGGTGGCACTCTCGGGCACGACGGCTGTTGTGGGCATCCCCCAAGACGCGGACAGGGGACCGTATGCGGGTGCCGTGTACCTGTTCGACACGACGACTGGCGAGCGGCTCACGAAGCTCGTGGGGGACGACACAGCGTCCGGCGACTACTTCGGCTCTTCCGTGGCGATCTCCGGGACAACCCTGGTCGTTGGGGCGAATGAAGACGACGCTCCCGTGCGAGCGTCCGGATCGGCCTATGTCTTCGATATTGAGACCGGCCAACAGCTCTTTCAATTGACCGCAAATGACGGTGCTGAGTACGACTACTTTGGTTCTTCCGTGGCGATTGATGGCACGACGGTCGTTGTGGGCGCCTGGGGGCGGACGAATGTTTGGAGCTTTAGCGGTACTGCCTACATCTTTGATCTCTTGACGGGGCAGCAGTTGAACCTGAACGGCTCAGGCTCCACCGTGGACCCGAGCACTCGGTTGTTCGGGTGGGATGTCGCGGTCGCCGGCAACACGGTGGTTGTCGGTGCGCCGGGCATCCTGGGGGAGTTCTTTGGTTGGGTGTATGTGTTCGATGCCACGACGGGCGATCTGCTCTGGTCTCGTTCTGAGACATTGGACTTTGAAGGTGACGAGTTCGGGTTCGCTGTGGACATCGGGGGCGACATCTTGGCGGTCGGTGCGCCGTCCGCAGAAATCGCCTTCACCCCAGGCAGTCGTTATGGCATGGTGTATCTGTATGACCGTGCCTCCGGCGAGCCGCTGGGCAAGCTGTTCCCCTCCGACATCGATAACTCGCCGTACTTTGGCACTTCGGTTTCGGTCAGCGGATCGACCTGCGTCGGGGGTGCTCCGTTCGACAGGCCGCGCGGCGCTGCGTTTGTCTTCGATCTCGACCAGCCGCTGATGCCCTGCTCTTCGGCCGATGTCGCCACGCCCGTTGCCTCGCTGACCTTCGCCGATGTCACTGCCTTTTTGACCGCGTTTGTTGGGGGGAGCTTTGATGCTGATATCGCTGAGCCGCGTTGGCAACTGACCTTTGCCGACATAACGGCCTTTCTCGTTGCGTTCAATGACGGCTGCCCCTGACGCGGCTTGGCCGCTGGACGAGGCGGTGCGGCTGCACCTGGAGGAGCGGGTGATGGTGTGGGGGCGGCGGACTGTGGTGTTTGGGTGAGGACCGTCGGGTGGTGTGCGGTCCGCCCGACGCGATGACGACCATGTTATTTGAGTTATGGTTGGGTCGTCGCCATGCCGGCGGTACACTCGGCGCGGATGGACCGGACAACGGGGGCTTGGAGGCTCGGCATGAGAGATCTTGCGACGCGCCTACTGGCTGCGTGCGTGTGCATGATGGCGTTGGGTCCGGCCCGGGCTCAGCAGGGCACCTGCGTTGCGGCGGGCTTTGCTGCTCCCACGGATGTCTTCACTTTCGCTGATGTCACCGCGTTCATCAACGCGTTTGTTGCGGGCGATCTAGCCGCGGATCTGGGAAAGCCATTCGGGGAGTTGACCTTCCTCGATATCGCATTGTTTCTGGGCGACAGTTCGAACTGTGACCTGAACCCCGCGATCGATCAGTTCGAGCGAGCGACGCTGCTGGCCCCGGACGGGCAGGAGGGCGACCGCTTTGGGGCGGCGCTTGCTGTCGCCGGGAACCATGTCTTCGTCGGCGCGCCCGGCACCGAGGAGGACGGGGAGCCCGATGTCGGTCGGGTGTACATGTTCGACCGCGAGACGGGTGCGTTCGTCCGCGAGATCGAGTCGAACGCGATCGGGCGGAATCACAGGTTCGGGGCGTCGCTCGCGGCGTGGGGAGGGTTGGTGCTGGTCGGCGAGCCCGGGGCGACTGCGGCACACCTGCTCGATGCGGAAACCGGCGAGCGGCTCGCGGTGCTCCAGCCCGATGTCATGGGCACGGAATGGCCACAGGCCTTCGGGGCGGCGGTCGCGATCAACGGGCGTGTGGCCGTCGTCGCCGACCCAATAGCTTGGGATTCGGTCGATTTCCGGCGGTCGGGCTTGGTCTATGTGTTTGATCTGGTCACGGGCGATGTGCTCTACCGGATCACGCGCGATCGGCAAGACGACGAGTTTGGTGCGGCGCTGGATGTCTTCGGCGAGAGCGTGCTCATCGGCGCTCCGAACTCGCCCGAGCCGAACGGGCGCTTCGGGCGGGCGTGGATCTACGACCTGACCTCGGGGGCGGAAGTCCATGTGCTCGCGGCTCCGATCGGGCTTGCGAACTCACGGTTCGGAGTATCGGTCGGGCTTTCGGCGACCGTCGCAGTCGTCGGGGCACCCGACGAACTCCGCACGGACCCTACACCGGCAGAGGGAGCGGCGTACATCTTCCGCGCGACGGATGGAGCCTTCCTCGAGCGCCGGTCGCGGGACCTCGATCGCGCGAGGGACCACTACGGGCAGTCCGTTGCCGCGGTGGGAGCCACCGTGCTGATCGCAGGCGAGAGCTCATCGAACCTGACTCGCGGCTACAACGATGTTTCGGCTTTCGGTGCGTCCGGCGGCCCGATCAGTGTGCGGCTCCTAAACAAATATACCTTAGAGCAGCGAGGATTTGGGCAATCGCTGGTCGTGAGCGGGCAAACAACGGTGGTTGGCGCGCCGGAATCGCGTTTCAACGGCGATGATTCCGGGGCGGTGTATCTTTACGACACGCCGTGGTTCTGCTCTGTCGCGGATCAGGCGTTGCCGTCCGGCTTCGTGGGCGTGGAGGACGGCTTCGCGTTCATCGAAGCCTGGGACCGGGGCGACTCGGACGCCGACGTCGCGCCACCCTTCGGCGTGCTGACCTTCGAGGACATTCGTTCGTTCCGGGACGCCTACGACGAGCCGTGCGAGTGATGCAGCCTTGGGGAGAAGATGGCCAACCTCTGTGCCCGAGGTTGGCCATCTTCTTCCCGCATGTCTCCCTGTCCGGGATGGGTGAAGGGCGGTGCGTCTGCAGCTGGAGGAGCGGGTGATGGTGTGGGGGCGGCGGACGGTGGTGTTTGGGTGAGACTTATGCGCGATGCACAGCGGGTGTGATTCCTTACAACTGCGATCAGCCACGAAGAACCGTAGATCATGGGCCTATTGGCTCAGAGACAGTGACAAGCTACGGACATCCGACGCTAAACTCTGCGAGGAAAGCTGCAATGTCGGCGAAGGTGAGCGTTCCAAACGGAGCTGCGAGGTCGGCAGTGCACGGATTGCCTCGAACGCCCAGAATGGCACCTTCGGAAACCACGCTGACATTGCCGTTGCTCACAACGCAGTCATAGATCGCCTCGTCCGATTCCGTCGCAAACACGGTGAGCGTCGGTGTCGACGCTCCGGTGATGGATGCGCCATCCTCAAGCGGTTGGCCATCGCGTCGCCATGTGTAAGCCAGTTGCGGACCAGCTTCGGCAACAACATTGAATTGCGCAAGTCCACCGGGGTAGGCGAGCAGGACGCCTTGCGGCTGATCTGTGATCACCGGCTCTGAGGGCCGAAGGATCCAAGTATCGCCGAGCAGCGTGCCGTTAGCGTCCGCGCCTCCGAAGAGCAACACCTGTTGACGGGCGGCGTCATATGTCATGGCGTGGAAGACATTGCCGGCACCGCCACGAGGGCCTGGCCCCGGAAGATCGACTTCGGCCCACTTCATCCCATCCCAAAGCCAGGTCGAACCATCCACCGGTCCGCCACCCGGCGCACTGCCACCAAACATGACGACGCCAGCAAGCAACGGATCGAACACCATTCGCGGGTCTCGGCGAGCCGGTGGACTAGTAGCGGCGTCGGTGAGCTGCGTCCACACGATGCCGTCCCAAGCCCACAGGCCATCGACCGGGACACCGTTGCAACCCCTGATGCCACCGAAAAGCAGCATCTGTTGGCGGAGGGGGTCATAGCAAAGTTCTCCGGATGTCAAGGCGCCCGGTCCGGAAGTCGATGCGAGGTACCATGACTGTCCATCCCATTCCCATGTATCGCTGAGGCCTGTACAGCCTGTATCGATACCACCATAGAGGACGGTGCGCTGCCGATCGGGGTCGTACGCCATAGGAAAGAACCGACGCCCTGAAGGCCAAGGTGTCGTCTTCGGTATTTGTGACCACGATTCGCCATCGAACTCGTACAGGCCGTCTTGAGCAAGAGCTCCACCGAAATGGATAGCACGATCCCGTGCCGAGTCGAACGCGATGCTCCGCAAGGGCGTAGAAGCAATGTCTGGATCTGCCAATCGAGTCCATTGCCCATCCCACGACCACATCTGCATAGTGCCGGCATCTTCAAGAACGCCGAGTACCCGATCTCGCACGGTGTCGTAAGTCGTCGCCATGGAACCAGGCCTTGGTCCAGCCATGGACGAGAGTTCCCACTGATGGAACTCCAAAGGCGACGAAGCCATCACGGAACCGAAGGTGCATAGGGGTACAAGGAACAACGGGAGACGCTGCAGCATGGGCGGTGTCTTTCGGAAGAGGAGCCAATGGGCGAATGAACATGATAGCACAGATCGGCAATCCGAAGATAAGTACCTGATCCACGCTCTGTAATCGTGACAGTGGTGGGTCTCGTGAACAGATGGTCAACAGGAGAAGATGGCCAAGGTCTGTGTCTGACCTTGGCCATCTTCTCCGCTGACCGCGGGCGTCACGCCTTCGGCTTCGACGGCAGCGGGTGCACCATCCGCAGGATCGTCGGTGACGGCGGGTAGGTGAGTTCCAGGCGGTAGGTGTCGAAGGCGGCGGGGTCCCAGCCCAGCAGGCCGAAGACGCCGGTCATGAGTTCGCGGTGCTTCGGGATGTGCCGGTGGCGGAAGGGGGCCAGGCCCGTGCCGACGAACGCCGCCTTCTCGTGCAGGGGCATGCGGTCGGGGTGGTCGAGCTCGGCGGGCGGGTGCTCGCCCCAGAGCTCGCCGAAGAGCATCGGCTCGGGGCTGATGCGGCCGAAGATCGAGCGTTCGATGGTCAGTTCGAGGATGACGCGTTCCGCGGGCGTGCGGTTGCGCGAGCCGACGGAGATCTGGTCGTCGCCCGGTGCGCGGTAGCGGCTGCCGGCGTCGGCGAAGCGTTCGGCGGTGACGAGGTCGAAGTGGGACTGGAGGCCGATGGGCCCGCCGCCGAGCCGGTACTCGACGCGGTTGGGTTCGGCCTGGACGGCGACGAGCTCCGGGACATTCGCCGAGGTGTGCGACCAGAGGATGGGCGGCTCGCCGGGGCCGCAGGCGGGGTCGAGGGCCCCGCGGGGGGTTCCCTCGGGCATGGTGCCCTCGTTGGTCTCGACCCAGAAGCAGCCGATGCGCCAGGGGACATTGGGGCGGGTGCGCCGGACGCCGAAGGTGCCCGCGACATGGGCCGCCTCGAGCTGGTCGGGGTTGTCGTCGCGGGCACGGACGATGAAGGACATGAGGCGGGTCGTGACGCTGACGCCCCAGAGGGCGACATTGGCCTGGTGGGCGGCCTTGCGGGCCTGCTCCTCGTTGCGGCCCTGCTCCTCGCCCGCGAGGGCGGCGAGCAGCGTGTCGAGCGTGCGGCGGTCGCCCGCGTGATCACGCTGGAGCTTCTCGAACCGCATGAAGGCGGCATCGAGCGCATCGACGCTGGCCTTTGGGGCGCCGCAATCCCGTGCGGCCGCGACGACGATGCGGGCGGCCGTGGCGCCGGGCACATAGACGCCGGCGGCGTAGGGGTCGTCGACTTCGACGATGCGATTGAGCTTCCAGGCGAGCTTGGTGTCGATGCCGAGGGCGTCGGTGATGTCGCTGAGGCGGCGGTCGGGGCCCGGGACGAGTGTGTTCAGCAGGCCTGCAACGATCCTCTGGAGCTCGCCGACGGCATGTCGAGCCTCGATAACGAAATCGCTTTGTCTGGATTTTGCTTGCATGAGCGTAGGCGTGCGGCTCTACAGAGTACGGATCGTGACCGAGTATGCAACCCTTGGACAGTTTTCTGGAAAGTTTTCCAGAAAAACCGTTGGTGCCCGGATGCGGGGGCTGTACTTTCGGGCTCCACCGGGCACCAGCCCGGTTTGTGGACGAGAGCGCGAGTTTGCAGCCCGCACGGTTCGCGGGCAGGGAGAGACCAGATGAGCCTGATGAAGACCTGTCTGTTTGGTGGCACGCTGATCGCCGCCGGCCTGCACGCGACCGAGGCCCAGGCGCAGAGCTTCGTGAACTCCGGCGGCGTCGCCGCGAACGCCTATGGGTACGACTATGTCTCCGGCGACTACCAGGCCGCGAGCACCATCGGCTTCGATGCGTCCCCCGCCAACGCGGGCTCGATCGGGCTGGCGGACGGCTCCTCGGCGTCGTGGTCTTGGGACGCGAACGCCGGGCGGTGGGATGTCGCGGTGTCGAAGGCGACCGCCGACGCGTACGCGAACGCGTACCTGGCCTCGATCTTCACGGTTTCGAGCAACCTCCAACTCGAGATCTCGTGGGACTTCCGCAACGCGGACATGAGCGACACCTTCACGAGCGAGTTCGCGTGGTTCCTCTTCGAGTCGGACGACGCGTCGTTCACGGGCGATGAGCTGATCGACGGGGTGGATCCCGACAGCGCTCCCCTGGGGACGCCGTCGTCGGGCTTGTTCGGAACCTCGGTGATCCAGCTCGACGCGACGAAGACCTACCAGCTCGCGTTGGATTTGTTCACCACAGTCGGAACGCCCGGCGGGCAGGACGGTTTCATCTCCGCCCGCGTGGTGCCGACGCCGGGTGCGTTCGCGGTGCTCGGGTGCGCGGGCGTGCTGGCGTCGCGTCGCCGGCGGTGACGGCCGGCCCTGATCGATCCCGGGTGACCCTCGACCGGGTTGCCCGGACTTACGAAGGACTGGTGCGGCGTGCTGGGCCAGGCCCGGTTGTGCATCGCCCGCGACGCTGGCCGAGGTCGGGTGGCGGGCGGCGTTTGCCGCACGCCGGCCACGGTGCTACACCCATGTCATGCGATACCATCAGATCAGCGACACGGGCGTCAAGGTCAGCGAGATCGGCTTCGGCTGCTGGACGATGGGCGGGCCCAAGTTCAGCCCGGCCGACGGCTCGCCCTGCGGGTGGGCCGATGTCGATGAGGACGAGATCCTCGCCGCGATGAAGGCGGGCGTCGACGCCGGTGTGAACCACTGGGACAACGCCGACACCTACGGCGACGGGCGGGCCGAGCGGTTGTGGGCCGACTGCGTCCGCAAGCTGGGCGTGAAGCGGGACGACCTGGTCATCGCGACGAAGGTCGGCTGGATGCGGGGCACCGCCCGGCACGCCTACGAGCCCCACCACATCCGCCACCAGTGCGAGCAGTCGCTGCGGAACCTCGGGGTCGACTGCATCGACATCTATTACCTGCACAACGACCACTGGGCCCCCAACGGAGAGCCCGGCAACCTGCCCGAGGCGGCCGAGACCATGCACGCCCTGCAGGCCGAGGGCAAAGTCCGCGTGATCGGGCAGTCGGCCTACAGCGATGACGGCTTTGAGCGCTCGGCGAGCGTCCTGAAGCCCAAGGTCTTCCAGAGCTGGGCGAGCATGCTGGCGGACAACTTCATCCGCCCGGGCTCGCGGGTGCAGGAGATCATGTCGCGCGACAACATCGGCTTCGTCGCCTTCGGCCCCCTGGGCAAGGGCCTGCTGATGGACAAGTTCGACCCCGCGAAGCCGCCGAGCTTCGCCGCGGGCGATGTGCGCGAGGGGCTCGACGACTTCTCGCCCGAGAAACTGCGGAAGCTCAAGCCGATCATGGCGCAGATCAAGGATCGCTTCGGCGACACGCCCGAGGCCCTGAGCGGCGTCGCGACGCGCTTCGTCACCGGCCACCCGAATGTCGTCAGCGCCATCCCCGGCTTCCGCAACGAGCGGCAGGCGAGGTGCAATGTCACGGGCGGCAACGCCGAGCCGCTGACCGAGGCGGATGTCGCTTGGCTGCGGGGGCTGTTCGACGGGTACCGGGGGTAGTTGGGCACGCTCGGCGTGAGGCCGGCTCGTGCGTTCCGCTTCCTGGATGAGCCGATCATGTCTCGTCCGGAGCCCCAGCCGATGTCCACCTCACGCCCGTTGCCGCTCATCGCCATCGTTCTTTGGACCCCGGTCGCTCATGCGGCGCCCGTGCCGCTGGTGAACGCGTCGTTCGAGGCGGACTTCGCGGCGGACAACACCTTTCCTGTTGGGCCCGTGACGGGCTGGCAGGCGTACGACCCCTTGAACCTGCTGAGCCAGCCGGGGAACTTCACGGGCGTCCTGAACCCCACGGGCTCGACCTTCTTCCCGAGCGGGGCGCCCGACGGGCGGAATGTCGCGCTGCTGTTCCTCGAGGGCACGATCGGGCAGGGGCCGGTCGGGCTGTCGCAGACGGTGCCCGGGCTGACGCTCGTCACCGGCACGCGGTACACGCTGACGGTGGAGGTCGGCAACATCGCCAGCGGCACGGGCTCTCCGCCCTTCGACCAGTTCGGCTTCTACGACCTCGACGGCTTCCCGGGCTACAGCGTGCAACTGCTCGTCAATGGCGTCGTGCTCGCGGAGGACTTCAACACGCAGGCGATCGCCGAGGGAGAGTTCGTCACCGTCGAGATCGAGTATGTCGCCCCGGTGAACCCGCTCGCGGGCGAGCTCGAGATACGCCTGATCAACCTCAACCTCGAGGACACGCCCGAGGACCCGGGCATCGAGGTCGACTTCGACCTGGTCCGCCTCGACGCGAGCCCCGCGGGCTGCAACGCGGCCGACCTCGTCCCGCCCTTCGGCGAGCCGACCTTCGCGGATATCTCCGCCTTCCTCGCGTCCTACGCCAACCAGAACCCCGCGGCCGACCTCGCCGCGCCCTTCGGGTCGTTCACCTTCGCGGACATCTCGGCGTTCCTGGCGGCGTTCAGCGCGGGCTGCCCGTAAAGCACCCCCGACCGCTACCCACGACCCCCGCCTGCGCAACGCCCAAGCCACTGCTGCGGTTCAAGATGGCCAAGGTCGCCCTCTGACCTTGTCCATCTTGAACCATCTCGTTCGCGTCTCTTCGGTGTAAACCCTTGTTCTCAATCGACTGTTTTCGTATAAGAGAACCCCGCGGCCGGCCCGTTGCCGGCGAGGGCGAGGAGGCGAAGAGATGGACCACGCGAAGACGATGCCCCGGATGCGGTATGCCCGCCTTGCCACGCTGGCCATGGGTGCCATGGCCGCCGCGGCCGCGGCCCAGCCGGACGCGAGCGAAAGCGACTACCTGGGCACGCTGGCCCGCGACACGCAGGCCGTCACGATCCAGACGACACTGTCAGACTTCGATACGGAGCTCGCGCTCTTCGACGCGAGCGGCGTGCTCATCGCCCAGAACGACGACGCCAACGGCACCACCACCAGCCAGATCGACGCGGGCCTGCTCGATCCGGGCCGCTACTGGATCGCCGCCACCGGCTTCAACGCGACCTTCGCCGACGGCTTCACCGTCTTGCCGGGCTCGGCCGCGGGGGACCTGCGGGTCCGTGTCATCAGCGCCGCGGGCAACGCGAGCAGTAATGTCGCCCTCGCAACGGGCAGGGTGCACTGGGTCACCTTCGATGTCGTCGGCATCCCGCCGGTCCCGCCGAACATCGGCCTCGGCATCGTCGGCGAGGCCGGCGAATCGATCGCCATCTCGACGGGCAACAGCAGCGTGCGGACGAGCATGGCCCTGTTCAACAGCTCGGGAACCGTGATCGCCGAGAACGACGACTTCTCGATCTTCGACGAGACCAGCCGCATCGTCACGCCGCCGCTCGACGCGGGCGAGTACTACCTCGCGGTGCACACCGACAGCGCGTTCTTCATCCAGGGCTTCATCGCGCTGGGCTGGCGCGACAGTGAAGAAGGCCCGATCGAGGTCCGCGTCGAGGACCGCTACCGGCTCGAGCACGACTTCACCGACGAGACCCCCCTGCTCATCCGCCTGACCATCCGCGAGGCCTGCGTGCTCGGGGACTGCCCGCCCGGGGCCCTGCAGGAGAACGAGCCGGCGTTCGATGTCTTCGACAGTGAGTTCGATGTCACCAACGCCGGCTGCGGCGCCAACCCCGCGCTGTTCACCGAAGCCATCCTCGGGCAGACCTGGTGCGGGCTCGTCCGCACCCAGCGCGGCGACTTCCCCAACGGAACCTCCGGCGGCGTGCGGGATGTGGACTGGTACGAGGTCTACCTCCCCCAGCCCACGCTACTCGACCTCGGCGTCGAGGGCGGGACCGATGGTGAGATGTTTCTCGTCGCCATCAACGCCCCGGGTCCCGACTGCGGTCTCAACGATGTCGAGTTGCTCGATGAGGCGCCCTTGGACACCTGCGCCGGGCCCGCGGCGATCTCCGGCGTGTATCTCCCCGGCCGGTACGCGGTCGCGATCGCCCCCTCGTTCTTCGACTCGCTCGGCCCCACGCCCTACACGCTCTCGATCACCGGCACGCCCGTAGCCCAGTTCGACCTCGGCCCGATCGGGCAGGAGTTCGAGCTCTTCGACCTCTCCACCATCGGCTCCAACTTCGACACCGAGCTCGCCCTCTATGACGCCCAGGGCAACCTCATCGCCGACGACGATGACGGCGTCAGCGGCTCGACGCTGAGTCTCATCCCGCAAGTCAGTCTGCCTGCGGGCGAGTACTACGCCGTCGTCACCGGGTTCAATGTCGCCTTCGGCCCGGGCTTCGGCATCGACCTCCGCGAGGGGGCCCTCGGCTCGGGCGGGGGCGACGCCGTCGTGAACATCGGCGGCTTCAGCCAGCCCGCGAGCGTGCCCCAGGACCGGGCGGTGTGGGTCCGTTTCCGCATCACGCCTCAGGGCCCGTGCAGCCCCGCGGACCTCGCGGCCCCCTTCGGCACGCTGACCTTCGCCGACATCTCCGCGTTCCTCGGCGCGTTCGCGGTGAACGACCCGGCCGCCGACCTCGCGGCCCCGTTCGGCTTCTACACTTTCGCGGATATCTCCGCGTTCTTGGCCGCCTTCGCGGGCGGGTGCCCGTGACGCGGCCCGTCTAACAAACAAGTCGGCGCGGTATGGTGATGCCGAGCACCGAAGACGGAGACCCCCGCCGTGACGATCATCCGATCCATTGCACGCGCAGCACCGACCACCCGGGCCCCGCTCCGACGCCTCGTTGCGGGCGTGCTCGTCGGGATGGGCACGCTTGCGGTCGCGCCGGCGATGATGGCGGGCTGCGCCAGCGATCGGCCCAGCATCTCCGGCATCGGCCTGGGCGATCGGCGCATCGTGAGCGTGGACGACACGCTCGAGCTCCGCGTGCCAATCGACCCCGACACCGGGGCCCGCTGGCGTGTCCGCTCGTTTGACTCGCTCTACCTCACCGTGGTCGATCGCCCGAGGCTCGTCCGCGAGACCGACGGGGGGGCTCACCAGCTCTTCCGCATCCGGGCCGACCGACCGGGTGAGACGACGCTTGAGCTCGAGAAGCTCGAGCCCGGCAGCGAGCGGCTGCCGATCGCCCGCTTCACGATCCGCATTATCGAGTGAGCGATCCGCGTCGGAAAGAGAAGATGGCCAACCTCTGCCAGAGAGGTTGGCCATCTTCTCACGCTCGTGTCATGCACGCGTCGCGCCCACTAGGCCGCCCAGGCCCCGTCGATCAGGTCGTTCCCGGGGCCTTGCTGCCGGGCGCGCTGGACATTGGCCTCCGCGTCCGTCAGCACACGGCTCGTCTCGATCTGCACGCCGTCGCCCACGCAGACCACGCCGATCGTCGCGGTCAGCGGGATGAGCATGGACGGGGCCCCGTCCACACGGCGGACACGCACCGGGTCCTTGAACGCCCGTTCGCGCAGCCGCGCGACGGCACGCTTGGCCTCGGGCAGGCCGGCGCACCCGGGCAGCACCACGAGGAAGGCTTCGTCGCCGATCCGCCCCACCGCGTCGGCGTCCCGCACCGCGGAAACCAGCCGGCGTGCGACGATCCGCAGGACCTCCTCGGCGACCGGACGCCCCGCGGTCGCGGCGAGCACGGCGAACTCGTCCAGCTCCACCCGCGCAACGCTGAATCCCGCACGCTCCCCCGAGCGCTGTTCCGCGGCGAGCGTCATCAGCCGCGTCACCGTGCCCGCGTCCCACACCCGCGTGAGCTCATCGACCGAGCCCAGCCCATCGAGCACCGACGCGACGCGCCCCGCCCCGGGCAGCGGGCGGTTCAGCTCCGCCTCAACGATCGCCGCGAGATCAATCAGGATCGCCCGCTCTCGCTCCGTCAGCGTCCGCGGCTTGCGATCGATCGCGCACAGCGAACCGACCGCGAGCCCGTCCGGGCTGTGCAACGGCACCCCGGCGTAGAAAAGGATCCGGGGATCGCCGGTCACCAGCGGGTTCGCCAAGAAGCGAGGGTCCGTCCGGGCGTCGCTGACGACGAGGGGCCCACGGGTCAGGATCGTGTGGGCACAGAACGCCACATCTCGCGGCGTCTCGCGGACATTGAGCCCCTGGATTGACTTGAAGAACTGCCGGTCAGAGCCGACCAGCGACACCGCCGAGATCGGCACACCCAGGACATTGCGCACGAGCCGGGTGACCCGGTCGAACCGTTCCTCTGCCGGCGTGTCCAGCAGGCCGAGCGCGTTCAGCGCCGCCAGGCGGATGGGCTCGTCGGGCGAAAGGGGGGCGGGGGTGTGGTCGTCGTGGAGCATCGTCGTCCGTGGAGCCGTGGGTCCGGGAGCCCGCAGCGGACCACCGGGTCCGGCTCGGGCTCGATCCCTACATCGATCGGCCCAGTCATCGGCCGGGGGCGACGCGTCATCGAGTGTTCTCGCTCGCCGCCGCGCTCTTTGGGGTCAACGGACCAACGATCCCCCCGAGGGAGGTTCCGTCCTGACACCGACCCGGGCCATCCTGCACGCCGATCTCGACGCGTTCTTCGCGTCGGTCGAGCAGCTCGACGATCCGACCCTGAGGAATAAACCCGTCCTCGTAGGAGGGGGCGGCAACCGGGGGGTCGTTGCCGCGGCGAGCTACGAGGCCCGGGCCTTCGGCTGCCGCAGCGCCATGCCGACCGCTGTCGCCCGCCGGCTGTGCCCGCAGGCAGTCGTCGTAAAGCCCAGAGGCGCGCGCTACCGCGAGCTGTCCGACCGCGTGTTCGCGATCCTCGAATCCTTCACGCCCCTCGTCCAACCCCTGAGCATCGACGAGGCGTTCCTCGATGTCACGGGCTCCGTCCCCCTCTTCGGAGAGCCCGTCGAGCAGGCCCGCGAGATCCGCCGTCGTGTGAAGCACGACACCGGCCTCACGATCAGCATCGGCGTCGCGCCCAACAAGTTCCTCGCGAAGCTCGCGAGCGACCTCGACAAGCCCGACGGCCTCGTCGTCATCGAGCCCGATCGCATCCACGAGACGCTCGACCCCTTGCCGGTGAGCAAGCTCTGGGGCGTCGGCCCCGCCGCCGAGAAGTCCCTCGCCCGCCTGGGCCTCCGCACCATCGGCGACATCCGGGCCTACCCGGAGGACGCCCTCGCGAACACGATGGGCGACTTCGGCCGGCACTTGGCCCGCCTGAGCCGGGGCGAGGACGACCGCCCCGTCGTCCCCGACCGCGAGGCCAAGAGCATCAGCCACGAGCAGACCTTCGGCGAGAACCTGACCGACGCGACGGAGGTCCGGTCGGTCATCCTCGCGCAGGCCGAGGCGGTTGGCCGCCGGCTGCGCCGGCACGCGAGGCTGTGCCGCACCGTGACGATCAAGATCCGCTTCGGCGACTTTCAGACGGTCACGCGCTCGGAGACGCTGCCCGAGCCGACCGACGCGACGAGCGTCATCGCCGCCGAGGCCCGCAAACTGTTTGACGCGTGGTGCAAAGAGCCCGCGGGGTTCCGGGCCGTCCGCCTCATCGGCGTGGGCGTCAGCCACCTCGCCGAGCCCGGCAAGGCCGAGCACCAGGGCGGGCTCTTCGACGCGGGCGACGAGAAGCAGCGGGAGACGCACCGCGCCGTGGACCGGGCGGCGGACGCGATCGCCGACAAGTACGGCCCCGGCTCGATCGCGCGGGGCGGGACGCTCGGCTCGCGTTCACGCTCCGCTTCGCCCGGCGGGAAGCGGAAGGCGAGCGAGGGGTGACCCGAGGGTTCAGTGGCCGCAGCCGTTGCGGACCGCGTTCAGGAAGGTGGACAGATCCGCTGATGTGATCTCGCCGAAAGGCTCGGCGTAGTCGGCCGCGGGCTGGTGGGCGAAGTATGCCTCGAGGAAGCCCAGGATGTCGTTGAAGTCGAGCGAGCCAAAGGGGAACGCCAGATCCACCGGTGCGCACCGCTCACCCACTTCGAAGACATGCGCGGCCCCACCGACGGCTTTCGGCCCCTGACCTTTCTTCGCCCCGACGATCACCGTTGTCCCCGAGATCGCAACCGATCGGCCAAACTCGGCAAACGGAATGCTCTCGCCGGGAAGGAGCCTTGCCAGTCGCTCCCCGGTCTTCGCGTCAAAGACATACGCGGCGCCGGCGTGAGCGTCCAAAGCCGAATCGAATGGTGCTCCGACAACAACGAGTGTGTCCGTCATCGCGATCGAAGAGCCGAACAGCGAGTCGTTCGAGCCGGTGGGGGCACGCAGCACGAATCGGCGCTGGCCTGTCGCGGCGTCGTACACCACCACGATGCCCCGCCCCCACGACCGCGTCCCTACGGCGACGAGCGTGTCCGAGGCGGCGACGGCATAGCCAAGATTCAAAGGCCTCAGGTCATCGGCGTTGACAACCCGGCGCTCCGCGCCCATCACGGGGTCGAACAGGAACGCGCCGCCCATCACGCCGTTGTTGAACCACGAGCCCACCACCGCCGTCGTGCGCGAGATCGCGACGGATTCGCCGTACGCATCTCCCCGCTGGGCATCCGGGCTCGTCAGTTCGCGCACCTGCACGCCCCGCTCGATATCGAACAGGTACGCCGCTCCGTCGGCGAGCAAGGGTGACACCGCGTCGTCCTCGGCACCGATGACCGCGAACCTGCCAGAGACCGCGACCGCGTCCCCGAACTCCGCACCGGCCCGCCCGTTGGACGCGATGAGCTTGAACCGATGCTCACCCGTCTGCGCGTCGAAGACATACGCGGCACCGGCGTTCCCCGCGATCATGTCATCCCCGGGCGCCCCGACGATCACCACCCGCCCGTCGATCGCCACCGACGCGCCGAAGAGCTGCCCCGGCACCGCGTCGCCCGCGAACAGCTTCGCTTGCTGCTCGCCCGTGTCGGCGTTGAAGACATACGCCGCCCCTGACCCCGCACCGAAATCGCCCGTCGCCTGCGCGCCGACCACCACGGTTCGCCCCGACGCCGCGACCGCGCATCCGAAGTCGTCGCCCCGCACGCCGTCCCGCGGGAGCAGCATGCGGTCCGCATACCAGGTCTGACCGAACGATGCCCGAGCGACCACCGTCAGCGCCATCAATGCGCAAACGACCGCCCCGCTATATGCGTGCACTCTCGGCATGATCTTCCCGTGCTTGGCCCCCGAGACCCGAGGGGGGCGGCTTCTCTTCGCCGTGCAAACCCGCGGCCGGCAGGCCACGAGGTCCGAGAGTATCGGCGCTGAACTGCGCGTGAAAGCAAGATGAGCCGTCGTTCAGACGACTTTTCCGCGACTTGAGGATTGCCACCCCCGGCTTTCAATGGGCCGCGTATTACCCAGCTTCACATCGACCCCCGCTCACCGGCGCACAGGGCGTTTCGTCTCGCCGGTACGCTTCCGCGCGTGGACCCGCTCGCCATCACCGTCGTTGCGACAATTTCTCTAATCGCCAGCGCGATGACGCTCTTCACGGGCTTCGGGCTGGCGACGCTCCTCCTCCCGGTCTTCGCCGTGTTCATCGATCCGGCGACCGCCGTCGCCGCGGTGGCCGTCGTCCACCTCGCCAACACGCTGAGCCGCCTCGCCCTCGTAGGCCGGCACGCCGACCGCTCGGTGGTCCTCCGTTTCGGATTGCCCGCGATCGCCGGCGCCGTCCTCGGGGCCCTCGCCCTCGACGCCGTGGCCACGCTCACCGACCGCTTTGGTCCGGTTGCCGCCTACACCCTCTTCGATCGCGCCCGGACCATCACTCCGCTCGGGCTCGTGCTGGGCCTGCTCATCGTCGCGTTCGGCGTCGCGGAAGTCCGCGGGCTCGACAAGCTCGAGATACCCCGCAAGTGGATGCCACTGGGCGGGATCGCCAGCGGCTTCTTCGGCGGGCTCTCCGGGCACCAGGGCGCCCTCCGCTCCGCGTTCCTGCTCCGGGCGGGGCTCGATCGCGACGCCTTCGTCGGTACTTCCAGCGTCTGCAGCGTGCTGGTCGACCTCACCCGACTCGCCGTGTACGCCCTGAGCCTCCCCACGCTCGCCCGGCTCACCGGGTCGAAGTTCGCATCCGCGTCGCCCGACGCCGAGCCTCTCCCCTGGGCCCTCATCAGCACCGGGTGTATCGCCGCGATCGCGGGGGCGGTGCTCGGGGCCAGGCTCGTGAAGAAGGTGCGGATCGAGGGCCTCCGGGTTGTGGTTGGCGTGCTGCTCACGCTCACCGGGGCCGCTCTGGCCCTCGGCTGGCTGTAGCACCACCCAAATCCGGGCATTCCAACTTCCGCGTTAGACTCGCCCGGGACGCCACCGCCTCCTACCCTCGCTCGCCAGGAGTGAGGAAACCCACAGATCAGGGAGGTGTCAGGTATGTCCGGTCTCATCGCGCCGCTCGGCGGCACCCTTGTTAACCGCGTCGTCGATCAGGCCCGGGCCGCTGAGCTCCGCAAGGAGGCCGAGGGCCTGACCCGCATCGATCTCTCCGCCAAGCAGTCCTGCGATGTCGAGATGATCTCGATCGGCGCCTTCAGCCCCCTCACGGGCTTCATGGGCCAGAAGGACTTCCACTCCGTCATCGACTCCATGAAGCTCGCCGACGGGACCGTCTGGCCCATCCCGATCACGCTGTCGGTCGCCGAGGGCACCGCCAAGAAGGGCGACCGCGTCGCCCTCTACGCCAAGAACAGCAAGGGCGAGAGCGTCCTGCAGGCCGTCATGACGGTCGAGGAGACCTACGCCCACGACACGAAGAAGGAATCGACCATCTTCTTCAACAAGCCCTCCGACGACGACGGCCAGCACCCCGGCGCCGAGGCCGTGAAGAAGGAAGGCCCCCTCTGCCTCGCCGGCCCCCTCGAGACGGTCGTGACCTGCGTCGACCCCGAGGGCCCCGAGGCCTTCCTCGACCACCGCCTCACCCCCGCCCAGACCCGCGCCGAGTTCGAGAAGCGCGGCTGGAAGACCGTCGCCGCCTTCCAGACCAGGAACCCCATCCACCGCGCCCACGAGTACCTGTGCAAGTGCGCCCAGGAAATCTGCGACGGCCTGCTCATCCACCCCCTCGTCGGCGAGACCAAGCCGGGCGACATCCCCGCCGATGTCCGCATGAAGTGCTACCAGAAGCTCATCGCCGAGTACTTCGTCGACGAGCGCACTTGCCTCTCCGTCATGCCCGCCGCCATGCGATACGCCGGACCCCGTGAGGCCGTCCTCCACGCCGTCGTCCGCCGCAACTACGGCGTGACCCACTTCATCGTGGGCCGCGACCACGCCGGCGTCGGCAACTACTACGGCACCTACGACGCCCAGAACATCTTCGACAACATCGACAAGGACGCCCTCGCCATCGAGCCCCTGAAGTTCGAGCACGCCGCCTACTCCAAGAAGGCCCAGGGCATGGTCTCCGGCAAGACCTTCCCCAAGCTCGAGGGCGACCAGGTCTTCCTCTCCGGCACCAAGGTCCGCGACATGCTCGCCCAGGGCGAGCGTCCCCCGGGCGAGTTCACCCGCCCCGAGGTCGCCGACATCCTCATCGAGTGGGCCACCAGCAAGAAGTAATGCCGCTGCGTCGGTGTGAACTGAAGATCGCCACAAAGCCCGGCCAAGAGCCGGGCTTTTTCATGCGCTGATCTCAGGGTTCTGCCGCCGCCCACCGCCGTGCTCGCTCGCTCCACGCGTCGGCGTCCGGGCGTCGGGCTTCGTCCTTCTGCGCCCACGCCTCGAACACACGCGCCAGCCGCGTCTCGCATTCGCCCATCCGCGCATCGTCCGGCCCGAAGCCCGCGTCAATAAGCCCGTGCGCCTCCAGCAGTTCCGCCGTCGCCCGCTGGAAGTCCCCCGTCGCCCCGCGGGCCTCGCCCAGCTTGACAAGGAACGACCCGAGCCACCGGGCGTTGCCTCCCTGCCACACGGCGCGGGCCGCGGGCTCCGCCGCCGCCAGCACGCGGAGGGCCTCCTCGTGCCGCCCGAGCTGGTTCAGCAGGCCCCCCCAGTTGTTGATCGCCACGACCGTCGCCGGGTGCGACTCGCCCAGCAGCCGGCGGTAGCCCTCGACCGCCCGCAGGTGCAGGGGCTCGGCCTCCTCCAGCCGGCCCTGCTCGCGGAGCAGGAGCGCGACATTCGCCACCGACCCCAGCGTGTCGGGGTGATCGGGCCCGAGCAGCCGCTCGCGACCCTCGAGGGCCTCGGTCAGCAGGGGCCCAGCCTCCTCGAGTCGCCCCTGGCGGAAGAGCAGCGAGCCCAGGTTCGCGATCGAGGTGAGCAGATCCTCGTCGTCCGCGTCGAGCGTCGCCCGGTAGCCCGCCAGTGCTTCCCGCCAGTACGGCTCCGCCTCGGCGTACCGCTGCGAACGCACGAGCAGCCCGCCCATGTTGTTCATCGCGTTCAGCGTGTCGGGGTGCGTCTCGCCGAGCGTCCGCCGGGCTCCCTCGAGGGCCTGGTCGAGGTACACGCGGGCCTCGTCGAGCCGACCGAGCGCCATCATCAGCCCCGCCGCGTTGTTGATGCTGCGCAGGGTGTCCGCGTCATCGGGCCCGAGCAGCTCGCGTCGCAGCGCCAGCGCCCGCTCCTGCGGGCCCACCGCGTCCTTCGTCAGCCCAAGGGCCAGGAGCGTGTCCGCCACCGACTGCAGCAGCCGCGCCCGCACCAGCGGCTGGTCCACAAACTCGGCCTCCACCGCCGCGATCGTCGGCTCGAAGATGTCGTGCCCGAGCGACCGCAGGGCGATGTTCGTGAAGTTGATCCGGTCGAGTGCCGCCTCGATCGCGGGCCGCTCTTCCTCGGGCGTCGCATCGAGCACGGCCTCGCGGATCGTCGCGCCCATCGCGGGCGGGTCGATCGCCCCGAGTTGCGCCGCCTGAAACGCTGCTACCCGCTCGAGCTCCTCCGCCCGCCGGTCCGCGACGCGGCGTTGCTCGGCCTCGGCCTTCGCCGCGTCCTCGGCCCGGGCCCGCTCCCGCTGGGCCTGCACCAGCCCGTAGGAGGTGCCCATCAGCCCCGCCACGAGCAGCATGACCGCCGCCGCCGCCCCCGCGACCGGGGCCCGGTGCCGCGTGGTGAACTTGCGCACGCGGTACGCCAGCGTGGGCGGGCCCGCCAGCACCGGCTCGCCCGCAAGGTAGCGGCGGATCTCGAGGGCGATGTCGCTCACGGCGTCGTACCGGCGCGAGCGGTCCTTCTCGAGGCACCGCATCACGATCCAGTCCAGGTCACCCGCGAGCGCCCGCGACCATGCCTTGCGGCCCGAGGCCGTCGGCCCCGCCGGCGTGTGATCGCTCAGCGTCGTCAGGACGCGGGCGCTCGGGCGAGCCGGCTCGGTCTCCTGGATCACCCGCGAGACCTCACGCCAGCCCACGCCCTCGAGGTCGAAGGGCAGGCGACCGGTCAAGAGCTCGTAGAGCACGACCCCCAGCCCGTACACATCCGCCCGCGTGTCGATATCCCGCTCGGTGCCGTCGGCCTGCTCGGGCGCCATGTACGCGGGCGTGCCGATCGGCTCGCCCGCGAGCGTGTAGTGCGTCGTGTCCGCGTGCCGCCCGCGCAGGGCCTTGGCAACGCCGAAGTCGATCACCTTCGCGACCGGCTCCCCGTCCACCTCGCGGACGAGGATGTTGCTGGGCTTGAGGTCGCGGTGGATCACGCCCTTCGTGTGCGCGTGCTGCACCGCCCCGCACACCTGCGTGAAGAGCTCCAGCCGCTCGCTCAGGTCGAACGCGTGATCCGCGCAGTACCGCGTGATCGGCACCCCCGGCACGAACTCCATCACGAAGCAGGGCAGCCCCGCGTCGGTCGTCCCGCCGTCGAGGACGCGGGCGATATTGGGGTGGTCCATCACGCCGAGCGCGTCACGCTCCGCCTCGAAGCGCGCGACCACCGCGTCCGTGTCCATCCCGGGCTTGATCACCTTGATCGCGACGGTGCGGCGAATCGGCTCGCGCTGCTCGGCACACCACACCACCCCGAACCCGCCCGATCCGACTTCCTCGACCAGCCGGTACGGGCCCACCGCGTCCCCCGCCTTCAGCCGGACCACCGCCGTCCGACCGGGCCGCTGCGTGGGTTGATCGGCCGGCCCGGGCGCAGCGATCGTGGGGTCGTCGCCGATGTCCCACGGATCACGGTCTCGCGCCATGCGGCATTCCCGGAGTGGTTTCCCCCGAAGCGGGCAGGACACGCCCGCGTTCGTCAAGGGCCCAGACTACCGGGGTTTCGCCCGTGGACCAACGCCGGTTTCTCAGAGCCCGCCCTTCAGCCCGCCAACCGGCTTGGTCGTCGGCACGCCCGTCGCGTTCTCAAGCAGGTCGAGGACGCTGGCCGCGCTCTGCCGCCCGACGAGGATCGCGCTGATCGACGCCTGCTCCAGGAGCTGCCCGCGCACCAGCCGGGCGGCCTCCTCGGCGAAGTCGGCGTCCTCGACGAGGCTGAGGGCACCCGTGGTGTCCTCGAGCTGCTTGGCCCACTGCCTCAGGTCGGACTCGAGCCCCTTCTGCGCCGCCCCGGTCGCCCCACGCTTCTTCAGGATCGTGTCGAGGGCGGAGCGCACCGAGTCCTGAGCCGCTTCGAGGTTGCCCGAGTCGAGGGAGAGCACGCCGCCCGAGCGCAGGTCCGCCAGCCGGGCGGAGACGGTCGTGGGCGGCGCGTCGTCGTCTTTGCCCGGTCGCTCGAGGCTGATCCGTCCGAGGTTGTTCGCCCCGTACGCCCCCAGCACCTGCTGCCGCTTGTAGGTCGTGGTCTGGTTCGCGTAGTCGATCGCGTCGAGGATCTGGTTCACCTCGGTCTGAAACGCCGCCCGCTCGCGAGCGCTCAGGCCACCCGTGTTCGCGGCGGACACCACGATCCCGTCGAGCTTGGTCAGGAGATCCCCGACGACCCCGAGCGCCCCGTCGGTCGCGCCGAGCCATTTGAGCTGCTGCTCTCCCCGCTTGATGTTCGATTCGAGCGAGGTGACCTCGCTGCGCAGGCTCTCGGCGGCGACGACGCCCGCGGGGTCATCGGCCCCGCGGTTGATGCGCTTGCCGGTGCTGAGCCGCTCGAGCGCCGTCGCCTGCTCCGCCTGCGCGTTACGCAGCGACCAGCGCAGCGTGCCGGCGGACGAGAACGGCGAAAGGGGGGCACCGAAGGCCACGCCGACAGATCGGGCCCCGAACGAGCCCGCGTGACCGCCACGACCGATCTCACCCGATCCCGCGCTGCGGCGGGTTCGATCGGGCCGTCGCCCCCCCGGTACGGGTGCAGAACGCCGCCCCAGAGTCGCGAGCCTGGCGTCCACCCCCGACAGTGGTGGCGGTACGCTTCTCGGTTGCCCGACCGAACCTTCCGGAGCCCCCATGAACTGGAACCAGGCCCTCGAACTCGCTTCGGCCAAGCTCCCCGCGACGCTGAACGCCCGCACCGACGCAATCTGCACCGCCGCCGCGGGTCAGTACGACCCGGTGCTGGGTGAGATCGACACGGGCGGGCTCACCCGGGCGCGGTACGCCGAGTACATGCACTGGCTGGGCCAGCCCGGGGTCCCCTGGAACGGCTCGGAGCGGGCAGCGCGGCTGGTGCTGAGCCCGGCCGAGAAGCAGAAAGCCGAGGCCGCCACCGCCCGCGTGCGCCGGGTCGTCGAGACCGCGATCGAGGCGATGCACGAGATGCAACCGCAGGCGGTGCCGGCGCCCGTCGCGACGGCCCTCTCGACCCCCGGCAGCACGCTCCCGGGCTTGGGTGAGCTCACGGTCGTGCAGGACTGGGTGATCGACACGGGCCACGGCAGCGTGTTCACGGTTGCTGGCACGACCCAGGCGACCACGGGGCCTCGGCCCGTCTGAAGCGCAGAAACCGCCCGACTGGAACCACCTTCTTCGGGGTAGTACGGCGGAGGATTCGCCGCTGCGCGCACGCCAGGGGCGCGAAGATTCGCCCCGGTTGGTCTCCCGGTGCGAACCCCGGCGGTGGGTCTGCCGCATGATTTCCCGGGCGCGGCCCGTGGTGGGCCAACAGAAACTCGGACGCGGAGGGCGTTCCTATGGACCCGACGATGGACTGGGCGGAAGCGATCGAGCGGGCGGCGGCCCTGTTCCCCGCAACGCTGGAGCAGCGGGGTAAGGACATCCGCCTGCACGCGGACGGCCGGTACGACAGCGTGCTGACCGAGATCGTGCTGTACGGCCCCAACCGCACACGCGATACGCGGTTTCTTGAGTGGCTCGGCCAGGACGATGTGCCGTGGCCGGGCGTTGGGACGAGCATCCTCACCGACCGCGCGGGCGCGTACGCCTCGCCGATCGGGGGGGTCGTGGACGCCGGGGCGAAGATGCCCTGGCTGGAGCAGGTCGGCGTGGTGCTCGGGGTCGATCAGATCAAGCGCTATGTCGATCGTGCGCTGAAGAAGATGTCGGAGATGGACCCGCAGGCGGTTCCGGCGGGCGTGCAGGACGCGTTGAATGTCACCGGCGACTTCTTCGAAAGCGTCGAGAAGTTCATCCTCGCGTACGACTGGGTTATCGATACCGGTCACGGCGCGGTGTACGCACCGGCCTCGGGAGGCGGCTCCCCGGGCTGACGGTCACTCCTCGACGATCGAGGCGACCCAGCCTCTTGCGGGGTCGATCTCTCGAACGACGGACAGCGGGCTCCGGGCACGCAGGGCGGCCAGTTCTGTCGTCGCGTCGCGGCCCGCCTCGCGCAGGGCCTGCACGAGGCGGCAGCGCATCACGATCTCGGCCCGGTCGGCCGACACGGATTCGCCCACGCGCGAACGGTGCAGCGCGATGGCCTCGCGCAGCTCCGCGAGGCCGGCGTCGATCTCGCCCATGATGATCCGGCAGCGGGCCCGGTGGTGGCGCACCGCGACGACGGAGGACGCGTTCGGCTCGACCGTTGCGTTCGCGATGGCGAGGGCGTCCTCCGCCACGGTCAGCGCCTCGCGGGCCAGATCGGGGTCCAGCGTGTTCGCGAGGGCCTGCAAGAGGTTGCCCGCGCCCATCAGGGCGAGTGGGCCGCGTTCGTCGGACGCGATGGCGAGCGTGCGGGCCTCGCGGGCTTCTTCGACGAGGGCCCGGTGCGCGTCGGCGGTGGTCGGTTCGTGCTCGTTGAGCTCGGCCTTGGCGTGCACGATGCTGAGCGACGCGCTCGCGACATCCTTCGAGCGGTCGCCCTCCACGCGGGAGCTCACCTCGCGCACGCGCTCATACACGGCGAGCGCCTCGCGGAAGTTGCCCATGCGGGCGAGCGCCACCGCCCGGGAGAGCGACATGCCGAGCGTGAACGGATGCTCGGCCCCGAGTTCGGCCTCGGCGAGCGGGATGAGCTCGGCGTACACGGGATCTGCTTCGTCCGGTCGGCCCAGCCGCGCGAGCGAGACGGCGATGACGGACTTGTTGAACAGCCCGTCCGGCGGGCCCTCGGGATCGGACCGCCACGAGCCCGACTCCCGCCACAAACCGTCGGCGGCCCGGGCGAGCTCAAGGGCCTCGCGGTCGCGCCCGGCCCGAGACAGCACGATCGCGAGCTGCGACTGCACGGCCGCGCTGAGCGGGTTGTCGCCGAGGTACTTGTCGCGCTCATCGATCGACGCGCGGACGGCGTCCACGACGGTCACATCCTTCCCGAGGCGCTCGGGGCGTGCGGCGGAGATGATGCCCTCGAGGAGATAGGTGCGCATGCCCCGCTCGCTTTCGGCCGCCCGTTCGGCCCGCTCGGTGGCGGCCCGCTCGCGCACGAGGGCGACGGACAGCACCGCGATGAACGCGATGGTGAGCACCGCGACGCTCGCGGCGGTGGCGACGAGCACGCGGTGGCGTTTCAGGAACTTGCCCGCGCGGTACGCCACGCTCGGGGGCCCGGCTTCGACGGCGTCTCCGCGTAGGAACCGCTCGAGATCCTCGGCGAGCGCGATCGCCGTCTGGTAGCGGCGCTGACGGTCCTTCTCGAGGCACTTCATCACGACCCAGTCAAGGTCGTTCCGCAGCGCCCGGGCGAGCGTGCGGGTGCGGTTGCGCTCGGTGGGCTTCAAGGCGGGGGCGAGGCGCGTCAGCACGCGCGTCGAGGGCCGCTCGGGCTCGACTTCCTGGATGATCCGCGCGATCTCGTGCACCGCGGCGGACCGCAGGTTGAACGGTCTGTCGCCCGTCAGCAGCTCGTACAGGACCACGCCGAGGCTGTAGACATCGGCCCGCGTGTCGATGTCCCGTCCCGCCCCCTCGGCCTGCTCGGGGGCCATGTACTCGGGCGTGCCGACGATGTGGCCCTGCGTCGTGAACAGCGTGCGCTCGCTCAGGCGGTTGTCGAGGGCCTTGGCCACGCCGAAGTCGATGACCTTGGCCGCGGGCTCCCCGTCGATTTCGCGGACGAGGATGTTGCCGGGCTTCAGGTCGCGGTGGATGACGCCCTTCGCGTGCGCGTGCTGGACAGCCTGGCAGACCTGCGCGAACAGGCGGAGGCGGGCGTGCAGGTCGAGGTCGTGCTTCTTGCAGTAGTTCGTGATGGCGTCGCCCGGGACGAACTCCATCACGAAGTAGGGCAGCCCCTGCTTCGTGGCCCCACCATCCAGAACGCGGGCGATGTGCGGGTGGTCCATCACCGCGAGCGCGTTTCGCTCGGCCTCGAAGCGTGCGAGGACCGCCGCCGTGTCCATGCCGGGCTTGATGACCTTGAGCGCGACGCGCCGGCGGATGGGTTCGCGCTGCTCGGCGAGCCAGACGACGCCGAAGCCGCCCTCGCCCAGGACCTCGAGCAGCCGGTACGGGCCGATGGCCTCCCCGACGCGCAGGCCCACCGTGGGCGCGGTCGTCGCGTTCTCGCCGATCGTCGTGTCGGCGCTGTCCGGGTTGTCGCTCGGCCTGTCCGTGGTCACGGCGTGTGCTCCCAAGACCCGTGTGCGCCCGTATGAAAGCGACAGAAATCGCCCATATTCACAGAGCGTACACTCGTCCCGATGGCGTACGAACCGCGACGGCCCGAATCAGAACCTGACCTCGACCCGGAGGGCCCGAGCGAGGCGGACCTCGATCGCTTCGGCGATGAGTTCGTCACCTGCCCGAACTGCGGCGCCGAGTACTACGACCAGCGCGACGCGTGCCCGCACTGCTCCGTGGAGCCGGGCGCGGGCAAGCCGCCGATGGCCGGCTGGCTCATGGCGGTCATCGCGCTCGCGGTGGTCGGGTTCCTGCTGGTGGCCATCTTCTGAGGATGCTTCCATCGATGCCTAGGGACACTGCCTACGCCCCCTCGCCCGAACTCGACCGCATCGCCCCGCCCGCGATGGTCGTCAGCCACTACCGCTCTGGCACGCACCTGGTGATGGACCTGCTGCGCCGGCAGTTCCCGGCGTTCCGCCCGCGGATGAAGCCGCTCGAGTCGATCCACTCCAGCTACCTCTCGATCGATCGCTTCAACACCGACAGCCACCGGCCCATCGGGCGGCCCGAGGCGTTGCGGCTGCTCCGCAAGGCCCGCAGGGCGACGCTGAAGACCCACTCCCTGCCCGGCTTCCCGATGTTCCGCGAGGATGTCGCGGGGTTTGGGCGGGCGCTCGCGGCCAAGTCGGTCGCTTTGTACGCCGTGCGCGACGGGCGGGATGTGATGTGCTCGATGCACGCGTGGCGCCGGAGCTTCGACCCGACGACGCCCGAGGGCTTCGAGGCGTTCGTCTTCACACCGCATGCCGAGACGGGCAAGACGGCCGCTCGCGAGTGGGCCGAGCATGTGCTGGCGTGGCTGGACACCGAGGGCGTGCACCCGGTGCGGTTCGAGCGCGTTGTGAAGGACACGCGGGCGGTGATCGATGAACTGGCGGCGCTGCTGGCCGAGACGCCCGTGCTGCGCGAGCCCCTGCTGCCCCGGCCCATCAAGTCGGTGCGGGCGTCGTGGTTCGCGAGGCTCGTGGGCAATGTCGAGAGCACGAATGTGCACTCGGGCGGCATCAAGCCCCTGAAGCGGCGCGAGGCGTTCGACGATGCGATGACCGAGCGGTTCTATGCCGAGGCGGGCGAGGCGATGGAGAGGCTCGGGTACGCGCGGTAGCGGTCAGGACTTCTGCATGGTGGTCCAGACCTTGCGGTAACGCTCGGCCATGGCGTCGAGAGCGCCGGGGATGACGCGGATCTGGCCGACGATGGTGATGAAGTTCACATCGCCCCCCCAGCGGGGGACGAGGTGGGCGTGCAGGTGGGTCGGGATGCCCGCCCCCGCCGCCCGGCCCTGGTTCACGCCCATGTTGATGCCCTGGGGGGCGAGGGCCCGCTCCATGAGGTCGGTAGCGATATCGACGAGCCGCCAGAAGTCGGCCCGCTGCTCGACGGTGTAGTCGAGCAGACGCGGGCGGGGCTCGCCGAGCGCGACGAGCAGGTGCCCGTTCGCGTAGGGGTAGCGGTTGAGCAGGATCATGCCGTGGGTGGTGCGGGCGATCACATGGTTGGGCCCGTCGGCCTCGGGGTGGGCCCAGTAGTCGGCGAAGAAGCTGACGGGCTCGGGCGGGCGTGAGCCGGGCGCTGCTTTCGGCGCTTGCATGGTCGCGGGCGGTGAATCCGCCTTCATGTCGGCGTTGTGCTCGTCCTCGACGAAAGACTCGAGGTAGCGCAGACGCCAGGGCGCCCACACCATTTCCGGGCCGTCGGGGTTGGGGTTGTCGTGCTCTGCTGGCATGGGGCGAGCGTACCCCGGTGGGGCCGGGGCTGAGGACGCCCGGGCCCCCCGCTAGGCTGTTCAGGGCCGCGAACGCGTCGCGGCACGACACGGGAGGCCCGTCCTGATGAGCTGGGATACCGACGGCTGGTCGCGCGAGAAGAAGGCCGCCAAACAGGACGCCAGGCAGGGCGACGCCCCGGCGGAGAAGCCCGCGGGCACCGACGAGTCCGCGTGGCGGGAGGCCGGCCGGGTCGCGGCGAAGAAGAAGCGGCGGAAGTTCATCGTCATCGGGGCGGCGTCGCTCCTCGTTGTGGTAGTGCTGCTGGTGGCGCTCGCGCCGAAGATCGCGTCGGGCTTCGCTCCCGGGATCGTGGAGGGTGCGGCCAACGACGCGGTGCCCGGGCGGGTCGAGGTCGATTCGGCGAGCCTGAGCTGGTTCGGCTCGCAGCGGCTGCGCGGGGTGGAGCTGTTCGACCCGGCGTCATCACGCGTTGCCCGCGCGGAGGTGGAGGTGGAGCGGGGGCTCTTCGGCCTGCTCTTCGGCGGGCTGGATCTCGGGACGGTGCACCTGCGGGGCGAGGCCGATGTCGTGCGCGACGCCGAGGGCGTGACGAACCTGGAGCGGGCGCTCGGCGTGGGGGCGGCGGCTCCGCCGGGGTCGGGTTCGGCGTCGACGGGCGAGCCCGCGGTGCCATCGGGCCTGAACGCCGAGCTGGATCTCGCGGACTTCACCGTGACCTACGAAGACCCGGCGCTCGCGGAGCTGACCGGGGGCTCGGTGCAGGTCGTCCGCGTCGCCGACCTGCGCGGGCTGGCCCGCGTCGGGGCGGGCTCGCCCACGGAGCTCCGGCTCGCGGGCAAGGTGACGACCGGCCGCACGCGGGACGCGATCGACACGCCCGCGGGCTCGATCGACCTGAACGCCTCGGCCCGGGGCCTGATCGAGAGCGGCGGGCGGATCAACACGACCGACGCGACAGTGGACGCCTCGCTCGAGGTCGACGCGGTCGCGACGGCGCTCGTTGATGCGCTGGCGCAGCAGGAGGGCCGGCTGGTCGCGGCCCTCGGCGAGGATTCCACCGCGACACTCGAGATCGACGGCACGCTCCGCGAAGCGACGGTGACGCTCACCGCCCGCTCGGGCACGCTCGAGGCGATCGCGAACCTCGTCTATGACGGCGCCGCACAGCGGGTGCGGTCGGGCGGGCCGATCACCGTGGCGGGCGACACCGCGAGGCTGATCTCCCTCGCCCCGGACGCCGAGACGGCGCTGAAGTCCTCGGCGGGGCTCGACATCACGCAGTGGCCCCGCGCGACGCTCTCGGTCGAGAACCTGCAGTTCGCCCTGCCGAAGGAAGGGCGGCTCGACCTGCGGGGCTCCGGGGCCTTGGTGAAGGTGGCGCTCGGCGAGGCCGCGGCGACGGTGCCGGTCCCCGCGGTGCCGACCGCGTCGGGCAATCAGAACACGGCCGATCGCTGGCGGGTCGCGATCGACCCGGCGGAGCTCGAGATCGCGGCGCGGGACCTCGCGGGCGAGATCACGGTGCGGACGGAGACCGCGGTGCGCGTGGACCGCGACCCCGCGGGGCGTGTGGCCGTGAACCTGTCGGTGGCCGACCTGCTCGATGCCTCGGGCCAGCCGCGGACCGACCGGGCCCCGCGTGTGCGCGGGTCGGTCTCGGCGACGGGCGTGGCGCTCGGGATCGTCGAGCCCCTGCTCGCGGAGACGGGCCTTCGGCTGACGCAGGACATCGGGCCGACGCTCGATGTGGCGCTGCGCGCAGAGCCGAGGACCGACGGGTCTCAGGGTGTCTCGCTTACGATGACCGCCGCCAAGCTGCGGGCGGAGGGGACGCTCATCGCCGACGACCGCACGGTCACGCTCGCGGACTCGGGGCTGACGGTGCGGCTGACGGACACGGGGCCCTTGGTCCGGCGGCTCTCGGGCCCGGCGGACATCAACATCGACTCGGGGGGCGATGTCACGCTCGCGGTCACGCGGTTTCAGGCGCCGTACACCGCGTTGGTCGAGGGCGACCTGCGGACGCTGGCCCTTGACGCGAGCGTCGAGCTGAGCGAGACGGTGGGGCGGGCCCGCACGCTCGCGTCCGATCAGATCACCGCGGGCGATCGGCGGCGGGTGGCCCTGCGGGGCGTGAAGCTTGGCGTGCGGTCGGACGGGCTGGGCTCCGGGGCCCGCGTGTCGGTCGATGGCACCGCACGCGTGGACAACCGGCCCGCGGGCACGCTCGATGGAGACCTCTACCTCGCGGGCTTCGTGACGCCCGAGGGCTCGATCGTCGCGGGCGTGCCCTCGGCGATGTCGGGGGAGATCGCCCTGCGCGGTGTGTCCGCCGATGTGCTCCAGCCCCTCGTGACCGACGCCGGGATCGATCTCACGCGTGATGTGGGCGAGACGATCGACCTGCGGGTCAACGCGTCGTCGCTCGCCTCGGCCGGGGGCAACAACGCCGACGCCCCGACCCGCGTGACGCTGACGCTCGATGCGTCGCGGCTCGACGCGACGGGCGAGTTCGAGATCGCGGGCACGACGCTCAGCACGCGGGGCTCGGGCGTGCGGGTCGAGCACGACGCCCCCGTCGCGACCGGGGCCAGGCTCGCGGGGCTGCTCGCGGGGCCCGACGCGATTCGCGTGGAGAACGGCGGGCGGCTCGTCGCGACGCTGACCGACCTCAGCCTGCCCATCGACCCCGCGACGCGGGGGATCGACCCGGATGCGGCCCGCGGCTCGTTCCGAGCCGAGCTCACGGGTGCCCGCGTGCTGCGGACGGCCGATGCTCCCGGGGCGGGTGCCGACCTGTCGATCGGGTCGTTCGTGGTCGATGGCTCGCTGACGCCCGGGCAGGGGATGAAGGCGACGATCGCGGGCGACATGACCGGGGCGGGCCAGCCGTTCCGCATCGAGGGCAACGCGTCGTCGCCCACGGTCGGTGGCGACCTGACGCAGACGACCTCGGTCTCGGTGCTGGTCGAGCGGATGCCGACGGCCCTGGCGTCGCTGCTGCCGACGCCCCCGACGGTGGGCACGGTGCCGCTGAATGTGCTGCTGCAGGATGTCGTCGGCCCCTGGGCGAGCGTGCGGCTCGGGTCCTCCCCCGCGGGCGGGGCGGCCCGGGCGGTGGTGTCGCAGGTCGTCTCCGACGGGGCCGAGATCACGCTCAACGCGACCGCCGATGGGCTGCTCGACGCGGGCACGCCGATGTCGCTCTCGGCCCTCGACGCACGGGGCACGATCCGCCTGCGGCCCGCGGGGCTCGCCCGCTCGCTCGCCGCGGCGGGCGTCAGCGGGGAGAACGGCTCGCCCTCGCCGGTCACGCTCGACCGCACCGCCGAAATCGCCCTGACCGCCGGGCTCAACACGCGGGGCGACGCGGTGGACCTGCGGCTGCGGGCCGACCGCGTCGGGCTCAACGGGCTGCAGCAGGCCCTCGGGCTCGCGGGGGACCCGGGGACGGTCGGCGTCGGGTTCGATGCGGGGGCGAGCGTGCCGACCGCGGCCCTGCTTGGCGGTGATGCCAACGCGCAGCACACGCTCACCGCGACCGTGCGGGGCGATGTGCGCGACGACCGCGGCTCACGCGTCGCGTCGGTCGATCTCGAAAGCTCGGTCGCCACAAAGGGCCTCACGCCCGACGGCCCGGCCCGGGCGACGGGCAGCGTCAGCGGCGTCCGCTCCGCGTGGCTCGACCGGCTGATGACGGCGCCCGGGCAGGAGACGCCGGGCTCGCCCCTCGTCGCGGGGGCGCTCGGGCAGGATCTCTCGGTCGCGTTCGAGTCCGACGCGACGCTGGCGCAGGGCGAGCTGTCGCGGGCGAGCGTCACGCTCACGCCCCAGTCGGAGACGATCAGCGTGAAGCAGCCGGTGCGGCTCGCCCTTGCTGGCGACACCGTCACGCTGCCCGAGGCGTTCGAGCTCACCTGGCAGATGCCCGCCGCGTGGGCGACGGCCCACCTCGGCGGGACGCTGACGACCGCCGGCGACCGGCCCGGGGCGGCCTCGACCACGCGGCCCATCGTCTCGTTCATGAACCCCGTCACCTGGGCCGTCAGGGCGGACACGCTGCGGTACCCCCTCGACCGCACCAGGGCCGGGGCGGCCAGCCCTGATGTCGCCCTGTCGATCGTCGGCACCGCGATGCGGGTCACGCTGATCGACGGCTCCGAGCGCGTCTACCCGCGGACGACTGTCACCGCACGCACCATCGACGCGGACGCGACGGTCGCCCTGACCGCCGAGGTCGACGCGGGCTCGGCCGGAGGCGGCGGGCGGGCCGTCTCCTTCAACGGGCGGCTGTACGGGCTCGACCCCGTCGCGGCGGCCCGGGGCGTGGAGCCCGCGATCACCGGGCAGGGCGAGCTGCGGGACCTGCCCAGCGGGCTCTTCGACGCCCTCGCCGACACCGGCGGCAGCATCACCATGCTCGCGGGCAACACGGTGCGGGCGACGGTCGAGTTGCAGGACTTCCCGAGGCTCGGGGGCACGATCGGCCTGCGGTCGGACTTCCCCAATGGTTCGGCCCGCTACGAGGGCGAGGTGACCAACCCCACGGGCGTCGAGAAGCTGCTCGTCCTCCGCTCGCCCGCGGAGGTGCGGCTCGACCGCATCCAGGAGCAGTCGAGCCGTGCGGTGACGACCTTCCTGCCCGCCTTCGGCCAAGTGAGCAAGGACCCGGCCCGGCACGCCCCGGCCCGCCTCGATGTGCGACGCCTGTCGCTGCCCTTCTCGGGTGAGATCACCGCGGTGGAGGCCGAGGCCCGGATCGACCCGGGCGAGGTCGGCTTCAAGATCGCGGGCGGGCTCGGGCAGCTCCTCGCGCTCACGGGGCAGGCGACCGAGGGCACGGCCCTGCAGCGGTTCGAGGCGGTCAGCGTCCGCATGAACAACGGCATCGCGACCTACGAGAACTTCAAGCTGCCGATCGGCGAGTTCCGCTTCGAGAGCTCGGGCCGCTTCGACCTCGTCGCGAACACCGAGGAGATCACGCTGTGGGCCCCGCTCGCGGCTCTCGCGACCGAGGGCCTGTCGATCCCGGGCCTCGGCGGCAAGAGCATCATCAACCCCGACGCCCTGGTCCCGATCAACCGGGCGGGCCCGATGGCGGCCGACAACCCGTGGAAGCTCGACCTGGCGGGCGCCCGCGGCCAACTGATCCGCCCGGGGGAGGCGATCAAGGACGCGCTCGAGGGGGCGATCCCTAAGCCGTGATTGAGTCAGGCCCCTGCGGGCCTGGGACCTGCACATGGTGATGGAGAAGATGGCCAACCTCAGGCACAGAGGTTGGCCATCTTCTCCGGTTGGACATGTTCTCCGGTGCCGGTCACGGGCACCCGGCGCTGAAGGCGGCGAGGAAGGCCGAGACATCCGCCAAGGTGAACTGTCCCGCCGGATCAGCCAAGTCCGCGGCGGCGTCCTGATCGTTGAATGCCGTGAGGAAGACGGAAACATCCGCGAAGGTCAGCTCGCCGAACGGCAGTGCGTAGTCGATCGATGCGCACGGATTTGCCGGCGGCGGGATGGTCGCGAGCAGTAGCGCCCCAAAACCATCGGTGAACCAGGCGATGAGCAGCACCTCGCCGTTGTTATTGAGATCAAACGCCGTAGATACGTAATCGACGGTTCGCACCGACCCCCCGACATCGACGGTGTCGCCAATGCCGATAATCTTGCGGACAACGCCGGCGGTATCCGTCGCAAAGATCGCCACGCCACGCCGCAGGTCGTTGCTCTCGATGAACGCGTAAAAGGCCGTTTGCCCCGCGTCATTGAGCCGGATGAGAGGCCGCGCCGCATACACTTCGAAGAATTTATAGATCGACCCGAGGGGGTAGCCGGGTGGGCGGTCACCCAAGCGGACGATGGCGACCGGGGTGCTGTCGTCGCTCGACGCCTCGCCGCTCGTAAAAAGAGCTTGATCATTCGTTGCATCGATGTCTTGGCCTGCGACGCTTGCGTAATAGGCGACCCGTCCGCCAGCGTTGATCTGCACATCGCTTGGGAAGGATCTGTGATATACCACGCCCGCGGCGAACCCGCCGGCCTGTTCATTGCTGACCGCAACCGCTTCGGGTATCGCCGGCTGTTGCGGGTCGGCCGTAACTACGATTGCGCTGTATGTCGAACCGGAAAGTCTCGAGCTGATTGCAAGCCGTCCCTGCTCGTTGACCGAGAATGCACGGCTGCCCTGGAAAGAAGCGCCGGAGACTCCCGCCAACGGGTCGCCGCTCGCAATGCGAGGCTGAACGCCGTCGTTGTCCGTCGTGGCGAAGATCGCCTCCGCGGGTCCCAGCATGTTGGTCGGGTTGCGCACACTTGATTGGAACACCGTGCGTCCCGCGCTGTCGGCAGCGATCTGCCCAAACAAGTCGAACACCGTGCCCGCCGGGAAGCCGGGGGCGGGCGACCCCTCGCGGGCCACCATAGTGGGCAGCCCATCGCCAAGGTCGCTCAGCACGACGTCATCGTTCCTGGGATGGATGCCCGCACCCGCGACACGGCCTTGGTATACCCAGCGGCCCGCCGGACCGAAGAAGACGCGTGCAATACTGGTGAGCTCGATGCCCGCAGGGAGTCCGTTGACCGGAACGCCTTGGAACCGGACCGGCGACAGCACCCCGTGGGACAAGACATAGGCCACGGTAGAGTTCGTGTAGTTAAAGCCAGGCCCCTTGACCTTCGAATGCCAGCCGATCGTGCCCGAATCGAGCACCGTGGGCTCGCCTACAAACGAATACGTCACGCCAGGATCAAACCCACTCGCTGGGTCGTTCCCACGCGCCATCACGCTGGTCACACCGCCCTCGATAACTACCACGGCTTGCTCGCTCGGAGATATGAGCCCGTTGCCCGCGAGGCGCGCCTGGAATGCGACCGTGCCGGCATCGTTTATCCCGAAACTGGGAAAAAAGCTATGGACCACGCCCGCCGGCAAACCGGGAACCTGCTCGCCCGACTCGGCGATGACCGTGAAAGGGCTGCCAAGCGTGGCGGTGGCGAGACCCGCAATGCCCACGGCGAACGCTACGCGGGCGACGGCTGATTGCTGAGGCATGGTGTTCTCCTGAGGCCACCATACCCCGTCGGACAGCGAACCCCGCACCAAATCCGATAAGCGAACGAAATCGTCATCTCGACCGAGTTCGTCGCTCGCCTCATCGAGCATTAAGCCGTGCGATCAAGGACACCCCGCGCTGAACGCCGCGAGGAAGGTCGAGATGTCGGCGAAGGTGAACTGGCCCACCGGCTCGGCCAGGTCGGCGGCGGGGTCCTGGTTCGCGAAGGCGGTGAGGAAGGCGGTGATGTCGGCGAAGGTCAGCTCGCCGTACGGCAGTGCGTAGTCGATCGGTGCGCACGGACCGACTGGCGGCGGGATGGTCGCGAGCAGGACGGCCTGGGACCCGTCGGTGAATGAGGCGGCCAATAGCACCTCGGCGTGGTTGCTTAGATCGAGCTCCCGCCGGATCGACTGGACAGTGCGCACCGACCCGCCGAGATCGACGGTGTCGCCCGTGCCGAGGATCTTGCGAACGACGCCCGCGGTGTCCGTCGCGAAGATCGCCGGGCCGGGGAGATCGTTGCTGTCGATGTACGCGTAGAACGCCGTCTGCCCCACATCGTTGAGCCGGATGAGGGCCGTCGGATTGGCGAGCGAGTCGAACTGCTGATAGATCGACCCGGCGGGGTAGCCGGGCGGGCGGTCCCCCTCCCGCGCGATCGCGACCGGGCTGCCGTCGTCGCTCGACGCTTCGCCGCTCGAGAAGACGGCACGGTCGTTCGACGCACCGATATTCGTGCCAGCGACGGTCGCACGGAACGCGACCCGCCCACCTGCGTTGATCTGCACCGCGCTCGGGAAAAAGTCCTCGTACACCACGCCCGCGACAAGCCCGCCCGCCTGCGAGCCCCGGACCGCGACCGCCTCAGGCGGGGCCGGCTGCTGCGGATCGCTGGTGACAACAATCCCCTGGCTCGCCGGCGAACCCGCCAGCGACGCGGCGATTGCAAGTCGTCCCGTTTCGTTGATCGAAAACGGCCCGAACCCCGTCAGCGAAGCACCGGGGACACCCGTGATCGGATCGCCGCTCGCGAAGAGCGGCTGAACGCCCGCGTGGCTCGTCGTGGCGAAGATCGCCTCTTCGAATGTCGACGGGTGGGCAGGATCACGCAGACGCGACTGGAACACCGTGCGTCCCGCGGTATCGGTCGCGATGTGCCCGAAGGTGCTGAAGGCGAACCCCGCCGCGAAGCCGGGGGCGGGCGAGCCTTCGCGGGCCACCACGCTCGGCAAGCCATCGCCCAGATCGCCCAGCACAACACTGTCATTCCCGAGATCGATTCCCGTGCCCGCCACACGCCCCCAGAACGCCCAGCGGCCCGCCGGGCCAAAGAACGGCTGTGCCGTGCTGATGATCTCGATGCCCGCGGGCAGGCCGTTCGCCTGGAAGCCATCGATGCGGATCGGCAACAGCGTCCCGCCGGACGCGGCGTATGCCACGCCGTCGTTCGTAAAGTCGATGCCATTTCCCGAGACCGTTGCCAGCCAGCCGAGCCCGCCCGACTCGTGCAGCGTGGGCATGCCGATCGTGCGATAGCTCAGCCCCGCGTCGAGCCCGCCGGCGGGTTCACCCGCTCGGGCCATGATGCTCGCCGCACCGCCCTCGATGACCACCAGGGCGTCATCGTTCAGCCCGGATACCCCGTCGCCGACCAGGAACGCCCGGAACGCGACAGTACCCGCGTCATTCCGCCCGATGCCGTCGAACGAGCCGTACACCACGCCCGCCGACAACCCGGGGGCCTGCTCGCCCGACTCGGCGATGACCGTGAACGGGCCGCCAAGCGTGGCGGTGGCGAGACCGGCAACGCCCACGGCGAACGCGACGCGGGCGACGGTTGATTGCTGCGGCATGGTGTTCTCCTGAGGACACCATACCCCGTCGGACAACGAACCCCGCACCAAATCCGATAAGCGAACGAAATCGTCATCTCGCCCGAGTTCGTCGCTCGCCTCATAGAGCAGAAGGCCGTGCGATCACGGACATCCGGCGCTGAACGCCGCCAGGAACGCCGAGATGTCGGCAAAGGTGAACTGCCCCACCGGCTCGGCCAGGTCGGCGGCGGGGTCCTGGTTCGCGAAGGCGGTGAGGAACGCGGTGATGTCGGCGAAGGTGAGGGAGCCGACGGGATCGGCGAGGTCGGCGGGGGAGCAGGGGAGCGTGAAGAGGTAGCCGAGGCCGGTGAGCAACAGCGGGCCGAGGGTGGATGCGCGGGGGTCGCCGATCACGGCTCGCCCTTCGTCTATGTCGATGGCGGCCCCGAATGACCCGTTGATGGCGGGCGTTGTCGCCCCGAGCTTCGCGAGCTGGCGGCCCGTCGCCGCGTCGAAGAGGTACGCGGCCCCTCGAAACTGGCCGACACGGTGAGCGCTGGCGCCGACGAGCACGAGCCCGTTCTCGATCGCGACGGACGAACCGAAACCATCGCCGCTCGCGGTGTCCGTGCCCACGAGACGGTGCAGCACCGTGCCCGCCCGCAGGTCGAAGATGTACGCGGCTCCGAGCCGGTCGTCGCCCGTGTACTCACGCGGTGCGGCAACCACGGCGAGCTCACCATCGATCGCGACGGACCAGCCGAACTGGGCGTCGTACTGCGGGTTCGGCGATCGCAGCCGGGCGAGCCGGGCGCCGGAAGTCAGATCGAAGACATACGCCGCGCCGAAGCGGTCGTTCTGCAGGCTGTCGTAGCGGGCCCCGACGATCGCGGTGTCGCCCGACACGGCGACGGAGCAGCCGAAGTCATCGAGGATGCCACGCTCCTCCGCCACCAGCTTCCACACCTCGGCACCGGTCACGGCGTCGGAGGCGTAGGCCGACCCGCGGACGATGTCGTCGCCCCGGGCGGTGACGAGCATCCAGCGGTCGTTCATCGCGACGCGGTCGCCGAACTGGTCGCCGACGGTGGTCTCCGCAGCCCGGAACGAGCGGATGAACGACCCGTCGGTCGCGTCGAACAGCGCTGCGAAGCCCGGGCGTGTGGAGCCGGGCGCATCGGACCCCGCCCCGACGAGCACGCGTCCGGCGTGCATCGCGACGGAGATCCCGAAGAGATCGCCCGGCCCGCCGTCGGGGGCGAGCAGCTTGATCGGGCCCGACGCGAGGCCATCGGGCCACAGGAAGGCCGCCCCCGCCCCGCTGCCGAGCTGCGTGTCGCGGTAGGCACCCAGCACGATGGTCGAGCCCTCGAGGGCCACCGCCCCGCCCGCCCAGCTCGCGGTGCTGTCGGCGGGGTCGAGGATCGCGTCCTCGGTTACGAGCGGGCCGGCGTGCACCAGACCGGAGTTGAGCGCGATCGCGGCGGCCGCGACGGCGGGGCGTGTGCGGCTCATGATGGTGCTCCTGGGGGGGTGGCTCCTAAGGCCGAGGGTACCGGGATCGGGCGTGAGATCCACGATGGAAAGTTCGCGAAGATGGCCAAGGTCTGTGCGTGACCTTGGCCATCTTGATCTCATCATCCCCCGTGCGGGGGTGAGACGATGTGTGCAAGGTGGACAGCAATCAAGATGGCCAACCTCGGGCACAGAGGTTGGCCATCTTCTCCGCTTGGACATGTTCTCCGGGACCGGTCAGGGACAGCCGGCGCTGAACGCCGCCAGGAAGGTCGAGATGTCGGCGAAGGTGAACTGGCCCACCGGCTCGGCCAGGTCGGCGGCGGGGTCCTGGTTCGCGAAGGCGGTGAGGAAGGCGGTGATGTCGGCGAAGGTGAGGGAGCCGACGGGATCGGCGAGGTCGGCGGCGTTGCAGCCGGCGTTGTTGCCGTTGAGGGTGTCGGCGAGATCGTCGAGGATGCCGACGGTGAGCACGCCGTCGGGCGTGTCGTCGGTGTCGTCGCCCGTGCCGATGGCGGCGTCGCCGAAGTTGGGCGAGCCCGCAAGGGGCAGGTTGAGGGCGGTCCAGTCGTTGAAGCCGCTGAGCAGCGTGCGCTTCCCGTCGCGGGTGACATCGATCGACACGATGTTGGTCGGGTCCCCGTTCAGGTCGAGGTCCACGGGCGATGTATCGAGCGGGAAGATCACCGGCACGGTCTGCGACATCGTGATCGGGCTGGGCACTCGGACATAGTGCGATCGCCCGGCCAGCTCCGGCGCGGAGAGACTGCCGAAGCCCTCGAACTCGTCGATCGCGTTCTCGTCCACATCGGGCAGCACCCGCTGGCTGAACTCGAGCTTCCAGGAGTTGCGGACATCCTCCGGGAACTTGAAGTACGGCACGGTCAGCGCGTAATTCATGATCGAGACATAGTTGGGCTTGTAGTTGTCGTCGGTGTTCCCGCCGTGGCGCAGGCCGAGGGTGTGCCCGAACTCGTGCATGAAGATGCCCGCCTGCGTGTCGCGGTTGAGCCCCGGGAGGGTGTCGATGAGGACCGTGAAGTCGTCGCCGACGATCTCGGCGAACCCGAGCACGCCGCCGGGTCGCGTGCCGCCCCACACGCAGTAGCGGAAGCTCGCGAGCCGGGCCTGCTTGATCAGCTCCCACTTCGGGCTCGCCCGCTCGGCCGGTGTGCCGAAGTGCTGGGCCTTGATCGACGCCAGCAGCGGGAAGTGCCCTGGCGGCACGGGGTAGGACGGCTTGGCGAGGTTCGTCTCGTCCACCATCGCGTGCAGCGTGATGCCGGACGAGCCGTCGGGATTGGTGATCAGGCCCGCGGGCGCGTTGGCGAAGGCCGCCTCGACATCGCGGAGCGCCCCCGCGTCGAAGGTCGAGCCCGCCGAGCGGTCGATCTCGACGAACAGGTCCTTGCGCATCGGGTTGGCGCCCATGGCGGGCAGGTCGAGCTCGGGGATGCCGTCCTCGTCGATGTCGATGCCGTCGGTCTCCCACTCGTCGAGCAGGCCGTCGCTGTCCATGTCGCCCAGCACGAGGGCGACCGAGACCTCGGCCCGCCCGTCCGGAGCGACGGTGGGGCCGAAGCCCTCCGCGAGCCCGGTCGTGCTGAAGCCCGTGATGCCGAGCCCGTAGGTCCCGTCGGGATACAGCATCTCGATCTCGAAGACATCGAGTTCCATGTCCGCCGCGAAGGCGCCGGCCCGGAACTCGTGGGTGAAGAACCCGCCCGTCGGGCTGAAGCCGGTGAAGGTGACGATCACGCCCGGCTGCGTCGGGTCCACGAACCCCGGCAGCAGCGAAGCGAAAAGCCGGCCCGACAGGGCGGCGCTCGTCGGCTCGCTCACCGTGAACTGCAGGCTGAGCCCGCCGGCCGCGTCGGCGTCCACCGAGCACGCCCCGCCGAGCGACGCGGCCGAGGTGAACACGCCCTCGAAGTCCACGCGCCGCTGCGTGATGCTGGAAGTGAGATCGGTGATCGCGGTCGCGAACCCGCCGCCCCCGCCGGCGTTGGCAGCATCCTGGAACACGAAGTCGCCGATGGTCAGCGAATCGAGGTCCGAAAACTCATCATCGTCGTTGAAGCAGTCGCCCGGCTGGTCGTCGAAGCTGACCTGGGCGTTCACCGAGCCCGTCCGCTCGAGGTCCTGCGCGATGAGGGAGACCTGGGCGTGTGCGGGCGAAACGCCCACGACAAAGCCGATCCCCGCCCCCACGCACAGCGTGCCGAAGCACAACGCGGACGATCCTCGACACATCAACATGGAACTGGCCTTTCACTGCCCCGCGCACGCGGATGATGCACGAACGGGGCAGAGAGGGTAACGGCCAACCCCGACATCGCAAGGAAATTCTCGCCCGACGAGGGCCTACGGGCACCCCGCGCTGAACGCCGCGAGGAACGCCGAGATATCGGCGAAGGTGAACTGCCCCACCGGCTCGGCGAGATCGGCCGCCGCGTCCTGGTTGCTGAACGCGGCCAGGAACGCCGTGATATCCGCGAAGGTGAGCTCGCCGAAGCGGGGGGCGAGGTCGGCCGGGCCGCAGTCGGGGTAGGTCAGGCTCACGCGGTCGAAGTAGGTGTTGATGAAGGTGCCGCAATCGAGACGGCCCTCCAGCGTCACTCGGGCCGCGACGGCGGCGGGGGGGATGACCACGATGTCCGCGGCGTTGAACCAGCTGCTGCTGAGCCGGAAGCCCGAGTCGATGGGCGTGTCGATCACATCGCCCCTGGCGTTAAGAAAGCTGAGCGTGAAGCGGGCGGGGTCGCAGCTCGGGAGGGGCGAGCTCGCGAAGGCGACGGTGAGCCGCAGGGCGGGGCGATCGGCGAGCGGGCCGACCGTCTGCGTCATGCGGGCGATGACGCCCGAGTTGGCCGCCGCGCCGGTGGAGACGGCGTCCATCTCGAAGACGAACGAGCCCGTCAGGGGCGGCAGCGAGTTGTCGGAGAGGGCGGCGGTGTCCACCCCGAAGACCGAGCGGCCCGCGGGGAAGGCCGAGCCGTCGAGCGTCCAGCCGGAGAGATCCCCCTCCTCGGCCCCGCCGTTGATGAGGAGGTCCTGGGCGAGGGCGGGAGTGGCAAGTTGGGCAAGAAACACGCCAGCAACGACAACAAAGCCCGCTCGGGGCCGCAAACATAAGGGCATGTCAACCTCCGCCCCGCACCCTACCGGGAGAGCGGGGCGTGTCCAAGGCCTTTCGTGCCGACAGGCATCGGGAAACGGACCAAGGGGTTACGGGCACCCCGCACTGAAGGCCGCCAGGAACGCCGAGAGATCCGCGAAGGTGAACTGCCCGACGGGCTCGGCCAGGTCGGCCGCGGGGTCCTGGGTGGTGAAGGCGGTGAGGAAGGCGGTGATGTCGGCGAAAGTGAGGTCGCCGAAGGGGGCGGCGAGGTCGGCGGGGCACGGGATCGCTGCCAGTCCCGCGGTGAGCACCTCCGGAACCAGCGGGACCGTGGACACGAGCGTGAAGCCGCCGGACGGGTCGACGGCGAATCGAGCCAGCACGGTCGAGACGGTGTAGGCCTCGTTGTCGACGAAGGTCAGCCCACGCGCACCCCCGCCGAGGTCCGCCTGGGGCACCTCGGTCGTCGCGGTGATCTGGCCGGCGTCGAGATCGATGCGGTAGAACCCGACGAGCTGTGCCGGCGCGTTGCCCTGGATATCCAGGCCAAACAGCGTGCCATCCGGGCGATACGCGAGACGATCGAAGTCCGATGTATCGAGTGTGGAGCCGCTGGGAAACGCGGCCAGGCTCGTCAGGGCGCCCGCCGTGGTCGAGGCGAACAGCGTGTCGGCGTTGGCCGCGTTGCAGCCGGAGCAACCCCGCGTCGCCACGCTCACCACGAGCCGATCGCGAACCGGGTCCCAGGCGATGCCCTCGCTCGGCACACCCCCGAGGTCGCTCGTCGCGTCCGACAGCATCGTCGCCTGTCCGCTGGCGGTATCGACTTCCCACAGCGTCGAGCCGCCCGTCGGGTTTCTATTGAGCATGATGAGCCGCCCGTCGCCGATGAAGGTGAGCGAGGCGGCCCCGCTCACATCGGTGCCGAGGGCGCCCACATCCGTGACGCTCCCGTCGGGCCCGAGCCGGAGCAGCACATCGCGTTCGTGGTCCACCGAGAAGAACGACTGCGCCCCCGCCGACGACACGGCCAGAACCCCGGCGAGAAAGCCCATCCAACGCATCCCGTTCTCCTTGCCGTCGTGTCCCACCCGCGTGCCCGCTCCTGCGCGGCCTCCCGCGTCGAAGCCAGTCTACGGATGCCCCGATGGAACCGAACGGCCAAGCCCATCCCAGCCGACAAATACCGGCTCGAACGCCGCCTCCGACCCGGGGGTGGGCAGCCGTTCAACACGAGCAAGGTTTGTATAGGACCTTGACCAGCCTGATTCCGTGCCCGGCACCCCACCTGCCCCGCCCATCGCCCCACTCACAGCCCCCCGCCCTCCATTGCCGGGTGGGTAATGGGCTCTCGGTGATCGAGAAGATGGCCAACCTCTGCGCCCGAGGTTGGCCATCTTCTCCGATTGGCCATCTTCTCCGGGACCGGTCAGGGACACCCCGCGCTGAAGGCCGCCAGGAACGCCGAAATATCGGCAAAGGTGAACTGCCCCACCGGCTCGGCCAGGTCGGCCGCGGGGTCCTGGTTCGCGAAGGCGGTGAGGAAGGCGGTAATGTCGGCGAAGGTCAGGGAGGCGAAGGGGGCGGCGAGATCGGCGGGGGAGCAGGGCGTCGCGACTTGTGACAGGTCGAACACATACGGGCCGACGAGCGCCGTCAGGCCGTCGAGCCCGACCGCGTAGTACGGGTTGGGACCGGCGGAGGTGGTGAGCCCGGCGATCTGCTGTCCGGTTCCGACATCAAACAAGAAGGTCACCCCGCGAACACCGCTCACCAGGGCGATCGACCCGGAGATCGCGACGGAGACGCCGAGGCTGTCGCCCTCGGCGGCACCGGCGTCTCTGAGCTTGAAAAGCTGCTGCCCGGTGGTGATGTCAAACAGGTACGCGGACCCGGTGGCCACCGCGTCGGGATCACCCTCACTCACGGCACCCACGATCGCGGTCGTTCCGAACAGATCGACGGCGTTGCCAAATAAGTCGCCGATGAAGCCATCGTCAGGGGTCAGGCGGGCGAGCTGCTCGCCGGTGATCGCGTCGAAGACATAGGCAGCACCGGAGCGGGGACCAACATCGTCGATCCCGGGCGCACCGACGAGCACGGTCGTGCCGAAGAGGGCAACCGAATCGCCGAAGCGATCGCGGCTGTCGCTGTCGCTCGCGGTGAGCCTCGTCAGTTGGTCCCCGGTCGCAACATCGAAGACATAGACCGCTCCGGACTGGTCGTTGGCACGGGAAGTCGCGCCGACGACCGCGAGCGTATCGGACACCGCAACGGCACCGCCGAAGCCCCGTGGCGGTGAATCATCCAACGGGAAGAGTCTGTGCAGTTGATTCCCGGAAACGGGATCGAAGAGGTAGGCCGCCCCAGATTCAGCAACATCGGCCCGCCGGTAGGGTGCGCCGATCAACGCCACGCTATCCGCGATGGCGACCGTTCCCCCGAATGCGTCGCCGATCTCGGCGTCATCGGCGGTCAGCTTGTACCGCTGCAGGCCGGTGACGAGGTCGAAGACATACGCCGCACCGGCGTTGAACGCCGCATCATCGTCAACCCGGGCACCGAGCACGGCCGTCGTCCCCGACAAGGCGACGCTGCCGCCGAGCCCATTGAACGGCGCCGTGTCGGCATCGTCGCCGACCAACCGGAAGTCCTCCGTGATCGTCTGCCCGACGCAGGGCATCCCGACAATGGTCACGGCAATCGCTGAGGTCGCATAAACAGAGACGGGACGCATAGTTGGCCTCCGGTCAGGGTGTCGCTGAGCAACGGCACGAAGACCGATCCGCGTGCATCGCTCCGATAGTCCCTACCGGTCGGTTGCTGGCAGGTTGCGTCAGGCAGGCTCTCGCGTCTAGGGCCCCACCGGTCCCCCCATTGCCCATACCCCCCTGCCCATTGCCCTCCAAACCTACCCTCCCCCGATGCTCCTCCGCCTCACCATCCTCGAAGGCCCCGACGCCGGCCGCACATGGGTCCTGCCCGCCAACGAGCCGCAGCTCCTGGGCCGCTCGTCGGAGGCTCTGCCCATCACCGACACCACCGTCTCGCGTCGCCACGCCGAGCTGACGCCTGATCATGGCCGGTGGTACCTCCGCGACCTGCAAAGCCAGAACAACACCTACCTCAACGGCCGACGCATCCTCGGCCGCACCGAGGTCGAGGACGGGGACGAGATCCGCGTCGGCTCGACGGTCTTCCGCGTGGGCGAGGCCGACCCCGACACCGGGACGGAGCTGGTCGAGCTCGTGCAGGACGACGCCCTGGACACCGACATCGAGCACCGCCTGATCAGCAACGAGGACTCGCTGATCATGGCCGAGCCCGAGCCCAGCCGGGCGGCCCAGGACCACCTGCGGATCATCTACCAGCTCACGACGATCACGACGCAGCAGCTCGACAAGCGCAAGCTCCTAAGCAGCGTCATGGACCTGGTCTTCGAGGAGTTCGAGCCCGAGCGGGGCGTGCTCATGCTCGTCCCGCCCAACATCCCCAACACCACCGACCGCCTCCGCACGCCCGAGATCGACGCGGAGAACATTCCCGCCACCGGCGACATCCCCCTCGTCGGCACGCTCGCGGGCGGGCACGACCTGGTGCCCGAGGTCGTCCGCTACGCCCACCCCCCGACCGACGACGACGAGAAGAAGATCCAGGTCAGCCGGACGATTCTCAACCATGTCGTGAAGGAGGGCGAGGGGATTCTCAGCTCCAACGCCCAGGCCGATCCACGCTTCCGCTCGGGCGACTCGGTCACGCGGTACAACATCCGCTCCGCGGTCTGCAGCCCCATCCGCTTCGGCGAGCGGGTCTTCGGGGCAATCTACATCGACAGCTCGATCGCCAACTACACCTACACCGAGCAGCAGCTCGCACTCCTGAACGCGGTCGGCCAACACACGGCTCTTGCGATCGCCAACGCCGAGCAGACCACCCGCAAGCTGCACACCGAGCGTCTGGCCGCGATCGGCGAGACCGTCGCGAGCCTGAGCCACAGCATCAAGAACATCCTGCAGGGCTTGCGTGGCGGGGCCGATGTCGTCGGCATGGGCATGGAGAAGGAGGACCTCACCCTCGCCAAGGGCGGCTGGGAGATCCTCAAGCGCAACCTCGACCGCATCGTCGGCCTCACGATGAACATGCTCGCCTTCAGCCGCCAGCGGTCGGTGGAGCTGGAGCTCACCAAGGTCGGCTCGCTCGTCGAGGACTGCGCCCAGTTGCTCGAGGCCCTGTCCGAGGAACGCTCCGCCGCGATCATCGTCGATGTCGACCCCGAGATGCCGCCGGTGCCCCTCGACCCCAACCTGATGCACCAGGCCCTGATGAACCTGATGACCAACGCCCTGGAAGCGGTCGCCCCCGCCAAGGGCATTGTCACCGTCCGGGCCTTCTACCACGAGCCGGGCCCCGACCGCCCCAAGATCACCCGCCCACTCGTCGAGATCATCGTCGCCGACAACGGCAGCGGCATCCCCAAGGACCGCCTCGGCTGGATCTTCGAGCCCTTCAACACCACCAAGGGCATCCGCGGCACCGGCCTCGGCCTCGCCGTCACGCGCAGAATCGTGAACGACCACCGCGGCCGCATCCGCGTCGAGACGCAAGAGGGCAAGGGCACGATCTTCCGCATCCTGATGCCGGGCGACCTCGACGCCACGATGGACCCGAGCGCCACGACCGAGCAGCGGGCACGATCGAACGACGCGCTGGACCGCGTGTGAGCAAGTCGGCCCGGTGTCCCAAATCAGAGCCGCGATCGTGAGATCGCGGGTTCAGGCGACCACACCGCAGCCGCCGCCCCCGCCAACCGCGATGTCACCATCGCGGCTCTGAACAGCACGCCTCAACCCCTCACGCCCGTCTCTGCCTGACCTTGTCCATCTTGATCTCTGCCCATCGTCCTCGCTCACTCACACCCACCCGCAAACCCCGCCAGGTAGCTCGACACATCCGAGAAGGTGAGGCTCCCGAAAGGCGCCGCCACATCCGCCGCCCAGCTCCGCGACTGGAACGCCGCCAGGAACGCCGTGATGTCCGCGAAACTCAGCGTGCCGAAGGGCTCGGCGATGTCCGCCAGGCACCCCTCCGGGCAGCGGCTCCCGCAGTACAGGTCCACACGCACCGCCTCCGACAACGCCGCCCCACCCACGGCGTTCGCGTCCGCGATCCGCCACTGGAAGTACACGCTCCGCCCATCAAACGCCGGGTTCGCCGGGATCGGCCACCACCCCGTGCCATAGCCACCCCCGCCCCCCGTCCCCGAAAGCCCGATCGTCGCGACCGCCTCGCCCGCGAGCTCCCCGTCCACCGGCGGCTCGTTGCTGAAGATCAGCGTCGCCGCCGCACCCCCGCGTGCGTTCTCCACCCCCAGCTTGAACCCCACATTGCCGATGTTCCCCGGGATGTTCGCGATGATCCGGGGCACACGCCCGTTCCCCGCGGCCCGCCCCTCCGCGACCACCACGGGCCGCCCGTCGCTCAGCTCGCTCCGCAGCACCGGCCGGTCAAACGGGAACTCCTCGTTCGCCACACGCGGGTCGGTCAACGCGTTCTGCATGAAGTCCACCACCTGCGTGTTCACATTCGGCGGGAACGCCACCGGAAGCAACGGATCGCGCACATTCCCCGGCGCCCCCGGCCCGCGATAGAACGCCAGCACCTGGTTCAGGTTCGTGAACTGCCCCGTGTGCATGAAGGTCGGCTTCAACCCCACATTCCGAAGCGTCGGCACCTTGAACTTCCCGTTGTCCGCAGCGTCCCCCGTGATCGCCCCCCGCCCGTCGTCCTCACCGCCGGGCCGCAGCGCGATGTTCCGGAAGGTGTGGTCCGTGAAGGTGTCCGGCGTGTGGCACGCCGCGCACCGCGAGGTGCGAAACGCGTTCCAACCCTGGATCTGGCTCTGCGTCATCGCCCCCGTATCGCCCGCCACGAACCGGTCCCAGGGCGTCTCGTCCGGCACCAGCGTCCGTTCATAGGTCGCGATCGCGAACGCGATCCGCGCCGGCGTCACCTCCCCATCGCCAAAAGCCGCCTCGAACAGCTCGCGGTAGCTCCCCGCCCCATCGATCGCCCCCGCCACATCCGCCGGCACCGCCTCCGCGAGCGCCAACGGCACCGCCCCCGCGATCTTCCGCGACACCTCGTCCCAGTCCCGCCCGTGGTGCCCCATCTCCACATCACTCGTGATCGGCCCGAGCGCCTGCGTCTCCAGGGCCGCCCCCGACGCGATCAGCGTCTCGCCCGTCCCCGGGTCCACGAACGCATCCCCCGCACGCCCGTCCCAGAACAAACTCGGCGCGTACATCGCCATGATCGCCGTCTGCGCCGAGCGGCTCGTCACCTGCACATCAAGGTCGAACAACGCGCTCGGCTCATAGTCCGCCCCCGCGTCGCTCGCGATCACCCCGGGCGAGGCGAACACATCATCGGGCGAGGGCATGATCCCGTCCGCCCCCGGGTGCCGGGCCACGCGGAAGTCCGACCCGCCCGCCGCCGCCATGTGGCACGACCCGCACGACACCGTGTTGTCGATGCTCAGCTGCTCATCCCAGAACAACGCCTTGCCCAAGACCCGCTTCGCCTCGCTGATCGGGTTCTCCGCCGGTGCCACCACCACCGGCAAAGCCGCGAACGAGTACGCCCCACCCGCGACGAGCAGCACCGCCCCCGTCAGCGTCGGCACCCCCAGCGCAACAAGACCGATCGCGCGACCATGGCGGTTCATCCCAAGTCCTTCCCCTCTTGACAGTCAACCAAAGAGCCCGCACGCAGGCCCCCGCCCCCCAGAACGCCCGCACCACGGCGCTATTGCACGCCCAACGAGGAAAACCCCGAGCCCCCCCTCACGCCCGCCCGAACCCGACTCAACCCCTCAGGCCCGGACGGGCCTGACTCGATCAAGATGGATAAGGTCAGACACAGACCTTGTCCATCTCGATCGTTCGGTGACGCCGACGCTTCGGTCAGGGGCACCCAGCGCTGAACGCCGCAAGGAACGCGGAGATGTCGGCGAAGGTGAACTGGCCGAGAGGGTCGGCCAGATCGGCGACGGGTTCGTTCGCGGTGAAGGCCGCGAGGAACGCGGAGATATCCGCGAAGGTGAGCTCGCCGAACGGTGCCGCAAGGTCGGCCGGGCCGCACGAGCGAGCGAAGATGCGGATGGTGTTGATCGCGGATCCTTCGACGCCGGCTGGCGGATGCGGGAACGCGTCGATACGGAGCACGATCCCGTCGATCGAGCCGGCATCCGCCAGCCCCATCGAGACATCGGTGAGCTCCGGCAGTGCAGTGAAGGCCGAATCACCGGCTGTCAAATTCATCACCGAGAGCGTCGCGAGGCCCTCGCCTCCGTTAGCGGTCGGTCGGGCGGAAAGCCGGATGCGGATGATGTCCCCGCTCGATGCGATGCCGGTAAGCGGGGCACCGAGCTTGGAAACCCGGACACCATTGTCGTATTCATCGAATCGGACATACGGCGTATTCGCCAAGATGCCGCCCCCGGCGTCGCTCGAAATGACATGGCTTGTTCCGAAAGCGGCGCGCAACTCGTTGTTGGAATCATCGAACGCCAGGTTGCCGTTGAGATCGTTGAAGAAGTAGACGAATGCCCCGTTGTTCGAGTTCGATTGCCAGAAAAAGCGTAGGTCGATCTCAATGTCGTACTCACCAGGCCCGAGGATTGTCCCGCATGGGTCGTAGGCCGCGTCACAGATGCGGTCGGCAAAGTTCGTGAATGTCACACGACTCGGAACGAGGTACCGATCGCTTGCGTCACCCCCGAAAATGCCTCCCGAAGCAACCGAGGGCGTCCGAAGCTGGCCAAACGATCGGCTCCACCCCTCCTGCCCATCCATCGTCCCGACCGACAACTGGTCGAAGGTCTCCTCGAACACCAGCGACTGCGCTGCCGCGTCACCGACCGAAAGCCCGAGACCACCAAGTGCTACACCAAGCAAACAACGCATCAATCAACCCCATCACTGAGAACCAGATGAGCGCGTGGCGGCGACACGCGATGGCCAGCCACGAGGCGTGACCCTACCACGCCACCACACCGTCGATGGTGAATCACACCGCGATCGCTCGCGAATCGGCAATTCGCCCTAGGTTTCTTCCTCCTCTCCACAACGAAGATCGGCAACCTCACCGCCTCAGGTTGGCCATCTTGGTTCATCGTTGATCCGCAACACCGCCTCCAGCCACTGCGGTCCGCCGCCCTTCGACTACACGATCATCGTGTTCCCGTAGCGCCCCCGCTTCGGGCTGCCTCGATCTCTCAGGCCCGGACGGATCTGACACAACCAAGGCAGACAAGCTCACCCCCTGACCGTGTCCATCGTGATCCGTGCCCATCTCACGCCCAACGCCTCCCCCCGATGGCAGAGGGCCGCTCCCAGATCCCCTCCCCTCCCCCCTACCCTCCCCCCATGCCCGAAGTCTTCCTCAACGGCCAGTTCATCGACCGCTCCGACGCCACCGTCTCCGCCTTCGACGCCGGCCTCCAGCACGCCGTCGGCCTCTTCGAAACCATGCCCGGGGTCAACGACGACCAGGGCCCCCGCATCATCGGCCTCCGCGAGCACATGACCAGGCTCGAGACCTCCGCCCGCGAGCTGAAACTCTCGGACAACCTCAACGCCGAGGGCCTCGCCGAAGCCGCCCTCGAAACCCTCAAGCGGTCCGCACACCCCCGCGCCCGCATCCGCCTCTCCGTCACCGGGGGCGACCTCAACCTCCTCCAGACCCAGGGCGCGTCCAACGCACGCCCCACCATCCTCATCGACGCCCAGCCCGCCACCCAGTACCCGGACGCCATGTTCGATCGCGGCATCATGGCCGCCGTCGCCACCGCCCGCGCCAACCCCTTCGACCCCACCAGCTCGCATAAGACCCTGAACTACTGGTGGCGACTGCGTGAGCTCCAGCTCGCCGCGACCAAGGGCGCGGGCGAGGCCCTCGTCTTCGATGTCACGAATCACCTCACCGGCGCCTGCGTCGCCAACGCCTGCGTCGTCAAGGGCGAGGTCCTCATGACCCCCATCGCCCGCGGCGAAGAACGCCAGGGCGCCCTCCCCAGCCCCACCCTCCCCGGCATCACCCGCTCGATGGTCCTGGGCTGGGCCGAGGACGCCGGCCTCGAGGTCCAGCGCCGCATGCTCACCATCGACGATGTCCTCGACGCCGACGAGATCTTCCTCACCAACTCCGGCTTCGGCGTCCTCCCCGTCGTCAGGATCGAAGCCCGCGAGATCGGCACGGCCCAGCCCGGCGAGGTCACCAAGACCATGATCCAACGCTGGCGCGACACCCGGGGCTGAACCCCGGGGCTCGGTCACTCCCGCCGGATCACGCGCACATTCTCACGCCCATCAAGCGGTCCATTCGGCGCCTTCGCCCGCGCAAACGCCCGCCTGACGCTGAACACCACCCCCAGCAGCAGCCCGCCCACCAGCCCCAGGATCAACAGCGGGATCAACAGCAGCAGCAGCGCCCCGAACATCAGGAGCGCCACAAACACCCACAGCACCCGCTCGAACGGGTTCATCGGGCGGCCAAACCCTGTCCGGAAGCGGACATACCGCTCCCGCGCCGCCGCGTACCCCCTCGTGGCCTGTTCGCTGAACGGGTCCATGCCGAACCCTAGCGCCCTCCCCCGACCCAAAACGCGAACCGCCCCGAGGCTCACCCCGGGGCGGGTCCGACGGAAGAAAAGGATGCGTCCGGTTCGGCGACCCGCTCAGCCCCGCTTACGCCGGAGCAGGAACGGCCCGGCCGCCGCGGCAAGGGCGAACACGCCCGGGGCCGGCACGACCGTCGCCGTGAAGAAGTCCTGGTGGTCCGGGTGCGTGAGCGCCGTGAAATGCATCGTGCCGTTCACCTCGCCCCCGGCCGCCGCGTCGAAGAGCCGGTCGGCAAACGCCGCCGCCTCGTCGGTGAGCCGGTCGCCGCCGGTCGTCTTGATCCGGATGTTGCCCGAGCCAAAGTTGAGCGACGCCCGCCCGACCTCGGCGTCGTAGTCGCCGATGATCTCCCAGAGCGCGACCTGGAACGCCGACGCCTGCGCCATCGTCGGCGCGGTGAAGAGCTCCATGCCCCCGTACTCCGCGGCCGCGGTGATCGCCCGCACGAGCCCGCTCGTGTCGGCCATCCCGGCGAAGGCGTTCATGAGGCTCGTCGCCTCGAACTGGTGCGTGCCCTTGCTCGCCTCCTGCCACGGGTCGATGCAGTAGGTCACGACCCGCTCGCCGTCGAGGTCATGGAGCATGTTGCCCGCGTACACACGCGTCCACCCGTCGTTGCCCACCTTGAGCTTGACGATGTCCACCTCCCCGCGATCGACATAGTCGAAGGTCACGGGCCCGGCGGCGGCGGTGGAGGCGACGGCGGCGATGCCGGCGATGGCGAGAACGGCGTGGATCTGCATGTCGTGTGCACCCTGTCATGGAGGTCGTGGGGGGGCGGATTTCCGCCGGGATCCGGCCCGGCATCACCAAACTCCGATTCAGGGGGCCCCCACGCCAAGGGATTCCACACCCGATCCCACCCCCGGGCGAGGATCCGTGCCGGTCATGCCGGCTCGGGGGTCCTGTGAAACCGCGGTGGATCGCCTGTCAGTTGCGCGTATCCGGGGTGTGTGCCGGGTAGGCTGACGGTGGGGGTCCGAGTACACTTCGGGTTCCCCCACACGGTGTACCCATGACGAAGACCGCCCCATCATCTGGTATGGCCCCCGCCGACGCCCCTACCGGGACCGAGAGCGATAAGCCCTTCGTCCACCTGCACTTGCACTCCGAGTACTCCCTCCTCGACGGCGGCAACCGCCTCGACAAGCTCGTCGCCCGCGTCAAGGAACTCGGGATGGACGCCGTCGCCGTCACCGACCACGGCAACCTCCACGCCGCCGTCCAGTTCTACGAGGCAGCGAGGGCCGCGGGCATCAAGCCCATCCTGGGCTGCGAGGCCTATGTCGCCCCGGGCGACCGCCGCGACCGCACCTACACCGGCGTCGTCGACGGCGGCTTCCACCTCGTCCTCCTCGCCGAGAACGAAACCGGCTGGAACAACCTCATGGAGCTCGGCTCCGAGGCCTACCTCTCCGGCTTCTACTTCAAGCCCCGCATGGACCGCGAGATCCTCGAACGCTGCGGCGACGGGCTGATCGCGATCAACGGCCACCTGGGCTCCGAGCTCGCCTTCCACCTCGTCCGCTACGAGCAGACCAAGGACGAGTCGCACTGGAAGGCCGCCATCGATGTCTGCGCGTGGCACCGCAAGGTCTTCAAGCCGAACGAGAAGGGCGAGCCCCGCTTCTACATCGAGCTGCAGCACCATGTGGCCGAGCAGATCGCGATCAACCCGCACCTGATCCGCCTCGCCCGCGAGCTCGACATCCCGCTCGTGTGCGACAACGACAGCCACTTCCTGCGCGCGGAGGACCACGACGCCCACGACTCGCTCGTCTGCATCAGCCTGGGCAAGAGCAAGTTCGACGAAGAACGCCAGAAGATGAAGTACTCCACCGAGCTCTATGTGAAGAGCCCGGAGGAGATGTGGGACCTCTTCGGCACCGACGAGTACAACAACGACGACTACGGCGACGCCGGCCGCGAGGCCCTGCTCAACACCAAGCGCATCGCCGACCGCTGCCATGTCGAGATGCCCATCGGGGCCAACCACGCCCCCGTCGTCATCGTCAAGAGCCCGCCCAAGAGCAAGATGCCCAGGCACGCCGACCCGGCGTACAAGGGCGACCTCTCCGCGTGGTACACCGACTTCTGCTCCCGCTTCGAGCTCGAGCCCGCCACCGACCCGGGCCTCGAGCAGGAGAAGCTCAAGGAAGACTGCGACAACGCCCTCCGCCTGCTCGCCGAGGCCGGCATGGTCTGGCGCTACGGGCCCACCATCGTCGACCACCGACACGAGTACATCCTGGGCACCGACGAGGCCGAAGCCGCCGAGAAGGACGCCCAGGACAAGGACGCCTTCGCCAAGTGGGCGAGGCTCAACCGCGAGCTCAAGATCCTCGCGGACAAGCTGATCTCCGCCTACTTCCTCATCGTGTGGGACTTCGTGCAGTGGGGGCGCGAGCAGGGCATCCCCGCCCTCGCCCGTGGCTCCGGCGTCGGCACCATGGTCGGCTATGTCCTGGGCCTCTCCAACGCCTGCCCCGTCCGCTACGGCCTGCTCTTCGAACGCTTCACCGACCCCGACCGCAACGAGTACCCCGATATCGATATCGACCTCTGCCAGGACGGGCGGGGCGATGTCATCAACTATGTCCGCCGCAAGTACGGCCATGTCGCCCAGATCATCACATTCGGGACGCTCAAGGCTCGCGCCGCCATCCGCGATGTCTGCCGCGTGCACGAGATCCCGCTCGCCGACGCGGACAAGCTCGCCAAGCTCGTCCCCGAAGAGCTGAAGATCACGATCGACAAGGCCCTCGCCCAGGAGCCCGAGCTCAAGGCTTGGCAGGACCGCGACCCCAATGTGAAGCGCGTCCTCGACACCGCCCGCGTCCTCGAGGGCCAGGCCCGCCACGCGAGCGTGCACGCCGCCGGCGTCATCGTCGCCACACGGCCGTTGCATGAGGTCGTGCCCCTCTACAAGCAGTCCGGCAGCGACGACGCCATCACGCAGTGGGACGGCCCGACCTGCGAGAAGATGGGCCTCTTGAAGATGGACTTCTTGGGCCTGCGGACGCTGTCCATCATCGAGCGAGCCAAGAAGCTCATCCGCACCACGCTCGGCGAACGCGGCACCTGGGAGGCCGTCGGCCGTGGTGAAGACTTCGACGCCAAGCAATCCGCCAAGGGCAAGACCGCCCCCGTCGCCCACCCCCTCGATCTCGACCGCCTCGCCTACACCGACCCGAAGGTCTTCGCCCTCTTCCAGCGCGGCGACACGACGGGCGTGTTCCAGTTCGAATCGGGCGGCATGCGACGCCTGCTGCTCGACATGAAGCCCGACCGGCTCGAGGACCTCATCGCTGCCAACGCCCTGTTCCGACCCGGGCCGATGGACCTCATCCCCGACTACAACGCCCGCAAGCACGGCCAGCAGGAAGTGCCGCGGGTGCACCCGATCGTCGACAAGTTCACCGCCGACACCTACGGCGTGATGGTCTACCAGGAGCAGGTGATGCAGATCGTCCACGAGCTGGGCGGCATCCCCCTCCGCGCCGCCTACGGGCTCATCAAGGCGATCAGCAAGAAGAAAGAGAAGGTCATCAACGCCGAGCGGCCCAAGTTCGTCGACGGCGCCCAGAAGCAGGGCCTCGACAAGAAGGGCGCCGAGAACCTCTTCGAGCTCATCCTCAAGTTCGCCGGCTACGGCTTCAACAAGAGCCACTCGACCGGCTACGCCATCGTCGCGTACCAGACGGCGTACCTGAAGACCTACTTCCCCCGCCAGTTCATGGCCGCGTTCCTCAGCTTCGAGAGCCAGGCCCAGAAGGTCGCCGACTGGCTGCCCTATCTCGAGGACTGCAAGAAAACACGGGCGATCGACCCGAAGACCGGCGAGGTGCGCAGCCAGGGCATCGAGGTCCGCGCACCCGATGTGAACCTCTCGCAGGCCGACTTCGGCGTCGTCTTCGACGAGGACGAGCCCCGCGATACCGCCCATGGGCACATCCGCTTCGGCATGCGGGCGATCAAGGGCGCTGGTACGAAGGCGATCGAGGCGATCATCAAGGAACGCGACGAGGGTGCCAGCGGCGAGCGCAAGCCCTACGAATCGATCTACGACTTCTGCGAACGCGTCCCCCCCGGCACGGTGAACAAGGCGACCATCGAGGCGCTGGTCAAGTCCGGCTGCTTCGACGCGGTGCACGCACGCGACGAGCGGGCGAGCGTCGTCGCGTCGATCGAGAGCGCCGTCAGCGCCGGGCAGAAGATCGCCGCGGACAAGGCCGCCGGCCAGAGCCAGCTCTTCGGCTTCGGCGGAGACGAGGCGCCCGCCGCCGCCGACACCGGCCCGACGACCACGCCCCTCGTGCGCGTCGCGCCGTGGTCCGAGTCCGAGACGCTCCGCCAGGAGAAGGACACGCTGGGCTTCTATGTCTCGAGCCACCCGCTCGAGGAGTGGTCCGCCTGGGCCCGCGCCTTCACCGAGCTCACCGTCGCCCGCCTGCGCGAGCTGCCGCAGGACCGCCGCGTGATCGTGCCGGCCCTCGTGCAGTCCGCCCGCATCATCGTCTGCAAGACCGGCCGGGCCGCGGGCCAGAAGATGGCCGTGCTCTGCATCGAGGACACGACCGGCACGGCCGAGGCGGTGCTCTTCGCGAATGTCTTCGCGCAGTTCGGGCATCTGGTGGAAGGAGAAGGCGGCGACAAGCCCGTCTTCGTCATGGGCCGCGTCGATCACGGGCGGGGCGAGCCCCAGATCATCGTCGACCGCCTCGTCCCGATCGACGGCTGCCCCCTCGAGCGCGGCACGCTCCGCCTCGTCCTGCGCGAGGCCCGCATCAACGGCACCGCCGCCGTCACCCTCCCGCGCCTGCGAGACACCCTCGTCCAGCACGGGAACGGCGAAGCGGCCGAGCCGATGGCGAGCGGCGTCCTCGCCGAGGCCCGCAGCCCCGTGCCGGTCGACTTCCTGGTCCACACCGGCGACGCCTGGGTCACCCTCCAGCCCGCAGCAACCCCGAAGGTGGCGATGTCCCCGACCCTGGTGCGAGATCTGGCCCAGGTCCTGGGTGACGACAGCATCCGCCTGATCGGTGGCGTGGCGATCGAGCTGAACAAGGACGACCGGCGTTACCAGAAGAAGCGGTGAACCCGCTTACCCGTGGTGGTCCGCCCACCGCGTCTTCAACTCATGCTGCACGCCCAGAAGGTCCAAGATCTTCCCCGCCGTGAAGTCCACGATCTCGTGCACCGTTTGCGGGATCAGATAGAACCCAGGATTCGGGCTGCACAAGACCGCACCCGCCAGCGCCAGCGTCCGCATGTTCTCGATGTCGATCAGGTTCAGCGGCATCTCGCGGTGGCACACGATCAGTGGGCGACGCTCTTTCAGCGTCACCATCGCCGCCCGCGTCAGGAGGTTGCTCCCCGCCCCCGTCGCCATCGCCCCGAGGCTCGTGCTGCTGCACGGCACGACCGCCATCCCGTCGTGCAGAAAGCTCCCGCTCGCGATCACCGCCCCGACATCCTTGTTCGGATGTGCGATCACCCGCTTCGCGAATTCGTCGGCGCACGCCGACGACTCAACCAGATTCGGACACAGCTGCCCCAGCTCCACCCGCCGCACACCCAGCTCGTCGAACATCAGCCGCTGGCCGTACTCGCTCACCACCAGGTGCACCGTCGCCCCCGAGAGCAACAGCTGCTCCAACACACGCACCGCGTACGGCGCCCCGCTCGCCCCCGACACCCCCAGGACAAAGGTCTTGCCCGAGGGCGCGGGCGGCTCCGAAGGGGCCGCGGCCCTCGGGGTCATCATCGCGGAGCGGGCAGGATCCGGGGCGTCGGGCATCGGGTCATCCTATGAAAGGCGCAGAGCAAGACCGGCCCCAAGCCGGCTCGCCCGCCCGTTCGTACGCGTGTTGTGGGGGGATTCGCCCCGTCTGAGCGCCCCGGGCGTGGTCGGACGATACTGGAGAGCCAAGACTTGCCCGATTCCCGGACCGTCCCGGTCCCGATCGACCCCTGGCCCGACTGACTCGTTCGACCCGCCCGACGGAGCCCTTCCATGCGCCCCAGATCAACCCTGCCACTCCTCCTGCTCGCCGGCGCTCTGGCGTTCCCCGGCTGCGTCGCCTCCACCGCCTACCCCCCACGCCCCGGCCAGGAGTACTCCGCCGGCAATGTCTCCCACCCCGCCATCGAAGAGATCTGCATCGAGGCCCTCCGCTGGACCCTCAAGCGCTACCCCGTGCCCGAGCCCCTCGCCACGCCCACCGAAGACGGCGGCGTCTACGCCATCAACTGCCCGCAGAACATGAACCCCCGCGTCTACGCACGCATCGTCGAGGCCTGCGGCCCCGCCGCCCGCCCCCTCACCCCCGAGACCGAGCACCTGCCCACTTACCATGTCGGCCGCATCGTCGTCCGCGCCGACAAGGCCGAGATCGACATCTACCGCCCCGTCATGAACCTCGGCGAAACCGTCGAGATCCTCCACCAGCCCATCACCCTCTTCATCGAGGGCGGCCTCAAGCCCTGGCGCGTCCAGCGCAGCCGCCCCTGGGCCATCGGCGCCTTCCCCCTCCCGCCCGCCAACTACTACCAGTCCTGGGAAGACCAACGCCGCGCCCGCCGAGCCGGCGCCACCGCGGAGCCGGCCCCGGAGCTCGAGCCCGAAACGATGGAGGCCGACGAATCACCCGCTCCCGAAACAGCGGCCCCCGAAACACCCGACAACGAATGACCGAGGGCCACCCCTCCTTCGCCGAGCGCCTCGCCAGCCCCGATGCCGGCGTCCGTCGCCTCGCCGCCAAGTCCCTCGCCCGGCACACCGACCGCGCCGCCGCCGCCACCCTCCTCGCCGAGCGCCTGCCCGACGAGCGCGACGAGACCGTCCTGCTCGCCATCATCCGCGCCCTCGGCCGCCTCGGCGTCCTCGCACACCGCCCCGCCCTCGCCCAGGTCCGCGACAACCCCTCCTCCACCCCCCGCGTCCGCCACGCCGCCCTCCTCGCGCACGACCGCCTCGAACGCATCGAATCGCTCGCCTCTTCCGACAACTCTGATACGCCCACCGGCCCGACCGACCCGGATAGACTCGCTCCGTAGTGACCCCTCGCAACTCCGCTCACAACCCCCAGCACCTCCTCCGCCTCGCCGGCATGCCCGCCGAGACGCTGCGGTCGCTCCTCGCCCGGGCCAACGCTCACGCCGACAACCGCGTCACCGCCTCCACCCCCCTCGCCGGCCGCACCGTCGCCACCCTCTTCTTCGAGGACTCCACCCGCACCCGCACCAGCTTCACGCTCGCCGCCACCCGCCTCGGTGCGACGGTCGCCGACCTCTCCACCGTCGCCAGCTCCGTCAACAAGGGCGAGAGCCTCACCGACACCGCCCTCTCCATCGAAACCATGGGTGTCCACGCCTTCATCTGCCGCACCGCCCAGTCCGGCGGGCCCGACCTCATCGCGTCGGCCGTCCGAGGCTCCGTCATCAACGCCGGCGACGGCCGACATGAACACCCCACCCAAGGCCTGCTCGACACCCTCGCCATCGCCCGCGCCCACGCACGAACCGACTTCGACCTCACCGGCCTCACCGTCGCCATCGTCGGCGACTGCGCCCACTCCCGCGTCGCCCGCTCCGACGCCGCCGCGCTGACCGCCCTCGGCGCCAGGGTCGTCCTCGTCGGCCCGCCCTCCATGGTCTCCCGCGCCCTCGCCGACGCCCTCGCCTGCGACTACACCCACGACCTCGACGCCCTCCTCCCCCAGGCCGACGCCGTCCAGATGCTCCGCGTCCAATTCGAGCGCGGCGCCCGCATCGCCTCCCCACGCCAGTACCGCGCCGGCTACGCCCTCACCGCCGACCGCGCCCGCACCATGAAGCAGAACGCCGTCGTCATGCACCCCGGCCCCATGAACCGCGGCATCGAGATCGACGGCCCCGTCGCCGATTCCGACGGCTCCACCCTCCCGAAAAGCCTCATCCTCGAACAGATCCGCCTCGGAGTCTGCGTCCGCATGGCCGCCCTCGAGTCCCTGCTCGCCCCGCCCCGGACCGGCTCCGCCCCCTCCACCCACACCGTCGCCCGCGCCGCCCACGCAGGGGCCGCCTCATGACACCAGACGCCCGCCACCGCCTCCCCACCGACACCGACGACGGGCTCCTGCTCATCATCTCCGGCCCCTCCGGCGTCGGCAAAACCACCATCACCCGCGGCGTCGAACGCGGAACCCCCGGCGCCGTCTTCAGCGTCAGCGCCACCACACGCCCCAAGACCGACGCCGATGTCGAGGGCGTCGACTACCACTTCGTCGGCGTCGCCGAGTTCGACCGCATGATCGCCGCCGAGGAACTCCTCGAGCACGCCGAGGTCTTCGGCAACAAGTACGGCACACCCCGTGCCTGGGTCGTCGAGCAGCTCGAGCGCGGCCGCGTCGTCATCCTCGAGATCGATGTCGAGGGCGCAAGGCAAGTCAAGGCCAAGATGCCCGACGCCTTCGGCGTCTTCATCCTCCCGCCCAGCGAGGACACGCTGCTCCAGCGCCTCCGCGACCGCAAGCGCGAGGGCGAGGACATCATCCAACGCCGCTTCGCCGAGGCCCGCCGAGAGATCGCCTTCGCCCGCGACAGCGGCGTCTACGACGCGTTCATCGTCAACGACAACCTCGATCGCGCGATCAACGAGGCCATCGAAGCCGTCAAGCGCCGCCGCGGGCGGTAAGCCCGCGCGGCACACGCGATCACGCTCAGCACCCGGGCATCGGGCAGCCCATGAAGCTCTCCCGAACCACCTTCCCGTCCTTCACGGTGTAGGTGCCGATCTCGCTCATCGTCATCCGCGGCCAACTCCCGTCCCGCGACTCGCAGTCGATCGTGTACTTGATCGCGAACCCGTCCGCGTTGGCGTACGGCCCCTCGCACTCACACGAGTGCATCTTCACCGCGCTCAGCCACCACTCGTACTTCTGCAGCATCGCCGCCCGGCCCTTGTGCTCGCTCCCGTCGCCCTCAACGCTCACGCATTCGGGCGACCAGTGCTTGTCCCAGATCGGCGTGTCGTCCATCCCGCCCTTGTTCACATGCTCGATCACATCGCGGGCGATCTGCATGTTCTGATCCACGCGGGGGTCCTTCGTCTGCTGCTCCATCGGGTTTTCCCTCCTGCCCTGCCGGGCAAATCGGATTGTGTTTGGTGCAGATACAGTACTCGTTTGACTTGCACCGCACAAGAGCGACGGTATAGTAAACCATATGGTTTACGATTTGTCCACCGATCCCGCCAAGCTCGACACCACCTACGGCGCCCTCGCCGCCGCTCCCCGTCGCGAAATGCTCGCAAGACTCCGTGACGGTTCGGCCAGCGCCGGCGACCTCTGGCAGGGCCTCGGGATCACCAAGCCCGCCGTCACCAAGCACCTGCGCGTGCTGGAGGGCGCCGGCGTCATCGAGCGCACCAAGGTCGGCCGCACCCACCTTTTCCGCCTCCGCCCCGAGCCCCTCGTCCCCGCGGCCGCCTGGATCCTGTCGTACCGCTCGTTCTGGGAGTCCCGCCTCGACGCCCTGGCCGAGCTCCTCGAATCCGACACGCCCGCCGCCGGCGACACCCAAAAGCCCGATCAAGGAGCCTGACATGCACACCGCCCCGTCGAGCGATGCGCTCACCGTCCGCCTCGAACGCACCATCGCCGCCCCGCCCGAGCGTGTCTTCCGCGCCTGGACCGACCCCGCGTACATCGCGAAGTGGTTCGGCCCCGGGCCCGACTTCCCCGTGCTCGAGGTCGCGATGGACCCGCGCGAGGGCGGCGCGTACCGCTTCGTCGTCGCCGACCCGACAGGCAAGCAGCACACCGTCAAAGGCATCTACCGCCGCATCGACCCGCCCAAGACGCTCAGCTTCACCTGGGCCTGGGAGTCCCCCGGCTGGGTCGGCCGCGAAAGCCGCGTCACCGTCGAGCTCGCACCCACCGACGACGGCGGCACCCACCTCACGCTCACCCACACCGAGCTGCTCGACGCCGACGCCGTCCGCAACCACGGCGAAGGCTGGAACGGCGGCCTCGATCAGCTCAAGGCGCTGGTCGAAAGCGAACGCTGAGCACCGCGCAGCGCCTGTCATCGCCCCGCGTCGAGCAGCCGCTCAAGCTGCTCGACGCGGGCCTTGAGCGAGCGAATCTCGTCGTCGTAGTCGCGCGCCGTCGGCCGCGGCGGCGCAGGCGCGTAGCTCGTCGGGATGTACACGAGCCGCAGCGCCGCCGCGCCGAGGTCGCCGACATCGGGCGCGATCCGGCCGGCGACGAACACCTCGAAGGGCTGGCCGACATCGCCGGCCGTCACCTCAAAGAGATCGATCAGCGGGAGCCCCTGCGTCACCGACGCGTTTCCGCTGCCGATCACCTGGTACCCACGGTTCGCCGCGCCCGCCGGGCCGTCGTTGAGCCCGAGCGTCACCTCGATGAGCTCGCCCGCGAAGGAGCTCGTCAACGCGACCTGGTAGTCGAGCAGCGCGAGCACGAAGCCCTCCGCCGGCGGCACGATCACGGCGCTGAACAGGTCGCGCGTCCCACCGTTAAGCGTGACCAGCCCGCTGAACCCCTCGGAGACGCCGGCCTCCGCGAGCGTCTCCGAGGGCCCGATCGCCCCCACCGGCAGCCGCACGCTCGCGTCGCCCACGAGCGCGGTGTTCAGCACGATGCGCCGCGCGGGATCGCCCGACGCGAAGCCGGGGTCCAATTGCAGGATCGACCCGTTCGCGTCGCTCGCCGCCAGCAGTCCGCTCGGCGCGCCCGGCACGCTCGGGAGCGCCAGAGCACCCGTCGAGAGCCGCGCGACCGTGCCCGTGGGCGAGGTCAGCACCACCTGCGGCGTGGCCTCGAAGACGCCGCCGAGCACGAGCTGCACAAGGTCGCCCGGCCCCGTCGGCACGATCGAAACCGGCTCGTTCGTCCGGGCCTCGATGACTCGCCCGTTGTCGTACGCGTCCTGCAGCGTCGTGCCCGACTTCGCCGCGTAGCTCGCGCGGGGCGTCGCGGTCAGGGGCTGCCGGGGCGTCAGCGTCGTCGCCGGCCCACCGCCATCGGGCGCGACCCGCACCTCCAGCCACAGGTCACGCCCGTCAACGAGCGCCGGTCCGAAAACCAGGTCGTTCACCGTGAACACGCCACCGTCGCCCGCATCGATCGCGACCAGCCTCGACTGCGAAGCGATCGCCGTCCCGCCAACCGCCTGCTCGAAGAGAACGAAATCGATATCGAACGCACCGAGCGCGGGCTGACCCGCGTCGATGAGCCGACCCTGGTAGGTCGTGCCCCCGAGCAACTGCGCCGGCGAGGCGGCCACGCACACGGCGAGCATCGCCGCGGCACACAACGAACGCGTCATCATGATCGATCTCCCGTCAGGACCGACCCGAGCCTACCAACGGGATGCGGAAACGCCGAGGAAAAACCCGGGCGCAAGCCAGGTTCGGGACGCCGAAGCCGAGCCTCAGCGAAGCTTCGGGTTGACCGTCCGATGGCGCTCGACCCGGCGAGCGCGACCGATCCACGCTCAGCTGATCGTCAGCGTCGGCCGGCTCGTCCCCTGGCGCAGGCTCGCGAGGCTGAGCTGGCCCTCGAGGTTCCGCACCAGCGTTTCGAGCGCCCGGGGCAGCGACTCCCCGCCCGCCGTCTCGGGGTCAAAGTTCCGCAGGGGCTCGCCGCGGTCGGAGTTGTGCCGCAGGGCCATGTTGATCGGCACCGCGCCGAGGAAGGGCAGGCCCATCGACTGCGCCATCTGCTCCGCGCCGCCGCGGCCGAAGATGTCGTACTCCTTGCCGTCGTCGCCGATGAAGTAGC
>CAZTQV010000001.1:0-246842 GCA_964615815.1 uncultured Phycisphaeraceae bacterium | reverse complement strand
CGTGCGCACAGCCGCGCCGGTGGTGCGCGCGCCGGGCGCGTTCGTGCGCACGGGTGCACGGGCCGTGCGCACGGCCGGCGCAGGCGTGCGCGCGCGGCCGTGCTCCTTGAGGTGCTCCTGAGCCTGTCTTTGTTCGCGATGGCCGCGCTCGCGATCCTGTCGATCGTGAGGCAATCGATCGATCGCCTGGACGACGCGCGGACGCGGCTGGAGGCGGCGGACCTGGCGCAGACGGCGATGGCGTTGATCGAGGCCGGGGTGGTGCAGGCGGCGGCGATCAACGGGGTGGTGCCGGAGGGGGGGCTCGTCGGCGAAGAGGAGGCGGACAGCGGCGGGATCGACATGACGCCGGCGGAGGGGCCCGTGTGGGTGCTGGAGATCGAGACGGAGCGGAGTTCCTTTGATGGGCTGACGCGGGTGAGCGTGACGGCGTACTTGGAGGATGAGTCGGGTGGTGAGGTTGGTGGGGGTGGTGGGGTGGGTGGGGTGAGGTCGCGCGGGCGGGTGTCGTACACGCTGACGCAGTTGGTGCGGCTTGGGGAGGAGGAGGGGGGATGACAAAGGGCCAAGTTGCAAATCGCCAAATCGCAAATGGCCACATGGCCAAAGGTGTTGAGCGGGCGTCTGTGGTGGATTCTCCCTCGCTTGCGCTTCGGGCTCGTTGTGGTGTCGGCGGGCATCGTTGGTTGATTGCCCGAAGCGCCCTTCGGGCGGTTCGGGGCACCGGGGTGCGAGGGTCGACGCGGTTGGTTGATCGCACTGACCTGCAGAGCCAGGTCAGTGGCACCCATTGTGTTGGGCGTCCCTCGCTTGCGCTTCGGGCTCGTCAAAGGCATGGTTTTTCGTTGTTGGAGTTGTTGCTCGCGGTGGCGGTTGTGGTGGCGTTGTCGGCTTCGGTGTATTCGTTTCTGTTTGAGTTGATTGGGCGGCGGGCGCGGATTGTGGAGGTTTCGGACTCGGTGGGTGGGGCCGCGGCGGTGTTCGATCGGTTGCAGGCGGATTTGACGACGGCGGTCGCGTACGCGGGTGGGATCGGGGCCGGGATCGACGGGGCGAGCGATCGGGTCCGGATTGTGAGTCGGGGTGTTCCGGCGGTCGGTGGAGTCGGTGATGCCGGTGGGGGTGGCGGGGCGCGGGGGGACCTGGTGGTGTCGGAGTTGGAGTTTGATGCGGAGAGTGGTGAGCTGCGGGGGCGGGCGTGGGCGGGGCTTGTTGAGGGTGGGGGTGAGTTTCGGGTGATCGCGTCGGGCGTCGAGGCGTTTCGGCTTCGGTATCACGATGGGCGGGGGTGGCGAGAGTCGTTTGACTCGGGCAGCGCGGGTCGGTTGCCGGCGGCGGTCGAGGTGTCGATGTGGTTCGGGGAGGTGGAGCAAGAAGAGGAAGGCGTTGAGGACGACGAGTTGATCGGGATCGGGGGGGTTGAGGCGGAGGAGTTCGAGAGTGCGCTTCCTGTGGAGGCGCTCGAGCCGGTGATGGAGGAGGAGGAGCGGGCGCCGGATCGGCGGCGGGTGATCGTGGTGCCGGATGGGCCGGATGTGGGGTGGGGGCCGTGAAGACGAACTACCAAATCGCGAAGGGCCAAAGGGCCAAAGGGGGGGAGCGGGCGTCTGTAGTCGATTCTCCCTCGCTTGCGCTTTGGGCTCGTTGTTGTGTTGGTGGGGAGGGTTGGTTGATCGCCCGAAGCGCCCTTCGGGCGGTTCGGGGCACCGGGGGGTGGGGTTGGACTTGGTTGATGGATCGCACTGGCTGGCAAGCCGGCAGTGGCACCGGGGGGCCTGATCGTGGAAAGATCGCGTTGCGATGTTTCCACGGCACCCTCATGTCGTCTGGTCGGCGTGGGGTGGTTTTGTTGACGGTGCTTTTGGTGGTGACGATGGGGGCGTTGATTGGGACGACGCTGATTCTGGCGGTGGATGCGGAGCGGGCGGGGATTGAGGGGCGGTTGGCTTCGGATCAGAGTCGTGCGATGGCGTGGTCGGGTGTGCAGGGGGTGATGGCGGAGCTGGCGGGGCAGCGGGACGAGCTGCTGGTGGGCGATGACCCGGTGCTGACCGAGGAGTGGGTGCTTGTCGAGAACGCGGGCGGGCTTGGGCGCGGGGTGGTGCGGCTTGTGGCGTTTGAGGATGGATCGATCATGCGGTCGGAGGCGGCGCGGCTGGATATCAACGCGGCCACGGCGGAGATGCTCGGGGCGTTGCCCGGCGTGTCGGAGACGGCGGCGGAGGCGATTGTTTCGGGTCGCTCGGTCGGGGTGTACGCGAGTGTGGATGAGCTGGCGGGGGTGGACGGGGCGAAGGGGTTGCTCGATAGCGAGAGCGAGGATCGGGCGGGTGCGGGGAGCGTTGAAGTCGTGTCGGTTGGTGTGGATGGGGGCGGGGGGCGGACGCGGGACCTGTTGACGGCGTACGCGTTCGATCCTGAGGTGACGACGGGTGTCGATGCGTCGGGTCTGTCTTCGCCGGCTGGGCGACGGGTGGAGATCGGGCCCGGGACGGAGCGGTTGGTGGTCGCGGGGTCGTGGTCGGAGTCGTTGCAGGCGGAGTGGGAGGATCGGTACGGGATCGTGGGATCGATGGCGGCGGAGCTCTTGCAGGACGAGAATGTCGAGGCGACGAGTCGAGAGAATGTGATCGGGGCGTTGGCGGGGCAGGGAGAGAACTCGGTTGATATGTGGGGGGCGGTGCTGGATGTGCTGGCGTTCAGCAACGATCCGTACGCGATCGGGCGGGTGGACATCACGCGAGCACCGGCGGAGGTCTTGGGGGCGCTGCCGGGGATGAACGGGGAGCTGGCGGGGGCGATGGTGGAGGCGCGGGGGCGGCTGGACGGGGAGGCGCTGCGTGATCTCACTTGGCCCGTGACGAGCGAGGCGGTTCCGGCGGGGGTGTTTGCGCGGATGGCTGACTGGGTGACGACGCGGAGCACGGTGTGGCGGGTGCGGGTGGAGGCGGGCTTTGAACAAATCTCCACAGACCAAATGGCCACAGGGCCAAATGGGGGGGGCGGTATCGAGGGTGGGTTGCCGATGGCGGATGAGTTTGGGGTGATGATCGAGGGGGGGCGCGGGGAAGCGGCCGGGTTCGGGGATGATCCGTTTGGGGAGAGCGCTCGGTCTCGGCTTCGGCATCGGGTGGTGTACGAGGCGGTGATTGATGTGAGCGGGTCGCGGCCGAGGGTGGCGTATCTGCGGGATGTGACTTCGCTGGAGCTTGCGGAAAGGCAGCGGGCGGTGTTGGCCGGGGTGGCGGAGGATGGGGCGGGGTTTGGGGGCTTGGATGATGCGGTGGATGAGGATGAGGAGATGGCGGGGCCGATGACGCTGGAGGACTTGGCGCGGTCGTTTGAATTGGGGGATGATGGGTTCGGGCTGGACGGGGAGGCGATGGAGGAGGACGACGGCGGGCTCGGGCTTGGGAGCGGTCGGCGGGGGCGGGATCGGGAAGATGTGGGGCGCGGGCGGGGCGACGAGGGGCGGGGGCGGGGGACGCAGGGGCGGAGTGATGGTGGCGGCGGTGGGGGCGGTGGTGGTGGTGGGGGAGCGGATGCGGGGGATGGGGTGGATCGGCGGACGGGTCGGTGGACTGGCGGAGGTGATGGCTGATGGGTCGTTTGACGGTTGTTGATCTCGACAAGCACGGCTTTCTCGCGGCGGAGGTGTCGCTCGGGCGTGGGCGTGTGCGGCTCGTGCGGTCGGCGATGGGGGTGATGCCGGGGGACACTGCGCGCGGGGATACGGCGGCGGTGGGGGCGTGGCTTTCGGAGCGTTTGAAGGAGGCGGGGATCGGGAAGAGCCCGGTGATCGTGTCGGTGCCTCGGGGCGAGGTGAGCGTGAAGCTTCTGGAGGTGCCGGGGGCGGGGGGGCTTGGGCCCGTGGAGCTTGGGGAGGCGGTGCGGCTGCAGATGCTTCGTCAGCCGGCGGCGCATGGGGAGGAGCTGGCGATTGATTACCTGCCTCCGATGGAGGGGGACGGGCGTGTGGTGACGGCGGCGATTCCGAAGCCGACCTTGGAGCGGATCCGGGAGACGGTGTCGGCGGCGGGGCTGAAGCTATCGGGGGTGCGGCTTCGGAGCAGCGGGGCTCGGGCGGTGGCGCTGCGGGAGGGGGAGCTTGCGGAGAGTGGGGAGCGGGTGCTCGGGGTTGCGTGGCAGCCCTGGGGGGCGGAGGCGTTCGTCGGGCGGAATGCGCGGCTGGTGTTTGCACGCGGGGTGGATGTGGAGCGGCCGCGGGCGGGGGAGGATGCGGAAGCGGCGGCGGAGCGGCTTGCGGTTGAGATCAGCCGGACGATCGTGAGCTACCGGGTGTCGCCTGATGGCGGGGACATCGGGCGGGTGGTGGTGCTGGGTGATGACGGGGTGGCGCGGGCGGCGGCGAAGGCGATCGCGGAGACGACGGGTGTGCCGACGGGTGTGACGGCGACGGACGATGAGCACTATGTGGGGCTGTCGGAGGCCGCGGAGCATCTGCGGGGGCCGTTGCTGCCGCTGCTTGGGCTGGCGCTGCTGGATGCGGAGAAGGAGCGGTGTCTTGACTTTGTGAACCCGCATCGGCCGCCGGATACGGCGGCGCGGACGCGGCAGTTGGTTTTGGCGGGGGTGTTCGCGGTGATCGTGGCGGGGGGCGCGGGGTGGGTGTTTGCGGATAAGGCTCTGCGGTCGATGGACCCGGAGATTGCGCGGCTGAAGGAGGAGCGGGGGCAGTTGCAGCGGCGGTACGCGGGGCTTTTGCTCGAGGGGGCGAGGGTGGGGCATGCGGAGGCTTGGTTGAGTGCGCGGGCGGATGTGCCGGGGCACTTGCGGGCGGCGGTGGCGCAGTTGCCGCCGGCGCCGGAGGCGTTGCTGGACCAGGTGAGCGTGACGGGGCGGTCGGCGGTGGTGTTTGCTGCGGGGGAGACGGTTTTGGATCCGGCGGCGTATCGGGGCGGGGCGATTGTGGATGCGCGGATGACGGGGCGGGTGCGGACTCGCGAGCTGGCGTCGGACCTGCGGGCGCGGCTGCTGGGGCTTGGGTTGTACGAGGTGGTGGAGAGCCGGGGGCAGGAGGTGGCGGGGAAGTTTGATCTGGATCTGCGGTCGGATGCGAGTGCGCCGCCGCTGGAGGTGGAGGAGACGGAAGAGACAGCGGGGGCGGATTCGGGTGAGGGGGTGACGCCGTGAGCCGGGTGAAGTTGATTGTTGTGGTGGTCGGGGTGCTCGCGGTCGTGGGTGTTGGGTGGTACGCGGCGGACCGGGTGTATCTGTCGCCGGCGGCGGGGAAGAAGGAGGAGCTTGCATCGCTTCGCGGGGATGTGGATGCGTTGAGCGAGGCGTTGATCCGTGGTGAGCGGGTGAAGGAGCGGTGGGGGGCGATTACTTCGCGGATGCTGGCGTCGAGTGACCAGGAGGTGGAGCACCTGGTGCGGGCGCTCGTGAGTCGGGCGGCGGTGGAGGCGGGGCTGAAGGAAGTCGTGCTGAGTCACGGGGAGCCGCGGGGGGAGACGAACCCGGCGACGGATCGGCGGAGCAAGCTGAGCAAGCGGCTGCGTGATGCGATCGAGGAGGGGCCGGGGTTCCGGGTGCTGCGTGGGACGGTGCGGGGGAGCGGGTCGATCGAGGAGGTGGTGCGGGCGCTCGCGGTGCTGGAGGCGCAGCCCTGGATGCACCGGATCGAGAGCGTGCGAGTGGAGCCCTCTGGGCGCGATCGGAATGTGCTCGATCTGACGGTGGCGTTCGCGACGATGTTTGCGCCGGGGGCGAAGGTGGAGTCGCCCGGGGTGGAGGGGCCGCTGGCGGAGCCGAGCGCGGAGCGGCTGGCGAGCCTGATGAAGATGGTGGGGACGAACCCGTTCGTGGCGCCGCCCCCTCCCCCTCCCGAGCCGGAGCCGACGCGTGTGGTGCAGAAGCCGGTCGCGCCGCCGGCGCCTCCGCCTCCGCCGTATGACCGGTGGCGGGTGGCGGGTGTGGTGGAGACGGAGGGCGGCGCATCGGAGGGCGCGGGGCCTCGGGTGGAGGTGTTGATGGTGCGTTCGGACACGGGCGAGTCGCGTGTGTTGACGCCCGGTCAGGGTGTGCTCGGGTTCACGCTGGAGTCGGCGGACGGTGAGTCGGCGGTGTTCGCGGGGCTGGGGTCCCGGTGGACGGTGGGGGTGGGGCAAACCCTTGCCGCCCGGGCGCCGGCTGGGTAGTCCTTGCCGTGCAAGGACTTAGGTGGGCTTGCGGGCGGCGGCGGGGTAGGTCTGGATTCTGTAGACTGGTGATCGACACGGCCGAGGGAATTGGCGGCGGAGCTGGGGTCGGCGGGGCTGTTCGTGTCTGGTCCCGTGGACGGTGACGGCAGCCGCGGACGGCTGGTGAGAAGGAGCCCGGGAATGCACCGGACGATGGTCGCGTGTGTCCGCCTGTTGGTTGGCGGCGCAGTGTGGTTGGCGGCGTCGGGTTCGGCGTTCGCGCAGGACGCGCAGACAAGTGAAGAAAGTTCAGCGCCGACGGTGCGCTTCAACTTTTCGGGTGCTCCGTTCGAGACGGTGCTCGATTTCTTTGCGCGGGAGACGGGGCTTCCGGTGATCCGTCAGGCGGCGGTGCCCGGCGGGACGATGAGCTTCATCTCGGCGTCGCGGTACTCGCTTGAAGAGGCGATGGAGATCCTGAACCTGAACCTGCGGATGCACAATGTGCAGCTGGTTCGGGAGGAGAACTTCCTGTACCTGCGGAGCCTGGAGGACGCGGCGCGGTCGCCGATCGACATGGTCGATCCCTCGAACCTGAACGGGGTGGATCGGAGCCAGTATGTGACGGCGACGATCCCCTTGAGCAACGCGATCGCGGGGAAGGTGGCCGAGCAGGTGGCGCCCCTGGTGAAGGCGCCGGGGATGGTGCGGGCGATCGATGCGCAGAACATGCTGGTGGTGATCGAGACGGCGCCGCAGGTGAAGCGGATCCGCGAGCTGCTCGATCGGATCGACGCGGTGCGGCCGCAGTCGACGGCGCTGCGGTTGTTCCCGCTCGAGCATCTGACGGCGGCGGCGGCGGTGGGGACTCTTCGTGGTCTGGTTCCGGAGCGGGAGCAGATCATGAACCTGGACAAGAACCAGAACCCGCAGATCATCGACGATGTGAGCAAGCCGCCCCTGAAGCTCAGCGCGGACGACCGGCTGAACGCGGTGGTGGCGGTGGGGCCGCCGGATCGGATGAGCGCGGTGGAGGAACTCGTCGCGATGCTCGACCGGCCCGAGGGGGCTGTGGGCGAGGCGGGCGAGGAGCGGATGAGTTCGTTCACGCTGGAGGCGGTGACGCCCCGCGAGGCGGCGCAGCAGCTCGACGCGTTGTTCCGCGGGCTGAGCGAGATGCGGCGGCCGAAGGTGCTGCCGTTGGACGGTGTGGGGAAGCTTGTCGTTGTCGGCGAAGCGGCGCAGGTGCTGCAGGCGGCGGCGCTGATCGGTGAGCTGGACCCGGCGGCGGTCGAGGGTGGGGAGCGCGAGGTGACGGGGGCACGGGTCATCGACCTGACCTACCTGAGCCCGGGCGAGGCGGAGGGGCTGGCGCGGCGGCTGATGACGCCCCGGCAGGTGCGGGTGCTGCGGATCGCGCCTTCGCCCGGCAACGGTGGGCTGATCGCGGCGGGGCCGGCTTCGGACCTGGATGCACTCGAGGAACTGATCACCGGGCTCGATACGCGGCCCGAGGTCTCGCAGGAAGTGCGGCGGGTGTCGCTCGGGGCGAACGCGTCGGCTGTGCTCGACGAGGCGCGGCGGGTGGACGGGCTGACGGACGCGGCGGAGAGGGACCCGGTGCGGGCCACGCTGGACCCGAACTCGGGGACGGTGCTTCTCGTCGGGAGCCGGGCGGGGATCTCGCGGTTCGAGGGTGTGCTTCGCGAGGCGGAGCGTGCGATGGCGCCGCGGGCGGAGCAGCGGACCTTCGAGACGGAGCATCGGTCGCCGAGCCAGCTCGCGGGTGAGCTGAGCCGTGCGGTGAACGCGGTGCTGCGTCCGGCGGACGGGTCGGCGTGGACGGCGCCGGAGATCGAGGCGTTGGACGGGCTTGGCGTGCTGCTTGTGCGGGCGCCGGCGGGGAGCTTCGAGACGATCGAGCGGACGCTGCGCGAGCTGGATACGCCGCTTCCGGGTGGGCGGCAGACGCGGGTGGTGTCGCTCTTCGGCGATGACCCGCAGGCGGTGCTGAGCCGGGCGCGGTCGCTGTACGCGGAGCGTGTGGCCGGGCTCGACGAGCGCGAGGCGGGTGAGGTGAAGGCGGAGTGGGACGCCGCTTCGGGTCGGGTGATCCTGACGGGGACCGCTGGGGGCGTGCGACAGTTTGAGCAGGTGCTCAATGAGCTTCGGCAGTTGACGCCTCCGACGCGGGATCAGCGTGTGTACGAGCTGCGGCAGGCGCGGGCTTCGGAGGTGATCCAGCCTCTTCGGTCCATGCTTGAGCAGATGGGGCCGATCGATCGGACGCGGCGGGTGGAGGCGGCGGAGATCGTGGTGGCGGCGGGGCTGGACAACGCGCTCCGCGCGACGGCGGAGGCGGAGCAGCACCGGCGGATCGGCGAGTTCCTGCGGCTGCTCGATCGGGCGGACATCGAGACGCGGACCTACCGGCTGGAGACGGCGAAGCCGAGCGCGATCGTGGGGCAGCTGCAGCGGCTGAGTCGGCCGCTCTTGACGCCGGACGACGGGGGGCCGTTTACGCCGCCGAGCTTTGAGGCGTTGGACGAGTTGAACACGCTGCTTGTGCGTGCGGACGCGAGCCAGTTCGCGGTGATCGGTGAGCTGGTCGAGCGGCTGGACAGCACGCAGCCGGGCGAGCGGACGGTGCAGATCGTGCGTGTGCGCGGGGAGGACCCGGAGGGGTTGATCGCGCGGACGCGTGAGCTGTACGAGGTTGATGCGACGGGGCGGGAGCAGGAGCTTGGGGAGGTCGCGGCGGAGTTTGACCGTGCGAGCGGGAGCCTGATCCTGCGCGGGAAGCCGGAGGCGGTGCGGCTGTTCCAGAACGCGTTGAACCGTGCGCAGCAGTTGCTGCCGCCGGACCGGACGACGCGGATCGTGGATGTCAGGAACACGGACGCGTCGAAGGTGCTGGGGCCGCTGCAGGAGCTGCTGGCGTCGGCGGACCCGGTGGACGCGGCTCGGCGTGTGCCGGACCCGGAGATCAAGATCGTTGAGCGGACGAATTCGCTTCTGGTGACGGCGGAGGATGCGCAGCATCGGATGATTGCGGACTTCGTGCGGCGGCTGGATGTGGTGGATCAGACGGATCTGCCGCCCTTGAAGCTGTTGCAGGTGCGGCAGGCGGATGTGAACGCGGTCGCGGCGATGCTGAATCAGCAGTACAGCAGCCGGGATCGGGCGGATCGGTCGGCGCGGCCGGTGCAGATCCGGGCGGACGCGGCGACGGGGACGCTGATCGTCAGTGCGCATCCGGAGCTGCTGCCTGAGATCCAGGCGTTCGTGGATGAGCTGAACGAGGAGCGGACGGACGGGCCGGAGCGGGAGACCTTCCTGTTCCCGCTGAAGGCGGCGCGGGCGGTGGATGTCGCGCAGGCGATGGACAAGCTGTACCCGGAGCCGCCGATGCCGCGGGATCGTCGCGGGAACGCGATGCCTTGGCTGCAGGAGAAGAAGGAGGTGACCGTTTCGGCGGATCCCTCGAGCAACAGTTTGATCATCGATGCACCGGTGGAGCGGCGGGAGAGCCTGGAGCGGCTGGCGGAGACGCTGGACCGGGTCGAGGTGGCGCCGGTGGCGCAGCTGCGGACTTACCAGATCGTGGGTGCGGACCCGCAGGCGGTGAGCCGGATGCTGCAGGGGCTCGCGCGGCAGGGGACGCTTTCGGGCCCGGCGCAGAACGGGAAGCAGAAGGTGGATGTGGTGATCGAGGTGGAGCCGCGGAGCTCGACTTTGATCGTCGCGGGCGATGAGGTGACCTTCGAGAAGGTCGAGCAGGTTTTGAGTGACCTGACGGCGGTGCCGGTGGAGCGGGGCCTTCGGATCGTGCCGATCGCGAACGCGCAGGCGGGGGATGTGCGCGACCGGGCGATGACGATCTATGAGAGCCAGATCAGCCAGATCCCGGGGGCGGGGCCTGTTGATGTGACGGTGGACGAGGGGACGAACTCCCTCGAGGTCGTCGCGGATCGCGAGGCGATGGACCGGTTCATGCGGATCCTGGAAGAGTTGCAGGAGCAGGTGGGGCCGGCGCGGGAGGTGCGGCTGATCGAGCTGCGGCTGGCGAAGGCTCAGGATGTCGTGGGGTTCCTGCGGGACCTTTCGGCGAAGAGCGAGAGCTTGCGGGCGGACGGCGGGCCGGAGCCGGTTTTCGAGGTGATCGAGGCGACGAACGCGATCATGGTGGCGGCGCAGCCGGCGCAGTTCCGGATCGTCGAACCGCTGATTCGGAGCCTGGATAATCGGCAGACGGCGGATCGGCCGCCGCTTCGGATTCTGCGGCTTCGGTCGACGGACGCGGGGAACATCGCGCAGGTGTTGCAGCGGAGCTACAGCCGTCGGACGGCGGAGGAGCGGGCGCTGCGGCCAGTGGATATCGAGGCGGACGCGGCGACGAACACGCTGATCATCAGTGCGCACGAGGAGGTGCTGCCGGAGATCGAGTCGATCGTGCGGGACCTCAACGAGAGCCAGGCGTTCGACAGCGAGGGTCGGGAGATCCGCGTGTTCCCGCTGCGGGTGGCGCGGGCGGATGAGCTGGCGCGGACGATGGACCAGATGTACCCGGAGCCGCCGATGCCGGTGGACAACCGGGGGCGGCCCATGCCTTGGTTGCAGGGCCGCAAGGAAGTGTTCGTCCGTGCGGACCCGACGACGAACTCGCTGATTGTGGACGCGCCGGCGAACCGGCTGAACGGGTTCGAGAGGCTGGTCGAGAACCTGGACACGCTGAATGTCGGCGACGATGTCGAGGTGAAGACCTACCGCGTGGAGCGGGCGGACGCGAACGCGGTGTCGCGGGCGATCCAGCAGCTGGCGAACACGGGGGCGCTCGCGGCGGCGGGTCGGACGCCCGTGACGGTGAGCGTGGAGCCGAGCACGCGGGCGATCGTGGTGAGCGGGCCTTCGGCGTCGTTCGAGCAGATCGATGCCCTGGTGAAGGAGCTGGACGGCCCGGTGAACCGGTCGGCGACGGTCCTGAAGCTGTACACGCTGGAGCACGCGCGGGCGGACCGGCTGGCGGCGACGGTGCGGCAGATGCTCTCGGCGCGGCTGCGGGAGCAGCGGGCGGTGGGGGCGGCGGCGGTGCCCGCGGGCATGGACGGCGAGGTGCTGGAGGTCGCGGCGGATAAGGCGAGCAACACGCTGATCATCAACGCTCCGGAGGAGTTGCAGGAGGTCGCGGCGCGGCTGATCGAGGCGCTCGATACCGAGGGCGCGGAGATCGGGCGGGCGAGCGTGCGGGTGGTGCCCCTGACCTTCGCGGAGGCGGGGGAGGTCGCGCGGACGGTTTCGCAGAGCCTGCCGACGATGGACCTGCCGAGCGGTGAGCCGGCGCTCGTGCGCGTGCTGGCGGCGATGGCGAGCAACGCGCTCGTCCTGAGCGGGCCGAGCCGGGACCTGGACAAGGTGCAGGAGCTGATCGAGCCCCTGGACCGTCAACCCTTTGACCCAGAGAAGCCGTCGATCGAGACCTTCCCCTTGGAGCACGCGGACGCGAGCGCGATCTCGCAGACGGTGCAGCGGTTGCTCGTCGATCAGCAGCAGACGGACCCGCGGGTGCTGATGATGCAGCTGCGGTACAGCCGGGGGCGGCTGCCGGAGACGACGCCGATCCGCGTGGAGGTCGAGGGACGGACGAACGCGCTGATCGTGAGCGGGCCGGCGGAGACGATCGACCTGGCACGGGGCGTGATCGAGCGGCTGGACCGACCGTCGAGCGACGATGACCGGAAGGTGATGACCTACACGCCGGGCCGCGCGGACCCGCGCCGGCTCGCGGAGACGGTGAGCCGCGTGGCACGGGAGACGCTGCCGCAGGGTCGCAAGGCGCTCGAGATCACGGCGGACCAGGCGAGCGGCGTGGTGCTGGTGATCGGCACCGACGAACAGGCATCGGAGGCGGTGCGGCTGCTCGCGGAGTTTGACGAGCGGAGCCCGGCGGCGCCGTCGGCGGAGATCCGCACGGTGACGCTCGACAACGCGGATGCGCGGGCGGTGGCGGGCACGCTGTCGCAGATGCTTGGGGATCGGAGCCGTTGGCCCGAGTCGCTTCGGCGGGCCGCGGAGGCGGGGCTGGCGGTGCCGGCGCCGCGGGTGACGGCGGAGGCGGAGACGAACCGGCTGCTCGTCAGCGTGCCGGCGCCCCTGATGGGGATGGCGGAAGAACTGATCGCGGCGCTGGATGAGCCGCGGGGCGAGGGGGCGACGGATGTCCGGGTGTTCCGCCTGACGCGGGGGGACGCGGAGAGCGTGTCGTCGGCGTTGTCGCGGGCGCTGGAGGCGCAGGCGAAGCCCGGGGAGACGCGGCCGGTGATCACGCCGGAGCGGGGGAGTAACTCGGTGGTGGTGGCGGGCAGCGCGGCGACCTTGTCCCGGGCGGGCGAGTTGATCGAGGCGATGGACGAGGTCGCGTCGGAGCCGGCGGAGGTGGGGGTGCGGACGGTGTTCCTGCAGTACGCGCGGGCGGAGACGCTGGCGCCGATCGTGCAGGGCGTCCTTGAGAAAGAAGATCCGATCGACCGCCTGCCCTGGTGGGTGCAGGAGAGCGCCCGCATGCAGCGGGCGCAGCAGGGCGGCCAGGAGCCCACGCCGATCCGCGTGGAGCCGGAGCGCCGGCTGAACGCGCTGGTGATCAGCGCGCCGCTGGCGGTGCTGGAGCTGGCGTCGGAGGTGGTGACCGAGCTGGATGTGGACCCCGACGCGCGGCCCGGCGGCGGGCGGAGCGTGCGGGTGATCACGCTCGCGAACGCGGACGCGGTGGAGCTGCAGCAGAACATCGAAGCCGTCTTCGCGGACGACCCGAGCGTGACGCAGCCGCCGACGATCCGGGTGGATCGGTCGAGCAACTCGCTGATCGTGAGCGCGACGCGGGACCAGATGCGGCTGGTGGAGTCGCTGGCGAACGACCTCGATAAGGCGACGCTTCGGACCGGGCGGCAGTGGCGGACGATCCCGGTGGACCGGTCGCGCGCGAGCGCAGCGGAGGTGGCGCAGACGATCCGGCGCATGTACGAACGGCGGGGCGGGGTGCGCGTGAAGGTGGTTGGGGTTGATGAGCTTCTGAGTGATGGGGAGGACGAGGAACCGGAGCCGGAGGGGGCGGACGCGCCCGGGGGGCCGGGCGGCTCGCTCCTTGAGGTGGATCCCTTTGAGTTCGGGGGGCGGTTCGGGTTCGTGCGTGCGGCGCTGATGTCGGTCGCGGCGACGCAGGTCACGGACGGAGAAGACGACGAGCCGGAGATCACGATCGCGGTCGACCCGGTGACGAACACGCTGGTGGTGGTGGGGTCGCCCCGGGCGACGGACGAGCTGGCGCGGCTGGCGGATGAGGTGGAGCGGCAGATCCCCGCGGAGCCCACGGCGATCCGGTTTGTCGAGCTGCCGGGCGGGGCGGATGCGCGGCAGGTGGCGAACCTGATCAACCAGACGGTGCGGCAGGTGGGGCGTGCGAACGCGCAGAACCCGGGTGGGTTCACGGGGCCGGTGGCGGTGACGCCCGACGAGGACGCGGGGACGCTCGTGGTTTGGGCGAACGAGACGGACTTCGCGGCCATCGCGGATGTCATCCGCGGGGTGGCAAGGCTGGAGCGGACGCAGCGGGTGTCGATCAAGGTGTACCCCCTGACGAATGTGGACGCGCGGACGGCGGCGCGGACGGTGCAGGACCTCTTCAGCGGATCTCCTCGCGGGCGGCAAGCGCAGCTGCTCCGCGGCGCGGAGGTGGAGCTCCTCGGCGACGGCGGGAGCGTGAAGGGAAAGATCGACCCGCGGGATATCGCGGTGGCGGCGAGCCCGAACGGTGGGCAGCTCATCATCAGTGCGCCGCGGGAGGCACTCGGGCTGGTGGACCGGTTCGTCTCGCTGATTGACCAGAGCGCGGCGTCGGAGCGGATGGAGATCCGGCGGTACACGCTGGAGAACGCGGACGCGCAGGACCTGGGCCGGACGCTGCAGCAACTGATCGACGCGAAGCGGCAGGGGCCGGGGGCGGGCAATGTGCCGCGGGCGCGGTTCGTGTGGGACGACCGGACGAACACGCTGCTCGTCACGGCGAGCGGCGATCAGCACGACGAGATCGAGGGCTTGGTCGCGGCGAGCGATGTGTCGGTGGAGCGCGACGACCTGCGGCTCGAGGTGATCGCCCTGCAGCACGCGCGGCCGAGCGCCGTGGAGCGGGTGATCGAGGAAGTGATCGTCGGGCGAGATCCGGCGCGGGCCGAGCGGGTGCGCGTGACGGCGCAGGACGACACGGGTGTGCTGATCGTGCGGGCGGCCGAGGACGAGCTCTCGGAGATAAAGGGAATCGTGGCGCAGGTCGATGTGGCCGAGGCGCAGGCGTACCCGGTGCGGTCGATCAAGCTCGAACGGGCGGACGCGTTTCTGGTGGCGCGGGAGCTGCAGCGGTTCTTCCAGCAGCGGGCGCGGGTGGGGCGCGGGGGCCGGGGTGGGCGCGGCGGGGATGCGGCGATCATCGGGGACAGGACGAGCGGGACGCTCGTGATCGCGGCGAGCGACCAGGACTACGAGCAGATCGCGGAGCTGGCGTCGCAGTTCGATGCGCCGAACGAGCTGGGGGAGACGCAGTTCCGCGTGATCCCGCTGCAGCACATCCAGGCGTCGAGCATCCAGACGACGCTGGAGGAGATCGGCTGGCAGGTGAGCTGGCGGCGGAGGTCGAATGCGCAGAGCGGGCAGGCGGCCGACGAGGTGGTCGTCGATGTGAACGCGACGACGAACTCGGTGATCCTGTTCGGCTCGGGCGACGCGTTCGAGACCTTCGAGCGGATCATCGCGGAGCTGGACCAGCCGCGGGTGAACGACGGGTCGAAGGTGGTGCGGGCGGTGAAGGTGGCGGCGGGGGACCTGCGGGCGCTCGAGCGGCTGATCGAGCAGACGACGCAGACGCCGGACTGGGGCTGGTGGCAGGGGCCGGACCCGGCGCAGGTGCAGGTCGAGGTCGATCAGGCGCGGCGGCTGGTGGTGCTGGTCGGCCCGGAGCAGTCGGTCGCGAAGGCTGCCGAGCAGATCGAGCAGATCGCCGCGGCGGCGGCGGGCGAGGAGCAGGTGATCGAGACCGTGGTGCTCAAGCACGCCGAGGCGGGGCGGGCGGCGAACAGTCTGCAGCGGTTCTTCCGCGAGCGGGCGCGGTCCGAGGGGCGGAACGCGGACGCGGTGACGATTTTGGGGAGCTCTGAGGGGAACGCGCTGATCGTCGCGGCGCCCGCGGCGGATATCGAGCTCTTGAAGGACCTCGTCGGGCAGATCGACCAGCCGGAGCTGGGCGAGGGACGGACGATCGAGGTGTACACGCTCGCGAATGCCGACCCGCGCGAGGCGGCGAACACGGTGCGTGCGATGTTCCCGAGGCGGGGGCGTTCTGAGGACGAGGTGATCGTGACGCCGCAGCCGAGCCGCGGGGCGATCATCGTCTCGGCCTTGGAGGACGAGCAGGGGCGGGTCCGCGAGCTGCTGAACGAGCTGGACCGCGTGAACCGCGAGGAATCCGGGCGGATGGCGACGGTGCAGCTCGAGTCGGCGCGGGCGACGGAGGTCGCGCGGGCGCTGCGGGAGTCGCTGCCCGAGAATGTGCGGGTGAACATCACGCCGGTGGAACGGACGAACGCGCTGCTGGTGACCGGCTCGGACGAGGCGGTCAGGCTCGTGATGGAGCAGGTGGAGAAGCTCGACACGCCGCTGACGAGCTCGCCCGTCGAGTTCCGCCGGTTCGAGCTCAAGCACGCCGAGGCGGCGGACACGGAGATGATCCTGCGGCGGATGGTCTCGGCGAGGCCCAGGAGCCCCGGCGAGCCGGCGCCGAGCTTCGACTCGGGGTTCACCGGCAACTCGATCAGCGTGACGGCAAGCTCCGACGCGATGCCGTTCATCGAGCAGATGGTCGAGCAGCTCGATGTGCCGGAGAAGCAGGACCGGCGGACGGAGTTCGTGAAGCTGCGGTTTGCCGACGCGGAGCAGACCGCCGAGGCGCTGCGGGTGTTCTACGGTCGGTTCGCGCCCGAGGCGGCGGGCCCTGCGGAGCGGGCGGTGACGATCCTGTCGGACCCGGCGAGCAACTCGCTCGTCATCAGCGCGGACGAGACGCTGTTCGAGGACATCCGGGCGCTGCTCTCGCGGCTCGATACCGAGGAGTACGACACCTCGCGGCAGCTCGTGGTGATCCCGCTGATGCACGCGGACGCGGCCGGCGTCGCGCGGGCGCTGAACGAAGGCTTCCGGGCGCCGCTGGAGCAGGAACTCCAGCGCGAGCGGGCCCGCATCCAGGCGGCCCAGCGAGGGCGGAACAACGACCGCGACTTCATCGAGCCGACCGTGCTCGTGACGAGCGAGGAGACGCCCAGCGTTTCGGCCGAGGTGCAGACGAACAGCCTGATCGTCTTCGCGGGGCGAAAAGAGCTCGAGCTCATCCGCAATATTGTCGCGAAGCTCGATGTGCCGGACTTCCTGGCGTTGCCCGAGGCCCGGCTGATCCCGGTCGTGGGCGGGGCACGGGCGTCGGCGATCGCCGATAGCGTGCGGCGCGTGCTGGTGAACAACCAGCTCCGCTCGGGCAGCCCGCGGCAGGCGGTGATCATCGGCGACGATGCGACGCAGACGCTGATCGTGCGGGCGGCGCAGGACGAGTTCGAGGACATCCGCCAGCTCGCGCTCGCCCTGATGGAAGAGGCCGGCCGGGCCGAGGCGACGCCCCGCGTCATTCGGCTCCGCACGCTCAGCGCCGCCCGCCTGCGGCAGACGCTGCAGCGGACGCTCGCGCCGGTGGCGCAGCGGCGCGGCGAGCCCCTCGCGATCGAAGCGGACGCGGCGACGAACACGCTGATCGTGAGCTCGAGCCGCGAGGTGTACGACCGGGCGATGGCGCTGGTCGAGGAGCTCGAGGGGCCGGCGCCGGAGGCGGAACCCGAAACGGAACCCGCGGCCGGCGAGAATGAGGGCGTCGTTGCGCCGGGCGGCGAGGCGATCATCCTTGAGCTCGCGAACACCGCGCCCGCCGACATGGTCCGTTTGCTGAATCAGCTCGGCATCACCCGCGGCCCGCAGGGCGACCGCCCGAGCCTCGTGTCCGAGCCGGTCGCCGTCGTGTCGCTCGAGCCGCGTCCCGCGATCGCCGTGACCGCGGGTGCGGCCGACGCCGATGTTGTGCGTGAACTGGTCCGGGCGCTCGACGCCGAGCCGGGCGGCGCGGAGCAGACCGCGGCCGTAATCCCGCTGAAGGTCGCGGACGCAAACCGCATCGTTTCGCTCGTGGACCAGATGCTGCGGGCGAGCGACGCCGACGGCAAGACGGCTCCCGCGGCGGCGGTCGCCGAGCGCGTGCGTCGACTCCAACTCGAGCGGCCCGGGTTCGACGCCGAGCCCGTCGAGCTCGATCTCTCCGTCCCGATCCGACTGATCGCCGATGCCCAGAGCAACGCGGTGATCGTCGCGTCGTCGCCCGCGAATGTGGAAGCGGTGGCGGAGGTCGTGAAGCTCTTCGACACGCTGCCGATCGGCGACGCCGTCGTGGTGCGGATGTTCCCGCTCGACAACGCCTCGGCCGACCGCATCAAGCGCGTCATCGACGAGCTCTTCAGCCGGGGCGAAGCGCTCAGCCGCCTGCCCGGCACGCAGCGTCGCGGCCTGCCGACGACCGCGACGGGCCAGGCCCTCGTGGGCGAGGTGACCGTCAGCGTCGACAGCCGGACCAACACGCTCATCGTCGCGGGCCGCGAGGAGGCGGTGGCGCTCGTCGAGGTGCTGGTCAATGACCTCGACCGCGACGACGACGAACGCGGCTGGCTCGAGACGACGATCGTTCCCCTCGAGTACGCCGACGCCGGCCGCATGGCCGAATTGCTCGACGAGGTGCTGGTGCAGGGGCTCGACCGCACGCCCGAGGCCACGGCCCTGCAGCGGCAGGTCGGGCGTCTGCGTGTGCTCGCGGAGAGCGGCGAGGATGTCGACCCCCGCCGGGTGGAGAGCGACCTGTTCGCGCCGCTCAGCAACCTCCTGATCGTGCCCGAGCCCACGCTGAACGCGCTCATCGTGGTTGGCACCTCCACAAACCTCGAGGTCGTGCGGTCGCTCCTCGACATGCTCGATGTCGAGCAGGCCGCGGCGAGCAACTCGGTCCGCGTGTTCCCGCTGGAGCACGCCGCGGCCGACCGCGTCGCCGATGTGGTTCAGGAGGTGTTCCGTGGGCGCGAGCGTCTGCCCGACGCCCGCCCCGAGGACCGGCTGAGCCTGAGCGTTGATGTCAGGACGAACACGCTGATCGTCTCGACGAGCCGCAAGAGCTTCGAGGTCCTGGAGGGTCTGCTCGCGACGCTCGACCAGCCCGAGGCCAAGTACGCCGTCGGGCTGCATGTGATCCCCGTGCCGGGGGCGGATGTCCGCGACCTCGCGCCGAAGATCGACCGGCTGATGCGCGAGCGCATCCAGGCGGCGCGGCGCGGCGGGCGGCCCGAGGGGCCCGGCGATGTCTTCAGCATCGAGGCCGTCGAGGCGAGCGACCTGCTCATCGTCGCCGCCAGCGAGGAGAACCTCGCGCTCGTCAACGAGCTCATCGGCGTGCTGACCGAGGGTGGTGCGGCGGCCAACCAGAGCGAGGTGCTTGAGCTGGTGCCCGTGAAGAGCGCCGGCGGCGCTGGCGAGATCGCCGACGCCGTGAACGAGCTCTATGTCGATCGCGAGAACGAGAAGCGCGGGCGCGGCGCGGTCAGCGTTTACCCGTCGGAGCGGCAGAACGCCCTGATCGTGAGCGGCACGCCCGGAGATGTCGAGGCGGTCCGCCGGCTCGTCGAGCAGCTCGATACCGCCCGCGTCGAGGCGGTGCAGGAGGTCAAGCGAGTCACGCTGCGGGCGGCCAACGCCCTCGAGATCGTGCGGCTCGTCGAGGGCCTGCTCGCCGGGCGGCCCATCAGCGGGAACCGTGCGAACGAGCGGCAGGCGACGCGGCTCCGCTTCCACCAGGAAGTGATCGAGGAAGCCCTCGGCGACGGCGACGCCCTCGAGGCGACGATCGACGCGTCGGTCCGCGAGCGCGTCCGCCTGACGCCGGACCTGCGGACGAACTCGGTCCTCATCTCGGCCCCGCCCGAGATCATGGCCCTCATCGAGGGCATCGTGCGCGACCTCGACGAGGAAACGCGCGGCGACCGGCAGATCGCGAGCTTCCGGCTCGGGAACGCCGACGCCCAGCAGATGGCCCTCCTGCTCCGCGATCTGTTCGCGCTCGAGCAGCAGGGTGACCGGCTCGTGCTCGTCCCCCGCGGCGGCGAGGCGCTCGACCGCGAGGGCGCCGACACAATCGGCGAGCGGACGCTGACTCCCGTGCCCGATGAGCGGCAGGCGCTCGCGATCACGGTCGACCGGCGCACGAACACGCTGCTCGTTTCAGGGACGCGTGAGTACCTCGAGGAGGTGCGGCAGGTCGTGACGGAGCTCGACTCCGTCGAGGCCAACGAGCGCGAGCGGCTGGTCTACCACCTCCGCAATGCCGACGCGACCGAGATCGAAGAGGTGCTGACCAACTACTTCTCGGGCGAGGCCGACCTGCTCCGTTCGACGCTCGGCCCGCAGCTCTCGGGCTCTCTGGCCCGCCAGCTCGAGCAGGAGGTCACCGTCGTCGGCGACGCGAAGAGCAACAAGCTCTTGATCTCCGCCTCGCCCAGGTACATCGACGCGGTGCAGTCGATTGTCAGCGAGCTCGACGCGGCCCCGCCGCAGGTGATGATCCAGGTGCTGCTCGCCGAGGTGACGCTCGACGATTCACAGACCTGGGGCATGGACATCAATGTCGGCCTGACCGTGCCGGAGTCGAGGATCTTCGGCGACCAGTATGTCCTCGAGAGCTTCGCCGCCGGGGCCGGCGTGGCGACGGCGATCGGCGTGCCCAACTTCGGCGTGTCGAGCACCGACTTCAGCCTGCTCATCCGCGCCCTCGAGACGCGGGGCAAGCTCGAGGTCCTGAGCCGCCCGCAGGTCACCGTCAACAACAACGAGGAAGCCTTCATCCAGGTCGGTGAAGATGTCGGCATCGTGACCGGCTCCGACCGGATCGGCGAGCGAGTCACGGCCGAGGTCGAGCGACGCGATGTGGGCATCATCCTGAATGTCACGCCCTCGATCTCCGCGGACGGCTTCGTCCGCATGGACATCGCCCCCGAGATCTCCTCGGTGAGCGCCCGCACCACGCCCATCGGCGACCAGATCGAGAGCCCGATCATCACGCAGCGCCGCGTCGAGACGACGGTGACTGTCAAGGACGGGCAGACCGTCGTCATCGGCGGGCTCATCCAGACGACCGCGGAGGAGCGCGAGAGCAAGGTGCCCTTCCTCGGCGACATCCCGATCCTGGGCCTGCCCTTCCGCTCGCTGAAGCGCGAGAATGTCAAGACCGAGCTGCTCGTGATCCTCACGCCGGTCGTCATCCCGGGCGAGAGCCCCGCGGCCGAGTTCGTGCAGGACGACATCTTCGAGAAGACGCTGCGGGCGGTCGAGGACAAGTCCTCCCTGCTCCAGGCGCTCGATCGCAACCCGATCGCCAATGTCGAGGTCCCGCCCGTGTACCTGCCCGAGGAGGCGCTCATGGGCCCGTTCCGTCCAGGCGAGGAGCCGCCCGCGGGCGCCGTCCTGCAGCAGGATCCGGCGTGGTGGCGGCAGGGAGGCCCCGGTGAAGAGGATTAACACGATCTTCGCGCTCGTTGCGGTGGGGGTGTTCGCCCTCCTGCCGGGCTGCGTGACCGAGGTCACCCGCGGCGGAAACCCCGTCAACGCCGACTCCGGATCGGGCCGCGCCGTCAAGCCCGCGCCGCCCGGCACCCGGGCCTCGCAGATGCTCCTCGTCGCCGGCGTGCCCACCGACGCCGACGCCAACGGCTACCCCGACACCGTGCCCGTCGTCGTCTACCTGTTCGCCCCGGCGGATGTCCACCCCCTCCCGCTGCGGGAAAGAGGCGAATTCCGCTTCCTCCTGCGGGATCAGGACGGCCAAGAGCTCGGGCGCTGGTCCTTCTCACCCGAGTCCTCAGAGGAAGCCGCCCAGTCGCTCCCCCCGGGCGAGGGCTATGTCTTCGGCCTCCGGCTTCCCCCGGGTCAGGACCGCGTCCGCAACCAGCCCACGAGCCTGACAGCGCAGTTCGTCTCGGCCCGCGACGGCCGTGTCGTCTCGAGTTCGGGCTCCGCGTCGGTCCGCATGGGCGCCGGGATGCGCCGGGCACCGGCCGAGGGCGGTGGCTGAATCGAGGGCGGCTCGTATGATCCGCGCATGACGACACACACGCGCCGTTATGCCCTCATCGCCACCCTCTGCACGGCCCTCGTCGGCCTCTTCGCCGCCCCCGGGGCCGCGGCCGCCGACGATGTCCGCGTCGACCCCAAGCTGCCCGAGTACACGCCCGCCGAAGGCGTCGGAGGCAACCTCCGTCTCGTCGGCTCGGACACCATGCTCAACCTCATGACCCACTGGGCCGAGACGATGCAGAAGCATCACCCCTCCGTCCGCGTGCAGGTCGAGGGCAAGGGCTCCAGCACCGCGCCCCCCGCGCTCATCGAGAACCAGGCCCAGTTCGGCGCCATGTCCCGCGAGATGAGCCCGGAAGAGGTCGCCCGCTTCACCGAGGAGTTCGGCTACCCGCCCACCCAGCTCCGCGTCGCCGTCGACTGCGTCGCCGTCTTCGTGCACCGCGACAACCCCATCGAGTCGCTCAGCCTCGCCGACCTCCGCCGCGCGTTCAGCGTTTCGGGCGAGGAGCCCACCTGGGGCGACCTCGGCGTCACCGACTGGAAGTGGCGCACCCGCCGCGTCAGCCTCTACGGACGGAACAGCGCCAGCGGCACCTACAAGTTCTTCAAGGAGGCCGCGATGGACGGCGCCGACTTCCGCAACACCGTCAAGGAGCAGCCCGGCTCCGCCGGCGTCGTCCAGGCCATCGCCACCGACCGCATGGGCATCGGCTACTCCGGCATCGGCTACAAGACCCCCGGCGTCAAGGTCGTCCCCATCGCCTTCGACACCGGCGAGACCGCCTACGCCCCGGGCGTCGAGACCGCCTACTCGGGCGACTACCCCCTCGCCCGCTTCCTCAACCTCTACATCAACTACGACGCACGCGACGGCATCGACCTGCTCCGCGAGCGCTTCGTCCGCGTGGTCTTCAGCCGCGAGGGCCAGGAGCAGGTCATCAAGGACGGCTCCTTCCCCGTCTCCGCCGAGGTCGCCCGCGAGGAGCTCACCCGACTCGGGCTGAAGCCGGGCTTCTGAACCCACGCCAGGCCCCGGCCTGGGAAGCCACACGATGACGCAGACGAGCGGCACGCGCGGCATGGCACGATCGACCTCGCCCTGGGTGAAGGTCTCGGATCGTGCTGCGCAGTTCATCATCACCGCCGGCGGGCTCGCGGTCCTCGCGGCCATGCTCGGCATCTGCCTCTTCCTCTTCGACAGCGCCGCGCCGCTGCTCCGGGGAGGTGACCTCGCCGAGCCCGCGACCGACGCCGCCGAGATCGCCGCGCCCCCCGTCGCCGCGCTCCGTCTCGACGCCGGCCCGGGCCGCGTCGTCGCGATGACCACCGACGCCCGCATCGCCACCATCGATGTCGACGCGGGCCGCATCACCGCCGAGCGATCGCTGATCGAGGCCGACCGCACCGCGACCGCCCACGCGTTCGACCCCTCCGGCATGGGCGTCTTCGCCCTCGACGACGGCTCCCTCTTCGCCCGCAGCTTCGGCTATGTGCAGCGTCCGCTCGACGAAGCGACGCTCCCCGCCCGCCTCACCGCCCTGCCCGTCGAGGCCAAGGCGATCCTCGCCCCCGAGGAACGCGCGACGATCGAGGCCGCCCTCCGCCTGTCCGCGGGCACACTGGGCGACGACGCTTACGCGCGGCGCGACGCCGACGGCGTCCTCCGCGTCTGGGACCTCGAGCTGGGCGAGCCCGTCTCCGCCGAGGTCGCACCCGGCGAAACGATCACACTCATCGACGCCCGCGGCATCGGCGACCGTCGCTGGTCGTTCGTAGCCGCCCTCGAGTCCGGCGAGATCGTTGTTGGCAGCGTCCGCCAGGCCGGCGGGCTCATGGGCGCGTCGGGTCGTCTCCGCGTTTCGACCGATCGCTTCACGCCCCTCGCACCGAGCGACGCCAAGCCTCTCGGGGTCTTCGCGACCGCCGACGGCAGCGACGCGCTCGTCGTCTGGCCCGACGGCACCGTGCAGCGCTACACCGCCGACCGGCCCGACGCGGACGGCTGGGTCCTGGGCGACGCCGCCTCGCTGCCCGACGGCGCGCACGCGACCGTCGCACGCATCGCCATCGGTGCCCGCACCCTGCTCGTGGGCGACGACCGCGGCTCCGTTCACCGCCTCATGGTCGTCCCCGAGCCCGCCGCCATCCGCGGCGACGGTCGCCGCCTCGTCGTCGCCAACTCCCTCGCCATCGGTCTCTCGCCCGTCAGCGCCATCGGCATCCAGGGACGCGACCGCACCGTCGCCGTCGCCCTCGCCGACGGCACCGCCGCGCTCATCTCGCCCACCCCGGGCTCGATCCTCGCCACGGCCCGCGGCCTCACGGAATCACCGCCCACCGCCGTCGGCCTCGCCCAGTCGCTCGACCGCCTCGCGATCCTTTCCGCCGACGGTCGCATCTCCGTGCACGCCGCCGAGGTGGGCCACCCCGACGCCGGCCTCGGCGGCCTCTTCGGCCGCGTGTGGTACGAGGGCTACGCCGGCCCGCGGTTCATCTACCAGTCCACCGGCGCCCCCGGGGCCGAGCCCAAGCTCAGCCTCGTCCCCCTCATCTTCGGCACGCTCAAGGCCACCGTCGTCGCGATGGTCATCGCTGCGCCCTTGGGCGTGCTGGCCGCGATCTACACCAGCCAGTTCCTCCATCCGAAACTGCGTCGCATCGTCAAGCCCGGCATCGAGCTCATGGCCTCGCTCCCGAGCGTGGTGCTCGGCTTCATCGCGGCCGTCCTGATCGCGCCACTCGTCGCCGACTGGCTCCCCGCGATCATCGTCGCCGCCGCGGTCATCCCGCTCTGCGTCGTCGTCGCCGCGCACGCGTGGCGCTTCGTCCCCGCCCGTTTCGCCCGCCGTGTCCCCAGCCTGGGTCACCTCGCCCTCGTGATGACCGTGATGGCCGCAGGCGCGGGCGTCTCCCTCGCAGTCGGCCCCGCGATCGAGTCGGGCCTCTTCAGCCCGAACGACGACGAGCGCCTCCTCATGGCCGGCGTCGCCGAGCCCGTCCCGCACACCGAGCGCCCCACCTGGCTCCCCGCGCACCGCACGCCCACCCGGGCCGACGAGATCCGCCTGCGTGATTCGGGCCTCTATGTCCGCGGCGGCGAGGTCGTCCGCGTCCCCGACATCACCGAAGAAGAAGCCGCCGAACTCGTCCAGCCCGGCCTCGAGGACGGCAGCATCCGCCGCTGGCTCGACGGCGAGTTCGGCGGCCCCTGGCCAGGCTGGTTCCTGCTCATGGTCCCCCCGGCGCTGCTCGTCGTGGTCGGGGGCGACATCAAGGCCGGCCGCCTCTGGGCCGCGATGGGCGCCGAGGGAGCAACCCTCAACGCCGAGTTCGTCGAGTTGCTCCGCCTCACCGTCCGCGTCCTCGCGACACTCGCTCTCGCGGCCACCACCGCCGGCATCCTCGTCGGGCTGGGCCTCGACCCGCGCGACAGCCTGCTCGGCGCCTTCAGCCAGCGCAACACCGTCGTGGTCGGCATCGCCATGGGCTTCGCCGTCATCCCGATCATCTACACGATCTCGGAAGACGCCATGACCAGCGTCCCCGCCGGCCTCCGCGCCGCCTCCCTCGGCGCGGGCGCAACAGCCTGGCAGACCGCCGTCCGCGTTGTGCTCCCGGTCGCCGGCTCCGGCATCTTCAGCGCCATCATGGTCGGCCTGGGCCGCGCCGTCGGCGAGACCATGATCGTCCTCATGGCCACCGGCAACACCCCAGAGATCAGCGCCAACATCTTCTCCGGCTTCCGCACCCTCGCCGCCAACATCGCCGTCGAACTCCCAGAGGCCCCCCGCGGCGGCACCCACTACCGCGTCCTCTTCCTCTGCGGGCTCGTCCTCTTCGCGATGACCCTCGTCATCAACACCACCGCCGAGCTGGTCCGCCAGCGCGTCCGCAAGAGGAACGCCGCGCTGTGACCACACTCACCGCCTCATCCAACCCGCCTTCGGGCCCTCCCGATCACGAGCGCCACCAGCGGCAAACGCCGCTGGCCGCCCGCGGCGAGCCCGCCGTCTGGCTCACCGGCGCCGCCTTGGGCCTCGCGATCGTGATGATCGTCGCCCTCATCGCCGTCGTCGTCTGGCGAGGCGGCGCGACCTTCTGGCCACGCGAAATCCAGAAGATCACGCTGCAGACGGGCGACAGCTTCCTCGGCATCCCCGCCACTGAAGAAATCGACCCCGCCGGCAACCAGCGCATCCGCTTCCGCGTCGGCAACCGCGACCTGGGCCAGGAATCCTTCCGCTGGCTCCCTGCCGCCGAGATCGCCTCCATCGAGCCCGCGCCGAACGCCGTCCTCATCGAACGCCGCGCCTGGGGCACCTTCATCGGAGAGCCCCGCGCCGTCCTGCACACCGAGCGCATCGAGCTCGCCCCGGGCGAAGCCCCCGAGCCCCGCCACGCCGCCGACGGCCCCGCACCCGAGATCGAGATCATCGAGGAACGCCCCGACGGCTCCCGCGTCGCCCTCTTCACATCCACGGCCGCCGCGGGCGACGCCCTCGACGAAGAGCTCGACGGTCTCATCGACGAGGCCCACGCCCGCCGCGCCCGCATCGAGCGTCTCAACGACGCCGAGCTCCCCGCCATCCAGGACCGCCTGAGCGCCCTCCAGTGGAAGGTCAAGGCCGCCGAACGCGAGCACGAGCGCACCCTGACGGGCGAAGGCCAGCCCTGGCCGATCTGGGGCTGGGGCCTCGCCCTCATCGGCGCGATCGGTGCCACCGCCAGCGCCCTTCGCGTCCGGGGCAAGTCCCTCCGCGCCTCCACAACCCGAGCCGCCCTCTGGACCCTCGCGGCTCTGCTCACCCTCGCCGTCATCGCCGAGCACCCCCTCGCCGGCCCCCGCATGTCCGAGGACCGCCTCACCTCCGTCCGCGAGCGAGCCGCCGAGCGAACCGCGGAGCTCGAAGCCGAGCGGGCCACGGTCCTCGCCGAGATCGACCGCCTCCGCCGCGTCGACGGCGCCTGGCGCCTTGTCGTCATCGATCCCTCCGCCGACCGCTTCGCCCCGCGCTCCCAAAGCGAGCCCACCGAGCCGATGCGCGTCAGCCAGGTCGAACGCCTCGTCCGCGCCGGAGACCTCAGCTTCCTCGGGAAGGTCGGCGTCTACCTCGGCCGCTGGGGCGACTACCTGAGCCGCCCGCCCGGCGAGGAGCCCGGCTCCGGCGGCGTCTGGCCCGTCATCGTCGGCACCGTCACCCTCACCCTCCTCCTCACCATCAGCGTCGTCCCCCTCGGCGTCATCGCCGCCCTCTACCTCCGCGAGTACGCCCACCAGGGCTTCGTCACCAGCGCCATCCGCGTCGCCATCAACAACCTCGCCGGCGTCCCCAGCATCGTCTACGGCATGTTCGGCCTCGGCTTCTTCTGCTACGCCGTCGGCGGATACATCGACGGCGGCCCCGGCGCCGCCGCCCTCCCCCGCACCGATTGGTGGGGCGTCCTCGCCGTTGCCGGCCTCGCCCTCGTCGGGGGCTTCGCCCTCTGGGCCTGGTCCCGCGCCAGCTCCGATCGCGGCAGGGCCAAGTCCGCCAACCTCGGCAAGTGGCTCGCCGTCGCCGTCTGGGTCGCCGCCGTCGCCTTCGCCGGCCACGCCATCGCCACCACCCCCTACTTCGGCGGGTTCTTCGCCGAACGACTCCCCGAGCAGCCCACTTTCGGGGGTCGAGGCATTCTCTGGGCCAGCCTCACCCTGGCCCTCCTCACCCTCCCCGTCGTCATCGTCGCGACCGAGGAGGCCATCGCCGCCGTCCCCGGCTCGATGCGCGAGGGCAGCTACGGCTGCGGCGCCAGCCGCTGGCAGACCGTCCGAAAGATCGTCCTCCCCTCCGCCCTCCCTGGCATCATGACCGGGGCCATCCTCGCGATGGCCCGCGGCGCGGGCGAGGTCGCCCCCCTCATGCTGGTGGGCGCAGTCAACCTCGCCCCTGCCCTCCCCGTCACCGCCGAGCCCCCCTTCCTCCACGGCGACCGCACCTTCATGCACCTCGGCTTCCACATCTACAACCTGGGCTTCCAGAGCCCCGACGCCGAGGCCGCCGAGCCCCTCGTCTGGACGACCACCCTCCTCCTCGTGGGCATCGTCCTCGTCCTGAACCTCGTCGCCGTCGTCATCCGCGCCCGCCTGCGCAAGGGCGCGGGGGCCGGGCTATGAGTTCCCAAGCAGGCACAGATCGTCCACGCGAGTCGGAGACCCCGCCCATGACGACCATGACGCCCAAGTCCAAGCCATCCATCGAGCACGAGGTCCGCGTCGAAGGACGCATCGTGACCGGTGTCGGCAACCGCCGCACCGGCACCCCCGTCCTCGATGCCATCCGCGCGGGCGAGCATGTCGACGCCGTCATCCACGAGGCCGTCCTCGCCGAGCCCACCGTCCTCGACATCGAGGACTTCAGCCTCTGGTACGGACAGGCCCGCGCCCTCCACGACATCTCCATGCCCGTCACCAGGGGCCATGTCACCGCCCTCATCGGGCCCTCCGGCTGCGGCAAAAGCACCCTCCTGCGAAGCGTCAACCGCCTCAACGACCTCATCGACGGCGTCCGCACCGACGGCCGCATGCTCCTCAACGGCTCCTCCATCTACGCCCCGGATGTCGATGTCATCCACCTCCGCAAGCGCCTCGGGATGGTCTTCCAGAAGCCCAACCCCTTCCCCATGTCCATCTTCGAGAATGTCGTCTACCCCCTCCGCATCGACGGCGAGAACCGAAAGAAGGTCCTCGCCGAAGCCTGCGAGCGGGCCCTCCAGGGCGCCGCCCTTTGGGACGAGGTCAAGGACCGTCTCAAGCAGTCCGCCCTGGGCCTCTCGGGCGGCCAGCAGCAGCGCCTCTGCATCGCCCGCGCCATCGTCGCCGACCCCGAGGTCCTCCTCCTCGACGAGCCCTGTTCTGCCCTCGACCCCATCGCCACCGGCAAGGTCGAGGAGCTCATCGCCGAGATCTCCGAGCGCTACACCGTCCTCATCGTCACCCACAACATGCAGCAGGCCGCCCGCGTCTCCAAGTTCACCGCCTTCATGTACCTGGGCCGCCTGGTCGAGTACGGGCCCACCGAGTCCGTCTTCCAGCAGCCCCGCCTCGCCGAAACCGAGCAGTATGTGACCGGCCGCTTCGGGTAAGCCCGAGCCGCCCGGGACGACCGCCTGTGCCCCGGCGGACACCCCGCCGCGCCAAACCGGCCCCGGACGACCCGGCGGGCCCAACACCCGCACCCGATTGCTCGGATTTGCCAAGGCCAACCGGCGAGGCGGCCGATCGTGAGGGGTAGGATGAATCCTGCCCGGAGCGGGTGCGCGCCGGGCGACATTGCCCCTGAGGGGGGACGAGCTTGCCCGGTCTGACACCGTCGACAGAGACCGAACCATGACCACCGCGCCGCGGGCTATCCCGCATTCCGTGAACGGGTGGAGCGCCGAGTACATCGAGCGCCAGTACCAGCTCTACCGGTCCGACCCCGCCTCCCTCTCCGAAGACATGCGGATGTTCTTCGCAGGCTTCGACCTGGCGATGGCAGGAGAGCTCCGCCTCTCCACCGCCGCTGGGGGCACCGGCGTCCCGAACGCCCTCGCCGCCCCGCCGGCCGCTCCCAACGGATCCACCGCCACCAACGGCGCCTCCAAGGTCAACGGCGCCGCGGGCCACGCCGTCCCCGCCTACGCCCCTGCGCCCTCACAGGCCGACCGCGCCCGCATCACCCCGGGCCGCGGACAGGTCGCCGGCCGAGCCAGCCACTTCCAGGCCGTCGTTGACGACCTCATCGGCTGCTACCGCGCCCACGGCCACCTCTCCGCCTCGCTCGATCCCTTCGGCCGCCACGGCGAGCGCCCCGAGACCCTCCGCCTCGATTACCACAACCTCTCCGACGCCGACCTGCACCGCTCCGTCGACGCCGAGGGCCTGGGCCTGGGCAACGACGCCGAGCTCCGCGCCGTCATCGACCGCCTCGAGGCGACCTACTGCGGTCAGATCGGCCTTGAGGCCGCGCACATCCAGAACGAAGAACGCCGCGGCTGGGTCTTCGAACGCTTCGAGCGCATCGGCGGCCGCGTCGCCCTCGACCGCCGCGAGCGGGCCCACCTGCTCGAGCTGCTCACCAAGGCCGCGCTCTTCGAGCGTTTCCTCGGCAAGCGCTACCCGGGCGAGAAGCGCTTCAGCCTCGAGGGCTCCGAGAGCCTGATCCCCCTGCTCGACCGCCTGCTCGAGTCCGCGAGCGGCCTGGGCGTCGAGGAGATCGTCCTGGGCATGGCCCACCGCGGCCGGCTCAATGTCCTCAACAACACGCTCGGCAAGAGCTACCAGCAGATCTTCACCGAGTTCGAGGAGACCTGGGTCGACGACTTCGAGGACGGCGGCGGCGATGTGAAGTACCACCGCGGCTACTCCGGCACCCGCCGCTTCCCCTCGGGCAAGATGCTCCACCTCGCGATGGCGAGCAACCCGAGCCACCTTGAGGCCGTCGACGCCGTCGTCATGGGCCGCTGCCGAGCCAAGCAGCGGCTGCGCGCCGACACCGAGCGCACCCGCGTCGTCCCCGTCGTCATCCATGGCGACGCCGCGATCGCCGGGCAGGGCATCGTGCAGGAAGTCCTGAACTTCAGCCAGCTCGAGGGCTACACCACCGGCGGCACCGTCCATGTCGTCGTCAACAACCAGATCGGCTTCACGACGAGCCCGAAGGACGGCCGCTCCAGCCGCTACTGCACCGACATCGGCAAGTTCATCGACGCCCCCATCTTCCATGTCAACGGCGAAGACCCCGAGGCCGTCGTCTCCGTCGCCCAAATGGCCATGGAGTACCGCCAGGAATTCAAGGCCGATGTCTTCATCGACCTCCAGTGCTACCGCAAGTACGGCCACAACGAGCAGGACGAGCAGAGCTTCACCCAGCCCATCCTCGCCAAGCTCATCAAGCAGCGTAAGGGCGTCCTTGAGCTCTACTCCAAGCAGCTCCTCGACGAGCAGGTCATCAACCAGGCCGATGTCGAGGCCATCCGCTTCCGCCTCGACGAAGCCCTGGAACAGGCCCAGGCCATGGCCAAGGCCAGCCCGCACGACCCCACCATCGACCCCGGCAGCGCCCGCTGGCAGGGCCTGGGAGGCGGCTTCACCTTCGAGCCCGGCCACACCGCCGTCACCGCCGACGCCCTGAAAGAAGTCTGCGAAGCCCTCGGCAAGGTCCCCGATGACTTCCAGCTCAACAAGAAGCTCCAGCCCCTCTTCGACGCCCGCGCCAAGCTCTACGAAAGCGACGAGCTCAGCTACGCCGACGCCGAGGCCCTCGCCTTCGGCACCCTCCTCCTCGAGGGCCACCCCCTCCGCCTCAGCGGCCAGGACTCCCGCCGAGGCACCTTCTCCCACCGCCACGCCGTCGTCTACGACACCGAGTCCGGCACCCCCTACACACCCCTCAACCACATGCGCGAGCTGGGCGACCCCGGCACCGAAACCCCCGCCGGCACACCCGCCGCCGACGGCAAGCCCCGCCAGGCACGCCTCTGCGTCTACGACAGCCCGTTGAGTGAGCAGGGCGTCGTCGGTTTCGAGTACGGCTACTCCCTCGCCGACCCCAACATGCTCGTCATGTGGGAAGCCCAGTTCGGCGACTTCGTCAACGGCGCCCAGGTCATCATCGACCAGTTCATCGCCACCGCCGAGGCCAAGTGGGAACGCTGGTCCGGCCTCACCCTCCTCCTCCCGCACGGCTACGAGGGCCAGGGCCCCGAGCACAGCTCCGCCCGCATGGAACGCTTCCTCAAGCTCTGCGGCGGCAACAACATGCAGGTCGTGTACCCGACCACCGCCGGCCAGTGCTTCCACATGTTCCGCCGCCAGCTCAAGCGGGCCTTCCGAAAGCCCCTCATCGTCTTCACGCCCAAGAGCATGCTCCGCGTCCCCACGGGCAAGGCCGCTGACCTCACCCAGGGCCACTTCCAGAACATCATCGACGACCCCGCCTTCACCGATCGCAACGCCGACCGCAAGAAGGTCAAGCGCATCCTCCTCTGCTGCGGCAAGATCTACCACGAGCTCGCCGAACGCCGCGACACCATCAACCGCGCCGACACGGCCATCGTCCGCATCGAGCAGCTCTACCCCTTCCACGCAGAGCTCGCCAAGGAAATCCTCGCCCGCTACCCGAAGGACGCCGAACTCTTCTTCGTGCAGGAAGAGCCCCGCAACATGGCCGGCTTCCTCTTCATCGCCGACCAGCTCCAGACCCACCTCGGGCTGGACCGCCCCAGGTACATCGGCCGCCCCAGCGCCGCAAGCCCCGCCGTGGGCTCCAAGCGCGTCCATAAAATCGAGCAAGAGCAGATCATCGCCAGCGCCATCGGGCCCAAGCCCGAAGCCGACGCGAAGAAGGACTGAGCCTCATGGCCACGGATATCGTCATCCCGACCGTCGGTGAAAGCGTCACGAGCGGCGTCATCGCCGCCTGGACCAAGGCCGAGGGCGAGTGGGTCGAGCGCGACGAAACCGTCCTCGAGCTCGAGACCGACAAGATCACCATGGAGCTCCCAGCCCCCGCAGCAGGCGTCGTCAAGCACGGCGCCAGCGAGGGCGACACCGTCGAGGTCGGCGCCGTCGTCGGCTCCATCGACGAGTCCGCCGAAAAGCCCGGCGGCGGCTCCGGCTCCAGCGAGAAGAAGACCGAAAGCAAGGCCCAGGCCGAGGGCGACGCCAAGCAGGACAACAAGCAGGACGCCAAGCCCGCCACCGCCACCGCCGAGGCCGACCGCCCCGCCGCAAGCAAGACCAACGGCTCCTCCAACAACAAGCCCTCCGACTCACCCACCGACCGCGGCCGCGACACCAACGGCGCCGCCACCACCGCCCCCGCCGGCGAGATCCGCTCCACCCCCCTCGCCCGAAAGCTCGCCGCAGAGAACGGCGTCGACCTCAAGTCCGTCACCGGCACCGGCCCCAGCGGCCGCATCCGCGAGCAGGATGTCCTCGCCGCCATGCGCTCCACCGGTGCCGGCCAGACCCAGCAGCAATCGGCTCCCGCCGGCCCTTCCCGCGGCGTCTCCCGCGAGAAGATGTCCCCCCTCCGCCAGCGCGTCGCCGCCCGTCTCGTCGAGGCCCAGCAGACCGCCGCCATGCTCACGACCTTCAACGAGGTCGACATGGGCAATGTCATGGACCTCCGCAAGAAGTTCAAGGACGAGTTCGCCGAGACCCACGGCATCGGCCTCGGCTTCATGAGCTTCTTCGTCAAGGCTACCGTCGGCGCCCTCAAGGCCTTCCCCAAGATCAACAGCTACATCGTCGCCGGCGACGACGGCAAGCCCGCCGTCGAGAACCACGACTACCACGACATAGCCATCGCCGTCTCCAGCCCCAAGGGCCTCGTCGTCCCCGTCCTGCGAAACTGCGCCGACCTCTCCTTCGCCGACATCGAGTCCCAGATCAAGGACTACGGCACCCGCGCCAAGGACGGCAAGCTCGGCCTCGACGAAATGCAGGGCGGCACCTTCACCATCACCAACGGCGGCGTCTTCGGCTCACTCCTCTCGACCCCCATCCTCAACCCTCCCCAGTCCGCCATCCTCGGCATGCACGGCATCAAGAAGCGCCCGATGGAATACCCCGAGGGCTCCGGCAACATCGCCCTCCGCCCGATGATGTACCTCGCCCTCAGCTACGACCACCGCATCGTCGACGGCGCCGAAGCCGTCCGCTTCCTCGTCCACATCAAGAACGCCATCGAAAACCCCGAACGCCTGATGCTCGACCTCTAGTCTCGGTTGCACTGCCAGATAGAGCGATGCGACTGCTATCCATGTTTCTGACTTCGTGGAAGCGACTCCTCGGCGCGACGCCAAGTCCCGATGTCAGTTTCGACGAGGGCCGACACGCACACGATGAGAGTGTCGGCCGCGCGAACGACGGCGACGCCATGCTCTATGGCCGCGCGGACAACAAGCTGATCGATGAAATGTGTCAGCACGGCCTGACGAAGGTTGCTACGAACGCGGAATGGTGGTTCACGCTCTTTGTGGACTCGGACGGCGACCACTGGCTGCTCGACTATCCACACACCGAACAGCAAGGCGGCGGTCCGCGTCGGCTGCGGCGCGTTCGTCTCTCCGATGTTGAGGTGTTCTTCCCTGAGGTTGATCGCAAAGCCTCGTCGGGGCTCGACAGTCCCACGCTAACGCTGCCCGTCCTTCGCGCTTATCTTCAGCTCACGATGCACGCGCCCAACCTTTACGATCTCGACGGACGAGACCTCCCGGGGCGTTACGGAATCACGCAGGAACACGACGGCTGGATCGTCTACTTCGGAGCGGGTGGTGTCCGCTCCGATGTTGCCCGGTTCGGGAGCGAGCAGGCGGCCTGCAAGGACTTGCTACGCCGTCTCGGTCCGGAGCCTCTGAACCGGAACGGGTAACGGATGGGCCTGCGTGATCACACGCCCGCGCAGTACCCTCCCCCCATGAACACCCCCCCGGGCCGCATCGGCTGGATCGACCTCACCGTCCCCGACGCCGAGACCAACCGCGACTTCTACGCCGCCGTCGCCGGCTGGACACCCGAGCCCGTCGACATGGGCGGCTACGCCGACTTCAACATGACCGCCGACGGAACCCCCGTCGCCGGCGTCTGCCACGCCCGCTCCATGAACGCCGAGATCCACGACAAGATCGGCCCCGCCTGGCTCATCTACATCACGGTCGCGGACCTCGACGCCGCCCTCGCCGCATGCGAGGCCCGGGGCGGCACCCTCCTCGTCGGCCCCAAATCCATGGGCCAGGCCCGCTACGCCATCATCCGCGACCCCGCCGGCGCCCCCGCCGCCCTCTTCCAGCCCGCCTGACCACCCCTCCCCATCCCCCCGTTCGATCTCTGACGGGTGCCCCGCGGCCCCCGCCGTGGTAGTATGCGTTTACACACCCGGGGTTTGCACCCAAGCCGCACCCCGGGCCGCGCTATCCAACCGCCACGGAGACGCACCAATGACCCGCGCCCACTCGCGCTTCCCCCTCGCCGCCTTCCTCGCCGGCCTCGCCGCCACACTCCTCGCGCCCCTCTCGGCCACCGCCGCCGCGGTCTCGCAGCCCAACGGCGACCGCCCACCACGCATCGTCATCGGCATGGTCGCCAAGAGCTCCGTCAACCCCGTCTACATCGCCGCCCGCTCCGGAGCCGAGGCCAAGGCCCGCCAGCTCTCGCGCGACAACGGCGTCGAGATCGAGATCGTCTGGCGCTCCCCGTTCTCCGACGACGCCTCCCGCCAGGCCCAGCTCCTCCGCGAGCTCATCGCCTCCGGCGTCGACGGCATCGCCGTCTCCTGCTCCGATCCCGCCGTCCTCACACCTGCCATCGACCGCGCCGTCATGAGCGGTGTCCAGGTCGTCACCTTCGACTCCGACGCACCCGACAGCCGCCGCATGGCCTACTACGGCATCAATGACCGCGACGCCGGCGCCATGGTCCTCAACAAGCTCGTGGAAACCATGCCCGAGGGCGGCCGCGTCGCCATGCTCGTCGGCAACCGCACCGCCGAGAACATCCGTAACCGCGTCATCGGCGCCGCCTACGCCGCACGCGAGCACGAGAACATCGAGCTCATCGGCATCTTCGACCACGACGAGACCTCCGCCGCCGCCAACGCCGCCATGCGCCACGCCCAGGAGACCTACGGCCCCATCGACGGCTGGGCCCTCATGGGCGGCTGGCCCCTCTACGACACCGCCGGCCTCGACGAAGTCCCGAGCAAGGTCCGCATCGTCTCCATGGACCCCCTCCCCCCGGCACTCGACTACCTCGACGACGGCCGCGTCCAGATGCTCATCGCCCAGCCCTACTACGAGTGGGGCGCCGAGTCCGTCCGCCTGCTCTTCAACCGCATCCACAAGGGCGAGACCCCCGAGAAGCCCGAGATCTACGCCGACCTCAAGGTCGTCGGCCCCGCCGAGTCCGCCGACTTCCGCCAACGCTGGCTCCGCTGGGTCGGTGGCCAGGTCGAGCTCCCCTCAAACAACGGACAGCCCACCCGGCCCTGACTCACCGGTACCGCTCGAGCAAACCCCGCCCCGCCGCGAGGATCATCTCGTACACCCGGTCGAACCCGTCCGGACCGCCGTAATACGGGTCCGGCACCTCCATCGCCCGCTCCGACCCCGCCCGCAGCGCCGGGTCGAACGAGAGATACAGCCGCACCTTCTCCTCCGGCGCCCCCATCTCGATCAGCGTGTCCCGGTTCGACCGGTCCATCGCCAGGAACAGGTCAAACCGGTCGTTGTCGGCCACCGAATACTGCTTCCCCCGGCTGACGAGCTGAATCCCGTGCGTCCGCGCCACCGCGACCGACCGCGGGTCGGGCTTCTCCCCAACATGCCACCCGCCCGTCCCGCGGCTCTCGATGTGGAATCGATCCCCGAGCCCCTCAGCCTCAACCAGGTGCCGGAACACACCCTCCGCCAGCGGGCTCCGGCAGATGTTCCCAAGGCACACAAAGCAGAACCGATGCACGCTCACGCCGCGGGCTCCCTCTCGGCACTCAACATCTCCAGCAACGGCGACATCGACTCGGCCATGTGCCGCGACACCACCGTCGCCTCCCGATCCCCCCGCGGCGCCGCGATGGGCACACCGCAAGATGCCGCCAGCGACCGCAGCACCGCCGCGGCCCCCGCCGGCGGTGCCGGGTGCCCCGGCGACGCCTCGATCGCGACGAGCGCATCGCACGCTGGCAAACACGCCGCCAGCGGCGCCTCCACGATCAGCAGCCGGAACCGCAGCGACGCGGCCGCCCGGAATCGGCGGGCGGCCGACAGGCGGCGGGCGCCCGCCGGGATGAGCGCAACCGATTGCTGGTTCAGGAGTTCCACGAAACCGACGCGGAACGCGAAGCGGCGGGCGTCGAGAGACGCCGCGGGGTCGGCGGGGGGGGCGAGGACCACGGCGTCGGGGTGGATCCCTAGGGCGGCGCGGAGGTTGGCGCGGGTGTCGAGGGGTGGGGGGGTGGTGAGGTGGCCCAGGGAGAGGTGGTGCTCGCGGACGCCGGCGGCGGACCAGGCGTCGGCGTCGGACTCGGCGTAAACCTCGACGGCCTCAAGGGTTGCGATCGACTTGGGGTTGAAGGGCCGATCGGGGGCGGCGTCGAGGTGGGCGCAGAGACGCAAGCCCTTGGGCGGCCGGGACTTCAGAAGGGCGCGGAGGGCCGGTACGCCCCAGCAGTGGACCTCCGAGGGCCTCTCACGCTCGATGAGGCGGGCCAGGGCCCGGGCCGTGGTCTCGGGGCGGCCCCGCCTTGGGAGCAGGGTGTGGTCGGTGTGGAGGCCGAAGGCGGCGAGCGTGCGCACGGCGGCGCGGGGGCCGAGGCAGGCGATCCGTGCGCGCGCGTGCTCTGGCTGTGCGCTCGCGGCGTGCGGCTGTGCGCACGGGTGCTCGTCCTGCGCGCGCGCCGCATGCGGCCGTGCGCACGCGTGCACATGCGCGGCGAGCAGGACGCAGGCTGCTTCGGTGTGCGCCGCGGCGGGCAGGAACGACCCCGCGGGCGGCGCGATGAGATGCAGGGCGGTCACCGGCGGACGCTCTGGGGGAGTTCAACGGTGTAGAAGAGCTGGGCGAGGGCGAGGCCCGCGCGGTCGGCGACCTCGCGCTGGATCTGGAGGGCCTCGGTGCGGGAGGAGGGGTTGATGCGGCCCGTGGCGGGCAGGGAGACGCGGAGGGGGAAGCCGGCCTCGTCCTCGGGCCAGAGGCGCTTGGCGGTGGTGGTGTCGACGAGCTTGACGCGCATGCCGGCGTAGGGGGCGGTGGCCTCGCCGATGGCGTCGGTCTGGAAGTCGGTGATGACGGCGTAGATCACGACATCGGCGCTGACGGAGCGGCCGATCTCGGCGATCGAGAGCGGGCGGTCGTCGCGGTCGCGGCTGGTCGCGAGCAGCGCGGAGCGGGTGTCGATGAGCTTGCCGTTGTCGATGAGCTTGCGCCGGAGGAGGGTGTCCTGGGCGCGTTCGCCGATGGCGAGGCGGATGCGGCGGGTGGCGATCTTGTTGCTCGGGTCGTCGACGAAGATGACGGTGGCGAGCGTCGGGTCGAGCTCGTACTCGCGATCGACATCGCCCGGGCCCTGCACGGCGTAAGCGATGGGGGCGACGATGTTGCACGCGGGGATGGTGAGCAGCGCGTAGACGCCCAGCAGCGTGAGGGCCGCGGGCAGAGCGAGACGGCGGAGGCGTTCTGGGGCGGTGTGCATGGGGCTCCGCGTCGGGTCAGTACTTGATGGCGTTGGGCTCTTCGTGCTCGTAGAAGAGCCAGCTGATGCGGTCGGTGAGTCGGCGCGAGAGCTCGGAGGTGATGACGGTCTCGGGGACCTCCTCGCGGAGGACGCCCTGGACATCGGGGAAGGTGACGGAGAGGCGGCGGTCGTAGACGGGCTCGTCGGGGATGGGGCCGTCGGCCTCGTAGACCTCGAGCAGGGCCTCGGCGGCGCCGGCCCAGAGGTAGGCGTTGCCGGCCTCGGTGAGGCGGTACTCGACGATCTCGATGGTGACGAGGCGCTGGACGCCCAAGATCTCGGCGACCTCGCCCCGGGGCATGAACTGCCACTGCGGGTTGTTGAGCTGGGCGTTGACGACGGCGGTCGTCGGGATGAAGGCCGACGCGTTGGCGTTCTCGGCCAGGTTCTGGTTGACGAGGGCGGCGACGCGGGCAACGAGGCCCGGGTGCTCGGCTTCGATGACGCGGTCTGCGTTGACCAGGACGGCGTAGGAGTGGCGGCTCAGGCCCTCGTAGTCGGCGGGGTAGGTGGTGGAGCCGGTGCGGTGGTAGCTCTCGGCGGCACCGCCGATCATGGCGGCGATGGCGCAGCCGGAGCTTGCTGCCGCGAGGCAGGCGAGTGCGGTGAGGGTCAGCGCGGTTCGGGCGGCTCGGGCGACGGCGTGGGGACGCTCGGTCGCCGGGGGCCGCGCTTGGGGGGGTCGTACGGCCACGGGCGGAGTATACGGGTGGAGTGGGGGTTGGGTTGAGGTGGGGGAGGAAGGTACGGGAGAGACGGGCGGGACGCCCGTGCCACGAGGGTGGGAGAGGGCGGGGTTACCAGGTGATGATCTTGTAGATCCACGCCAGGGCGGCGAGGGCGGCGAGGATCCAGAGGGTGCGGGGGCGGAGCCAGCGGAGGGCGATGGCGCCGATGCGGTCGCCGGTGATGGCCTGCCAGAGTCCGCCCCAGAAGAGGCCGGCGGTGGCGAGGGCGAGGAGGGCGCCCAGGGGTTGCGTGAGGAAGGCGCGGACGGGCTCGGCGTCGGCGGCGGCGCTGAAGGAGGTGGTCATGCCGCAGGTGGGGCAGGGGATATCGAGGGCGACGGCCCAGCCGCAGGCGGGCATACCGAGCTGGGTGTGAGTGCCGTGTCCGGCGGGGTCGTAGTCGAGGCCCGCGGCGATGAGGAGGACGAGGGCGCAGGCGGCGGCGAGGGCGAGGGCAAGTAGGCGATGCGGGTATGGGGCGGTCGCGCGGCGTGAGCGGGCGAAGGAGGCAGTGGTGGATTCGGCCCGCTCGCTCACGCTCGGGGCTCCATGAGGGGAGGATCTGTGGGGCTCAGTCGAACTTGAAGACGCCCTTGCGGAAGCCGTAGAGGTAGGCGACGACGGTGGTGAGGAGGAAGAACATGATGCGGCCGAGCCAGATCATGGCGCCCTCGGAGCCGGGCTCGAGGTTGGTGAAGGTCGCGGCCCAAGGGTAGAGGAAGACGACCTCGACATCGAAGACGAGGAAGACCATGGCGATGAGGTAGAAGCGGACATTGAACCGCTTGCGGGCGCTGGTGAGGGGCTTCATGCCGCTCTCGTAGGCGGCGCCCTTGGTCTCGCCGGCCCGGCGGGGGCCGAGGACGGAGGTGAGGATCATGTTGGTGACGCCGAAGCCGAGGGCGCCGAGGATGAGGATGAAGATGGGGAGGTAGCCCGCCAGATTGGAGTCGGCGAGGAGGAGCGCGGAGACGGCGTCTGGTGTCGGGGTCATCGCTTGGGATCATACCGCGTGTGGTGGTTGGCGTCTCGGGCGGGGCGAGGTGGGGTGTGGGGTGTGGGCTGGCGGGGGCGGGTCGCTGCGGTGGCTGCCAGAGTGACAGGTGGCGGGGGCGCAGGGTGCCCCCGGCGGGGTGTGGCTCGGGGCGGTGGGGGGCTGGTGGTGGCGGGAAGCGGGTTTGGCGCGGGGCATGCGGCGGGGCGGGGCGGCGGGCTGGGTCTGGAGGGGTTGGCACGCGGGTTGCCTTGGGTTCTGCATGATCGTCGGCGGTGGGTGCAGCCCGCGGAGTTGTCCGCGGGGTGTGCCCGGGCCGGCGGCGACCAACGCGGCGGGCGAGCGGCCCGGACCCGAGACCTTCCCTTCCCCTGGCGGGCGAGCTGCCCGGGGGGACGCAAGACAGGAGCAGCCCAGACATGGCAGCCAAGGACATCGTCTTCGACCTCGAGGCCCGTCAGCACCTTCTGGCGGGGGTGGAGAAGCTCGCCAAAGCGGTGAAGGCCACGCTCGGCCCGCGGGGGCGGAACGCGGTCATCGACAAGAGCTGGGGTGGGCCGACGGTGACGAAGGACGGGGTGACGGTCGCTGAGGAGATCGAGCTCAGCAACAAGGCTGAGAACATGGGGGCGCTCCTGGTCAAGGAGGCGGCGAGCAAGACTTCGGACGACGCGGGCGACGGGACGACGACCAGCACGGTGCTGGCGGAGGCGCTTTTCCGCGAGGGGCTGCGGTCGATCGCGGCGGGGGTGGACGCGAACGCTCTGGTCCGCGGGATGAAGAAGGCCGTGGAGGCGGCGGGGAAGGCGATCGATGATCTGGCGACGCCTGTGAATGGCAAGGCGGACATCCAGAATGTCGCGACGATCAGCGCGAACAACGACCGCGAGATCGGGAAGATCATGGCGGACGCGTTCGAGCGTGTCGGCAAGGACGGGGTGATCACGGTCGAGGAGGGCAAGAGCCTCGAGACCGAGGTGACGGTGGTGGAGGGGATGCAGTTTGACCGGGGGTATCTCTCGGCGAACTTCGTGACCGACGCGGACGAGATGAAGGTGGTGCTGGACAAGCCCCTGATCCTCGTGCACGAGGACAAGATCGAGGGGATCCAGAAGCTGGTGCCGTTGCTGGAGAAAGTGATGGGGGCGAAGAAGCCCCTGCTCATCATCGCGGAGGACATCACGGGCGAGGCTCTGTCCACGCTGGTGATCAACAAGCTGCGTGGGACGCTGCAGGTGGCGGCGGTGAAGGCGCCGGGGTACGGGGATCGTCGCAAGGCGATGCTGCAGGACATCGCGGTGTTGACCGGCGCGAAGGCGTTCATGAAGGACCTGGGCGAGGACTTGGAGTCGGTGGAGATCGCCGACCTGGGGATCGCGAAGAAGGTCGAGATCAGCAACGACACGACGACGGTGATCGAGGGCGCGGGCGAGAGCAAGGAGATCCGGGCGCGGATCGAGCAGATCCGGGCGGAGATCGAGGCCTCGACCAGCGACTACGACCGCGAGAAGCTGCAGGAGCGGCTGGCGAAGCTGGCGGGCGGCGTGGCGCAGGTGAATGTCGGCGCGGCGTCCGAGGCGGAGCTGAAGGAGAAGAAGGCCCGCGTGGAGGATGCGCTGCACGCGACGCGGGCGGCGATCGCCGAGGGGATCGTGCCGGGCGGCGGGGTGAGCTTCGTGCGGGCGCAGGCGGCTGTTGAGAAGCTGAAGGAGTGGAAGAGCGTCTACGGGAAAACGAAGGAAGTGACCGCGGACGATGTGGGTCAGGCGGCGTTCGATGTCGCGGCCGGTATGGAGGTCGTGCGTCGTGCGTTGATGGTGCCGCTGCGGACGATCGCGGAGAACGCGGGGGCCCGCGGGTCGGTGGTGGTGAGCAAGGTTGCGGAGTCCGAGGGGAACTTCGGGTACAACGCGCTGACCGACACCTACGAGGACCTGGTGAAGGCGGGCGTGATCACGCCGGCGAAGGTGGACCGGAGTGCGCTGTTCAATGCGAGCAGCGTGGCGACGGTGCTGCTGACGGCGGACTGCGTCGTCACGGAGCGTCCCGAGGAGAAGGACGAGCACGCCGGCGCCGGTGCCGGCGGCATGGGCGGGATGGGCGGCGGGATGCCGGGGATGGGTGGTATGGGCGGCATGGGTGGCATGGGTGGCATGCCGGGTATGGGTGGGATGGGGTTCTAACTGCCCCGTCTTTGAGTTTGGTATCGCGTGTCACAGGAATCAACAGAGCACAATCGCGGCGCTGGCCGCGTGATTGGAGAATCAGACCATGGCCGTCAAGCCTCTTGAGGATCGCGTTCTCGTCAAGCCCATCGAGAAGGAAGCCCGGACGGAGTCGGGGCTGTACCTGCCGGAGTCGAGCAAGGAGCGGCCGATCCAGGGCGAGGTGGTCGCCGTGGGTCCGGGGAAGCTCCTCGACAACGGGAAGCGTGCGACGCTGAGCGTGAGCGTGGGTGACCGTGTGGTGTACGGGAAGTATGCCGGCAGCGAGGTCGAGATTAAGGGCGATAAGCACCTGATCCTGCGCGAGACCGAGCTGCTCGGCGTCATCGGCGGTTGATGCCGGGCAATAGGCAGTAGGCAATGGGCAATGGGGTTGCGGTTGCGGCCCCTTCGAGAACTTTGAAACCAACGCTCGCGGGGACGCGGCATCGGCGAGGGCACCATTGCCCACTGCCCATTGCCCATTGCCCCGCTCCGAAGGAGCGCATCAGATGGCTCAGAAGCAGATCATGTTCGATACGAGCGCTTTGCTCGAGATGAAAAAGGGTGTTGACCGTTTGGCCAACGCCGTGAAGTGCACCATGGGGCCCTCGGGGCGTCATGTGGCGATTGAGAAGTCGTACGGCGGGCCGAAGGTGACTAAGGACGGGGTGAGCGTGGCCAAGGAGGTCGAGCTCGCCGAGCCGTTCGAGTCGATGGGGGCCAAGATGGTCCACCAGGTCGCCAAGAAGACGGCCGACAAGGCCGGCGACGGGACGACCGCGGCGACCGTGCTCGCGCAGGCGATCTTCACCGAGGGGCTGAAGAATGTGCAGGCGGGGGCGAACCCGGTGCACCTGCAGCGCGGGATCAACATGGCGGCCGAGGCGATCTCGGCGGCGATCGACGGGATCGCGGTGCCCTGCAAGGGCAAGGCCGACTACAAGAAGATCGCGACCGTGTCGGCGAACCACGACGCCGAGGTGGGCGAGCTGATCGCCGAGGCGATCGCGAAGGTCGGCGCCGACGGCGTGGTTGAGGTCGAGGACGGGAAGTCGGCCGAGACGACGCTCGACTATGTCGAGGGCATGCAGTTCGACAAGGGGTACCTGAGCCCGTACTTCATGACCGACCCGAAGACGGGCGAGGCGGTGCTCGAGGACTGCTTCATCCTGATCCACGAGAAGAAGATCAGCAACCTGCCGGACCTGCTGCCCCTCCTGAACAAGGTCGCGACGAGCGGGAAGCCCTTGCTGCTGATCGCCGAGGATGTGGAGAACGAGGCGCTCGCGGCGCTGGTCGTGAACCGTCTGCGCGGCGTCCTGAACATCTGCGCCGTGAAGGCCCCGGGCTTCGGCGATCGCCGCAAGGCGATGCTGGAGGACATCGCGGTCTTGACCGGCGGGACCTACCTCTCGGAGGACCTGGGCCGCAGCCTGGAGTCGGTCGAGCTCTCGGAGCTGGGTCGCGCGAAGAAGATCGTGGTGACGAAGGACGACACGACGATCATCGAGGGCGCGGGCAAGAAGGGCGAGATCAAGGGCCGGGCCGACCAGATCCTGGCGCTGCACGAGAAGTCGACCAGCGACTACGACCGCGAGAAGCTGATGGAGCGGCACGCCAAGCTGACCGGCGGCGTCGCGATCATCTCCGTCGGCGGGGCGACCGAGCAGGCCCAGAAGGCCCTGAAGGACCTCGTCGATGACGCCCTGCACGCGACGCGTGCGGCCGCGAAGGAGGGGTATGTCCCCGGCGGCGGCGTGGCCCTCCTGCGGACGATCGACGCGATCAACGCGGCGCAGAAGAAGGCCAAGGGCGACGAGAAGCTCGGGTTCGACATCGTCCGCCGGGCGATCGAGGCCCCGGCCCGCCAGATCGCGCAGAACGCGGGGTACGACGGGCACCTGGCCGTGGCGACGATCCTCGAGAGCGACACGAACGAGGGCCTGAACGCGGCGACGGGCGACTATGTCGACCTCGTGAAGGCGGGCATCATCGACCCGGCGTTGGTGGTGAAGTCGGCGATCGTCAACGCGGCGAGCGTGGCGGGGCTGATGCTGACCACGGATGTGATGGTGACGGAGCTGAAGGAAGACACCAAGCCGACGGTGGGGGCGGTGAGCTGAGTCGGCTCCGCCGATGATTTGAGCATTGCGAGCCCCGGCGGGAGACCGTTGGGGCTCGATTCATGACGGGGCACGCCCCGGAGACCGCGTAGAACCACGGAAGGGCGGCATGCCGACGACCCGCGACTACTACGAAGTCCTCTCCATCGAGCGCACCGCCGACGGTGACGAGATCAAGCGGGCGTACCGCCGGCTGGCGATGAAGTACCACCCCGACCGGAACCCCGGGGACGCGGAGGCCGAGGCCCGGTTCAAGGAAGCGGCCGAGGCGTACGAGGTCCTGTCGGACGAGCAGAAGCGGAAGATCTACGACCAGTACGGGCACGAGGGGCTGCGGGGGCGTGGGGCGGCGTCGCACGACTTCAGCCGGATGAATGTCGACGACATCTTCTCGATGTTCAACGACATCTTTGGCGGCGGTGGGGGTGGCTTCGGCGGCGGGCGCGGGCGCGGGGGGCCGCGGGTGGCCCGGGGGTACGACCTCGAGACGGAGGTCGAGATCTCGCTCGTGGATGTCTTGAAGGGGTGCACGCGTGATGTGGAGTTCACGCGGCTGGATGTGTGCGAGACCTGCTCGGGGTCGGGGGCGAAGCCGGGGACGACGCCCTCGATGTGCGAGACCTGCGGCGGGCACGGGAAGGTGCAGCAGGCGGGGCTGGGGGGGATGTTCCGGATGGTGACGGCCTGCCCGGCGTGCCGGGGGACGGGCACCGTCGTGAAGGAGAAGTGCGGGTCGTGCGCGGGGCGGGGGCGGCAGCCGCGGAAGCGGCAGTTGACCGTGAAGATCCCCGCGGGCATCCGCGAGGGCCAGGCGGTGCGTGTGCAGGCCGAGGGCGAGCCGCCGCCCCGGGAGCTGAGCCCCTCGGGCGAGGGCGTGCGGGGTGACCTGCATGTGGTGGTGAAGGTCGAGGAGCACGATCTCTTTGTGCGCGAGGGCGACCACCTGCTGATGGAGATGCCGATCGGCTTCACGCAGGCGGCGCTCGGGGCGGAGGTGGAGGTGCCGACGCTGGACGGCAGCCACGAGCTGAAGATCCCGAAGGCGACGCAGCACGGGGCGATGTTCCGCGTGCAGGGGGAGGGGCTGCCGAATCTACGATCGGGGACGCGGGGCGATCTCGTCGTGGTGACGAAGATCGAGATCCCGAAGAAGCTGACGAAGAAGCAGGAGCAGTTGCTCCGGGACTTCGCCGAGACCGAGGACCACGCCGTGCTGCCCGAGAGCCACGGCTTCTGGAAGAAGATCACCGACCTATTGGGCGGGTGAACACCATGGCAGAGCACGACGAGAAGAACGAGACGCAGAACGGCCCGAACGGGTCCAACGGGGCGACCGAGGACGCGCTGACGCCTGAGCAGGCGGACGAGATCGTCGCGGCGGCCCGGGAGGGCCAGCTCGAGGTGCCCTCGGGCGCGGACGACATCGTGGAGGCGCTGGTGCTGGTCGCGCAGCAGCGGGACGGGCACCTCGACAGCCTGCGCCGGGCGGCGGCGGACCTGCAGAACTTCCAGCGCCGGGCGAGGATCCAGGCGCAGGAAGCCCGGGAGCAGGCGGTGCGGGGGGTGGTGACGAGCCTCCTGATGTCGCTCGATACCTTCGACCTCGCGATGCAGCAGGACCCCGCGACGGTGAACGCCGAGCAGGTGTTCGCGGGGATCAAGGCGATCAAGGGCGAGATCCTGCGGCAGCTCGGGATGCACGGCGTGACCGCGGTCGAGCCGCGGCCCGGGGATGAGTTCCAGCCGGGGATGCACGAGGCCGTGATGCACGAGCCGACGGGCGATGTGGAGGCGGGAAGCGTGGCGCGGTCATTGCAGACCGGGTACGCGATGGGTGAGCGGGTGATCCGGCCGGCGAAGGTCTCGATCGCGGCGGCGCCCGTTGGTGGTGGTGGGGCAGGTGGGGCGGGTGGGGGTGAAGGTGACAGCAAGCCGGGCGCGGACGCGCCCGAGACGGAGTGAGTCGCGATGCCGACCTACGAGTACCGGTGCAACGCGTGCCGGCATGAGTTCGAGCAGTTCCAGAGCATCACGGCGAAGTCGCTGAAGAAGTGCCCCGAGTGCGGGAAGAACCAGCTCGAGCGGCTGATCTCGGGCGGCGGCGCGGTGCTGTTCAAGGGCTCGGGGTTCTACGAGACGGACTACCGCTCGAGCGATTACAAGAAGAAGGCCGAGGCGGAGACGAAGGGCGGCTCGGAGCGCAAGGGCGAGTCGAAGTCCGAGTCAAAGACCGAATCGAAGCCCGAGAAAAAGACCGACAGCAAGCCGGCGAAGGGCGAGAAGCCGTCCGCGAAGGCGAAAGCCTGACGATGGGCGTGGTCGCCCACGGGATCGACCTGGTCGAGGTCGCCCGGATCGGGGCGATGGTCGATCGCCATGGGGAGCGGTTCCTGAGCCGCGTGTTCACCGAGTCCGAGCGGGCGTACTCCGAGGGCAAGGCCCGGCGGGACGAGCACCTCGCGGCGCGTTTCGCGGCCAAGGAAGCCGTCCTGAAGGCGCTCGGGTGCGGGTGGTCGCGCGGCGTCGCCTGGACGGATGTCGAGGTGACGCGGAAGCCGACCGGTGAGCCCGGCATCGCACTGCACGGGAAGGCCCTGGAGATCGCGGCTGAGCGGGGGATCGGGGGCTGGCTTATCAGCCTGAGCCACGGGGCGGGGGTGGCGCAGGCGTCGGCGGTCGCGCTCGGCGGCCGGGCCCGGTCCTGATCGGCTACCTTGCCGGCATGCCTCCCGATCGATCGAAGCTGCCGAAGGTTCTCGTCACGGATGTCATCCGCTCGGCCCACCAGGGCCAGAGCCACGGGGGCGTGCACCTCGTGGACCTGGCGGCGGGCGATGTGACGAGCGTGCTCGACTGGAACGACGACCGGATCGACTGGGAGGGGCGCGGCGGCGACCGGGGTTTGCGGGGGATCGCCTTCCGCGGGGACGAGATCATCATCGCCGCGAGCAACGAGATCTTCGTCTTCGACCGCGGTTTCAAGGTGCTGACCTCGTTCCGCAACCGGTACCTGAGCCATTGCCACGAGATCGCGCTCGACGGCGACACGCTGTACCTCACCTCCACCCGCTTCAACAGCGTCCTCGCGCTCGACCTGGCGAAGGGGGCGTTCACCGACGGCTGGGTCATCCACGACGCGAACCTCAAGTCGCGCGACGCGGCCGGACGCGAGGTCGTGACGCGCGCGATCGTCGGCATGCGCTACGACCCCAACGGCACGCCCGCGGTCGAGCCGCGGGATGTGCACCACATCAACAGCGTGTGGCGTGAGAACGGCGTGACCTACATCTGCGGCACCCGGCTGCCGGTGCTGCTGCGCGGGCCGGGGGAGGACCTGAAGGGGCCGCTCCAGGGCGTGGCGCCCGTGCCCGCGTGGACGCACAACTGCCGGCCCTTCCGCGAGGGCGTGATCTACAACTCGACCGAGGGCGATGCGATCGTGTTTGCCGATCGGGCGGGCAAGCCGCGGGTGACGCTGCCGATCCCGCAGACCAAGCCCGAGGAACTGGAGAACGCGGGGCTGCCCAAGGACTTCGCGCGGCCCGGTTTCGGGCGCGGGCTCGCGGTGACGGACGACAGCGTCGTCATCGGCGGGGCCTCGCCCAGCACGATCACGGCGTACGACCTGCTCGGCGGGCAGGTGCTCAGGCAGGTGCGGCTGACAAAGGATGTGCGGAACACGCCGCACGGGCTCGAGGTCTGGCCCTACGGCTGAGGCTCGGCGTCTTCTTCCGAGTCGGCGTCCGATTCGGGCTTGGCCTTCGCCTCGGCTTCGGCGGCGGCCTTGGCTTCGAGGAAGGGCTGGAACTCCTCGCGGTACCAGCGTCCCCACGCGGGCGGGTCGTAGCCGAGGTGGCCCGTCGGCTGGCCCCAGGCCTCGCTCGTCATGCCGACGAGGATCCCGTGAAGCTCCACGCGGTAGATCGCGACGAACGCGTCGCTCACACGCAGGATCACGCCCTCGCTCACGACGCTGAGCTGCGGGTCGAAGGCGACCGCCCCGTCCGCCACGACCGGCGTCACATCGCTCACGAACGCCCGCTGTGTGCCGATGGTGATCCACGCGAGGTCGCCCCGGCGCTCGCCCCCGCCGCGGGCGGCGACCTGGGCCTGGGCCATCATCGGGATGAGCTCGTACAGGTTGAGCGACGCGGCCACCCGGGCGGCCTCGATGGGCGTGCCCTCGTCGGGCTCGCGCAGACCGCTGCGGAGGACATCGACGACCATCGGGTCGAGCCCGCGTTCCTCGTCGAGCCGCTCCAGCACGCTCTGGGCGGCGAAGCGGTCGTCGGGGTCCTCGTTGTAGACGGCCTCCCACGCGATGGCCGCGTCCGCCTCGGCGGTGTTCATCACGGCGAGGTGGTCGAGGATGGCGTCGCGGACATCCGCGCCCTCGGGGAAGAACAGCTCGGTCAGCAGCGGGAAGGCCGCCGGGTCCGTGTAGGTGCGGAGCTTCCGCATCCCGATCTGCCGGACCTCGGTGCCCCGGATATTCAGGAAGAAGTCCGCCCGGATCTTCCGCAGCTCCCGCTCGTACCCGCGGCGGGCGGCCTGAAGCTCGCGGTAGGCGGCGATCTCCTCGGCGGTCGCCTCCTCGGGCAATTGCCCCTGTGCGACGGCGGGGGCCGGCAGCCCGGCCAGCCCGGCGAGGGCGGCGAGCGCGATCAGCGACAGCGTCGGGCGGGGGCGGGCCATACCCAAGGGTACGGGGCCGGGCCTGCCCGGTTGCGAAAGACGGGGCTGGCGGATCCGAGTAAGTAAGTGTACACTAACTGCCGCGGGGGGTCGCCGGTACGGTTTCCGGGGCTCCCAGCGGGCACGGGCCGGGTCAGGTGCCCACAATGGGTTATGGGGCGCAGGTCCGCGGCCCTTCGGGGGAAGTCGCATGAGCGTGCATTGGCCGATCTACCGCCGGTTGTTCTCAAGGCCCCTGCGGGAGGTGATCGTCGACGATCGCCGCGGGTACAAGGCGATCGAGGTCGCGATCGGCTCGCTGCATGTGGCCGACGAGCTCGAGTCCTGCTGCAAGTCGCAGACGGTCGGCCTGATGTTGCCGACGAGCGGGGCCTTCCCGATCGCGGCGCTCGGCGCGTGGGCTCTCGGCAAGACGATCGTGCCGCTGAACTATCTTTTGAAGCCCGACGAGCTGCAGTATGTGATCGACGACGCGGGGCTCGACACGATCATCACCGCCGGCCCGATGCTCGACTTCCTGGGATGCACGCCGCGGGTGAAGAAGCTCCTCAAGATGGAGGAGTTCAACTTCAAGGGCGTGCCCTCACCGCGGATACCCGTGACCGCCGGTCCTGAAGAACTGGCGACGCTGCTCTATACCTCGGGCACCTCGGGCAAGCCCAAGGGCGTGATGCTCACGCACGGCAACCTGCGGGCGAACCTCAAGCAGATCCAGGACCGGGTGCATTTCTCGGGGTGCAACACGATGCTGGGCGTGCTGCCGCAGTTCCACACCTTCGGGCTGACGGTGCTGACGCTGGTGCCGCTGACGGTGGGACCGAAGGTGGTGTACACCGCGCGGTTCAACCCGGGCAAGATCCTCGCCTTGATGCGCAACCACCGCCCCGACACCTTCGTCGCGATCCCGTCGATGTACAACGCGCTCTTGAGCCTCAAGAACGCGGCACCCGAGGACTTCACGAGCCTGCGGTACACGGTCTCCGGCGGCGAGGCGTTGCCCGATGCCGTGGCGTGCCGCTTCCGAGACCGCTTCGGCGTGACGATCAACGAGGGCTTCGGCATGACCGAGACGGCCCCGGTGACGAACTGGTGCCTGCCCGAGATGTACCGTCCGCACTCGGTCGGCCCCGCGCTCCCGGGCGTGGAGCAGCGGATCGTGGATGTCGAGACCGGCAAGGTGCTGGGCCCGAACCAGGAGGGCGAGCTGCGCATCCGCGGGGCCAATGTGATGCGGGGCTACTACAACCTGCCCGAAGAGTCGGCGAAGGCCTTCGACGAGGAGGGCTTCCTGCGATCGGGTGACATGGCCCGCTTCGACGACGACGGGTACCTCTACATCACCGGGCGGATCAAGGAGATGATCATCGTCGGCGGAGAGAATGTCTTCCCCCGCGAGATCGAGGAGGTCATCAACCGCCACGAGCTGATCTGCGCAAGCGGCGTCGTGCGGATGATGGACCCGGTTCGGGGTGAGGTGCCCGTGGCGTTCGTCGAACTGATCGAGGGCACCGACCCCGCCCAGTTCGATGAGAAGGCGATCATCCGCCACTGTCGAGAGCACCTGGCGGGCTACAAGGTGCCGAGGCGTGTGGTGCTGGTCGAGGCGCTGCCCCGCAACCCCACCGGCAAGATCATGCGGAAGGAGCTGATGCCCCGCGCGGACGCCCTCGCGGCGGAGCAGGCCGGGGAACCGGCGGAGGAGCCGGCGAACGCCTGATCCGGGTATCGTTGCGGTGCTCTCCGGTCGATATATCATCCGGTGCCGCGGTCCGGCGTTGTTCCGGGCGGAAGAGCGCGGCGACTTTCGGTTCACCTCAGACCGCCGACGGAGCCCGCACCCATGGACCTGTACATCGACACCGCGAACCTCGACGAGATCCGCCAGGCCCACGACATGGGCGTCCTCGACGGCGTCACGACCAACCCCTCGCTGATCGCGAAGGAGGGCGTCGACTACGGGCAGCGCCTCGCCGAGATCTGCGAGCTCGTGAAGGGCCCGGTTTCGGCCGAGGTCATCGCGCTCAAGGCCGACGAGATGGTCGCGGAGGGGCGCGAGCGGGCGAAGATCGCCGAGAACATCGTCGTGAAGCTGCCCAGCACCGTCGACGGCCTGCGGGCGTGCAAGACCCTGACCGACGAGGGCATCCGCACGAACATGACGCTCTGCTTCCAGCCGCTGCAGGCGCTCATGGTCGCGAAGGCCGGGGCCTTCCTCGTGAGCCCCTTCATCGGGCGGATCGACGACATCGCCCAGGACGGCACCGAGCTGATCCAGCAGATCCGCACCATCTACGACAACTACGGCATGCGGACGAAGATCCTCGCCGCGTCCATCCGCCACTCCAAGCACATGCTCGACTGCGCCCTGATCGGGGCCGATGTCGCCACCGTGCCCTTCGGCGTCATCAAGCAGTTTATGAACCACCCGCTGACCGACAGCGGCATCGAGAAGTTCCTCGCCGACTACCGCAAGGCCTTCGGCGGCTGAGCCGCTCGGCGAACATCAACGCCTCTCACAAGCCGCGACCGTAAGGGAGCGGTTTTTTTGTGCGCGCCACGCGGACCGCCCCGTGCGGTCGCGGCTCGTCCGGAGAGACTTGCCCGTCAATCGGCCAGCCGGAACATCACCTCGACCTCCACCGGCACCCCGAGCGGGAGCGAGCTGCACCCGACGGCCGCCCGCGCGTGCCGACCGGCCTCGCCGAAGATCTCCGCGAGAATCTCGCTCGCCCCGTTGGCGACCTGCGGGTGCTCGGCGAACCCCGGCCCGCAGGCAACGAAGCAGCCGACGCGGATGACGCCCGCGAGCCGGTCCACAGACCCCGCCGCCTCGGCGGCGCACGCGACGGCGTTCAACGCGCACTGCCGGGCGCACAGGACGGCGTCCTCCAGCGACACTTCGATCGGCACCGAGCCGAGCGCCATCGGCTCGCCGTCGCGCATCGGGATCTGCCCGCTGACATAGACGACGCCGCTCTCGATCCGAGCCGGGATGTAGCTCGCGACGGGTTTCGGGGCCTTGGGCAATTCGAGACCGAGTTCGGCGAGACGGGTCGAGATCGTGGCGGCCATGGCGGGGTCTCCGGGGCGCGTCGAAATGACGCGAAATCGCCGAGGGAACCGATGGGTTTCGGCTCTCGGATGGTACCGTGTACTGAACGAATGCACGCGTGCATGGTGCCGCGCGGCTGATATACGACACATGCCCTGTTGGCCGTCGTTCGACGGCCCGTTCCTGCCTCCGGCCGCTCCGCACCGACAACCCGACCCGGGCTCCGGCCGACAGTGCCGGTCGATGGCAAAGGTGACCCCGCGTCACCGGCGCGATCGCCGCGCACCGCACCGGCTGCCCAACGGCGCGTGCCCGCTGTGGGTGCGCCCGAACCGAGGTTGTGTGCGCCCATCGACGCCCAAGTGCTGATCGTGCGCACCGAGTGCGCCCGCACGGCTCCCGAGCCGCGGGCGCGGAGGTCTATCGATATGTCCAGTTGTCACCACGCCCGTACCCCGAAGGCCCGCGGCTTCACGCTCATCGAGTTGCTCGTCGTCATCGCCATCATTGCGTTGCTGATCGGGATCCTGCTCCCGGCGCTCGGCCAGGCGAGGCGGATCGCCCGCCAGCTCAAAGACGCCACCCAGGTCCGCGGAATCATGCAGGGGCTGGTCCTGTTCGCCCAGAACAACCGCGACCAGTACCCCCTGCCCAGCGTCCTCGACCGCCAGCACAACACGCTGGCGGACCCCGGCACCTCCGGCACGCAGTTCCACAAGGACACGACCGGCTGGATGGTCTCCATCCTCATCTACGAGGGCCTCGTGCCCACCGAGCTGTGCGTCTCGCCCGCCGAGCCGAACGGCTCCATCGTCCGCTACGACGAGTACGAGTTCTCCGAGCCCACGGCCGCGGCCAACACCGCCCAGCCGGAGCTCGCCCTCTTCGACCCCGCCTTCATCGCCGCCCCGGAAACCCCGGACGGCGGGCGGATCGACACGAACCTCGTCTCCCTGCCCTCCACCCACGACCGCACCCGCGGGCACTTCAGCTACGCCCACCTGCCCCCCTTCGCCGCCCGCCGGGCCCTGTGGGCCAACACCTTCTCCGCCTCAGAGGCCGTCCTCGCCAACCGCGGCCCCCGCTACCAGGCGAAGGCCGACATCAACGCGGAGTGGGAGCTCGACACCGCCGACGCCGAGTTCGGCATCAACTCCCTCACGCTCCAGACCCACGGCTCACGGACGGCCTGGGAGGGCCTGGTCGGGTTCAACGACAACCATGTCTCCTTCGTGAAGTCCCCCGCCAGCGAGTCCAGCACCTATGTCTACCAGGGGGTCACCCCGGTGCAGGACCAGAATCAGCCGGACAACATCTTCGTCAACGAGGACGACTCCACCGGCGAGCTGCTGGCCCGCGACCTCTCCGGCGCCGGCACCGGCGGGCGGCAGGGGGCCCAGATGAGGACCCTCCACCTCGTCACCTACAACGCCGTCTCAGGCACGAACAGTTCCCAAGCCGTGCTCGGCGACGGCCTCTTCGAGGACTGAGCCAACCTCGAGGGCGATGACCCCTCGCGGCGGCGCCCGGGTGTACCCCCGGGCGTCGTCTTTGGTTCTTGGATTACCCCTGAACAGGGTGTGGCGGTCGCCGCTCCGCCAAATCCACGCCTCACCCCAGATTCCCACGGAACCGGCGTGACTTGACGCCCGGATCGATCGTTGTAGAGTATGAATCGCGGGGTGCCGCGCGGCTGGCATGACACCAATGCCCTCATCGGCCGTCTCACGATGGCCCGATTCTGCCTCCCAGCCGCAAGCACCGACAACCCGACCCGGGCACCGGCCGACGGTGACCGCGATCGTTCCTTCGTGACGCGATCGCTCCGTCTCCGCACCGGCAGCCCAAACCGGGCATGCTCACGGTGAGCATCCCTCTCGAGGTTGTGTGCGTTCGGGCGTTGCCCCGGCCGCACGAAGAAGGTGCGTCGGTCCGATCGTGCGATCGGCGGCGCGGAGGTACAGAAATGTCCATGAACAAGACTCTTTCGACCCGGCGGGTCGGCGGCTTCACGCTCATCGAGCTGCTGGTCGTCATCGCCATCATCGCCCTGCTGATCGGCATCCTGCTGCCGGCCCTTGGTAAGGCCCGCCGCAGCGCCCGCCAGCTGAAGGACTCGACCCAGGTCCGCGGCATCCTGCAGGGCCTGGTCGTGTTCGCCCAGAACAACCGCGACCAGTACCCGCTCCCGAGCGTCCTCGACCGTCAGCACAACACGCTGCCGGACCCGGGCACCTCCGGCACTCAGTTCCACAAGGACACCACCGGCTGGATCATGTCGCTCCTCATCTTCGAGGGCTTCATCCCCACCGAGATGTGCGTCTCCCCGGCCGAGCCCAACACCGGCGGCTTCACCATCGAGGAGGAGTACGAGTTCTCCGAGCCCAAGTCGGCCAACAACACCGCTCAGCCCGAGCTCGCCCTCTTCGACCCCGAGTTCATCGCCGCCCCCACCAACGGCGACGCCATGCTCCCCAGCTTCTACAGCAACTTCAGCCGCAACAACGGCTCGACCGACATCGGTCACTTCAGCTACTCGCACCTGCCCCCGTTCGCGGCTCGCCGCGCCCTGTGGGCCAACACCTTCTCGGCCGCCGAGGCCTCGCTGGCCAACCGTGGCCCGCGCTTCGCCACCAAGACCAACATCACCGCGGACTGGCAGCTCGATCAGGCCAGGCCCGAGTTCGGCATCAACTCGCTGACCCTCCAGACCCACGGTTCGCGGACCAAGTGGGAGGGCCTCGTCGGCTTCAACGACAACCATGTGTCGTTCGAGAACGACGCCGCCAGCGAGAAGATCACCTATGTCTACCAGGGCGTGACCCCGGTCCAGAACCAGAACCAGCCCGACAACATCTTCGTCAACGAGGATGACAACCGCGGCACGCTCCTCGAGCGTGACCTGAGCGAGCCCGGCCAGGGCGGCCGCGAGGGCGCCCAGATGCGCACCATCCACCTCGTGACCTACAACTCGGTCACCGGCACCAACGCCTCGCAGGCCCAGCTCAACGGTCTCTTCGAGGACTAAATCCGCGTCTCTGACAGACCGCTGAAATGACACGAGGCCCGGGCACTGCCCGGGCCTCGTTCGTTTTTGCCGATCGTCGTCGCGGCCGCTCGATCAGCCGATCCGCAGACCCGCCAGGTAGCTCCGAAGCCGCGCCCGCGCCGCCTCGAGCGCCGCCTCGGCCTCTTGCCGCTCCCCGCGGATCTGGTCCAGCCGGTCCTCCTGCTGCTCCAGCGTGTTCAGGTACCGGCGGTACAGGTCCGTGTCGCGGCTCACCGAGCCCATGTTCTCGCGGATCCGCCCCTGCTCCTGGGTGATCCGGTCCCGCTCGGCGTCCAGCCGATTCAGCCGCTGCTGGGCCTCGTCCACAGCACCCTGCAGCTTCGCGGCCGTATCGAGCGCCTCCACGACCTCCTTCGACACGCGGGCCCCGCGCAGCTCGCGGAGCAGCATCTCGATCGAGTGGTCCGCGATGCCGACCGCGTCCTCCCACACGCGCTCGAGCGTCACGGTCAGCTCCCGCGTCTTGTCCGGGCCGATCTCGACCTCGAAGCGGTACGCGTTCTGCGTCTCCTCGGCCGGCTTCGCCTTGCCCGCGAGCGACCACCCACCGCGCTTGGGCACCTCCACGAGCACCGTCCGCTCGTCGTCGGCGTTGTTCTCGATGGTATAGGTCACGGTCTCGCGCTGGCTCCGCGTCCGCCGCAGCACGCTCCCGCGTATCGAGGCGGCCGTCAGCTCGCTCACGCTCTCCCGCTTCGTCTGCACGCTGACATCGAGGTCCACCGCGTACGCCAAGAGCCGGCTCTCGCCCTCGCCCGCCGAGCCGATCTGGGCGTCCCCCGCGTAGTTCCCGGCGTCGTAGACGCTCACCGGCCCCGGCATCAGCCGCAGCCCCGAGGCGTTGGTGACCTCCACGCCCCGCATCGGGTGCGCCGCGAGATCGTTCTCGTTGTAGATGCTCACCCGCCGGGCCTCGACGCCCGAGGAGAGGATCGGCAGCATCGCGCTCCGCCGCCGCTCGATCGTGACCGGCTCGTCGAGCTCGTACACAAACAACTCACCCGCGGTCTGCCCGGTCGCCATGGCGGCGGGGGCGTAGTTAGCTATCTCGTCGGAGCTCAGCTTCGACATGCGGCCCTCCGGCGCGGCGCGTTCCAACCTGTCCGCCGCCGGCGAGCCTCCGAAGGCACTCGCCCCGCCGCCACCGCCACGCCCACGCTCGTACACCCGCGGCCCCGCGGCCATCTCGATCGGCACCGGCACCTCGGGCCGCTCGAGGAACAGCGGCTGGTACAGGTCCATGGTGAAGCCCACGGGTCTCCCCGAGACCAGCGTCATCCGCACATCGCGCCAGTCCGCGTCCGTCGTGTTCTCCACGATCGCCCACCCCTGCAGCGTCGCCCGCCCGCCCGAGGAATCGTCGGGAAGCACGAGCCGATAGCTCGTCTTCCACACCGGCGCCTCGTGCACATACGAGACCGCGACGGGCCGCACGCCGTCGCCCCGGAACCGCAGGTCGACCGTCGCCGCGTCCTCTCCGCTCGATTCGGCCATCGCCGCGAGCGCATCGCGCAGCTCGCGGGCCAGCCGCTCGTCGAGGATCTCAAGATCCACCACCTGCCGCAGGTCAATCGAACGCACGCCGCGCTCGGTCAACAGGTTCACATAGCCGACCGAGATCGTGCCGCCCTCCTGGGCTTCCTGGCGGTTCTCGAGCCCAATGACGACGCCCTGCACCGTCGTCCCGAGGACATCCAGCCGCACGCGCGTGCCTCGGAGTTGATCAAGCAGCCCGTACAGCGACGAAGCCTCCTGCACATCGATCGCGAACCCCGCCAGCCGCCGCTCCATAGGCTCCTTGCTGTCATACCCCACGGCCTCGATCCGCCCGCCGCCCATGTCCAGCAGCACCATGCTCTTGAGGATGTCGTTGATCTGCTCGCGCCCGAAGCGCAGCGCGATGTCCTCGTCCCCCTCCACCGAGCCTCGCCACTCGAACGAGCCCACGCCCGATCGGTACAGCGTCACACGCTCCAGATCGAGCGGGGTGTCGTCCTGCGTCAGGGCCGTGCCGGCGCACACGCTGAGCACCAGGGCCGGAGAAATCGCCGTCCAGTTCCGCCGCATCTGAGCCTCCTTGCCGGGCCCGCCCGGCCGCGGTTCATCGATCCACTGAATCTACCGCGGGGATGCGGCCCGGTCGCGTGCCCCGTCACCCCGAAACCGCCCGGTGACGCACCGGTGACACGGCCGCCCAGCCACCGTACCTTTCTTCGATGAGTTCCACTTCACTGCCCATCCACCCCACCCACCCCGCCCGCAACACCGCAGCCGCCGGCACAAACGGCGACCGGACCACTTCCTGGTCCCGCGCCGACCTCGACGCCGCTGCCCGCGACCTCGCCAACTCGATCGAGGGCGAGGTCCGCTTCGGCCTGCACGACCGCATGCTCTACGCGACCGACGCCTCGATCTACCAGGTCGAGCCCCTCGGCGTCGTCGTCCCGCGCTCCACCGAAGACGCCATCCGCGCCGTCAAGTTCTGCGCCGAACGGGGCCTCCCCGTCCTCCCCCGCGGCGGCGGCACCAGCCTCGCCGGCCAGTGCACCGCCGAGGCCATCGTCCTCGACCTCAGCCCCAACTGCCGCGAACTCATCGAGCTCGACACCCGCGCCCGCACCTGCCGCGTCGAGGCCGGCATCACCGTCGACGACCTCAACGACGCCATCCGCCAGAGCAAGCTCCACTTCGCCCCCGACCCCAGCACCAGCCGCCACGCCACCGTCGCCGGCTGCATCGGCAACAACGCCGCCGGAAGCCACTCCGTCCTCTACGGCCGCACCGCCGAATCCCTCCTCGGCGTCGACCTCTGCCTCCCCGACGGCCGCCGCGTCACGCTCGACGAGGGCGCCGCCCTCCGCGACCCCCTCGCCGCCGAGCTCACCAAGAAAGTCGCCGACATCGTCCGCCCCCTCGCGTCCACCATCCGCGACCGCTTCCCCAAAACCAAACGCCGCAACGCCGGCTACGCCCTCGACATGATCCTCGACGGCATCGAAGCCTCGAGCGGCGGACTCGACAAGGTCAACCTCGCCCACCTCATCTGCGGCAGCGAAGGCACCTTGGGCGTCACCCTCGGCGCCCAGCTCAAGCTCTTCCCCGTCCCCATCGCCAAGGGCCTCGCCGTCATCGCCTTCGACACCCTCGACGACGCGATCGCCGCCGTTAACCCCATCCTCACCACCGCCCCCGCCGCCGTCGAGCTCCTCGACGACCTCATCATGGACCTCGCCCGCGAGAACCTCGAATACCGCGAGTATGTCAAGCTCCTCCCCACGCCCCCCTCCGGCCGCGCCGCCGCCGTCCTCTATGTCGAGTACTTCGCCGACCACGACGCCGACGAGATCCGGGGCAAGTTCGCCGAGCTCCGCTCCCGCTTCGGCTCCGACATGGTCCAGTGCCACACCGACCCGAAGTCCATGGCCAACGCCTGGAAACTCCGCAAAGCCGGCGAACCCCTCCTCCACGCCATCCCCGGCTCCCGCAAGCCCCTCGGCTTCGTCGAGGACAACGCCGTCCCACCAGAACGCCTCGGCGAGTTCGTCACCCGCTTCCGCGAGATCATCGAGCGCGAGGGCACCCGCGGCGCCTTCTACGCCCACGCCTCCGTCGGCGTCCTGCATGTCCGCCCACTCCTCAGCCTCGCCAGCGCCGAAGACCGCGCCGCCATGGAACGCATCGCCCTCGCCGCCGCCGACCTCGCCCGCGAACTCGGCGGAGTCATGTCCGGCGAGCACGGCGACGGCAAAGCAAGAGGCCCCCTCCTCGAACGCTTCTACGGCCCCGAGATCATGGCCGCCTTCCGCGCCGTCAAGGCCATCTTCGACCCCCACAACCGCTTCAACCCCGGCAACATCGTCGCCCCCGGCCCCATCGAAACCATCCACGCCAGAACCCGCGTCCAGCCCAAGGACGCCCAAACCCACCCCACCCACCCCACCCACATCCCCCCCGTCGACACCTACTACGACTACGCCGACCAGACCGACTTCGCCCACGCCGTCGAAATGTGCAACGGTGCCGGCGTCTGCCGCAAGAAAACCGGAGGCGTCATGTGCCCGAGCTACATGGGCACCCTCGACGAACGCCACTCCACCCGCGGCCGCGGCAACGCCCTCCGCCTCGCCATCTCGGGCCAGATCAACCTCACGAACCCGACCAACCCCGCCTGGACCGACCCCGAAACCAAGGCCACGCTCGACCTCTGCCTCTCCTGCAAGGCCTGCAAGTCCGAGTGCCCGAGCAATGTCGATATCGCCCGCCTCAAGGCCGAGTACACCGCCCAGTCCTACCGCTCCGCCAAGCCCCCCCTCCAGTCCCGCGTCTTCGGCAACATCCACGCCCTCAGCAAGCTCGCCGCCATCGCCCCGCCCCTGACCAATCTCGCGAACACAATCGCCCGCCCACTCCTCAACGCCGCCCTCGGCCTCCACCCCAAGCGCTCCCTCCCCCCCTTCAAGAAGCCCCTGCACAAGCAGTGGGGCACAGCACACACCAACGCCGCCTCCCCGACCCTCCTCCTCTACGCCGACACCTTCACTACCTACAACGAGCCCGAGATCGGCCTCGCCGCCAAGCATCTCCTCGAAGCCTTCGGCTACCGCGTCGAGCTCTTCCGGGGAACCGACGCCGCCCGCGCCATGATCTCCGTCGGCCTCCTCGACGCCGCCACCAACGCCATCGACGCCGAGCTCCCCCGCCTCGCCGCCGAGATCGACCGCACCGCGGCCCGCGCCGTGCTCTTCATCGAGCCCAGCGTCCTCAGCAGCGTCGCCGACGACTGGCTCCTCCTCAAAACCCGCGCCCCGCGTGAGCAAAAGGACGAACTCGCCCGCCGCGCCGCCCTCGTCGAGCACTTCCTCGATCAGCACTGGGACGACCACCCAACCCGCCCGACCTTCACCCCGCCCCGCGGCCGCATCGCCCTCCACGCCCACTGCCACCAGAAGGCCCTCTGGGGCCCCGACTCCTCCTCCGCCCTCCTCCGCCGAGCCTTCGAGGGCAAGGTCGACACCCTCGACACCACCTGCTGCGGCATGGCCGGCAGTTTCGGCTACACCCGGGATCGCTACGACCTCTCCATGCGTATCGGCGAACTGAGCGTCCTCCCCGCCGCCCGCGAAGCCCGCTCAAACGGCCTCATGGTCGCCCCCGGCACAAGCTGCCGCCACCAGATCAAAGACGGCGCGGGGACGCGTGCGTGGCACCCGGTGGAGGTGCTCGCGGAGGCGATCGAGTGAAGCAGGATCGGGTTCGACAACCTCTCGTTTTCGCGTTCTGCGCCGTGATGGTTTGGGCGTTCGTGGCCTATTCATTGTTTTCCGTCCCGGACACGCAGCGTCACTACCGTGCTATTCCGGTCATAGTCGATGTAAAGAGATCGCAGGACGGTGCCGTCACCGATGTGTCCGTGCGGACTCCAACACTTCTCGAGAGAGGAAATGCGACCCGTGGCCCCACCGGTCAGGACGAATGGTGGCTCGAAGTAGCGACGAGCGAAAGTAGGCCGGCGGACCACGACTCCATCGTTGTTGTCGTGACCTTTGCCGAGTCGGCACGCCTGTATCGCTTTGAGCCGTCGCTCGGACGCTACGCGTGGTGTGAATTGCTGAAAGAGAACTCAGTCGTGTGGGACGAGCATGAGTTCGCAAGTGTATTGCGCCCTGCAGTGATCGACGCACTGGTGGACTCACTTGCCGCCGAGGGCTTTCCGCTGTCCGAAACTGTTGTGGAGCAGATCTACAGCGAGGCAATGGCTCAGGACGGGGACGCGTATCTCCCTAAGCTCTGGGCTGGATTGGGACCTGGCGATATCCAAGCGCCGCCGATGCGGGAACTCGCGACAGGTCACATCGCGATATCAATCATCGGGTTTGTCATCGCGGCAATCGCCGGCGGAGTGTACGGCTGGTACGCATGCCCGCAGCCACCAGATCCGAACGCACGCTCTCGCTTCATCTAGGCCGCATCACCCGTCTCGACGCTCCTCCACCACGACCTTCCGCTCCGCGTCATACACATACAACTTCCCCGCCTCCTCCCCCTTGCACGCCTTGTGCGATCCATCGCAGAACGGCATCTTCTGGCTCAGCCCGCACCCGCACACGAACACAGGCTTGTCCTGAGGATCGATCCGGATCGGGCCATCGGCTTCAAAGCGAACAAGACGGGGCATGCAAACTCCTTGGTCTCCGGTGGGATGGCCTTCCAGGCCGTCTCTTCAAAGCATCAGTGGGATGGCCTTCTAGGCCGTCTCTCCGGAACCTACACCGGCGCATCAATCTCGTGCACGATGTCCTCGAGCACCTGCGCCGCCGCGTTCCAGTTCGAGTCGCCCATCCCGCGCCGCAGAATCACCCGGTGCGCACACACCGGCACCAGGTTGTCCAGGATGTCCTCCGGGATCGCGTAGTCCCGCCCCTCCATCACCGCCGTCGCCCGCGCCGCCGACGCCAGCGCCAAACTCGCGCGCGGGCTCATGCCCACCTCCAGCCGGTCCGTCGTCCGCGTCGCCGTCGCGATCGCCACGATGTACTCGCGAAGCGAAGACTCCAGCCGCACCGCGTCCGTCGCCTTCTGCAGGTTCACGATGTCGTCCGCGTGCAGCACCGGCTCCAGCGTCCCGAGCCGCGTCTGCGCCGGGCGGATGTCCAGCATGTCCGCCTCCGCGACCGCCGTCGGGTACCCGAGCGTGATCCGCATCAGGAACCGGTCGAGCTGGTTCTCCGGAAGCGGGTAGGTCCCCTCGAACTCGTACGGGTTCTGCGTCGCCAGCACGATGAACGGATCCTGCAGCGGGTGCGGCACCCCGTCGATCGACACCGCCCCGTCCTGCATCGCCTCGAGCAGCGCCGTCTGCGTACGCGGCGTCGTGCGGTTGATCTCGTCCGCCAGCACGATGTTCGCGAAGATCGGCCCCTTTTTGAACTCGAACGCCTGCCCCTGCCGGTCGTACACCGTCACGCCCAGGACATCCGCCGGCAACAGGTCCGGCGTCAGCTGGATCCGGCTGAACTTGCAGTCGATCGACCGCGCCACCGCCGACGCCAGCACCGTCTTGCCCACCCCCGGCACATCCTCGATCAGCACATGACCCCGAGCCAAAAGGCACCGGATCACCCGGTCGATCGCCGCGGGGTCGCCCAGGTACGCCCGGCCGATCGAGTCACGCAATTTCTGGATGGTGTCCATCATGGCGGGAAAGGGCTCCGGCGCAGCCGTCGGCGCCAAAGAGGTCGCTGAGCAGGGCCGGGAAAGCCTCCCGACCGTCACGGCGCGAGTATAGGGAACGCCCGTCCGTACGCCCCGCGGCACAGGTCCGGATCTCGATATCCTCCGACAGGCCACGCATTTGTGCCGGCGGCCGATCGGGAGAGCTCGTGGCGGACTCGGCAGGTGATCAACCGCAGACCAACGACGAGCCGTCGAACGCCGTTCCGCGCGAGGCCCCTGGCCCCGGCGGAGGCGTCGCCTCGCTCGCGCGAGACCTCACCGGCGACCTCCCCTGCGCCCACTGCGGCTACAACCTCCGAGGCCTCAGCATCCGCGAGGCCTGCCCCGAATGCGGCGTCGCCGTCCGCGCCACCATCCTCGCCGTCGTCGACCCCCGCGCGGGCGAACTCAAGCCCGTCATCGCCCCGAAACTCACCGCGGCCGCGCTCCTCGTCTGGCCCGCCGCCGCGTTCGCCGCCGCGATCTGCGTCTGGGGCCTCCGCGGGGCCGACGCCCTCCGAGCCTTCGCGGGCCTCGACCTCCCCGCCGCCTGGCTCGCGCCCGCCAGCATCGCGTTTCTGGCGATCTCCGCCGCCGCCGCCTGCGCCCTGATCCGTCCGATCGAGAAACTCCCCTGGCGGTCCTCCGCCCGGGCCGCCATCGGCTGCCTCGCCTACGCCGGCGTCATCTGGGCCCACGCGGAGATCGTCACCGGCCTCGACGCCGCCGTCCGCCCCGCCGGCTTCGGTTCCAGCGGCGCTTTCATGTCCTTCACCGGCCCCGAGCCCGACCGGGCGTTCTGGCGCCTCGTCTGCGCCGCCTGCGCCTGCGTCGTCATCCTGGGCCTCAAGGGCAACGCCGCGAGGCTCGCCTACCGATCCGTCGTGATCCGCACCGGCCGCGTCGACCGCCAGCCCATGACCGCCCTGGTCGCCGCCCTCGCCGTGGCCGCCGCGGGGGACCTCCTGGCCCTCTTCGGGGATTCCCTCACCGGCGCCGCCCGCGACATCGCCGGCTGGGTCAGCCTCGTCTTGGTCGCCGTAGGCTCGTTTTTGCTCACGCTGGGCATCTGGGGGACGGTGATGGACGGCTGGCGGGTCAGCAAGGTCATCCGGACGCCGGGAATCGGGCTGGCCGACATCCTCGATGACGAGAAGGGCAGGCCGTGAACGACCGCCAGCGCGAGCGATTCGACGCCCTGGTGGCCGAAGCGGTCGATGAACTGCCCGAGGCCCTGGCGGACATGCTGGAGGAGATGCCCCTGATCGTCCTCGACCGCCCTGAACCGGGGATGCTGAAAGACCTCGGCCTGGATCCGAACGATGAGGTTGCGGCGAACGAATTGTGTGGTTTGCACACGGGTTACATGAACACGGAGCTGAGCATCGAGCACACGGGCGTGCTGCCCAGCCAGGTCCATCTGTTCCGGGAGGGGATTGTGGCGCTGGCCGGGGGGTGGGGCGGGAAGGACGCGGACGATCGGGTGTACGAGCAGATCATGGTGACGCTCTTGCATGAAATCGGGCACCAGATGGGACTGGACGAGGACGATTTACGGGAGTTGGGGTACGAGTAGGGATGGCGGGGAGCCCGCCGGAAATTGGAGACTTGCGATGCAGGAATCGACGCTGGATGTGCGCACGGGTGCGCGTGGCGCGCGCACGGGGCTCGCGGCCGTGCGCACGGCGGGGCTGGTTTTCGGGGCTTTCGTGGGGACCTCGGCGATGGCCCAGTCGTCGGTCGCGCTGCTCGAGATCGAGGGCAGCCCGACCGATCAGCCGGCGCCGATGGTGTCGCTGTTCGGAGGTGAGGCCCCGACGCTGATGGACTATGTCGACGCGTTGTACGACTTCGCGCACAGCGACGAGCACGACGGCCTGGTCATCCGGCTGAAGGACGCGGCGCTCGGGTTCACGCAGGTCGAGGAACTCGGGTCGGCGATGGACGCGGCGCGGGAGCACGGGAAGAAGATCGTGGTGTTCGCCGAGTCGTACGACCCGACGGGGCTGCTGCTGGGGGCGCGGGCGGACGAGGTTCTGCTGCAGCAGGGCGGGATCGTCTCGCTGCCGGGCGTGTACATGGAGGAGATGTTCCTCGCGGACACGCTGGCGTGGGCGGGGCTGGACGCCGACATGATCCAGGTCGGCGACTACAAGGGCGCGAACGAGCAGCTGACGCGTTCGGAGCCGAGCAAGGCCTGGGACCAGAACATCTCGTCGCTGCTCGATTCGATGTACGCGCACCTGCGGGAGCAGATCTCGGAGGGCTTCGGGCTCGACGATGAGCAGCTCGACGAGGCGATGCGGCAGGCGTGGATGGCGCCGGGGCGCGTGGCCGAGCGCGTGGGGCTGATCGACGACGAGGTCGACTACGCGGACATCTGGAAGGGCGACGCGCTGACCCGCGTCTTCGGCGGGGAGATCGAGTACGGCGGGGAGCTGATCGACTACGGCTCCGAGATCGACACCTCGAACCCGTTCGCGATGTTCACGATGCTGATGGAGGGCCCGCAGCGCGGGACGACGGGGCCGACGATCGCGATCCTGCACCTGAACGGGCCGATCATGGACGGGGACTCGTCCAGCGGCGGCGCGTTCGGCGGGGCGAGCGTGGGCAGCCGCACGCTGCGGAACGCGATGAGCGAGATCGCCGGCGACGAGAATGTCCTCGGGTGCATCGTCAGGATCGATTCGCCCGGGGGGTCGGCGTCGGCGTCGGAGATGATCTGGGAGGGCCTGCGGCGGCTCGGCGATGAGAAGCCGGTGTGGGTGAGCATCGGGTCGATGGCCGCGAGCGGGGGGTACTACTCCGCGGTGGGCGGCGAGAAGATCTATGTGAACCCGAGCAGCATCGTCGGCTCGATCGGCGTCGTGGGCGGGAAGATCACCGGCGGCGACCTCCTCGACAAGGTGAAGGTCGGCGTGGTCGAGCGCGTGCGCGGGCCTCGGGCCGGGATGATGAGCTTCTCAAGCCAGTGGACCGAGGACGAGCGGGCGCTCGTGCGGGCCCGGATGCTGCAGACCTACACGGACTTTGCCAAGCGCGTGAAGCAGGGGCGGCCGGGCATCGACCTCGACAAGGTCGGCGAGGGTCGGCTGTTCCTGGGGTCGGAGGCCGTGGACCTGAAGATGGCGGACGCCGTCGGCGGGCTGGATGACGCGATCTGGGATCTGGCTGAGGAGCTCGATGTCGAGGACTTCGACATCGTGCACTACCCGGCGCCGCCCAGCTTCGAGGAGGTCATCTCCGAGGCGCTCGGTGGGTTCGTGAAGTCGCGCGAGCTGTCGGCGGAGGGGACGCTCCCGCTCGCGTCGGCGATCCGGGCGGCGATCGGCGATGAGCGTTTCGAGGCGGTGCGGGATGCGTTGAACGCGGTCGCGCTGCTGCGGACGGAGCCGGTGTTGTTGACGATGCCTCGGGCGATCATCGTTCGTTGAAGAAGTGGCAAAGTGGCGAAGTGGCAAAGTGACGGAGTGACGGAGTGGTCTAGTGATTGGTGGAGATTGGTTGCCACTTTGCACTTACCCGCGGAGTCGGGGCAGTGGCGCCGGGTACCGGGTTGAGAGTGCCGGGCAATAGGCAATAGGCAATGGGAAAAATGAGCCGAGCCCCGTGTCGTGCGGGGCCCGGCTTTTGTTTTGCGCTTGGTGTGGGGCGAGATCAGATTTCCATGATCTCGTCGCTCTTGGTCTTCACGGCTTCGTCGATCTGGGTCTCGTACTTCTTGAGGAGTTCCTGGATCTCGTCCTTGAGGGTCGCGATCTCGTCCTCGGGGTACTGGGTCTTGGAGTCCTTGCCGAGGTTGTCGGCGTGCTTGTTGGCGTCGCGGCGGGTGTTGCGGATGGCGACCTTCTGCTCCTCGCCCATCTTCTTGGCCTGTGCGGCGAGCTGCTTGCGGCGGTTGTTGTCGAGGGCGGGGATGTTGATGCGGATGGCCTTGTCTTCGACCATGGGGTTGAGGCCCAGGCCGGCCTGCTCGATGGCCTGCTTGATGGCGCCGACGGAGGTGGCGTCGAAGGGCTTGATGAGGATCTGGTGGGGCTCGGGGGTGCCGATGGCGGCGAGGGACTTGAGGTCGGTGGGCGAGCCGTAGTAGTCGACCTTGATGTAGTCGACGAGTGCGGTGGAGGCGCGTCCTGTGCGGAGGCCTCGGAGTTCTCCCTTGAGGTAGTCCACGGCCTTGACCATGGCTTCTTCGGCGGAGAGGAGGATGGTGTCGGGTGAGTCGCTCATTGGTTGGCTCCGTCGCTTTGGGGCTTGGATTCTGGCCCTGGTGGGGATGGTAGGGGGTTTCGGGGGCGGGGGGGGGAAGACGGCCTGGAAGGCCATCCGACTGGATACTGATGAGGACGGCCTGAACGGCCATCCCATTGGGGGGCGGTCAGTCTCTGGTGACGAGGGTGCCGATGTGCTCGCCCTCGACGACCTTTCGGATGTTGCCCTTCTTCTTGAAGTCGAAGACGCGGAGGGGGATGCCGCGCTGGGAGCACATGGCGAGGGCGGTAAGGTCCATGACGGCGAGTTCTTTTTCGAGGGCGGTGGCGTAGGTGAGGTGGTCGTACTTGGTGGCTGAGGGGTCCTTCATGGGGTCTGCGGTGTAGACGCCGTCGACCTTGGTGGCCTTCAGGAGTTCGTCGCACTCGAGCTCGGTCGCTCGCAGGGCGGCGCAGGTGTCGGTGGTGAAGTAGGGGTTGCCGGTGCCGGCGGCGAGGATGACGACGCGGCCCTTCTCGAGGTGGCGGATGGCGCGGCCTCTGATGAAGGGCTCGGCGAGGGCCCTGATCTCGATGGCGGAGAGGACGCGGGCGTCGACGCCGATGCGGATGAGTTTTTCGCGGAGGGCGACGGCGTTCATGACGGTGCCGAGCATGCCCATGTAGTCGGCGGAGGCTGGGTGGATGTCGCCGGCCTTGGCGAGGGTGGCGCCGCGGATGATGTTTCCGCCGCCGACGACGACGGCGATCTGGGCGCCGACGGCGGCGGCTTGCTTGACCTCCTCTGCGATGAGGCCGAGTTCCTCGGAGTCGATGCCGAAGGAGCCGGGCTTGGCGAAGGCCTCTCCTGAGAGCTTGAGGAGGATGCGCTTGGGTTTGTGGGCGGGCTGGGCTTCGGGCGGCGTCATGGTGGGGTGGCTCCGTTGAGCGCGATCCGGTGAGACCCGGGTGCAGCCCGGGGGTGGTTTCGGCCGATGGCGGGGCGTGCGTCGCAACCATTATGGGTGGTCGTGCGCATCGTGATGTACGGGGCGTCGGGTGCGACCGGCGACCGGGGCGACGGTAGAACCGGGGCGGGCGTCGGGCGAGTGGCGTTCCCGTAGACTCGCATGGGGACTCATGGACGAGCGGATGACGACGACCAACGGCACCCGAACACCTGTCCGCCGGCGGGGGGTGTTCCTGTGGGTTCGTCGGGCGGCGGTGTTCGGGGTGGTGGCGACGGTCCTGATCCACTTCGTGCTGGGGGCGGTGGCGTCGTGGTGGACGGTGCGGTTTGACGGGGCGGACGCTGGGGGGAAAGAGGGGGAGCTCGTTGAGTTCGCGGTGATGACGGAGGCGGAGCTGGCGTCGCTGAGCGAGAGCGCGCTGAGCGTGGAGAGCCCGGATGTGCCGCAGCCGGAGGAGTCGGCGCTGAGCGATCTGGCGCTTTTCGATGAGACGGCGAGCGCGGCTCTGGATCAGCTGGCGGCGGAGCAGGTGGAGATCGACATCGAGGTGGGGGCGGGGGATATCGGGGCGGACTCTGGCGAGGTGGGCGAGGGGGCCGGGGCGGGGAGCTTCGGGGGGGCGAGCTTCTTTGGGCTGGCGGCGCAGGGGACGCGGTTTGCGTACATCGTGGACATTTCGGCGTCGATGAAGGATGACGGGAAGCTGGAGACGACGCAGCGGGAGCTGGTGCGGTCGATCGAGGCGCTGCCGGAGAACGGGGAGTTTCTGATCGTTCTGTATTCGGACAAGGCGGCGCCGCTCGGGGGGCGGCGGTCGTATACGGATGCGACGGATCGGGGGAAGGAGCGGGCGCGGGGGGAGATCTCAAACATTTATCCGTCGGGGGGTACGCAGCCGTTGCCGGCGTTTGAGTTGGTATTCGATCTGCGGACGAAGCCGGACGCGATCTACTTCATGACGGACGGGCGGTTTGATGTGGCGGTGGCGGGTGCGGTGGCGCAGATGAACCGGCGGCATCGGATCCCGGTGCACTGCATTCTCTTTGGGAATCCGAGCCCGAGCGCGGTGATCCGTGACCAGGTGCGGGGGTTGATGGAGCAGATTGCGCGGCAGTCGGGGGGGAACTTCGTGCATTTCGGCGCGCCGGGTGGGGCGGGGGGTAGGCCGTGAGGTGGGGGGTGATTGGGTTGGTGATGGGGGTGGGGGTGGTGTGCGCGCAGGACGGGCAGGTTGAGGCAGAGGTGAGTCGGGCGGAGCTTTGGGGGGCTCAGAACGGGGTAGTGGTGGTGACGGGGGTTTCGGCGCAGGGGGTTGTGGGGGAGGGCGGGGTTGTTGGGTGGGATGAGGTGCGGCGGGTGACGGGGCCTTTGGCGGGGGAGGCGGAGGGGTATCTGGGGGTGGCTCGGGCGGTGTGGCGGGCGCGGACGCGGCTGGAGCGGGGGGACGCGGTGTCGGCGGAGCCTTTGTTTGAGGCGTTGTTCGCGGAGTACCGGGGGACGGAGGGGCCGACGGCGGCGGTGGTGGCGGAGGGGCTGCTTCGGTGTCGGCTTCGGCGGGGGGCGTTGACGGGGGCGGTGCCGGCTTGGCTTGCTTGGCTTCGGGCGGGTCGGGTTGGGTCGGCGAGGGAGGGGTTGGCGCCGGTAGGGGATGGGGGGACGGGGCTGGTGGCGGCGTTGCCGCCGTTGTGGACCGACTCGACGGCGGTGGCTTCTTTTGCGGCGGGGGAGGGGGCGGTGATTTCTGTTGAGGGGGAGGTGGGGCGGGCGGATCTGCTGGATGCGATGTACCGGGTGGCGGCTCGGCGGACGGCGGGGATGGGGGTGGATGCGGGGGTGGAGGAGCGGGTGTTTGAGGAGGTGGAGGGGCGGCTTCAGGATGATGCGGGGCTGACCTTGGTGTGGGCGGTGGTGGCGGCGCAGGGTGAGCCCGGGGCGCGGCGGGCGGAGGCGGTGGCGACGCTTCGGGGGCTTGCGGAGGAGGCGAGCGGGGATCCGGACCGGGCTTGGGTGGAGGCGTGGAGTCGGGTGGGGCTGGGGCGGGCGATGGTGGCGGACGCGGATGACGCGGTGCGGCGGCTGGGGGTGGTGGAGCTGCTGCGGGTGCCGGCGCTGCTTGGGGAGGATGCGCCGTACCTGGCTGGGCTGGCGCTGGCGGATGCGGCGCGGGCGGTGCGGGATCTGGGTAACGCGAAGGGCGCGGATGCGCTTGAGAACGAACTGATGACGCGGTTCCCGGGGCACCCGGCCCTGGATCGTGCGGCTGGCTTGCGGCGCGGGGCGACCGCGCTTGTGGGAGACGGATCCTCGTGATGAACCACACGCTCTTTTTGACGCTTGCGCAGGCCGCCTCGGAGCCGGAGGCCCCGCAGAAGACGCTGCTCGAGTACATCGGCCAGGGTCGGGAGATCGGGCTGATCATCATCGGGCTGTCGGTGGTGGCGGTGGCGATGATCGTGGCGCAGCTCCTGAGCATCCGGGCGAGCAAGCTCGCGCCGCAGGACCAGGTGGAGTCGCTCGATGATCGGCTGCGCGACGGGGATGTCGCGGGGGCGATCGCGTTCTGCGAGGCGGAGGAGAACGACTCGCTGCTGACGCGGGTGTTCGGCGGGGCCCTGGTGCGGTGTGCGAGGTCGCCCTTCGGGTTTCTTGAGCTCAAGAGCGCGATGGAAGAGCTTGGGCAGCAGCAGGTGGCGAAGCTGTACCGGATGACGGACGCGATCGGGCTGATCGCGAGCATCGCGCCCATGCTCGGGCTGCTCGGGACCGTCGTGGGCATGGTGGGGGCGTTCGACACCATCAGCGTGACGGAGGGGCCGGTGCGGCCCGATGCTTTGGCGGGGAACATCTCGGAGGCGCTGATCACGACGGTGTTGGGGCTGATCGTCGCGATCCCGGCGACGGCGGCGTACACCTTCCTTCGGAACCGGATCGACCACCTCGCGGGCGAGGCGGCGGAGATCATGGAAGAGCTGGCGGTGCACCTGGAGTCGGCGGGTGAGTCGGCGGCGTCGGGTGGGGCGCGGCCGGCCGGTGGTGGTGGCACGGGCGGCGGTGGTGCGGGTGGTGGGGCTGCTGGGGGCCCGGCGATGCCGCCGGCGCAGCGTCCTGCGGGGAGGCCCGGCTGATGCGTCGCCCGCCGGTCCGCCGCGCACCGATCCGGGCGTTTGACATGACGCCGATGATCGATGTGGTGCTGCAGCTCATCATCTTTTTCATGTTCACGAGCCAGTTCGGGCAGGTGACACGCTCGGAGGTGGAGCTGCCGCGGGAGGCGGGCGAGGAGGAGCCGGAGACGGAGCGGCCGACGCTGGTCATTGACCTGTCGGCGGAGGGTGTGCTGCTGGTGGAGGCGCGGCCCATGACGCTTGATCGCGTCTCGCGGCTGGTGAGCATCGAGGTGGAGCGGGTCGGGGGGCGCGGTGAGCTGGTGGACCTCTTGATCCGGGCGGACCGTCGGGCGCCGGCGGCGCGGCTGAACGAGTTGGCGAATCGGCTCAGCGAGATCGGCGTGCGGCGGTGGCGGCTCGGGACGAGCAGCGTGGAGGGCGATGCGCCGTGAGGATCGTGCCGAAGCATCGCGGCATGTTGGCGGGTCAGCTCCCGATGACGAGCATGATCGATGTCGTGTTTTTGCTGTTGATCTTCTTCATGGTGACCTCGAACTTCGCGTCGCCCGAGGATCGGCTGGCGGCCGGGCTGCAGGCGGAGGGGCGCGGGGCGCGGACGCAGGATTTGCAGCCGCAGGTGGTGGAGGTGCGCCGCGTCGGGGCCGAGGCGGGGTTCGTGATCGGGTCGAATGTGGCGCGGTCGCGGGCGGATTTGACGCGGGTGCTCCGCAGTCTGCCTCGTGAGCAGGGGGTGATCATCAAGGTGTGGGGGGATGTGCCGGTGGCGGCGGCAGCTGCGGCGATGCAGGCGGCGGCGGACGCGGGCTTCTCGAAGCGGACCTATGTGCCGGCGGAGGGGGGCTGAGTGCGTTTGGTGCTGCTGTTGCTGTTGGTGCTCGGGCTGGCGTGCGGGGTTGCGCGCGGGCAGGACGACGATGGTCCGCTGCCCCCGGACGAGCGGCCGGCGGCGGACGCGGTGGAGGCGTACCTGGAGCGGTTCGGGCTGACCGAGGTGCTTGCGGAGCATCTGCGGGAGAAGCTGCAGGGGGCGAAGGGGGAGGAACGGATCGCGATCGCGGAGCGGCTCGGGGCGATCTATGCGGCGGCGCTGACGGAGACGACGCCTCCCGACGAGGCGGCGCGGATCGAGCGGTTGAGTCGGGAGCTGTTGGCGGCGGTGCCGGACGCGGGGACCTATGAGCTTCGGATCAGCCTGGCGAAGGCTCGGTATCTGCCGGCGGAGCGGATCGCGGAGAAGGCTCGGCTGAGACTGGCGAGCGAGGAGGAGATCCAGCGGGCGGAGTCGACGCTGGACGCGGTGGGTGGGGAGCTGCGGGGCTTAGCGGGGACGCTGACGCGGCGGGTGCGGAGCCTGGAGGCGGTGGAGCGGCGGGGGTCGACGGACATCATCGGGGTGCGGGATCAGCTTGCGGAGGCGCAGCGGCTTCGGGCGCTGGCGTCGTACTACGCGGGGTGGGCGCAGACCTACCAGGCGTCGCTGACGGGGCGGACGGATGTGGCGCGGGATGCGCTGCGGTCGTTCGCCGTGCTGCTGGCTGGGGAAGACGAGAGCGAGCCGACGCTGGAGCGGCTGCCGCGGTCACTCTTGCGGCGGGAGCCGGTGGCGCGGGCGGCGCTGGGTGTGGCGGTGTGTCGGGCGCTGTTGAACGATCCTGTGGATGCGATCGCGTGGCTCGATGAGCTGGACCGGAACCCGGAGGTGCCGGAGACGGTGCGGGAGCAGGTGTTTGGGCGGCGGCTTTCGATTTTGGCGAGGGACCGGCGGTGGGATTCGCTGGCGGTGCTGGTGGAGCGGGAGCGGCGAGCTGGGCGGTTTGGGCCGTTGACGGGGGAGGCGCAGGAGCCGTTGTCGGTGACGCGGGCGCGGCTGCTGGCGGTGGAGGTGCTGGAGGCGCTGCGCGGGGTGAGCCTCGATGACCCGCGGCGGGGGGCGGCGGAGCCGATCGCGGCGGCGGCGCTGGCGGATTTGGTGACGCGGGGCGAGGTGGGGCATGTGCTCGACCTGCTCGGGGAGTACGGGACGCTGCCGCTTGGTGGGGACGGGTTCATCGTGCGGTATGTGCGCGGGCTGCAGGCGTTTGAACGGGCGCGGGAGGCGCACCGGGCGAGCGGCGCGGACGCGGAGCGGCCGATCGAGGACACGGAGCTTCGGGCGAAGTACATCGATGCGTCGGGGCTCTTGAGCCAGGCTTTGGAGGCGCCGGACGCGACGACTTTCCCGGTGGAGCGGGGGAAGTGCGGGTTGCTTCTCGGGCTGTCGATGTACTACCGGGGTGACCTGGTCCAGGCGGCGCGGCGGCTGGAGTCTGTTGCGCAGGTGGCGGGGCCGGGGGAGCGGGAGGAGGCGCTGTGGCTGGCGTTGGTGGCGCTGGATACGGCGCTCGAGGAGCGGGAGAGCGCGGAGGCGGCGCGGAAGCGGGACGAGCTGGCGGCGCTGTACCTGACGGAGTTTCCGACGACGGACCGGGCGGCGACGCTGTTGCTGAGGCGGGCTGGGGACGGGCTCTTGGATGATGAGCGGGCGGCGGAGCTGTTGCTGGGTGTGCCGCCGGAGAGCCCGTTGTATGAGGCGGCGCGGCGGCAGGCGGCGGTGCGGTTGTATCGCGTGCTGCGGGCAGCGGATCGGGAGACGCGGGATGTGCAAGCGCCGCGGTACCTGGCGCTGGCGGAGGAGGTTTTGGAGGCGGACCGGCGGGCGATTTTGAGTGCGCGGTCGCCGGAGGAGGCGGGTGCGGCGGCGGAGGCGGCGGTGGGGCGTGTGCGGCGGGTTTTGGATATTGCGCTGTCGATTTCGTCGCCTGATCTGGCGCTGGCGCGGCGGTCGCTGGAGCTTCTAAGCGAGCTTTCGGCGCGGCGGCTTTCGGTTTCGGATGAGGCGATCGAGGCGGAGCTGTTGTTCCGGCGGCTGCAGATCGCGGCGATCGAGGGGGACGAGGGGCGGGTGGAGTCGTTGCTGGCGCGGCTGCGGGCGGAGGGGGGCGTGGCGGCGGAGTCGGCGGCGCGGTTCTTGTACAACCGGGCGCTGCGGGTGGCGGATGAGCGCGGGGGGGATGTGGCGGCGCAGCGGGAGCTGGTCGAGCGCGGGCGGCTCGTGCTGTCGATCGCGGGGGAGGGGGCGCGGACGAGCGCGGCGGAGGCCTCGGCGGTGCGGGATCGGGTGGCGCAGGCGGCGGCGGTGGTGTGGGAGGAGGCGGGGGACGAGGATCTGCGGGATCTGGCGATCGTGCTGGATGCGGAGGCGCTGGAGGAGGGGAGTTTCACGGCGGATTCGCTGCGGCGGCTGGGGCGGCTGAGTGAGAAGGCGGGGCGGGTGGAGTTGTCGCTGGAGGCTTGGCGGACGCTGAGTGCGGCGACGGCTTCGGGGACGCGGGGGTGGTTCGAGGCGCGGTATCACGCGATCCGGCTGCTGGCGGGGATCGAGCCGACGCGGGCGGTGACGGCGCTGCGGCAGCATCTGGCGTTGTATCCGGAGGGGGGGCCGAGCCCGTTCGATCAGCGGTTCCGGGAGTTGCGGGAGCGGCTGGCGGCGACGCCGATCGGGGTGCGGCCGGCGGATGGGGATGGGGATGGGGGTGAGGGGCCTTGAGTGGCGGCGTGATCGATCCGGTGGAGCGGTTCCTTGGCGCGGAGGCGGCGAGTGGGGGGCCGTTTGCGCTGTTGGGGATTAAGGCCGAGGAGGCGACGCGGGACGGCATTCTGCGGGCGGTGGATGCGAGGATGAAGCAGCTCGATGCGCACGCGGGGCGGTCGACGCCGGATGCGGACGAGGTGCGGTTGGCGTTGCACAGCGCGGCGGCGAACTTGCTTGACCCCGAGGTTCGGCGGGAGTTGCTCGGGATGCCGGTGGCGGGGCGGGGGGAGGCCGTTTCCGCGGGTGCGCCTGCGCGGCGGCATCATCCGGTGCATTTGCCGCCGCCGGTGCCGGTGGGGGGGATTCCGGCGCCGCCGAGGGCGAATGGCGGGGCGGGGAACGGTGCGGGTGCGGGTGGTGCCGTGCGGTCGGAGCAGGCTCGGCGGGTGCGGCGGGAGATCGCGGCGGCGGTGGCGCTTTCGGGCGGGTGGAATGCGCGGGCGCTGCGGCGGCTGATGCTGCTCGGGCGGAAGTACGGGATCAGCGTGCGGGCGCTCGCAATCGCGGCGCGGGCGAGCGGGACGGCTGGGTATGGCGATCCGCGGCCCGCGCCCGAGATGCCGGACGATCGCGTGCGGACGCGGGTCGGCGTGGGGCCTGTCGGGCCCGGGGTCGTGGCGCCGCGGGTGTCGCGGCAGGCGGGGCCCGATGCGGCGGACAAGATCGTGCGGTGGGTGCTCGTGGTCGCGGGGATCGGGTTCGTGGCGGGGTGCATCGCGGTGATCGCGATCGGGGTGCGGTCGCTGGATGCGCCGGGGTCGCGGGAGGTCGCGGGGGCGACGGCGCCTGCGCCGATCGAGCGGCCGGCGGCGTCGCCCGAGTTGCCCGACCTCAAGCCGGCGTCACCCCGGAATGTCGATGCGGCGTCGCGTGATCTCGAGAATCCCGCGGCGGTGCTGCGGGAGCTGCGGGACGCGGCGGCGGACCTGTCCGATCGGCCTTCGGAGGCGGTCGAGCGGTTCGCGCGGGCCGTCGAGGCGCTCGGGCGCCGGTGGGCGGAGTACACGCCCGATCGTCTGACGGCGGCGCAGGACGCTTTGCTCGAGTTCATGTACCGGGCGGGGGCGGAGGCGCCGGACGCGGCGCGGGCGGCGACGGAGGCGATCGCGCGGCCGGCGGCGGGGCTGTCTCCCGCGACGGCGGGAGACCCTGATCGCGTGTGGCCCGCGGCGTGGTCGGCGGGGGCGCTCCTGCGGCTGCGTCTGGAGCGGGATCTGCCGGCGGCGGTGGGGCGGACGATCGATCGCTCGCTCTCGGGCCTGCTGGCGGGGGTGGCGACGGAGGGGATGTCGTTTGAACGCGGTGCGGTCGCGGCGCTGCGACGGATCGCCCGTGAGCTGGCGACGGCTTCACCTGGCGACGAGGACCGCTGGCACGCGGCGTGGGCGAAGTGGTCGGAGGCGGCGAATGCGCTCGGGCGTGTCGATCCTGCGCTCGCGGCGGCGCTCGATACCTACGCGCTCGACACCCTGATGCGGGACGGGCCGCCGCCTCGCGAGGCGCCGCGCGTGGCGCGGGCGATCGCGGAGCTCGCGGGAGGAATGGCGTGGCGCGAGGACGACGGTTCGCGGCGGTGGCTCGTGAACCAGTTGGGCGACCTGACGGCGCCCGCGGAGGGGCTCAGCGTCCTGACGCAGGCGGTCGCGGAGCGGAGCGGGGCCGAGGGGATCGATCCTTCGATGACGCTCTCGCGGCGGGCGTCGGACCTCGACCGGCGCGAGCTGGCCAAGAAGTACGCGGACGCCTGGTCGTTGGCGGCTGGGGGCGGGGCGACGCGGGCGGTGCAGGAGGTGCACGACGCGGCGACGGCGCGGCTGGGCGAGTCGGCCCCGTCGGCACCTGGGAATGATCTCTCCGCGATCGCGGACGCGGCGATCTTCTCGCGTCTGAACGCGGCGGCGGCGATGGCGTGGCGCGGCGACGAGCAGGCGACGCTGGACCTGCTCGATGCTCTGGACACGCCGGTGCGGGCCGTCCTCGACGCGGCGGGGGCGACCGTGACGGCGGCTTCGAGCGACGCGGCGTTTGCGCCTGGCGGGTCGTGGGGCGAGAGTTATCTCCTGGCGCGGACGAGCATCCCGCGGCGGATCGAGCTGTTGGAATCGCTCGCCTCGGGTCGGCGGCTCGGCGTGGTGGACGCGGAGGTGCTGGTGCGGGAAGCGCTCCTGGGCACGCCGCGGAAGGTGCGTGACGAGGCGATGGAGCTGGTGCTCGGCGCGTACGCGTCGCAGCCGGTGGTGATCAACGGGTTGCTCGAGCTCCTGCCGCGAGCGCCGCGGACGCGGCGGACCTCGCAGATGATCGAGGATGTCGCGCTCGTGAACCTGCCGGATCCTTCTGATCCTGCGTGGCCCATGGCGGCGCGGCGGGCGGTGGTGGAGCGGTTGCTGGAGCTGCTCGCGAGCGCGGGGCCTCTCGGCACGGTCGAGAACCTCGTCGCGATCGTGGCCGACGCGTACGACGAGGGGCTGGGCGGATCGGGCTCGACGGGGCCGGTGCTGTCGCTGCCGGCGGCGGCGCGGCTGACGGCGGAGCGGCACGCGGGGCAGGTGGCGCGTGGGCTGCCCGCGCCGGATCCGCGGTTCGGGCTCGCGGGGATCGAGGCGCGGCGGACGGCGCGGCTCGGGATGGCCGACGGGGTGGTGCAGACCTTCGCGGCCGAGCAGGCGGCGTTGTGCGAGACGCTCGCGACGCTGGTGGCGGCGGAGCGGCCCGCGGCGGCGTCGCGCGTGGTCGGTGTGCTGGATGAGCTGGCCGAGCGCAGGCGCGACGCGGACCATGTGCTCGGGCAGATCGCCGCGACGGAACGGGCGATGACGCGGCTTTGGCTGCTGCGATTCGGGGTGTTGCCATGAGGTCGTTGATCGTGGTGCTCGCGATGATGGTGGTGTGTGGCGCGGCCGCGCAGCCCGCGCCCCGGGCTTCGACGGAGGCGGGCGACTCGGCGACGGTCGCGACGCTCGCGGAGCGGTTGCCAGGCCTGGCGGACCGGCTTGCGGCGCTCGATCCGGCGGACCCGTCGGGGTACCTCGAGCTGGGCGAAGAGGTGGCGGCGGAGGCGACGACCGACGCGGAATTCAACCTTGCCGAGCGGTTGTTCGTGCTGGCGTTCGAGCTGGAGCGGTCCGGCTCGGACGATGGCCCGGGGGCGCGCGGCGTGACACGGCCGGCGGCGTGCTTCGCGCTCGCGGAGATCACGCCCTCGGAGCGGCGGGCGCGGTGGCTTCGGGCGATCGCGCGGGTGATCGACCCGCGGTACGCGATGCCCGACTGGACGGGGTCGGTGGATCGACCGTTGTCGCGGCGGGAGGCGTTCCGGGCGGCGGAGGCAATCGGGATGGTGCGGTCGGGCGATGGGGCGCGGGCGCGGGACCTTCTGGAGCGGCCCGAGGTGGCGCGGATCTTCGATCGGTACTCAGCGCTGCTGACCGGGGCGGGGCCGAGCGAGGTCTTGAGCGAACTGGAGGCCGAGGCGGCTCGGTGGCCCTGCCCCGAGTGCCGGAACGAGCGGGTGAGCGTGAAGCGGCTGAACCAGGATGTGGAGCGGTCGCTCTGCAACTACTGCGGGGGCAACCCCGGGTGGGCGCTGTCGCGCGGGGGGCTGATTGCCAACCTGCGGTTCGAGTCGGCGATGCTGTCGGGCGCCCAGCGGTCGTGGGGGGCGCAGCTGGCGATCGATCTGGGGGCACCGCTTCGCGACCCTGATCCCGCGGAGGTCGCGCCGACCTACCGTGTGGACCCGACGCGGCCGTATTGGCGCGACGGGCGATGGATAACGACACCTGACGCGAGCACATCCAGCGGGAGCACGCCGTGACCGACGCGAACGCCGAGACGACCGGGGCCCAGAGCGAGACCGAGGCCAAGACCGAATCGCCCTTCAAGCCCGAGATCACCTTCGAGGACTTCGCGCGGGTGGACCTGCGGATCGCGAAGATCGTGGCGGCGGAGGCGCATCCGAACGCGGACCGGCTGCTGAAGCTGCAGCTGGATGACGGGTCGGGGACGCCGCGGCAGATCTGCGCGGGGATCAAGGGGTACTACGAGCCCAACGACCTCGTGGGGCGGTACATCGCGATCGTGGCGAACCTGGCGCCGCGGAAGATCCGCGGGGAGGAGTCGCGGGGGATGCTGCTCGCGGCGAGCAACGCGGCGAAGGGCGAGGGGGACCGCGATGTGGTGCTCATGACGCCGATGAGCGTGATCGAGCCGGGGTCGATCGTTTCCTGAGTCGGCTTACGGGCCTCGGCCCGGTCCGTCGTCGTCGCGGTCGCCCAGCATCCAGCGGGGCGGGTTGTTGATCAGCGTGTCGACCTTCTCGTCGAGGAAGGCGTCCTTGCGCTCGGCCTGCTCGGCGAGCTCGGCTTCGAGTTCGGCGATGCGGGCGCGGGTGCGGGTGACCTCGTGGGCTCGCAGGGCGAGGTGGGCGTCGAACTGCTCGGCCATGGCGGCGCGGAGTTCTTCGCGGGCGGCGTCGACCCCGGTGCCCGAGGTTTCGGCGCGGCGGTAGGCGGCGGCGGCCTCGACCACGCGCATGCCGGACTTCATCTCGGCGAGCTTGAGCGTCGCGAGGTCGGGGTCTTCGCGCTCGAGGGCGACGAGTTCGGCGATGCGGCCGCGGAGGCGGCGGAAGAGGCGTTCGCCGCCGGGCTCGCTCATGGATTGCACGCGGCTGAGCCGCTCTCCGAGCTCGGGCAGGCGAGCTTCGATGAAGGCGCGGACTTCTTCGTCGGTGACTTCTACCGAGGGCGGTCCGTCGGCTCGGCGGTCGCGACCGTCGCGATCTCCGCGATTCCAGCGACCGCGGTCGAAGCCCGTGTCGCGGCGGGCCTGAAGGGCCTCGCCCAGCGGGCCGGAGGCGACGAGTTCGCGGAAGGCCTCGCCCAAGTCGTCGAGGGCGACGCGGATGTCGCCGGACTCGGCGAGGTCGGCGCGGATGGTTCGCATGCGCTCGAGCGCCTTCTCCATGTCGGCGATGCGGTCGTCGAGGCGGGCGGTGAGGCGTTCGGGGGTCCACTCGGGGCCGCGGTCTGGGGGGCCGCTGGGCCCCCCGGGCTGCATCGCGAGGGCGGGGGTGGCGAGGCCGCAGAGGGCGACGAGGAGCGTCCATCGTTTCGGTGTGCGGCGGTTCACGAGGCGCCCCCTTCGGTATCGTCGAGCAGGTCGGCCCAGGAGCCGACCTCGTCCCATGGGTCGTTGACGCTGGCGCTGAGCTCGTCGGTGCGTTCGCTGACGCCGGCGACGGCGCCGGACCAGCCATCGTCCTCGAATAGCGAGGCGACATAGATCAGCGTGCCGATGTCTTCTTCGAGCTGGCGTGTCTCGGCCGTGGCGACGGTGGCGTCGGGCGAAGACGGCGTGGTGCCCTGGCCGCCGCGCCACAGGCCGATGGCGACCGCGGGGATCGCGACGAGGGTGATCGCGGCGGCGAGGCCGAAGCCGAGCGCCCGGCCGAAGCCGATGCGTCCGGCGATGGCGGGCTGGGCGAGGTCGCTCGCGGTGGCCCGGGCGATGCGGTCGGCGAGGCCCGCCGGGGCGGAGCCGCGCTCGGCCGCGCCCAGGGCGGACAGGCCGCGGTCGAGGTCGCCCAGCTCGGGCGGGACGGTCTCGTCCGGGGTCTCGTGATGTTGGTGATGCGTGTTCATGCTTGCCTCGCCGTCTCGCCGGGCTGTGCCGACGCTTCGATCAGTTCGCGGATCTTCTTCAGCGCCCGGTGGTGGCGGGCGAGGAGCGTGCCCATCGGTTCCCCGAGCACGCTCGCGATCTCCTTGAAGCTCATCTGCGCGTGGTGCCGCAGCTCGATGATCTCGCGGTCCCGCTCGCCCAGTTTCCCGAGCGCCGCCCGAAGGCTGGTGAGTTCGGCCTCGCCGAACTCCGGGGAGTTGTCCGTCCCGTCCGCCGCGCCGGTGAAGGCGGGCTCCGCGGCGAGGCGTTCCTGCAAGGCCGCCCGGCGCTTCCGCCGGCGGCCCTCATCGCGGACGCGGTTGAGCGCCACGCGGAAGAGCCAGGCCTCGAACCGGCCCGACTCGCGGTAGCCCTCCTCCGAGCCGAGCTGCCGAGCGACGGTCGCGAAGACCGACTGCGTGATCTCCTCGGCGAGCTCGGCGTCGCGGACGCGGGCCTTGACAAGGCCGAAGACCCGATGGGCGTATTGGCCCACAAGGTTCGCCCAGGCCGTCTGATCTCCGGTCGAGGCCGCCTCGACCAAGTCCGCTGGGTCCGGGTCGGGCCGACCGCCCCCCGGCGCGCCGCCATCTCCCCCCGCGAGGCGCAGGGCGGGGCTGGCGCTCGGTTGGCTCCGGCCGGACTCGATCACGAGGGCCCCCATTTCACCAGATCCAACGCCGGGGCGTCGCGGGCATTGCGGCCCTGATTGTCCCGGGGCCCCGAAAGGGTCAGGCAAGTATCGACCCGCGCCGGGGGGTGTCCCGTACACTCCCGGGGGCCCGACGCCCCGATTGAACCCGGGGCTTTTACCGGACCTCCTGTGCCCGAGCGAAGCGACGAACGACTCTTCGAGGCCTACCGAGACGGCGACGCCGAGGCGTTGCGCACGATTATCGACCGCCATCACGACGACCTGATGCGGTTCCTGTTCCGCCTGTGCGGGGATCGGCAGCTCGCGGAGGACGCGTTCCAGGACGCGTTCCTGCAGATCCACCAGTCCGCCGGCACTTTCGACACATCCCGCAGATTTCGCCCGTGGTTGTTCACCGTCGCGGCGAACAAGGCCCGGGACCTGATGCGTAAGAAGGGGCGTCGCCAGATGGTGCCCCTCTCGGCACCGATCCGAGGCGGCGATTCGGACGGTCGGACGGCCAGTTTCATCGACCTGATGGAGGTCGATGTCGAGGGCCCCGGCCAGCGGCTGGACGATCAGGAACGGGACCGACTCGTGCAATCCGCTGTTGACACCCTCAGCCCGACGCTCCGCGAGATCCTCTTGCTCGCGTACTTCCAGAGACTCAGCTACGCCCAGATCGCCGATGAGCTCGGCATCCCCCTCGGCACCGTCAAGTCCCGCCTGCACGCCGCCGTGGCGAGCTTCGCCCGTGCGTGGAAGCAGGCGAGCAAGTCTGCCGGTGGGGCTGGGAGCGGCGACGCGGGCCCCAACACGACGGAGGTGTCCTCGTGACCCCGCCTACGCCCACCAATCCGGACGGCCAGACCGAACCCAAGACCGCGTCGTTGTCGGCCCTGAGCCCGCAGGACGAGGCCGCCTTTGACGCCCTGATCGACGCGGGGCTCGACCCCGACGCCGTCGCCGAGGAGCACCGCGAGCGGGCCCGGCATGTCGCGACGCTGCTGGGCTTGCTCGACGCCGATGCGCCGGGCGGACGCTCGCTGCGGGTCGAGCGGGCGATGGCGGGCGTCGCGGAATCTCGTGCGCCTGTGAGCGAAGACCGCTTGAACGAGCTGTCCGATGCGGCCACGGAATCGTTTGTCATGGCTGGCTTCGACGCGGGGCGTGTGCCGACGAGCCTCTCGAGCCGTGCGCACAAGCTGGCCGGTCTCGGCGCCGAACTGACAACGCTGGGCCCCGATTCCGAGCGGGCAATCGCCGAGGGGCGGTCGGCCCGGATCGACGCGGTCCTGGGGAGGGTGGCGCAGTCGGAGATGGGCGATGCGCTCGCGTTCCCGGGGGCTGCTGGGGGCGGGCGCGGGTCGTTCCGGATGTCGGACCTGGTCGCGGCGGCGGCGGTGCTGCTGCTGGCGTCGGCGGTGCTGTTCCCGACGCTCGGGGCGTTCCGCAACGAACGGATGCAGGCGGCGTGCCTGGTGAATGGCCAGCAGGCCGCGGCGGCCTTCGGGCTGTACGCGGGCGACTACCGCGAGAGCCTGCCCATGGCGACGGCGGGCTTCGGGAGCGGGCGGTCGTGGATGCAGGTCGGGACCTCGCCCGAGCGGTCGAACTCGGCCAACCTGTTCACGCTGGTGCGCACGGGGCACACGGGCCTCGAGACGCTGGCGTGCCCCGGCAACGACCGGGCCCCGACGCGGCTTGTCGCGCCCGACGCCACGGACTGGAACTCGCTCGACGAGGTCAGCTACAGCTACCGGATCATGACGCCGACGCACGCCACGGTGCACGCCCTGCCGGCGCGGGCCGTGCTGATGGCGGACCGCTCGCCGGTCATCCTCCGGGTCGCCCGCGGGGAGGCCGTCTCGCCCGAGGCCCGGAGCCCCAACCACGGGTACCGGGGGCAGCACATGCTGCGGCTGGACGGGACGGTCGAGTGGGCCGAGGAGCCGGTGGTCGAGGGCGACAACATCTGGCTGCCCCGGCAGATCGAGCAGATGATCCAGACCGCCCGGTCCCGGGTGGGGCTGGTGAAGGGCGACGAGTTGCCCAAGACGGCGGACGACGCGTTCCTCGGGCCGTGAGCCTTCATCGAGTCGCCACACCCGGATTCGGGTGGCGTTTGGTCGAAATCTGCATCAGACGATCGCCGGGCGGGGCTTGGCCGGCGGGTGAAGCCGGCCTACCGTTGCGGTCCCGGTGAGCGTCGCCCGAGTTGGGCGCGTACGACCGACTGACCTTCAGACCCCCGGAGCCCGGCGCGATGCCGAAGAACAAGCGACACAAGGGCCTGCTCAAGCGCGTGCGGATCACCAAGTCCGGCCTGGTCCGGCACCGCTCCGGCTTCCACAAGCACCTTTCGAGCCACAAGAGCGGCAAGCGGCTTCGCCAGCTCCGCCGCGACCCGTACGCCTCGAACCCCGAGGCGAAGCGCTTCGAGGCGCTGCTGTTCCGCCGCCTGCGCGGGCGGACGCAGCCCCTGGCGTCGCGTCGTCGCAGCCCCTCCCCGGCGGAGCGTCGCGCGGCCCGCGCGGCCAAGGCCGAATCGTCGAACTGATCCGTTTCCCCCTTTCGCGCGTCGGGACCGAAGACGGGCTCTGAGCCCGCCCCGCCGAGCACAGGAGTTTGAATTATGCCTCGCGTACGCAAGGGCGCCGCCCGCAACCAGGCCCGCAAGAAGCTCCGCCGTCAGGCCCGCGGCTATTTCGGCTCGAACAGCACGAGCCCCTACCGCATGTTCGACGCGGTCCAGCGGGCCGGCGTCTACGCCTACCGCGACCGTCGCGCCCGCAAGCGTGACTTCCGCGCCCTGTGGATCACGCGTATCACGGCCGCCTGCAAGATGCGCGGCACCCGCTACAGCCGGTTCATGAACGGGCTGCGGCTCGCGGGCGTGACGCTGAACCGCAAGATGCTGAGCATCGTGGCGATCGAGGATCCGAAGCTGTTCGACGAACTGGTGAAGATCGCGGCCGAGCACGCGGCCGCCGCGCCGTCGAAGGCCGAGGCCGCCGCGGCCTGATCGCGTCCGTTCGGCGCCCTGCGACGAAAGGCCCGTCGTGGTCGATTGGTGGGTCGCCGACATCCTGAACAACCCGCAGCTTGGGTTCCCGTACCTTCTGGGCTGGTGCGTGGTCGTGATCGGTTCGATCACGCTGCACGAGCTGGCGCACGGGTGGGCGGCGGTGCGTCTGGGCGACGAGACCCCGATCGTGACCGGGCACATGACCTGGAACCCGCTCGTGCACATGGGCGGGCTGAGCCTGGTCGTGTTCGCGGCCATCGGGATCGCGTGGGGGGCGATGCCGATCGATCCTTCACGGATCCGTGGGCGGCACGGCGTGGCGCTGGTGACGCTGGCGGGGCCGGCGATGAACCTGGCGCTCGCGCTCGCGGCGGCCGTGCTCTACGGGCTGTGGATCGCGATCGCGCCGCGGGTGGGGATCACAGATCCCCTGTACACCAACTTCGTGAACTTCTTCCAGGTCGGCGTGGTGCTAAATCTCGTGCTCTGTCTGTTCAATCTCGTGCCGGTCATGCCGCTGGACGGCGGGCGGGTGCTGGCGGAGTACTGGCCCGCGTACGCCCGGCTCGCGATGAGCGAGAACGGGCGGTGGGTGATGCTCGGGGCGTTCATCCTGCTGTTCTGGTACGGGGCGGATGTGATCTTCGGCGTGGCGTTTGATGCGGGCGGGGCGCTGATGGGCGCGATCCGCTCCGTTGTGGGCGTGCCGACGCCCTGATCCCTCAACCCATCATGAATCAGCCGTTGCCCTCGCCGAAGTCGAGCGCGACGCGGTAGCCGGTGCGCCAGACGGGGAAGGCGACATCGCAGCGGTAGCCGACATAGTCGGCGGGCTCGGTGCCGTGGTGGTCGAAGACGACGGAGAGCAGGTCGGGGTAATCGTCCCACGCGTCGGTCGCGAGGCCCTCGGCCCCGCGGGCGAGGAGCTCGAGCCGGGGACGGGCGGCGAAGCGGGTCTGCCAGCGCTCGCCGAGCTCGCTCGCGAAGTCGGGGCGCCAGAGGTGGTGGTCGATCTCGGCGAGGCAGCCGCGGGCGAGGTCGCGGTGCAGGTAGACATCGAAGATCATCCGGCGGACCGGGAAGTTGATGAGGGCCCAGACCTCCTCGACCTGGTGCTCGCGGGTCGCGGGGTGGGTCATCGTGCCGTCGAGGGCGAAGACGAGGTCGATCGGATCCGTGCCGGCCGAGGCGGGGTCGGGGTCGACGGTCTGCACGACGGCGATGCCGGGTGACTTTGAGCGCACGATCGGGGCGGGCGAGGTGGAAAAGGCGGCGACGAGCCCGTCGTCCCGCGCGGGCTGGATGGGGCGGTAGCCGCCGTCGTCCTCGAGCGCGTCCTCCGCGAGCACATGCAGCGTGAGCGGCACGGCGTCGGGCGCGGCGCGGTGGCCGCGGAGCCCATGGGCCCGGCCCTGGCGGACGACCTTCGCGTCGCCCGTCGGCGTGTAGACATGGGCCGCGAGCCAGAGGTCGCTCGAGCGCCCGGTGATCGCCTCGGCCGCGTCGAAGAGGGACTGGCGGGCTGTTGAATCGTCGCGGACGGTGACCGGGCGGGAGCGGGCCTTCTCGGCCTCGAGCCTGCGGACGAGGCGGCTCTGGCTGCCGGCGAGCCTCTTGATCTCGGCGTCGTACGCCTCGATCGCCGCGGTGACCGCGCCCACTTCGATGTGCGGCAGCATGCCCGAAACGCCCTCGGCGATCATCCGCATCCCTTGGGCCCCGGGGAGGGCGGCGATCATCTCGGGCGTGGTTTCGTGGCTGGCGATGCCCGCGAGAAGGCGCTGGCAGGTGGTCCGCTCGACTTCGATCGCCCGGGCGAGGCCGCTGGCGTTCTGGGCCGCCACCGGCAGACGCCCGAGCAGCGTGCGGAACTCCCGCTTCACATCGGCCAGCACGACGACCAGCCCGGCACGCTCCTGCTCGGAGAGCGGGCCGGTGCCGGCTGGCTTGGCGGAAACCTCGACCGTCCTTGGCGACTTTGTGCTTGACATGGGCTCAGAATATGCTCAAACTGTGCTCAGCACAATTGGAAAGGTCGTGGAACGGCCACCGCGGTGCGAGAAATCAGGATACACCAAACAGGAGGCGAGTGATGATGAACAACTGTGCGTGGACCGCGGCCCTAGCCGTGGCGGCCGGGTCGGCTTCGGCGACGGTGACGACGACCTTCGATGCGGGCACGGAGGGCTGGTCGGTCAGCGGGCGGGACACCATCGCCCCGACCGGCAACCCGGGCAACGGGCTCGATGTCGAGCTGCTCGATGTCTTCGGCGCGGACATCCGCAACAACACCAACGGCGACTTCCTGGGCGACCTGACCCGCTACGGCTCGTCGATCGCCTTCTCCGTCGACATCAAGATCAACTCGCTCGACTTCTTCGGGCAGCAGGTCTCGCGTGACCTGATCGTCGAGGTCCGCGACTACGACAACCCCAACGGCTACCCCTGGACCAGCGTCTGGGTGAATCTCGGCACGATCAGCGCGGCGGCCACCGGCGAGTGGACGACCTTCTCGGTCGTCATCGACGACACCGCGTCCATGGCGCTCCCCGCGGGCTGGGGCGGCTACGGCGATGAGGACCCGGTGACCTTCGAGCCGATCCTCCCCGCCGGGCGCACCTTCACGAGCGTGCTGCAGAGCGTGGACGAGCTGGCGTTCACCACCTTCGTGCCCGGCTTCTTCTTCGGGTTCACCAACTTCGACATGCAGGTCGACAACATCTCGATCATCACCGTGCCCTCGCCCGCCGCGGTCAGCGTGCTGGCGATGGGCGGGCTCGTCGCCGGCCGCCGGCGTCGCGGCTGAACGCGAGGTCCCTCACGAACCTCGATCGCGAGCGTGGGCGCCCAGCGGTGCCCGCGTTCATTTCCGGGCCGCGGCCCCGACGAGCCGCTGCAGCACGCGGGCGCCCACGACGCCGTCGAGCGTGCGGGCCTCCTCGAGATCGGCCTCGGGCGGCGGGGCGACCTCGACGAGGTCGAAGCCGACGATCGTCTTGCCCGCCTCTGTGACAGCCAGCAGCAACTGCGACGCCTGCTGATAGGTCAGTCCTCCCGCCACCGGCGTGCCGGTATTGGGGCACAGCCCCGGCTCCAGCCCGTCGATGTCGAAGCTGATATGCACGCGATCGGGCAGGGCCCGCACGATGTCGTCGCAGGTCTTCGTCCACGCTTCGCCCGCGAGGGTGCGGGCCGCGAGCTCGTCGTCGAAGAAGGTCGTCACCTTGCCCGACTTCTCGGCGAGCTCGAGCTCCTCGGGGCACCAGTCGCGGATGCCCACGCTGACGAGCCGTTCAACACGGTCGTGGTGGATCGCGTTGAACATGACCGACGCGTGCGAGTACTTCAGCCCGAGGTAGCTATCGCGCAGATCGAAGTGCGCGTCGATGTGCAGGACGCCGATCGGGCCGGCCTTCTCGGCGCTCGCGCGGATCGCCCCGTAGCTGACGCCGTGCTCGCCCCCGATGACGCCCGGGATGCGGCCGGCGTCGATCGCCGCGGCGCAGCGTTCATAGACGAAGTCCTGCACCTGCTGGCAGGCCTCATCGATCCCACGGATACGGGAGGCGTCGGCCTCGGTCGGCCCGTGGGCGAGCAGGGGCTCGACCTCGCGCCGCGTGTTCGCGCTCAGGGCGGCCATCCATTTGGGGATCGCCCCGAGGTGCACCGGGATCTCGTCGTACCGGCCGAAGAGCCGGTCGTTGATGTCGAGGTAGACCGAGCCCTGCAGGATCGCCTCGGGCCCGCGGGCCGCCCCCGTCCGCGAGGAGCAGGTCGCGTCGAACGGCACGGGGATGAGCGTCACCCGGGCCTCCGCCTCGGGGCACTGGCAGCCCAGGAAGCCGTCGTCGGCCGTCACGGGGTCGCCGGGGGCTTTCTCGCGGGGGGCGGTGGGGGTGGTTGGGGTGTCGTCGTGCGGCAAGGGGCTCTCTCCGGCTAGGGTGGTGGCGTGAAGTACGCTCTCATCATTGCGTCCGGGGCGGCCGACGCGCCGGTGCCCGAGTTGGACGGGCTCACGCCCATGCAGGCCGCCTCCACACCCTCGATCGACCGGCTCGCAAGGTCCGGCCGCGTCGGCGCGGTGACGCTCGTCCCGGAGGGTACCGCCCCCTCGCCGGAGGTCGCGCTCGCGTCCCTCTTCGGGATCGACCCCCTCGCCGCGGGCGTCTCCCGCGGGGCGCTGGCCGCCGTCGGGCAGGGCATCGAGCTCGGCCCGCACGACTGGGCGTTCGCCCTCGACCTGGTCCACGCCCGCGAGGACGGCACGATCATCGACGCCAGCGCCGGCGGCGTGCCGACGGCCGAGGCCAACGCGCTCTTCGCTGATCTCATGGCGTTCTGGAAGGATCTGCCGGGCAACCTCGCCGAAGGTCTGGAACTGCACGCCGCGAGCGGGCCCGGCGCGGTGCTGATCGATCGATCCGGGCGCGAGTACGCCGAGCTGCAGACCGTGCCGGCATGGGAAACAGCGGGGGAGGCGTGGGATCGTTCCCTGCCCGTCGCCCCGGGCGGCCCGCATCGCGAGGCGTCCGAGCGGCTGAGCGAGCTCGTCGCGCGGTCGTACGACCTGCTCGCCGAGCACGAGATCAACACCGCACGCACCGAGAGCGGCCTACCCGCGGCGAACCTCGCCTGGATCTCGGGACAGGGCCAGGCGATTCACCCGAGCCCGCCCGACGCCGCGAACCGGGTCGAGGCCGCGCTCATCGGGGGCGACGACCTCGCCCGCGGCGTCGCCGTCCTCACCGGGATGGAGGTCATCGAAGCGGGACCCGCGGAACTCGGGGCCAAGGCCGTCGAGGCGCTCGACCGCGTCGATCTCGTTGTTGTGCACGCCTCGACGCCCAGGCTGGCGGCCGAGCGCGGCGACTGGACCGAGAAGGCCGACGCCCTCGCCCGGCTCGACGCGCAGGTTGTCACGCCGATCGCGGCCAAGCTTGAGACCTTCGGCGACGCCGAGGCCCACCCCGAGCGGCGGGGCTGGCGGATCATGGTGCTGCCGGAGGTCTACCAGCTCTCGGCCGCCCGCCGACTGGACGCGACGCCGGTGCCCTTCGCGATGGCGGGGGCCTGGGTACGGTCGGTCGTGCCGCGGGCGTGGACCGAGGCGGAGGCGAACGAGAGCGACTTGCGGGTGCCGGTGGGGCATGAGCTCCTGGAGTACTTTCTGCGCGGGGGGCTGGCGAAAGTTCGCCCGCTGCCCAAGTAGCCCGGCTCGTGCCCGAGGAGCCCGCGGGGCCCAAGTCCCGCCCGCGTTGCGGTTTGCGGTCGGACTCGCCACAATCGGGCGATGACCGACCAGCACACCGGCGACGCCCCCGAGTACCCCTCGCAGACCGGCTCCCGCGAGGCCAAGCCCGACAAGACGCCCGACCCCAAGAAGGACTACGGCGGCGGTCTCTCCGGCAAGCTGCTCGACAGCGTCGAGTGGATCGGCAACAAGCTGCCCGACCCGGCGGTCTTGTTCCTGCTGGGCGGGCTGATCGTGCTGGTCATGTCGCACATGCTCGCGCCGAGCCTGCCGGCGGGCTACGAGGTCCGCTGGTTCCCGGGGGGCGGCGTCGACGGTCTCGACCCCGCGATCGTCGAGATCGAGACGGGCCGCACCGGGACGATCGTCGCCGAGGAAGTGGGGGGGGAATACGAGGCGCACCTGGTGCTCGAAGGGGCGGACGGGCCCGTCCTCGACGCGACCGGAGCACCCATCGACTTCCGTGATCGCGGCTGGGCCGTCTTCGTCCAGCGACCCGTCAGCGTCACTGATCCCGCGACCGGCGAGAGCCGCACGGTGCTGCGGCCGACCGGCGAGGTGAATGTCGCGGTCAGCCTGCTGACCACGGAGGGCATCTACTGGATCCTGAACTCGATGGAGGACAACTTCATGGGCTTCGCGCCGCTCGGCGTGGTGCTCGTGGGCATCCTCGGCATCGGCGTCGCCGAGAAGACGGGCCTCATCGCCGCCCTGCTCAAGACCTTCATGCTGGTCGTTCCGCGGCATTTCCTGACACCGACGATGGTGTTCCTGGGCATCATGTCGAGCCTCGGGTCGGACGCGGGCTACATCGTGCTGCCACCGCTCGCCGCCGTCATCTACCTCGCGGCCGGTCGCAGCCCGCTCGCGGGGATCGCCGCGGTCTTCGCGGGCGTGTCGGCGGGCTTCAACGCGAACCTGCTCATCACGACGCTCGAGCCGATCATGGCGCAGTTCACCGCCGTGGGCGCTCAGATCATCGACCCAGAGCGCCAGGTCGCCCCGACGGCAAGCTGGTACTTCATGGCCGGCTCGACCTTCATGGTCACCTTCGTCGGCTGGGCGACCACCGCGATGTTCGTCGAGAAGCGCCTGAGCCGTAAGAGCCCCGAGGACGGCGGACCGGACCCGGCACTAATCGAGCCCGAGGGCGACCATCCCTGGACCGGGCCGATCGTCGGGGCGTGGATCGCGACGCTCCTCGGCATCGCCGGCGGCGTGACGATGCTCGTCTCGGGCCTGCGGGCGGAGAACCTGCCCTTCGCCAACACCGGCATGGTGATCCTGCTCATCGCGAGCGTGATCGGCGTGCCCTCGGCCGTCTACGAGCTCGCGAAGAAGGGCCTTGAGCCGAAGGAAGCCCGGGGCGTCTTCGTCTCCATGCTCTTCCTGACCGGCCTGCCCGCGCTCATCGCCGTGCTGGTCCTCCTGCCCGATCTCTACCCCGCGATCGAGCGCACGCCCCTCTCCGGCATGGACGGCGTCTTCCAGCGCTGGGTCGCCGTCGTCGTGCCGATCATCTTCCTCGTGTTTGTGATTCCCGGCTACGCCTACGGCGTCGTCACGGGCGAGGTCCGCGACACCAAGAAGGCCGCGGCCCTCATGATCGAGTCGATCGCCGGCATGGCCCCGATCATCGTGCTCGCCTTCTTCGCCGGGCAGTTCGTGGCCTACTTCGGCGAGAGCAATGTCGGCCGCATGCTCGCCCTCGCGGGGGGCGAGTGGCTCTTCAGCCAGCAGTTCTCCCCCGCCATTCTCCTCGTCGCCTTCATCGTCGTCACGATGGTCTTCAACCTCTTCGTCGGCTCGATGTCCGCCAAGTACGCCCTCTTCGCCCCCATCTTCGTCCCGATGTTCATGCTCGCCGGCGTCCGCCCCGAGCTCACGATGGTCGCCTACCGCATCGGCGACTCGGTCACCAACATCATCACGCCCCTGAACGCCTACCTCATCATCATCCTCGTCTACATGCAGAAGTACGCCAAGAACGCCGGCATCGGCACCCTCATCGCCATGATGCTCCCCTACACCATCGTCTTCGCCATCGCCTGGACCCTCTTCCTCCTCGCATGGGAAGCACTCGGCATCCCCCTCGGCCTCGGAGACCCTCAGCAGGTCTACGCCCCCACCCCCCCCGCCCCCTGACTTTTCCCGGAGACTCGCCGATGGCCCTCGCACGCAACACCTCGCCCACCGCCTTCCAACCCAGCCGCTCGCTCATCGGCATGATCCATGTCGGCGCCCTCCCGGGCACCCCGCGCGGCGAAACGCCCGTCGACCTCCTCGCCGCCCAGGCCTCGGTCGAGGCCCGCCAACTCGCCGACGCCGGCTTCGACGCCATCATCGTCGAGAACATGCACGACGCCCCCTATGTCCAAGGCGACGCCCTCGGCCCCGAGATCGTCGCCGCGATGACCCGCATCGCCCTCGAGGTCGAGGCCAGCGTCACCCTCCCCTTCGGCGTGCAGATCCTCTCAGGCGGCAACCGCCACGCGATCGCCGTCGCGCAGGCCGCCGGCGGCGCGTTCATCAGGGCCGAGAACTTTGTCTTCGCCCATGTCGCCGACGAGGGCCTGCTCGACAAGGCCGAGGCCGGCGAACTCCTCCGCTACCGCAAGAAGATCGCCGCCGACGACATCAAGGTCTTCGCCGACATCAAGAAAAAGCACGCCAGCCACGCGATCACCGCCGACATCACCCTCGAAGAAGCCGCCGAGGCCGCCCTCTTCTTCGCGGCCGACGGCCTCATTGTCACCGGCACCGCCACCGGCAAGCCCACCAATCCCGACGATGTCAGGCGCGTCAAACAGGTCGCGGGCAGCACCCCCGTCCTCGTCGGCTCCGGCGTCACGCCCGAGACCGCCCCCGCCCTCTTCGACCACGCCGATGCCCTCATCGTCGGCTCCGCGATCAAGCACGACGGCCGCTGGTCCAACGCCGTCGACCCCAAGCGCGCCGCGGCCCTTGTCAAGGCCGCCCGCGCGTAACGCAAGCACCGCTTCCCTCTCCTCCACCGCGGCGTGCTCGCTCTCTCCTCCGAGACCCGGTTCCAACACCCGGTTCCAAGACCCGGACCATCGCGACCGATCAACCCGAGGCCCGGGTCTCCTCCTCCCGGGCCCCGAGCGTGATCGATCAAGCTGTCTACGCGGGAATCGCCAGCCTCCCCCCAAGCCGCGCACTCGCCCGCACCGCGTAGCTCCGCCCCCGCGTGGGCTCGGCACGCTCTGACGGCGGCAGCAGCGCCCCCGCATCGACCGCCGCGAAGACCGACACCCGAGCATCGCGAGCGAGCAGCGCCGCCCGCCTCGGCAAGCCCGCCGCGACGATGTCCTCCAGCCCGTCCACACCGACCGACGAACTCGCCCCGAGCACACGCACCGGGAGCGCGAACCGATCCCCGGCGAAGACCGCGCTCAGCGCCGTCCCCCCGCTCCCGAGCGACATCACCCGCCCGTGCCCGTCGTGCCCGACGCCCCCCGGGATCACCACGACCGAGGCCTCCTCGAGCGCCGCCGCGATCTTCGGGGCCGATATCCGTCTCGGCTCGGCCTCGAGCGGGCTCCCCCGACTCACCGGCGTCGCGTCGATCTCCTCGATCGCCGCCGCCCGCACGCCGTGCTGGCCCAGCCACCACCGCACGCGATCGACCGACTCCCGCGACGCCCGGGCCAGGATCTCCGCCCGTTCCCACGCGTCCGCCGACGCCGGCAGCCGCCCGATCTGTCGCCGCGCGTCCGCCTCTCGCTCCCGGGTCGGCCCGGCGAAGAGAATGACGCGCTTCCCGGTCGCGACGAGTTGCATGACGACGGCCGCCAGACGCTCGCACGCCCGATCCGTCTCAAGCGCAGACCCCTCGGCACCCAGCACAAACGCGTTTTCGAGGCTCATGTCGGTACTCCTTGGCCCGCTCCTACGGGCCGGCTGCCTCGTCCTCTTCGCCCGGGGAAACACGCCCGGGCCCTGATTCGACAAACTCCAAAAGCAACAAGGGCCACCGGTCTCCGGTGGCCCCTCGCAGGTCGGTCTCGTTGTCTCAGCGACTAGCCGCCGAGCCCACGAACCGTGCAGAGGCCACCCTCACGCCACATCTGGCGGGTGACTTTGCAGGTCATAAGCTGGCAGCAAATAATCGACACGGGCATCGGTTCCTTCGCCGGGGACTCAACCCCGGACGCACACACGCTATTCCCTTCGTAGATTTCGTCAAGAGGGTTCAACAGATTCTTGTTGAATCCTCACCCACCTACCCTCCGCCGTGCCCGCCCGCACCCAGGACCTCCACGAACGCCTCGCCGACTGCCTGCTGGCCGACCGCGCCCGCCTCGCCCGCCGTCTGCGCCGGCTGGAGCGCACAGACCCCGCCCGCCCGTCTTCTCCAAATCACCGCCGCAAGGGCCGCCTCGATTCCCCCGAGGCCCTCGCCGACGCCATCGAGAAGGCCGCCGAACGCAAGGCCCGCCGCCTCGCCCGCCGCCCGCGGCCCGAGTACCCCGACCTGCCCGTCGCCGACCTGCACCAGGACATCCAGGCCGCCATCGAGGCCCACCAGGTCGTCGTCCTCTGCGGCGAGACCGGCTCGGGCAAGACCACCCAGCTCCCCAAGATCTGCCTCGACGCGGGCCGCGGCACCGACGGGCTCATCGCCCACACCCAGCCCCGCCGCATCGCCGCCCGCTCCGTCGCGGCCCGCATCGCCGAGGAACTCGGCACCACCCTCGGCGACCTCGTCGGCACCAAGGTCCGCTTCGACGACCGCACCAGCCCCGACACCCTCATCAAGCTGATGACCGACGGCATGCTCCTCGCCGAGAGCCAGGGCGACCGGGACCTCCTCGACTACGACACCATCATCGTCGACGAGGCCCACGAGCGCTCGCTCAACATCGACTTCCTGCTCGGCTACCTCACCCAGCTCCTCCCGCGCCGCGCCGACCTCAAGCTCATCATTACCAGCGCCACGATCGACCCCCGCCGCTTCGCCGACCACTTCGAGAAGCACCTGCACGCCGAGGTCCCGGTCATCGAGGTCCCGGGCCGCACATACCCGGTCGAGACCCGCTACCGCCCCCTCCGCCCCGAAGGCACACCCTTCGACCCCGACACCGACGAGATGATCCAGGGCGTCGAGCAGGCCCTCAACGAGATCGACCTCGAACACCCCTCGTCCTCGGGCGGCGATGTCCTCGTCTTCATGCCGGGCGAACGCGAGATCCGCGAGACCGCCCACGCCCTCCGCCACCGCTACCACGAACGCTCCGGCGTCGAGCTCCTGCCCCTCTACGCCCGCCTCAGCCCGCAGGAGCAGCAGCGCGTCTTCAAGCCCCACCGCGGCCGGCGCATCGTCATCGCCACCAATGTCGCCGAGACCTCGCTCACCGTCCCGGGCATCCGCTATGTCATCGACCCGGGCCTCGCCCGCCTCAGCCGCTACAGCGCCCGCACCAAGGTGCAGGGCCTCCCCACCGAGCCCGTGAGCCAGGCGAGCGCCGACCAGCGCAAGGGCCGCTGCGGGCGCGTCGGGCCGGGCATCTGCTATCGGCTGTATTCCGAGGAGGACTTCCTCGCCCGCGACGAGTTCACCCAGCCCGAGATCCTGCGGACCAACCTTGCCTCCGTCGTCCTCCAGATGACCGCGCTGGGCCTGGGCCGTCCCGAGCGCTTCCCCTTCGTCGAGCCGCCCGACCAGCGCCTCATCCGCGACGGTTACGCGACCCTGGTCGAGCTCGGCGCCGCGACCGAGGAAGGCGAGATCACCGATCTGGGCCGCCAGATGGCCCGCCTGCCCATCGACCCCCGCGTCGCCCGCATGATCCTCGCGGGGCACGCGGAGCACTGCCTCGCCGAGGTCCTCATCATCGCCGCGGGCCTGAGCGTGCAGGATCCCCGCCTCCGCCCCGCCGACAAGCGCGACGCCGCCGACGCCGCCCACGAGAAGTTCGCGACCGGCGACACCGACGAGGACATCACCCCCGAAGAACGCCGCGCGAGCAACCGCCCCAAGAAACAGACCGCGTCCACCCGCTCCGACTTCCTCGCCCTGCTCCGCGTCTGGCACTTCTGGCACGACACCCTCCGCCCGCTGTCCAGCTCCAAGCGCCGCCGCGCCTGCGATCAGAACTTCCTCTCCGAGCTGCGCCTGCGCGAGTGGGGCGAGGTCATCAACCAGCTGCGTCAGGTGACCACCGAGCTGGGCCTCAGGCCCAACCCAACCGAGGCCGCCCCCGAAGCCATCCACCGCGCCCTGCTCACGGGCCTGCTCACCAACATCGGCAAGCTCGAAGACAAGCGCGAGTATCTTGGCGTCCGCAACACCAAGTTCCTCATCCATCCCGGCTCCTCCGTCCGCAACGAGAAGCCCAAGTGGGTGATGGCCGCCGAGCTCGTCCGCACCACCAACCTCTACGCCAGGACCTGCGCCCCCATCGATCCCGCCTGGGCCGAGTCCCTGGGCGGGCACCTGCTCAGGCGCACCTACTCAGAGCCCCACTGGGACAAGAAGTCCCGCAAGGTCCTCGCGTGGGAGAAGGTCACCCTCGCAGGGCTCGAGATCGTCCCGAAGCGCCGCGCTCACTACGGCCCCGTCGACCCCGCCAAGGCCCGCGAGATCTTCATCCACCAGGCCCTGGTCGAAGGCGAGTTCGACACCAACAACCCCGCGCTCCTGCACAACCGCGACCTCGAGCACAATCTCCACCGCCTCGAGGCCAAGGCCCGCCGCCGCGACCTCCTCGCCGAGGCCGAGGCCCGCTTCGCCTTCTACGACCGCCTCCTCCCGCCCGAGGTCTACTCGGGCCAGCGCTTCGACCGCTGGTACAAGAACGCCCCCCGCCGCGACCAGCGCGCCCTCCGCATGACCGAGGCCGACCTCCTCATCGCCGACGCCAGCACGATCCGCCCCGAGGACTACCCCGACCGCATCGACATCGCCGGGGGCACGACCCTCAGCCTCGAGTACCGCTTCGACCCCGGCAACGAGCGCGACGGCGTCACCCTCGATGTCCCCGTCGAGCTCCTGGGCCAGCTCGACGCCGACCGGGCCGAGCGCATCGTGCCGGCTCTTCTCCCGGAGAAAATCGACGCCCTCGTGCGCACGCTCCCGAAATCTGTGCGCAGGAATCTCGACGCCGTGCGCACGGCCGCCGAGTTCGCCGACCGCGTCCGCGCCGAGGACGCGGGCCTGCTGGTCACCCTCGCCAGGCTGGTTTCGCAGAAAACCGGCGCCACCGTCCGCGCCGCGGACTTCAAGCCCGAGGAACTCCCCCAGCACCTCCGCCTCAATGTCCGCGTGCACGACGAATCCGGCAAGACCCTCGCCGAGGGCCGGGATCTCGGGGCGTTGCGGGCGCAGCTCAAGGACAAGATCCAGGCCGGGTTCACGAAGCTCGCAAGCGACCGCTGGACCCGCGACGGCATCACCGAGTGGGACTTCGGCGAGTTGCCCGAGTCCGTCAGCGTCAAGTCGGGGCCCCTCACCACGACCACCTACCCCGCGATCGTCGACCTGGGCCAGTCCGCCGGCCTGCGGCTCTTCGACACCGAGGAAGCCGCCCGCGACGCGATGCGCCTGGGCCTCGCCCGCCTCTTTGTTCGCCCGCTCAAGCGTGACCTGCGCCTCCGTCCGCGCGACATCCCCGGCATCGACCGCATGCGCTTGCACTTTGCTGCCCTCGGCAAGAACGAGGACATCGCCGACCAGGTCATGCTCCTGATCGCCGACCGCGTGTATGTGCAGGACGACCCGACCGTCCGCACCGAGCTCGAGTTCGACTCCCGCGTCGCCGAGGGGTGGAACCGCCTCACGCCGATGCTGAACGAGGTCGCCCCGCTCGTTGAAGCCACCCTCGCAAGTGCCGTCACCGTTCGCACCAAGCTCGAGTCCAACCTTCCCGACGCGTGGCGCATCCCCGTGCAGGACATGACGGGTCAGCTCAACCGCCTGCTCGCGGGCAACTTCCTCTTCGCCACGCCGTACCGCTGGCTCCGCTGCTACCCGCGGTTCATCAAGGCGATCGACCGCCGCCTCGACCGGCTCCGCGGAGGCGGCATAGATAAAGACCGTCGCGCGATGATGGAGGTCCTCGCCTGGGAGCAGAAACTCGCCGAGCGTGCCCAGAAGCACGCCGCCCAGGGCATCAGCGACCCCAACTTCTGGGAGGTCCGCTGGCTGCTCGAGGAGTTCCGCGTCTCGCTCTTCGCCCAGGAACTCAAGACCAGCGTCCCCATCAGCCCGAAGCGCCTCGAAGAAGCCTGGGAACGCGTGCGGGCCTGACCACGCCGCGTCAGCCCCCCGGCAACGCCTCCAGCCACGCCAGCAGATCCTCGGCCGACCGCTGCCCGCGCAGCGTTGCGATCCGCTTCCCGTCCCGAAGCGCATAGGTCATCGGGATCGCCCGCCCCCCGAGGTACGCGTCCGCGAGATCCGGTTGCCGATCGACCTCCACATGCGTCGCGAGCAGACCGGCGTCGCCCAGCCGCTCGATGACACGCGGGTCGTTGAGCGCATCCCGCTTGTACTGCTGGCACGGCGCGCACCGGTCCGCCGTCGCGAACGCGATCACCACGCGCCCCTCGGCACCCGCCCGCGCGACCGCTTCGTCCAGCGGCGGCGCCGCCGCGAGGATCGGCGGCAGCGTCACCGTCTCCTTCGCCACGATGAACCCGGTCGTCGGGTCGTACGCGTGCTCGACCGTCAGCCGATCCATCCACGCGCGGATCTCGGGCGGCGGACCCCCTTGTTCAGCCACGGCCACCTCCCGGCTCTGACACCCGGCCGCCCCCATGAGGGCGATCGCCACAGCACCCAGCAGCATTACACGGTTCATCATGCGGCAAGTGTCCGCCGATCACGCCCGCCCCGCCACCCTCCACGGCCGATTTCCGACGGACCCTCACCGCACCACCAGCCACCCGAAGAACACGACGCAGCCTGCGAGCACTGCCGTCGTCCACCACCCACTGCGGAGCCCCCCAACCCACGCCCGCCGCCCGTTCATGATCAGGAGCGTCACCGCCAGCACCGGCAGGAAGGTCGCCCCGAACACACCGTACGCCTTCTGCACGCTCTTGAAATCGACCAGCAACCCCAGCATCGGCACGACCGCGAGCGCCACCAGCCCCACGCGGTACTCGACCCGCGTCGTGATCTCCGCCGCGCTCCGCGTCCCCCGCACCGCATCGAGCCAGGTGACGAAAAGCATCGGCACGCTCTGCCACACCCCGAGCAGGCTCGAGAACATCGCCGCCCACGCCCCGACGAGGAACACGATCCGTCCGACCGGGCCAATCGCCTCGCCCACGCGATTCCCGAGGTCCGCGATCAGCCCCGCTCCGCTACCCTCCAAGGGCAGCGTCGAGCCGATCACCACCATCGCCAGCCCGAACACCGCCGTCACCGCGTACCCCACGCCGAGGTCGAGCCGCGCACTGCGCACCGTCGTCTCCGTTTCACTTGTCCCGCCTGACTTCGCCTGCTCACGCAGCCAGTACCCGTAGCACAGCACGGTCAGCGTCCCGCCGACGCCACCGATCAACGCGACCGTCCACCCCACGCCGCCGCTGTCCGCGTCCGGTATCCGCGGCACCGCCAGCCCGGTCAGCACGCCCGCCCAGTCCGGCTTCAGCAGAACCGCCGTCGCGGTCACGCTTAGGAACATCACGCCCACGCACACCGCCATCGCCCGCTCGAAGAAGCGGAACCCGCCCGCCAGCACCAGCGCGGCTCCCGCGATCGAGTGCGCGATCCCCAACACCACCTTTCCGGTCTGCTGATCATCGAACACCGGCACCAGCGCGTTCGCCGCCACCCCGCACGCCGAGATCAAGGCCGCCCCGACGAACAGGCACCACGGGAAGAGGTACAGCCCGAAGACCGCCCGCGCCGGCCGCCCGAGCCGCCCGAGCGCGCCCTCCAGCAGCGTCTCGCCCGTCGCGATCTGCCACCGGGCCACGCCCTCGGTCACGACGAATTTGAGCATCGCCCCGACGACTACCGCCCAGAGGACGGCCGTCCCCAGCCGCCCGCCCGCGAAGGCCGCCGTCGCCAGATCGCCCGCCCCGACCCCCGTCGCCGCGACCAGCACCCCGGGCCCGAACCGGGCCAGCAGCCCCCCGCGACCGTGCCTACTGAGCCCCGGCCGGTCCCCGTCTGGTTTCGGGTTTGCTGCCATAGCCCGCCCCCCGCGCAAATCACGCGCGGTCCGGAAAGAACCCGAGGGCCGACGCATTTCGCGTCAGGCCCTCGGCACGGGAAGAGAAGCTCACCTGACACGCTGCTGCGTGCCGCTTTCATCAATTCATACCATACACGAACGAAAGTGTTCCGGGGAGTCCCGGTGTTTTCGCCCCAAGACTATCGCCGCCCATCCTACCATGCCGCCCATGGAAGGACACGACGAATTGACATCCGGAGCCGGGGGCGGGGTCTCACCCCATCAGGGAGGGGTCTCGAGGGGCGTGGGCAGCTCGGCCCGCCGGGGGGCGGTCTCCATCAAGGATGTCGCCACCGCCGCGGGCGTCTCCATCGCGACCGTGAGCCGGGTCATCAACAACCCGGCCCTCGTCGCGCCCTCGACCGCCGAACGCGTCCAGCGGGCCGTCCGCGAGCTGGGCTATCGCCCCAACCTCTTCGCCAAGGGCCTGATGACCCGCCGCAGCCGCGTGCTGGGCGTCTCGATCCCCGAGTGGCAGGGCGATTCCTTCTCCGATGTGATGCGCGGGGCTGATGGGCGTGCCCGGGCCGGCGGCTACCACCTGCTCGTCACCGCCAACCCGCACCAGCATCTGGGCGACCACCTGCCGCCCAGCTTCGCGCTCGACCTCATCGACGGGCTCGTCGCCATGGTCACCCGCGACGAAGCCCGCGATCTTGAGGCCCTCGAGGCCCTCGACATCCCGGTCGTCGTCCTCGGCTCGGCCGTCGAATCCAGCAAGCTCGACACCATCGTGCTCGATAACGGCTTCGGGACCCGCGAGGCCGTCGAGCACCTGCTCGAAGCCACACCCCCCGACCGCTGCCACTTCGTCGGCGGGCCCGCGGGCAACACCGATTCCGACCAGCGCTGCCGCGCCTTCGTCGACACCCTGCAGGCCAAGGGCCACTCCGCCCGCGGCGACCAGATCGCTCGCGGCTACTTCGGGTTCGACTTCGGGTGGGAATGGGCCGCCCAGATGCACAAGCAGGGCCGGCTCAAGGGCTCGGCCGTCTTCGCGGGCAACGACGAGATCGCCGTCGGCATCGCGTACCGCGTCCGCGAGGAGCACCTGCGCGTGCCCGACGATGTCCGCCTCATCGGCTTCGACGATTCGCGCTACTGCTCGTTCGTCTCGCCGTCGCTCTCGTCGGTCCGCGTGCCGAGCCGCCAGATCGGGGCGGAAGCCGTCGCCCGGCTCATCCGCCGGATCGAGGAGCCCGACGCCCCCGCGACGCGGACGGTGCTGCGCAGCTCGCTCGTGGTGCGCGAGAGCAGTCACTGGTAAGCCCGCGAGGCGAATCCGCACACAGCAGATCAGGGTGACCGCCCCATCCCATCCGTGGGGGGCGGGCGTCCAGTCGGAACCTCGCCCGAGGGACCACGCCCCAGTCCGCGCTCGGGGCCCGCGACGGCGTCCAGTCGTGCCCCGGGCCGGTCGATACCCGGGTGACACCACCCGGGGCGCACGCCGGCGGTCGAGGGCATTCTCTCTCCGCCCGCGGCTGCGTCGCCCCCCTTTCAGGAGGTCGCGCGATGCAGACGCAGAAGGTCATCGACACGCTCAAGGGCTTCGACATCAACGCCATCCGGGCCCAGCTCATCGAGAGCGAGATCGGCACCCCCGAGCAGGTCGAGGAGACCGTCGCCTGGATCGACCGGCTCCGCAACGAGTTGCTGCAGACCGCCTCGGCCGTGATGGACGGCGAGGACCTGTACATGGCCGTCGTCGCCAACTACATCGAGCTCAAGAGCCGCTGGATCGCGATCAACACGCAGGTGAACTACCAGACCGTTCTGCAGGGCGCGCCCGACACCGTCTCCATGCAGCGCGGCTGGTCCGTCTCGCGCCTGCTCAACGAGCTCGAGCCGCTCATCGAGATGGCGGACATCGAGAAGATCACCGAGTTCCTCACCAGCCCGATCTCCGACCAGAGCCGGCAGAACTTCTCCGACGCCGCCTGACCCCGCCGACCGAGACGCGGCATGACCGAGCCGATCACGCAGACCGAGGCGTGCGCACGGGACAACCCGTGGCCGACGATCCTCCGCCGCGCACTGCGCAGGCCGGGACACCCCGTCCTGATCTGCGCCGACACCGTCACCCCGGGCGAGTCGCTCTGGGCCGGGACGAGGGCGTGGATCGTGCGGCTGCGATCGCTCGGCCTGCGCGCGGGCGATCGTGTCGTGCACGCCCTGCCCCCGGGGCCCGGCGCGTTCATGGCGATGTGCGCGGCGTTGCACGAGGGGCTGACCCTCGCGATGTGCCCGCCGGGCATCGGGACCGATGAACTACTCGGGCGCTTCGACGCCCGCGCCGCGTTCGGCATGACCCCGGGCGACGCCACGCTGTGCGCCGAGCTTGCGGGCGCACCGATCGACGCACCCGTCACGCTGCGCGACGCCGAGGGCCCGCGGACGCCGGAGGCTCGGTTCATCCTGAGCACCTCGGGCACCGGCGGGCGGCCGAAGCTCGCCGTGATCTCCGACAGCAATGTCCTGAGCGTGCTGCGCGCGCACGAACGCGCGCTCCGCCCCGCCGGGGGCTGGACCGGCGTCCGCGCGATGTCGGGCGTGCCCTGGCACCACGCCTTCGGGCTGATCATCGATCTCCTGCCCGCCGTCCTCGGCGGCGCCACCGTCCTGCGCGATCCCGCCGACGGACGCGACCCCGCTGAGACCCTCGCCGAGGCCCGGCGGTGGGGGGTCAACTGGATGAGCATGGTCCCTCTTCAGGCCGCGCGTCTCGCCCAGACCGACGAGGGACTCGCCCGGCTCCGCTCCCTGCGCGGCGGCATCGTCGGTGGGGCCCCCGTACCAGGGGACCTGTCCGCCGTCCTCGCCGCCACCCGCATCCGCGCCGGCTACGGCCAGACCGAGGCCTCGCCCGGCATCACCCTCGGCGAGCCCGGCGACTGGCGACCCGGCTGGCTCGGCCGCCCCCTCGGCTGCCGGACGCGGGTCACCGACGACGGCGTCCTCGAGGTCGCCGGGCCCAATGTCTGCTCCGGATTCTGGAAGGACGCCCGCCTCGTTCCCGCCGACCCCGACCGCTGGCTCCGCACGGGCGACCGCGTCGAGCCCGTCGCCGGCGGCTTCGTCTTCCTCGGGCGCGAAGACGAGGCATTCAAGCTCGCCAACGGCCGCCTCGTCGACGCCCCCGCCCTCGAACATGCGATGCGCGACTCCGGCCTCGCGAGCGAGGTCATCGTCGCCCCGGTCCAGGGCGGGCGGTCCGTCGCCGTCGGAATGGTCCTCAACACCGCGTCCGCTCCGCCCGATATCGACCGCGTGCGACGGCTCCTGGGCCCGCTCGCCCCACGGTTCTCGGGCCTCGTCGGGCTCCCCCCCGATCAGGCCCCCAGAACCCGCAAGGGCGCCCTCGACCGTCGCGCGTGGACCGCACTCCTGGACCGCGCCGCCACCCAAGGCCCGCGCGACGAGAAAGAGACCACCGATGACCACGCTTTCGGCGCGACTGTCCTCCTCCCCGGCGACCAACGGCCAGCCGACCTCAGGACAGCACGCACCCGAAGCGCCGCCTGAGCGCACCACCATCGCCCTCGGCCCCGACACCACGCTCACCTGCGAGACCGTCGAGGCCGTCGCTCGCGACCCCTTCGCCCACACCTTCCGCGTCACCGAGGTCGCCCGCGAACGCATGCACGACTCCCGCCAGGCCCTCATCGAGGTCCTCGAACGCGGGGAGCCCGTCTACGGCCTCACCACCGGCTACGGACCCTTCGTCAGCTTCGCCGCGTCGACCGATCCCGAGCGACAGGGTGCCGGCCTCATCGCGCACCTCGGCGCCGGCTGCGGCCCTGCCGCGCCCGACGACGCCGTCCGCGCCACCATGCTCGCCCGCGCCCAGTGCCTCGCCCAGGGCTGCAGCGCCGTGAGCGACGCCGCCCTCGACCGCTGGCTCGATGTCCTCCGCCTCGGGCTCGTCCCCGTCATCCCGCAGATCGGCTCCGTCGGTGCCAGCGGCGACCTCATCCCGCTCTCCCACGCCGCGCGCGTGCTCTGCGGAGAGGGCCGAGTCCGCCTCGCCGACGTCGAGCGCCCGGCCGCCGAGGCCCTCGCCTCCGTCGGCCTCAACTCGATGACCCTCTCCGCCCGCGACGCCCTCGGTCTCGTCAACGGCACCAGCTTCATGACCGGCTTCGCCGCGGTCGCCGTTGCCCGCGCCGAGCGTCTCATCCAGCGGGCCGAGCAGCTCGCCGGCTGGGCCTACCGCGCCCTCGGCGCCCGCGAGCAGGCCCTCGACCCCCGCCTCCACGCCGCAAGAGGCCAGGAGGGCCAGTGGCGCTCCGCCTCGGCCATCCGCTCCGCCGCGTCGCCCGACGGGCGCTCGTGGGAAGACCGCTCCCGCCCGCTGCAGGAGGTCTACAGCATCCGCTGCGCCGCACAAGTGCTGGGCGCCTGCCGCGACAACGCCGAGCACGCCCGCCGACTCGTCGAGCGCGAGCTCAACGGCGTCAACGACAACCCCGTCGTCTGCCCGAGCGACGACGCCTCCCCCGCCGCGGCCCTCCACGGCGGCAACTTCCAGGGCCAGCAGGTCGCCTTCGCCGCCGACGCCCTCAACGCCGCCCTCGTGCAAACCGCTGTCCTCGCCGAGCGGCAGATCGATGTCCTGCTCAACCCCGACCTGAACAACAACGCCCCGCTCCTCCTGGCCTGGACCCCCGGCCCCGACGCCGGCCTCGCGGGCGCCCAACTCACCGCGACCGCCCTCGTCGCCGAGATGCGCCACGCCGTCCTTCCGAGCGCGACGGCGTCGATCCCGACGAACGGGCGCAACCAGGACATCGTCTCCATGGGCACCCTCGCCGCCCGCGCCGCGTACGACCAGACCGAGCGGCTCGCGACCGTCCTGGGCATCCTCGCCCTCGCCATCGGCCGCCTCACCGACCTCCGCCGCCGCGGGCGGGCCCAGGGCCCGATCGCCGACGCCCCGGCGTGGGTCGGCGCGTCGCTCGCCTTCACACACGACACACCCCTGCTGAACGAGATCAACCGCCTCGCGCGGGCAACCCTCGCCGCGTGATGGTCACAAGCGATCGACCCTCGGGACGCCGAAGCTGAGCAACGCGAAGCTTCGGGTTGGTCGTTCGACGGCGCCCGCGCGACGCGAGCGCATCACGACGCAGAGCCCGAGCCTTCGCTCCGCTCAGACTCGGCGTCCCCCCAAACGACCGCTCGCCCTTAGCCCACCCCACCCAGCTCTGGCACGAAGCTGAACGCCGGCCAGGGCCCCGTCAGCTCCACGCGGAACACGGTCTTGTCCGGGAACGCCGCCGCAACGGCCTCGCGGAACGCCTCCTCGCGATCGAGCCCGACGAGAAACGCCCAGTGCGCGATCGTCGGCAGGTCGTCGTTGTCCGTCGCCCGGATCGGCCGACCGACCGCGCCCCGCGCCGCCTCCACCAGCCCGACCGATGCGGCCTCCGCGGTCTGGCACGCCCACAGGCTCGCCTCTTCGGTCGCCCGCCGGCGGAGCTTCTTCTCCGCGAGGTACCGCGCCCCGGGCGATGCCGGCAGGGGCGTCTCCCGCGTCAGCTCATCGAGCAGCGCGATCTCCGCCGCGTTCAGGTTCGCCCGCACCCGCACCCCGAACTCCACCGCCCCGTCGAACGCCTCGAGCGTCGCCGCCAGCATCCCGCGGTTCGTCTCGATCAGCGCCCGCACCGAGGCCGCCGATCGGAACGCCGACCCGAACCCCGACGGCACCACCGGCCCTCGCGCCATCACCGCCCGCACGATCGCGTCGTGGGCCACGGCTCGAGGACCTACCCACGCCACATCGCCCAGCCGCTGCTCGGCGTCGTCGCCCGCCAGGTAGTCGAACGGCACCGGCACCACCACCGCGGCCAGGTCGCCCGACTCGACGACTTCGGCCGCCTGCCCAGGCTCCAGCCCCTCGTGCTCGAAGCCGGCCACATCCGCCGCCCGGGCCAGGCCCACGAGGCACAGCACCGTCCCGGTCGTCGTCTCATTCGCGGTCGTCGTTGCGGCTGTCGTCGTCATGCGTCTCCGATCGGCCCGATCACGCCGCCCGCTTCAAGACCGACCCCAGCGCCGCGTCCAGGTCCGCACGCGTCACCAGGATCTCGGGCCGCTCCCCGCGTCCGATCGCCTGCACGCCCCGCCGCACCGCGGCGAGCGCCGCCTGCGTGCAGACCGCCGCGATCTGGGCCCCGCTCGCCCCGTCGGCGATGCGGGCGAGCTCCGCCGGGTCGATCCCGTCCTCGACGGGCCGCTCCCGCAGGTGCACCCGGAAGATCTCCGTCCGCGCCCCCTGGTCGGGCAGGCCGAGCTCGACGACCTCGTCGAACCGCCCGGGCCGGATCACCGCGGGGTCGAGCCGGTCGAGCCGGTTCGTCGCGCCGAGGATCAGGACGCCGCGCAGGTCCTCCACGCCGTCCATCTCCGCCAGGAACTGGCTCATCACGCGTTCCGCGACATGATTCGTCGCGTCGCCCGCCGAACGCTTCGGGATCAGCGCATCGATCTCATCGAAGAACACGATGCACGGCGCCGCCTGGCGTGCCTTGCGGAACACCTCCCGCAGCGCCTTCTCGCTCTCGCCCACGAACTTGTCGATCAGCTCGGGCCCCTTCACGCTGATGAAGTTCGCCTCGCTCTCGGTCGCGACGGCCTTCGCGATCAGCGTCTTGCCCACGCCGGGAGGCCCCGCGAGCAGGACGCCCTTGGGCGGCTGCACCCGGGCTTGCTCAAAGAGCTCCGCATGGTGCAGCGGCCACTCCACCGCCTCGACCAGCCGCCGCTTGATGTCCTCGAGGCCCCCGACATCGTGCCACCTGACGCTCGGCACCTCCACGAACACCTCGCGGATCGCAGAAGGTTGGATATCCGCGAACGCCTGGCGGAAGTGCTCGTGCGTCACCGCCATCGAGGCCAGCGTCTCGGGCGGGATGAACCCCGCGCCGAAGTCCATCCCGGGGATCGCGTCCCGCAGACACGCCATCGCCGCCTCGCGGCACAGCGCTTCAAGATCGGCCCCGACGCACCCGTGCGTGATGCCCGCGATCTCGCCGAGATCAACGGCCCCCGGCCCCTCGCTCACGAGGGGCATTCCGCGCGAGTGGATATCCAAGATGTGCCGCCGACCCGTGCGATCCGGGATCGGGATCTCGATCTCCCGGTCGAACCGCCCCGGCCGCCGCAGCGCCGGATCGATCGAGTTCGGCAGGTTGGTCGCCGCGATGACCATCACGCCCGACCGCTTCCGCAGCCCGTCCATCAGGGCCAGCAGCTGGGCCACGACCCGCTTTTCCACCTCGCCCTGCACCGTGTCCCGTCGCGGGGCGATCGAGTCGATCTCGTCGATGAAGATGATCGCGGGCGCCTTCTTCGTCGCCTCGTCCCAGATCTTCCGCAGCGCCCCCTCGCTCTCGCCGTAGTGCTTGTGGATGATCTCGGGGCCTGACACCGTGTAGAACGACGCGTTCACCTCGTGCGCGATCGCCCGCGCGATCAGCGTCTTGCCCGTCCCGGGAGGGCCGTACAGCAACACGCCCTTCGGCGCGTCGATCCCCAGCCGGTCGAACACCTCCGGGAACCGCAGAGGCAGTTCGATCATCTCCCGGATCCGCCGGAGCTGCGGCTTCAAGCCCCCGACATCCTCGTAGGTGATCCGCGCCCCCTCCGTCGCGCCCGCCTTGCCCGATTTCGCGGGCGGCGCCGACTTGCTGATGTACAGCTCCGTCTCCGGCGCGATCACCGCGTGCCCGTTCGGCGTGCAGCTCTCGACGATGAACTCCGCAGTCCGACCCCCGAAGAGGCTCGCCCGCACCCGGTCGCCGGGCGTCACCGGCAGCCCGTCGAGCAGCCCGCCGATCGCGATCATGTCCTTGTCACTGGGCGTCGCGCCCGCGGGCTTCACGGTCACCGTCTCCGCCGCCGGGCACGCAAAGCCAGAAAGCAGCGCCGCATCATCCAGCCCCAGCCCCGCGTTCGCACGCGTGATCCCGTCCAGGTGCGCCGCCCCCCGCCCCCGCTGATCCGGGAAGGTCGGCATCGCCCGCGCCGCGGTCGACCGCTTCCCCTTCACGATCACCGTGTCCCCCACGCGCAGCCCGAGGGCCGCGAGATCATCGGGGTCCAGCCGGACGATCCCACGCCCGACATCCTTCGCCGCCGCTTCGGCGGCCTTGCGTTCGATCTGGCGCGGCGCAGTCGCGGCGTCGGTCATGTCAAGTCTCCAGGTATCCGTCGTTGCTCGTTCAACCCGCCAGCCGCAGCTCAAACACCCCGGCGTTCGCCGAGATCGTCATCGCGTCCGACTCAAACGCCCGCGGCAGCAGCGTCTCCCCGTGGTACCGCTTCGCCCCGCTCTCCCCGTCCACCGTCAACACATCCCCGTCGATCTGGAACCGCGCGCTCCCCGCCGGGATCCCCGGCATCTCCACCACCACCAGCACATGGTCCTCTTCCTCGAACACATCCACCTGCGGCTCGCGCACCTCCGTCACCGGCGCCGCCTTCACCTTCTCCGGCCGGTTCACCGGCTCGGGCTTCGGTGCCGCCGACCGCCCGTTCCCCCCCGCCGCGTCCGACAGCGTCCGCACGCGGAAGCTGCTCTCCACCCGCGTCCGCCCGTCCTCGCTCTGAAGGGACTTCAGCTGCTCGAGCTGCTCACCCTTCTCCGCAAGGTCCCCGAGCGCCCCGAGCAGACCCGTCAGCCCGTTGATCAGCCCCGAGATCCCGCTCTCACCGTTCTTCTTCGCGTCCGAGCGTTCGTTCGCCATCGCCATCTACTCCCGCCGGCTTCACCCGGCCTGGGCCGAACGCTCGTACGCGATCGGCGTGGTCACCTCGATATCCGGGCTCAGCCCCGGCCCCACCTCGTGCAGCATCCCGATGAACAACACGCCCGTCTCACCAACCCCCAGCGTCTGGTTGATCCGCTGCGCGATGAACCGATCCCGCTGCGCCAGCAGCTCCCGTGAAGCCGGCGGCGTCCGCCCGATCGCCAGCGCCGCCTTCACCGCCTCGTATTCCTTGATCAACAGCCGCGGGTCCTCCGTCCCCTCCAGCCGCGCCCCACGCGCGATCAGCGACCTCAGCAGCCGATGGTTCCGGCTCCCCTGCCCCGCCAGCTCCTCCACGATCCGGTCCGCGTGCTCCGAAACAGGCAGCCCGTCCTGGTACAGCTTCACCCGCGACAGGTCACCCCCGAGCGTCCCCGCCCACGCCTCGATCGCGTCCCAAGCCGCCTCCACCACCGCCCGCTTCCGCTCCAGCGCCTCAGGGCCCACCTTCGCCAGCACCGCCTCCCGCACCGTCCCCGCCAGCCGACCAAGATCGGCCTCGTCATGGATGATCGGGATGATCCGAAGCGAGCGTCCCATGGGCCTCCGATTCACGACGCCGCGGGCGGCGCCGTCGGCAGACCCTGAATCGGCTTGATCCAAGGCGGACTTTGCGGTGTCGCAGGAGCCGCGGGCAACGCCGCCTTCTCGACCAGCTTCTCCAGCTCCGCGATCCGCGCCTTCAACTCGTCGATCTGCTCCCCATCCCCGCCCGAACCAGCAGGGGGCAACGCCTCAGCCGCCTTCGTCTTCCCCTCGTTGAAGATCGAGCTGTTCGCCCACCAGTCCATCCCCATCTCTTTCGCCTTGTCGATCGAGCAGATCACCAGCCGGATCTGGATCGTCAGCAGCTCGATATCAACGAGCTTGACCTTCACATCGCCAGCGATCACCACGCCCTTGTCAAGGATCCGCTCGAGCAGATCCGCGACAGAGCTGCCGCCGGTGCTGGTCGCGGGCTGGTTGCGAACGGTCGCCAACGAATCCCCCTCAGGTCTACCCGCTCACAGGAGCTTGCCCAGGGGCCCCAGGTCGAGGTTCAGATCGTCCTCGTCCAGCCCGAAGTGCTCCCGAAGCCTGTCGATCTCCTCGGCCTGACGCATCATCGTCAGCCCCAGCTTCTCCGCCTCCTCAGGCGTCACGGTCTCCGCCTCGATCCGCCGCTCCGCCTGACGCTCCATCAGCTCGTGCAGCAGCCGAACCACGGTCAAGACCACCTGCCCGAGCCCGCGCTTCACATCGTCCGGGTCAATATCGAACCGCGGACCCTCCGCCTTCGCCTCATTCACCACTTCCGGCGTCGCATCCTCAAGATCGAAGGTCGTCGCGTCCATCATCCCCCCGATCCCGACGCCCCGGTTCTGGAAGCCCCAGCTTCGGAAGCCCGCGCCGCATAGTCCCGCTCCCGCGATTCCGCGAAATCACGAGCCGCGTCCACGCTCGCCACCAGCGCCCCCAGCCCCACATACAACAGGTCCACCCCCGCCACCGAGATCGTGATCTCACCCTTCGCCACGATCCCTTTCGACAGCACCCGGTCCAGCGTCTCGCACAGGCTCACTGCCGGCTCCGCCTGCAAGCCCGACGCCCCTGGCCCCGAACCCGGCCGAGCCGCAGGCCGCGCCGCTGAGGTCAACGCACCCGAGGCCGAAGGCATCGCCTTCGCCAGCGTCCGTTGCTCGGCCATTACGCGGCCTCCTCGTCGTCCCCGTCGTCTTCGTCTTCGTCCTCGTCATCCCCGAGCAGCCCCACCGTAAACGACGACCCGCTCCGGGGCTCCTCGTCGTCATCCTCGTCCTCGTCCTCATCCCCCGCGAGAGCCTCCAGCCGCTCCAGCAGCTCCTCCTCACGCTCGTCGAATTCCTCCTCGCTGATCTCCCCACGCTCGAGCGCCCCGTACAGCTCGCTGAGCTGCTTCGTCACCGCCCCCGCCTCCGCCTCGTTCGCAGCCAGCGCCGCCTCGCGGATTTTCTCCGCGATAAAGACGAATCCCTTCAGCGGGCTCATCAAGAGGTCATCCAGGAGGAACACGAAAGCCCCTTACGCCGCGTCAAGCGACAAATGCACGCTCACAAAGCTGTGCGGCGGATGCGGCCCGCCCAGATCGATCAGGTACCGGTCATCGAACGACTCCGCCGCCGCGTGCACCGCCGCCTCAAACGCTTCGATCCCCTCCCGGTGCACCAGCGCCGCCAGGCTCACGACCTCGCTCTCGTCCCGCGGGTCGTTTCTCTTGATCTCGTCACACACCGGGACGAGCGCCGCCTGCAGCGTCTCCCAGTCCCCCTCCCGCTCGCGCTCCAGGATCGCGCTGAACAGCTCGCCCACCGCGATCTGCTCCTCCCGGTCATTCCCGGAAGCCACCAGCCGATCCCGCGCCGCCCGCAGGTCCTCGTCGTGCTCCACGAACATCCGGAACACATTCTCCACATCCCACTTCAAGCGAACGGTCATCTCCACCCGCCCGTGCAGCCGCGTCACCCGCTCGCTCAGCTCGTCGTGCTTCGCCTCGAGGAGCTGAGACACCTCGTCCTCGCTCTCCGCGATCATCCCGAAGCTCATCGGGAGCGCCGTCGTCCGCTCCGCCAGCGTCCTGAGCACCCCGTGGTGCGCCGCCAGGTGCTTCCGCACGGGCCGCACCTTCTTCGACTCCACGCTGCTCACATACGCCGCGAGCCGCCCGCGCGTCACCACACGCACCGGCGCCCCATCAAGCCCCGCCTCCGCAAGCTCCGGGGCCTCGTCCGCCGGCCCGATCGCATACAGATACTGCCGTCCCTCGCTCATCGATTGCTCCCTCAAGCCACTTCCCGCTCACCGCTGCCCTGCGAAGGCCGCGCCGGACCGCCGAACCCCTGGAACGGATGAAACTGACGACCCGACGGAGCCTGGTTCGGCGCCGTCGGCGTCTCGACCACCGGCGGAGCCGACTGGGCAGCAGGAGCGGCCTGCGAAGCAGGAGCGGGAGCAGCAGCCGTCGGCACCACCCCGAACCGCACCGCCTTCACATCGCCCTCCTGCGTGCGAATATCCAGAAGACCCGCGCAGGTGCTGCACCGCACGAGACCCTCGTAGTCGTCGTAGTTCTTGCCAAGGTCAAACTTGTGACCGCAGTGCAAACAGTTCACTTGCATCGTCGTTCGCCTCCGAAACGATGACTCTGTTCAATACCGATGGGTCACCGATGACCCGCGCACGCTCCCCGGCGTCTTCGCCGGCATCACCCGCGGCAACCCCGCCACCTGCTGCGGAAGCGTCGCCGACGGGAAACGCGTCTTGATCTCCCCGAGAAGCGTCTCCACCTCCCGCGTAATCCGCGCACACCGGTCCGCGCACTCCACCAGCTTCTGCTTCGCCATCTCCTGCTCACGCTCGAACCGCTGCCGCTTCATCTCGAGCGATGCGATCTTCAGGTACAGCTTCTGCGCCGACGCGTTCATCGGCAGACGGGCTGTGGTCGTCCGAAGGTCGCACGCTGACTTGATCCGTCGTTCCGGCATCGCTGGTCCCCTTGCCTACGCCGCCTTGGGCATGCTCCGCTTGCGTGCCTTCCGACCGCCGCTCGAATCCGCGGTCAGGCTCGCCCCCAGGCTCTCGATCGTCGGCCCGTCCGGATCGCCATCGCCCAGGCTCACCGCCTCCAGCAGCTCCTTGAGCACCCCCCGGTCGATCCCCGCGTCCTTCAGGTCGTGCCCGAGAAGGTCAAACGCCACCGCCTCGACGAACGGGTCCGATGCCGTCAGCCGCCGCCCACGGTTCGAAAGCACCCGCGCCAGCGCGATGCACGCACGAATAGTGGGGCGGTGCCCGCCGGGCGTCCGCTCGCGAACCAGCCGAGCCAGCGTCACGATCGCGTGCGCCGTCTCCTCGTCCACGCCGCTGCGGGACGCCGTGATCGCCACCTCGCTCACCTCGTCGTAGTGCCCGCACTCGATGGTGACGAGCCGATCTAGGAGCGCATCCTGCGCCCGGTGCACGCCCGCGTACTCCTCCGGGTTGCTCGTCAGGATCAGCCGGAACGCCGGGTGCACCTTCAGGTACCCGCCCCCCGCCTTCGGCAGGTTCAGGACGCCCTCTTCCAGGATGCTCAGCAGAATGTTGTTCGCCTCGGCCTTCGACCGGTTGAACTCGTCGTAGATCAGGACATGCCCGCGCTCGCACGCCTCCGTCAGCCGGTTGTCCGACCACTTCACGCTCAGGTCCTCGTTCGTCTTGAGAACGCTCGAGATGTAGTTGTCGATCACCGTGCTCTTCGTGTAGCCCGAGTCCTTCCCGATCAGGTCCCCCGTCCCCATCTCGTCGTTGCCATGGATCAACTCGACGGGCCGCCCGAGCTGCGCGGCAATATGGAACGCCATCGTCGTCTTGCCCGTCCCGGCAGGACCCGCCAGGTGCACCGGGTACCCGAGCTCCAGGTACGCGAGCGCCCGGTCCGTCAGCGTCTGCACCCGCTCCGAAGCGACGAACCCCTCGCTCGGCTCCGGCACCAGCAACGCCCCGCTCGCATCCTGCAGCATCGACGCATCCTCATCGAAGTAGTCCATGACGCACCTATCGGGCATCACCGTTGGACGATCGAGCGCAACCGGCACACCCTCGCCCGCCCGCAACGAACGCACCACTCGCGCCACCACCCGCCCCGTTCCCACGCCGGTAAACACCCCACGCCACAACCAGCGCACGCCCACTCTTGCAGCGAAAAATGGAGCTTTAAGCGTCAGCGCGCAAGCCGGCGCGCGCCCAGTCCCGGGCCCACCACAATCAAGCCCGGGAATTCACCCCAGCCCCCGCCCGCGCCTCACCCGCCAACCCGCCGAGCCCAAGCCGGCCGCCCATCCCCATTTCCGGCCGCCGGACCACTGGCCGCGTTCTCGCTCCCATCCGTCCGCCGAAACTGAACCCCAGGCCCACTCCCCGCCGGAGCGGAAGGCATCGAAGGAACCGCCGGTGTCGCCGATGGCAACGCCCCATCCGCAGCCACCTGCCGGAACCGAATCCCATCCCCCGCCCCGCGAACCGGCGCCGCCACCGAAGCCGAAACCGAAACCGGTACCCGAGGCTGTGCCGGGCCCTTAACCGGGCCCTGAGCCGGGGTCAAAGTCGCCGCCGGCATCGCCGCACTCGCAACCGTCGGCCCTCGCCCCTCCCCATCCCGCGCCACCGCCCACGCCGGCTTGCCCGCACCATGAGCCCCGCCCGACGACGACTTCATCGCACCCGCTCCCATCCAAAGTGAACGAAGCCGCGGAGCAACACCCCGCAGCCCAGGCGAACCAGCCGCAGCCTCAGCAACAACCGGCACCGACGCAACCGCCGCCGCCTCCCGCTCAGGCTCCGAAGCGCACTCAACAACCGACTCATCCGCCGGCGCCTCAGCGTGCTCCTCGACAATCACCTCATCCACAACCACCCCCGCCGGCTCGTCAACAACCGCCGGCATCGCCACCCCGGCGACCTGTTCCCGCTCCTCCGCCCCCGTCATCCGACGCACCTCGGCCTGCCGCTCGAGCAAAGCCTCCGCCGAACGAGCCTCATGCTCGCGCCGCCACGCAAGACGCCTCTCGCGCGCCTCACGCAGCAACTCCTGCACGCTCGTCCGGCCGCTCGCGGCCTCGCTCCCGTCGGGCATACCAGGGCCCCCTCGTCACCGTGAAAACAACCGGGTGACTCGAAAAACACCGCACGGGCCCGTCAAGACCCGAGCGGTCACACTCCACTCACGCTTACGCGTTCGGAGCCGCGGCGGTCGCCGTCAGGCCGATCGCCTCGGCGTACTTCAGGTAGGTCTCCACCGAGGCAACGACCACGCGGGCCTCGACGGCCAGCAGCTCGATACCAACCAGCGAAACCTTCGCAAAGGCATCGATCACGATGCCCTTCTCGAGGATGCGGTCAACGACCTCAGCGAGGCTCGCCGAATCCGAAGTCTTCTGCACCTTGGCCATGTGGCTTCTCCTTGCTTGCAAGCGTTGCGTTCGTCCCCCAGGCACCGTGCCCAAAAGAACGGGGACCCTCGCCCATCGGCACACGCCACCGCCAACTCACGCCCCACGCACGCTTCCGAAGCCCGACCCCGGGGGTCTACGCGGCATCGCACTCCACGCCATCCAGACCGGGTGGGATCAACGCCTCACCCCCGCGTCCCCATACCAACCCGAGCACCGCCCCGCCTCCGAATCCCGCCCGACTCCCCGCCCGCAACACCACTTCTCGCCCGTCCTTCCGACAACCCCGCTCAACCACGCCCCCCGCCCCGCCGATGCTCCGATAGCCCCACGGACCAAGTCGAGGCCCGAACGGATGTCCACAACCACAGAAGCAACACGCACCCTCCTCGACGAGCTCGCCGCCGCGCTCGTCCTATGGGCAGAGACACCCGCCGAACGCACGCACCGCACCGAGGCCGACATCCGCGAAGTCGCCGGCCGCGCCCAAGCCCTCGGCCTCGCCGACCTCGCAGCAACACTCCACGCCAACGCCGACGACAAGGTCGTCCCCCTCCCCTTCCGCGTCATCCGCATCCGCGAGGCACTCCACACCGCCGAGCAAGCCCTCGCCCCGGCAGAACCCGCCGCCCAACCCTCGACAGAGCCCGACACCCGCCCCGCCTTCGCCCGCCGACGCGACGAGGCCCCGACGGCCCCCCTCCCGGAGCCCCCGGCACCCACGCCCATCACCCACGACCCACGCTCCGCACTCGAAGCCATCGACGCCGTCGAAGCCGGCCTCGAAGAACTCGGCCGACACATCGACGCCGCCTCCACCGTCACCGGCCCCTACGAAGCGGCCCCCGAAGATCCCGCAGCCCTCCCCTTCACCCGGCCCGAGCCCGACAACGAAACCCAACCCGAGCCGCGCCCGACCTTCACCCCCGGCACCGGCACCCCCATCTTCGACGCCCCCTCCCCCGCCCCCTGGATGCGCCGCGCCGACACGCCCCCCCAGCCCGCCACCACGAGCGAGCCCGCACCCGATCCAACGGACACCAACGACCCGCAGGCCGATACCGACGCCACCACCGGCGCCGACGACACCGCCGACCTCGATCCCTCCGCCTTCGAGGCCCCCGAGCCCGCGAGCGCCGAGCCCCCGACCGACGAACCGCTCTTCGAGTCCCCGCCCTTCACCGGCCGCCCCGTCGCCGACGAACTCGCCGAACTCTTCACCCCGCCCCCCTTCGCCGCCCTCCCCCCACCCCCGCAACGCCCGCTGCTCACGAGCGCCGCCGCACCGGCCCCGAGCGCGAGCACAGACGACCACACCCCACCGTCTACCCCCGCGCCCCCGGCCCCCCTCAACTTCTCCAACTGGTTCCAGACCCCCTTCGAAACCGCCCCGGCACAACACCATCCCGCGATCGACGCCGCCCCCGTCCCCGCCGCGGACGCACACGAAGAGCCCGCGCCCGAACCACCCCCGCCGCCCACCTTCGCAAACTGGTTCACCAACCCCTTCCCAGCACCCGAGCGAACCGACTCCCCGGCCAACCCCGCCGGGTCCATCGACATCCTCCTCTCCTACGACGCCCTCGGCGAGGACCCCCTCGCCGACGACGAGTACGACATCGTCGCGTACGATTCCGCGCCCGCGTCGCGACCCCCGTCCGAGCCCGCCGACGCCTTCACCATCGAGCCCGTCGCACCCCCGTTCTACGACGAAGCCGACCAACCCACCGTCGAGCCCGCCCCCCTGCTCTACAACGAGCCCGACGAACCCACCGTCGAAACACTCGCCACAGCCGACAACCTCGCGACCATCGAGGCAAGCCAGACGCCCATCATCGACGAGCCCGTTGCCGACGAGCCAACCGCTGACGAGTTCCATCACGAACTCACCGCCGAGTTCGCCGAATGGACCACCGACGAATCCGCCCCGATCGAAACGACGGCGATCGACAACACTCCAGCGCAGGACGAAGACCCCGACCACTTCGCCGTCGCCCTCTTCGCGGACTTCACCCCGCAAGCGTTCGAGCCCGCCGAAGCCGACGACAATGTATCGACCGGCGAACCCAGCGCAAACGAGCAGGAGATCGTGGACGCCGCGGACGACCAATCACTCTTCGACGCCGTCGAAGAGCCCGCCGTCGAGATCCTCCCCGAGCCGGACTCGTTCGAGGAACCCGCTCCGCTCACAGCGGCCCTCGAAGAACCAACCAGTGACACACCCGAGCCGGTCTCAGAAGCCGATCCCGAGCCGGAACCGCAAGCCGAACCCCAAGCGCCGCGCGACTGGATGGCTGCGTTCAACGCAGCCCCCAAGCCCGCAGCTCCGAGCCCAGCGGCCGCACCGGAACCTGAGCCCGAGCCAGTGCTCGAAGCAGAGACACAGCTCGCGCCCGAGCCACACCTTCAACCCCCGGCCGAGGTCGAAGCACCAGACCAGACGCCTGATGTCACCGCCGTCGCCGGGACCGAAGCGACGACGAACACACTCGACGAGTCCTCCAGCGGCTTCACCATCTCCGCCGAGCACATCGACACGCTCATGGACTCCGTCCGCCGCCTCGTCCTCGGGAAGAACCGCCTCGCGAGCCTCGCCGGCGCCATCCACGCCGCCGCCGCGAACGCGACCCCGCCCGACCCCGCCGAGGCAGAGAACCTCCTCGCCATCGCCGACGAGATCGCCCGCGTCACCACCGACCTCCAGTCCGGCGTCATGCGCACCCGCATGGTCACCGTCGACGACCTCGCCGCCCCGTTCGGAAGCCGCCTCCGCATGTGGGCCGACTTCAACAACACCCCCGTGGACCTGGAAATCTCGGGCGGCTCCGTCCTCGTCGACAGCGCCCTCGCCGACGCCGTCCGCGCCCTGCTCTCCGCATGGGCCGACGCCCTCACGCGGACCATCCTCAAGCCCCGCACCGGCACCCGCCGCGTCCGCCTCACCGCCGAGACCGAGGGCACGCACATCCGCCTGCTGATCGCCGACGACGCCGAGACCTTCAACATCGCCGCCCTCCGCGCCAGCGCAGCACGAGACGGCGACTTCACGCCAGATGACGACGACGAACTCCGCGACGCCTGCCTCACAGGAGGCATCACCGCCTCCCCCTTCAGCGCCCTCGCCACACCAGCCGCCGCCTGCGAGGCAGAGCTGTCCCTGCGCCCCGGCTTCGGCTCGAGCCAAACCGGCAACACGCTGGCCGTCACCATCCCCACGCGAAGCACCGTCATCAGCGCCATGATGGTCCGCGTCGGCGACGCGACCTACGCCATCCCCCTGGGTGCCGTCGTCGAGGTCGTCAAGCCGCGACGCGAGCAGGTCGGCAAGGTCAACGACCAGCCCGTCCTCCGCCTGCGCAACGAGGTCTTCCCCGTCCTCGACCTCCACGCCGCCCTCGGCGAGCAGCCGCCTCAGACCAGCCCAGCCGCCGTCGTCGCCCAGGCCGGCGCGACCACCGCCGTCCTCCTCGTCACCGGCCTCATCGGCCAGCGCGAGATCGTCATCGAAGACCTCGACGCCTCCTCCGCCTCCGGCCCCTTCTCCGGCGCCACCATCCGAGACGATGGCGGCGTCAGCCTCATCCTCGACCTGCCCCAGGTCCTCCGCTCAGGCACCGGCTACCTCGACCCGGCGATGCTCGAGCTCATGCCGTCCGATCTCGGATCCGGGCAGCAGGCCGCCTGATCCGGACCCCGTTGGCCGCATATTTATACATTCAGGCTTGACAATTTATGCAATCCGGGCGATACTCCTCCGTGAGCACGCGCGAGGACCGCCTGAGATTGATCGAGCAGATCGTCGCCGAACGGGCGATCCGGTCGCAAGCAGAGCTGCAGCAACAGCTTGCAGAACTCGGCGAGGAGGTCACCCAGGCCACCCTCTCCCGCGACCTCCGCGACCTGGGCGTCGTGAAGGCCCCCGAGGGCTACCGCACCTTGGGCCAAGCCACCCTCGCCGAGACCCCGCTCGTCCGCGCCGTCAACCAGTTCGTCACCAGCGTCGAGCCCGTGGGCCAGCTCGTCATCCTCCGCACCGGCCCCGGCCAGGCGCAACTCGTTGCGGCCAGGCTGGATGAGGACCCCCCGCCCCACGCCGCCGGCACCATCGCCGGCGACGACACCATCTTCATCGCCGCCCGCACACCCAAGGGCGCCGCCGAGATCGCCGACCGCCTCGCCCACGCCGCGGGCCTGGCAGAGAGGGGCCGGCGATGATCCGCGCCGCGATCGTTGGGGCCTCGGGGTACACGGGGCGGGAGCTCGTGCGGATCCTCGCGGGGCACCCCGCGGCGGAGGTCGCCGGGCTGTTCGCGTCGGAGAAGACCGGCGCGGCGGAAGTGTCGTACGGGCAGATATTTGCGGAGATGCGCGGCGTCTGCGACGCCCCGGTTCGCGCGACGAGCCACGACGCGATCCTCGCGTGCGAGCCCGATGTCGTCTTCCTCGCGACGCCGCACGAACTCAGCGCCGAACTCGCGTGGCCGCTGGCACTTATGAACATCCCCGTGGTAGACCTCTCGGGCGGCCACCGCCTCGGCGTCGACGACTACCCCACCCATTACGGGTTCGATCACCCGCACCCGGAGGCTGTCGAAGCGGCTGTCTACGGTCTGCCCGAGCTGGGGCGCGAGGGGTTGGCGGATGCCGTAATCATCGCGGCCGCAGGGTGTTATGTCACGGCGGCGTCGGTGCCGCTGGCGATTCTGGATCGGGCGGGAGTGCTCGATCCTGACTTTGTGCCGGCGATCACCGCGGTGAGCGGGGTGAGCGGGGCTGGGCGGGCGGCGCGGGCGCACACGGCGTACTGCGAGGTCAGCGCGCAACCGTATGGGGTGCTTGCACATAGGCACCAGCCGGAGATCGCGATGGCGGTCGGGCGGCCGGTCGGGTTCGTGCCCGTTCTTGGCCCCTGGGACCGGGGCATCGTGTGCACCACGCACGCGGCGCTGGGCGCGCGCACGACCACGGCCGATGTGCGCACGGCCCTCGCGGCTGTGCGCTCAAACGAGCCGTTTTTACGGGTTCTCCCCGGGGGCGAGTGGCCGAGCGTGAACGCGGTCAAGAACACCAACTTCCTCGACATAGCCGTCGCCGTCGACGAGTCGATGCGGCGCGTGGTGATCTGCTCGACGCTCGACAACCTGGTGAAGGGCGCGAGCGGTCAGGCGGTGCAGTGCATGAACGCGCGGTTCGGGCTGCCGGAGACGGCGGGGTTGATTCCGGGCGCGATGCAGGTGGTGGGGTGGGGTGGGGGTGGGGCGTGAGCGGGCCTGTGGTCGTCAAAGTGGGCGGGGCGGCGTTGGAGCAGGGCGGGGATGCCTTGTGGGGCGCGATCGCTCGGGCGGCGCGGGTGGCGCCGGTGATCGTGGTGCACGGGGGTGGTGCCGTGGCGGATGCGCGGCTGGCGGCGCACGGGTTCACGAGCGAGCGGGTGGCGGGGCTTCGGCTGACGCCGCGGGATCATTTGGGCGTGGTGGTGGGGGCCCTCGCGGGCGAAGTGAACACGGGCGTGGTGTCGGCGCTGAACCGGGTTGGGGCGAAGGCGGTCGGGCTCACGCTTGTCGATGGTGGTGAGGTCGAGTGTGTGGCGATGGGGCTGGCGGCTGACGATCGGGTGGGGCGGGTGGTGAGTGAGGGTGATACAGAAAGCGCCCCGGGGCGGGGCGGCTCGCTCTACACGGCGTTGCTTGCGGGCGGGTTTGTGCCTGTTGTCGCGTCGATCGGGGCGGACGAGGATGGGCTGCTCAACATCAACGCGGACGATGCGGCGGAGGGGTTGGCGGCGGCGCTGCATGCGCGGGCGCTCGTGCTGCTGAGCGATGTGCCGGGGGTGCTGGACGGGGAGGGGCGGCTGATCGCTTCGGTGGAGCCGACGGATATCGACGCCTTGGTGTCGTCGGGCGTGGTAACGGGTGGGATGGAAGCGAAGGTGCGGGCGGCGGCGCGGGCGGCGGACCGGCTGGGTTCGCCGGTAGTGATCGCGTCGTGGCGCGAGCCCGCGGTGCTGGACGATGTCGTGTCGGGCCGGCTTGGCTCGACGGGTGTGGGGACGGTTGTTTCGCCGGGCGCGGGTCTGGCTCTTTGAAGTTGGGAGTTTCGCGATGACGACGGCGAAGGCTGCTGGTGGTGCGGTTGAGGTCTTGACGACGGGGGCGCTCACGAGCCTGAAGGGGCGGAGCTTCCTCGGGATCGCGGACCTGACGCCGGCGGAGCTGTCGGGCGTCCTGATGCACGCGGCGGCGGTGAAGTCGTCGCCCGAACTGCACCGCGGGAAGCTGACGGGGCTGCACGCGGCGTTGATTTTCGAGAAGCCGAGTTTGCGGACGCGGGTGAGCTTCGATGTCGGGCTGACGAAGCTCGGGGTGCATTGCGTGTACCTGGATCAGCGGGGGACGCGGCTTGGGGAGCGGGAGAGCCTGAAGGACTTCGCGAAGAACATGGAGCGGTTCGTGGAGCTGATCGTGGCGCGGGTGTTCGAGCACTCGGCGCTCGAGGGGCTGGTGGAGCACGGGTCGATCCCGGTGGTGAACGCGCTCAGCGATCTCGAGCACCCGTGCCAGGCGCTGGCGGACATGCTGACGATGAGCGAGCACCTGGGCGACGGGTTCGCGGCGCTCGCAGACGGCGGGCTCGCGGGCAAGAAGCTTGCCTGGATCGGCGATGGGAACAATGTGTGCCACTCTCTCATGCTCGCGGCGGCGACGCTTGGTGTGAGCATGACGGTCGTGACTCCCAAGGGCTTTGAGCCGAGCTACGAGGTTTTGAAGGTCGCGACGGAGCGGGGTGCGAAGACGGGGGCGACGATTGAGCTGGCGACGAAGACGGCTGCTGTTGAGGGGCACGACGCGGTGTACACGGACTGCTGGGTGTCGATGGGGCAGGACCACCAGAGCCGGATTCGGAACGAGGCGTTCTATGGTTTCCAGGTGGATGAGGATGTGATGGAGCTCGCGAGCAAGGGGCTGGGGCGGGATGCCTTGTTCATGCACTGTCTGCCGGCGCACCGTGGTGAGGAGGTGACGGACGGGGTGATCGACTCGGCGGCGAGCGTGGTGTATGACCAGGCGGAGAACCGGATGCATGCTCAGAATGCGTTGGTGCTTGGGATTATGGGGAAGGGGTGAGCGCCCGCGGAGCGGGCGGGGGGATCAGGCATCAGGGATCAGGCAATAGGCAGTAGGCAATGGGCAATCGGTTGTTGAGTGGGTTGGTTGGGTGTGCGTAGGGTTGGGGAAGGCGGGACGGGCTGGAAGCCCATCCTGCCGCAAAGTTACTGAGTGAATGGGTCCGCGAGGATTGAAGAAAGAGGTCGGCGATGGGCGAGCGGGTTGTGCTGGCGTATTCGGGTGGGCTGGACACTTCGGCGATCGTTCCGTGGCTGGTGGAGACCTACCAGAGCGAGGTGGTGTGCTTTGTCGCGGATGTGGGGCAGGGGGCGGATGAGCTGGCGGGGATCGAGGAGAAGGCTCGGGCTTCGGGGGCTGTTGACTGCAAGGTCGCGGACCTGCGGCAGGAGTTCATCGAGGAGTATGTGTTCCCGACCTTGATCACGGGGGCGATCTACGAGGGGCGGTACCTGCTTGGGACGAGCATGGCGCGGCCGGTGATCGCGAAGGCGCAGGTGGAGTGTGCGCGTGCGGTGGGGGCGACGGCTGTTGCGCACGGGTGCACGGGGAAGGGGAACGACCAAGTGCGGTTTGAGGCGGCGTTTGCGGCGCTGGCCCCGGACCTGAAGATCATCGCGCCGTGGCGTGAGTGGGACATGCGGAGCCGGCAGCAGCTCCTGGACTACATGAAGTCGAAGGGCGTGCCCAGCAACAGCACGCTGGAGAAGCTGTACAGCCGTGACCGGAACCTGTGGCACATCAGTCACGAGGGTGGGGAGATCGAGAACCCGTGGAACCCGCCGCCCGAGGACGCGTGGATGCTCACCACGAATCCGGCGGATGCCCCGAACGAGCCGGAGGATGTGCGGATCGGGTTCGAGCATGGCCGCGCGATCAGCGTGAACGGGGAGCGGATGGCGGGGCATGAGCTCGTCGCGAAGCTGAACGGGATTGCGGGGCCGCACGGGGTTGGGCGTGTGGACCTTGTGGAGAACCGGTGCGTGGGGATGAAGAGCCGGGGGCTGTATGAGACGCCCGGCGGGACGGTGATCGTGGAGGCGCTGCGTGGGCTTGAGGAGCTGTGTCTCGATCGTGACACGCTGGCGCTGCGTGAGGAGTTGGGACAGCGGTTCGCGAGGCTGGTGTACGACGGGCGTTGGTTTACCTTCGTGCGGAACGCGATCAGCAGCGCGGCGGAGACGATCGCGGGGCGTCTGACGGGCGAGATCGCGGTTCGGCTCTTCAAGGGTCGTGCGACGGCGGTGCGGCGGAAGAGCCCGTTCAGCTTGTACAGCGAAGACTTCGCGACCTTTGGTGCCGATGAGGTGTACAACCAGAAGCACGCGGAGGGGTTCATCCGGCTGTTGACTTTGCCGGAGCGGATCGCGGGGTTCAACGGGTTGAAGCTGGCGGAGAGCAAGAAGGCGGCGTTGGTGGATCAGCGCGGGCTGGCGCCGGTGGTGGGGCCGCGGACGGGGCCTGTGGTGGAGCCGGAGGAGTCGCCGGTGGATGACCCGATCATCAAGGAAGGGAAGGCGGTCTGAGTGGCGGGTTCGGGTGCTGGTGCGGGCGGCGAGGCGATGTGGGGCGGGCGGTTCAGTGTGCCGCCCGCGGAGGCGTTTCGTGCGCTGAATGATTCGCTGCCCGTGGACTGGCGGATGGTGGAGGAGGACATCGAGGGCTCGGTGGCTTGGGCGGGGGCGCTCGGGAAGGCGGGCGTTTTGTCCGCGGAGGAGGTGGAGAAGGTTCGCGATGGGCTGGCGGGTGTGCTGGAGGAGGCGCGCGGGTTGCAGGCGGCGCCCGTCGAGAGCGCCGCTGAGGATGTGCACACCTGGGTGGAGCAGCGGCTGGTGGCGCGGGTGGGGGATCTTGGGAAGAAGCTGCACACGGGGCGGAGCCGGAATGACCAGGTGGCGACGGACTTTCGGCTTTGGGTGCGGCGGGCGATTGGGGCGCGGGTTGGTGAGCTTGGGGTAGTGCGGGGGCGGCTGATTGCGCTGGCGGAGAAGCATGCTGGGGATGCGATGCCGGCGTATACGCATTTGCAGCGGGCGCAGCCGGTGACGATCGGGCACTGGTGTTTGGCGTATGAGGCGATGTTCAGCCGGGATGTGGCGCGGCTTCGGGATGCACTTGCGCGGGTGGATGTGTGTCCTTTGGGGTCGGGGGCGCTGGCGGGGACGGCGTTTGCGGTGGATCGGAAGGCGTTGGCGGTGGAGCTGGGTTTCTCGCGGGCGAGTGAGAACAGCCTGGACGCGGTGAGCGACCGGGACTTTGTGATCGAGGTGCTTGGGGCGCTGAGTTTGTGCGGGGTGCATCTGAGTCGGCTGGGGGAGGAGCTGGTGGTCTTCGGGTCGGCGGAGTTTGGGGTGGTGCGGCTCGGGGATGAGGTGTGCAGCGGGTCGAGCTTGATGCCGCAGAAGAAGAATCCGGATGCGATGGAGCTTTTGCGTGGGAAAGCTGGGGGGTTGCTGGGGGCGTTGGTGTCGGTGTCGGTGGCGGTGAAGGGGCTGACGCTGGCGTACAACAAGGATTTGCAGGAGGACAAGGGGCCGCTGTTTCGGGCGATGGATGAGCTGAGCGTGTGTTTGCGGCTTTTGGATGTGGCGCTGGCGGGGATTGCTTTCAATACGGAGCGGTGCGCGGAGTTGGCGGGGCTTGGGGGGTCTTTGGCGACGGAGCTTGCGGATCATTTGGTGGAGCGTGGCGTGCCTTTCCGGGAGGCGCACTCGGCGGTGGGGGCGGTGGTGAATGCGGCGGCGGCTCGGGGGGTGGAGGTGCAGGATTTGTCTCTGGATGAGATCCGGGCGGTGGAGCCGCGGGTGGGGGAGGATGTGAAGGGCTGGTTGACTGTGGAGTCGGCGCTTCGTCGGCGTGATGTGGTCGGCGGGACGAACCCGGTGCGTGTGCGGGATGCGGCGCGGGCGGCTTCGGATCGGCTGCGGGATGAGGGGAGCGCGGGATCGTGAGTGCGCGGGCGGCGGGTACGGCTGGGGTGGGCGGTGAGGTGGAGGCTGGGGCACGGCCGGTGGTGGTGCTTGCGCCGGAGGGGGCGGGGGCCGCGGGGGAGGACGATGTTTCGACGGTGACGCGGCTGATCAACGCGTGGGTGGAGGCTGGGTACACGCTTCCCCGGCGGGAGGCGGAGGTGCGGGCGCACCTGGGGCAGTTCGTTGTCGCGCGGGATATCGAGGGGACGGTGGTGGGGTGCGCGGCGGTGAGCGTGGTGGTGCCGGGGTTGGCGGAGGTGCGGAGCGTTGTTGTTGAGCCTTCGCTGAAGGGGAGCGGGATTTCGCGGGTGGTGATGCAGGGGGTGATCGAGCGGGCGACGGCGTGGGAGGTGGATGAGCTTGTGTTGCTGACGAAGCAGCCGGACTTTTTCCGGCGGCATGGGTTCGAGGCGGTGGACCCGATGCGGATGCCGGCGGCGTTTGTGCAGCGGGTGGTGTTGGAGCCGGGGCGGACCTTTGTGGGGAAGACGGCGATGCGGCGGTTGGCGCGGGCGCCGATGCCTGTGGTGAAGTCATCCTGATCGTTGCGTGCGGGAAGATCGGGCGGGTGGGTGATGCGGTGGTTTGTTGGGCGATGAGGCTTGGAGGTTTGGGAGGCGCTGCGCTTGGTGTAGCCCCTCATCCGTCCCTTCGGGCCACCTTCTCCCCGCGGGGGAGAAGGAGGGGGAGGCACTACCCGCTTTGCGGATAGTGGCACCGGGGGTGGGGGGGTGGTGTGGGGCGTAGTGTTGGGGTATGAGCGATAAGAAGTGGCCGGTGGATCGGGATGAGCTTCGGAAGCGGCTGACGCCCATGCAGTGGCATGTGACGCAGGAAGCGGGGACGGAGCGGGCGTTTACGGGGGAGTACACGGACACGGACGAGCCGGGGAAGTATGTGTGCGTGGTGTGTGGGGAGACACTGTTTGAGGCGGGGGAGAAGTTTCACTCGGCGTGCGGGTGGCCGGCGTTCAGCTCGAACGGGGCGGGAACGGTGAGCGAGCACGAGGACCGGGGGCACGGGATGGTGCGGACGGAGGTTCGGTGCGAGCGGTGCGGGGCGCACCTGGGGCATGTGTTCCCGGATGGGCCTCCGCCGACCGGTTTGCGGTACTGCATCAATTCGGCGGCGATTGAGTTGGTGAAGGGGTAGTGGTTCATCCGCGGTGCCGGGGTGCGCGATGAGGCTTGGAGATTTGGGAGGCGCTGCGCTTGGTGTAGCCCCTCATCCGGCCCTGCGGGCCACCTTCTCCCCACGGGGGAGAAGAAGGGGAGGCACTACCCGCTTCGCGGATAGTGGCACCGGGCATCAATTTGGCGGCGATTGAGTTGGTTAAGGAGTGAAACCCTGATCTTCGCGTTGCGAAGATCAGGCGTCCGGGTGCGAGGCTTTGGCTCGGGTGAAGGGATGATGAATGTGGAATTCAGGACCGGCAGGGGTTGGGACGATATACTAGAGTGATTCCATGCTCGTCCGTTTGATGGCGGGCGGGTGCTGATCCGGCTTTCCCGAAGGGCCTGCTCGGTTTGATCGCATTCGGGAGAGTCCGGGGACTTTGATGTCGAATATGTCTGCTTCGCGGGTGAACATGCCCGCTCTTGGTCGGCCTAGTGAGGCCGAAAGCCGTCCCGCGCGCCCGGCGGGGGATTGGCGATCGGTGGCGAGCCCGGTGGAGATCGGGGGGGCGCTGCCGGTGGCGGATCGGGTGGCGAACCTTGTGGTGATCCTGCTGCCGTTCGTGGCCTTGATTGGCGCGATGGTGTACGCGTGGGGCTGGGGGCTCGGGTGGGTTGAAGTCGCGATCTTCGTCGGGATGTACCTCGTCACGGGGCTCGGGGTGACGATCGGGTACCACCGGTACTTCACGCACAAGTCGTTCGAGACGGGCCCTGTGATGCGGGCGGTGCTCGGGATCGCCGGGTCGATGTCGATCGAGGGGTCGATCTTTCGGTGGGTGGCGTTTCATCGGTGTCACCACCAGCACAGTGACCACGAGGCTGACCCGCACTCGCCGCACGGGCACGGGACGGGGTTCATGGGCGTTCTGAAGGGTGCGTACCGGGCGCACCTGGGCTGGATGCTGGATACTTCGGACAAGGGGCTGGAGCGGTATGTCGCGGACCTGAAGAAGGACCGCGTGACGGTGGTGGTGAGCAATCTCTTCCCTGTGTGGATGGCGCTGAGCCTGATCATTCCGGCGGTGATCGGTGGGCTTGTCACGATGAGTTGGGGCGGGGCGTTGCTCGGGTTCGTGTGGGGTGGGCTGGTGCGGGTGCTGGTTGTTCACCACGCGACCTGGAGCGTGAACTCGGTGTGCCATCTGTGGGGCACGCGGGCGTACAAGAGCCACGACGAGAGCCGGAACAACCCGGTTGTTGGTGTGCTGGCGCTCGGGGAGGGGTGGCACAACAACCACCACGCGTTCCCGACGAGTGCGCGGCACGGGCTGAAGTGGTGGCAGTTTGACATCAGCTGGATCGTGATCCGGGTGATGGAAAAGCTGGGGCTGGTGTGGAAGGTGCGGGTGCCAACGAAGGAGCGGCTCGCGGCGAAGGCTGTGAAGGCGGCTTGAGGGGTGGTCCTCATCGTCGTGTGCGAGCGTCAGGCGTCGATTTCGGCGCGGTCGTTGGGGAGGCACTACCCGCTGCGCGGGTAGTGGCACCGGGCGGTGAAGGCGGCGTGAGCGTGGGCGTCGGGGTGATGCGATCGTTTGTTGAACGACGAGAGTTGGAGGGGAGGAGGCGCTGCGCTTGGTGTAGCCCCTCATCCGGCCCTCCGGGCCAACTTCTCCCCACGGGGGAGAAGAAGGGGAAGCACTACCCGCTGCGCGGATAGTGGCACCCGTTGGGGTGTGCCTTGGAGAAGAAGCGGAAGGGAAACGGTCGCGGGCGTGTGGCGTTTGCGGCGGTTCGTTTGCGCGCGTGTACCGGGTGACGACGGCGCTGCGGGACGGGTGGGTGTTTGTGTGTGATGGGTGCTGGGGGCGGGTGCGTGAGGAGGAGGGGTATCGGTACGGGGGGACCTGGACGGATCGGGATCGGGGGTAGGGCGGAGTTGGTTGAGTTGTTTGCGCATGCAGTGGGCATCGAAAGGCACCCCCTCCGGCCCTTCGGGCCACCTCCCCCGTTGGTAACGGGGGAGGATTGAAAAGAAAAGCCGCCCCGGGGGCGGGGCGGCTCGCTCGGTGATCAGGATGTCTCGGGCGGTCAGTTGGCCCGGAGGTAGGTGGCGTCGAGGGCGCTGTCGATGCGCTCGGAGGCGTCGGCGAGGTGGGCCTTGGTGTAGCTGTCGGCGCGGGCCATGTTGACGCCCTCGATCTTGGCCTTGAGGTCGCGGAGTTCCTGCCTCGCGAGGGTGGCGATGATTTCGCCGGAGGCGCCGCCCCAGCCGTAGCCGCGGGAGAGGTCGATGAGTCGGTTGAGGTGCTCGCGCTGGAGGTTGCGGCGGGTGTTGGAGATCATGGGCTTGCGGTCGGTGGCGCGTGCGGAGGAGGGGTTGTCGAGCTCTGTCCAGGCCGCGGTCCGCACGGTGGTGAGGATCTCGGGGACGGTGAGCGCGTCCTTGCCCTGCTCGGTGCGAGCCTCGTTATCGAGGACGCGGCGGAGGCGCGTGGGGTTGAGGAGGTTGGTCATGGTGGCGGCCTGGAGGCCCAGGACCTGGTCGTGGATGGGGAAGGAGCGGTCGGCGTTCCAGTTCTCGTCGGACCAGGAGTCGGTGTGGAGCTTGGTGAGGAGCTCTGGGGTGAGGCCGTAGGCGTCGTCGGTGAAAGTGTTGTCGAGGACGAACTTGAGGGCCTCGCGCTGGGTCTCGACGGGGACGGGGACGACGGGGTCGGCGGCGCCCGGGTCGCCCTTGCGGTAGTTGTTGATGTGGGCGCCTCCGATCCAGTGGGCGGCGATGTTGGCGGCGCCGTACTTGGCGTAGAGGGCGCGGGAGAAGTTGTCGCGGGCCTTCTGCCAGGACTCGTTGTCCTCGACGACCTTGTCGATGATCTTGTCCTTGAGGAGGTCTGCGAATTGGGCGCGGTTGGCGGCGTAGGTCAGGGTGTCCTTGCCGATGTCCCAGACCTTGGCGTGGGGATCGGGGCTGAACTGGCCCTCGTCGGAGATGAAGGCGTGGTCGGGGTCGGCGGCCTTGCGGGCGACCTCGTTGTAGTCGCCGTGTGTGTAGCCCCACTCGATGGCCCACTTGTCGTAGGAGCCGATGTCGATGCCGGTGTAGTCGCCCTGGATGATGCCGGAGCCTTCGGGTGCGACGACGATGTTGGTGGGCGCGTAGTCCATGACGGTGATGAGGAAGGGCGTTTCTCCTGCGACGCCGCCGTTCTCGGGGGTGTTGTTGATCTCGGCGTAGGTGTAGCGGGTGGAGCCCTTCCAGTTGTGCATGAGGCCCATGGTGTGGCCGACCTCGTGCATGACGACATTCTTGAGGAGGGGGCCGATGAACTCTTCGGGGACGCCGTCGAGCATGGACTTGTCGGAGTCTTCGTCGGCGTCGTTCTCGGATTCGTTGAGGATGAAGCCGAGGTCCATGGCGGTGCGTGCCATGCCCATGTTGAGTGCGGCGTGGCGGAGGCATGTGCAGGCGGCGGCGTGGCCGCGACCGTCCTGGGCGGCGTCGGCCATGGACATGGCGATGTTGCTTGCCTGCATGGTGGGGGGGACCTGGCCGGTCCAGTCGCGGCCTTCGCGCATGGCCTGCTTATAGGCGATGACCTCGGCGCGGTCTTCGGGAGCGGCGAGGCGGACTCGGGGGTCCCAGTCGTCGTTCTGGTCGAGGAAGGCCATGGTCTCGGCGTCGAAGGCGGAGATGGCCTCGGTGGCGATCTCGGTGTCGAGCATGAGGCTTGCCCAGCCGGAGATGAAGCCTTCGTCCATGACGATGTCGGCTTCGTAGATCTCGCCGGTGTCGGGGTGTGCTGAGGAGGGGCCGATGGCGTAGCCCATGTGGGCGTTGGTCCAGCGGACGAAGGAGTAGCGGATGTCCTCGGGGTCGATGTCCATGTAGGCGCCGGTCTGGGCGTCCTGCTGGCGGACTTCGATGGCGTTGAGGATGCCGACGCGTTCGAAGGCGGCGTTCCAGGCGAGGATGCCGTCGCGGACCCAGCGCCGGTAGCGGACGGGTGTGGTGTGCTCGATGTAGTAGACGATGGGCTTGACGGGGGGCGACATCTTCAGGTTGGGGTCGCGCTTCTGGAGGTTCCAGCGGTGGGCGTAGCGGACGGTCTGGGTGTCGCCGTCGTTCTGGGCTCGGTCGATGAAGTTGGTGTAGAAGTATCCGATGCGGCGGTCGGCTTCGCGGGGCTTGAAGTCGGGGCTCTTGGGGGGCTGGCCGATGGAGTAGTGGAGGGTGGTGAGGCGGCCGTTGGCGGCGGGGAGTTCCCAGGTGAGTTCTGCGTTGTAGGGGAAGAGCTTGGTCTCTTCGAGGCTGAGGAGGTTGGTCTGCATGCGCTGGCCGAAGCGGCCGAACCAGGCCTGGGCGTTGTTGATGAGGACCTCGTCGAGGTCGATGACGGGGCCGCCGTTGGGGCCCATGGTGAGGATGCGGGTGGAGAGGACGACGGAGTCGGTATAAACGCGTTCGACGGCGGACTTGGACTCGTCGTCGCCGGTTGAGCGGAAGTAGTCCTGGGGCTCGATGAGGGCGAGGGAGTCGTCGTAGCGGCGCCAGTAGAGCTGGCGGGTTCCCTGGCCGCCCTGGGCGTAGGGGGCGTAGACGCCGGTCTCGGGGTCGCCGCCGGCGACGGTGCCGAGGAGGTAGAAGGGGTTGGAGGAGAGCTTCTGGGGGAGCTCTGCGAGGACCTGGCCGTCTTTCTCGCGGACCCAGATGGTCATGAGTCCGCCGTCCTTGTCGGCGGGTGTGAGCTGGGTGTAGCCCTCGGTGACCTTTTCGAGGGGGGGGAAGTCGTCCTTGTCGGGGCCGGCGGCGGCGATGGCGGGCAGGCCGACGGCGGTGATGAGGGCTGCGGTGAGGAGTCGGCGGGGGCTGGTGCGGGCGTGCCCGGTGGTCATGTTCTGGGTCCTCCGTGTGTCGGCTCTGCGTTTTTCGTGCGCCTGATGCTGGTAAATCGTGTGGGTTTGCTGGTCGGGCCCCGGGGCCTCCGGGTGCCCCGGCTCGTCGTGTGGCGAGGGAGCATCGGTGCGGCGGGGGTCCGATCACCACCTTTGTACCGCGCCGATGGGGCTCGTGGATGCGCGAAGTGGGGGGTTCCGTCGCGCGGGTGGCTGTTTGCCGTGGGGTTGGGATTCCTTAGACTGGGGTGTCGGGCGGTCCGTCGGCCTGGGGTACGGCCGGCGGGGCCCGGTAGTTCGGAGGGCGTTCGTGACGACTGACGAGAGCCGCGATTTTGGGCGGGACGACGCTGGGCCTGACTCTGGGACCTGGGGAGATTCCGGGAGCGACTCGGAGGGTCGGAGCGGTGCGTACGCGCGTCAGGCGGCGGAGGCGTGCCCGAACGAGGAGGAACTGATCCAGCGGGCGGCGAAGGGGGACGAGCAGGCGCTGTGCGACTTGCTCGAGGTGTTCGGCCCGATGGTGCAGGGGCGGCTGAAGGGGAAGATCAGCCAGCAGTGGCGTTCGAGCCTGGACGAGGAAGATGTGATGCAGGTCACCTACCTCGAGGCGTTCCTGCTTGCGGACCAGTTCAAGCCGCGGGGGCCGGGGTCGTTCATGGCGTGGCTGAGCCAGGTGGCGGAGAACAATCTGAGGGATGCGCTGCGGGGGTTGCAGGCGGCGAAGCGGCCCAACCCGCGGCGGCGGGTGCAGGTGAGCGGGACCTCGAGCCGGGACTCGTTTGTGGCGCTCGTCGACCTTCTCGGGACGGACCATGGGACGCCGAGCCGGGTGGCGGCGATGGACGAGGCGACGCAGTTCATCGAATCGGCGCTCGGGCAGCTTCCGCCGGACTACGAGCGGGTGGTGCGGCTGTATGACCTCGAGGGCCTGAGCGCGACGGAGGTGGCGGCGCAGCTCGGGCGGTCGACGGGGGCGATCTACATGCTGCGGGCGCGGGCGCACGAGCGGCTGAAGAACGCGCTGGGGTCGGCGTCGCGGTACTTCACGGATCCGGGGCGGGACTCGTACTAGGCCCGTGGCTCGTTCCGGGGGGAGCTCAGGATGAGCGAACGCGGCGGCTCGGAGTGGTCCAACGAGGATGAGACGGAGGTGGTGCGCGTGCCGTCGCGGGCCTCCGATGGTGGCGGCGTGGACGATGAGCCGGCGACGGTGTCGGTGGACGGGGAGCGGGGGACGGCGGAAGCGGGGCCCGCGGGTGGCGGGGGTGCGGCGGGGAAAAGCGGTGGCGGGGGGGTGGAGCAGGCGCGGAGTTCGCCCAAGGACCTGATCATGGCGGCGCGGATGCAGGCGCAGCATCGGTCGGGGCCGATGGTGCGCGGGGCGCCGGGCGGGCAGATTCCGGGGTATCGCATTTTGCGGGAGCTGCACCGGGGTGGGCAGGGGGTGGTGTACCTCGCGGTGCAGGAGGGGACGCGGCGGGAGGTGGCGATCAAGGTGATGCTGCACGGGGGGTTCGCGGGGCCGCATGACAAGGTGCGGTTTGAGCGCGAGATCCAGGTGCTGGCGCAGCTGAACAATCCGAACATCGTGGCGATCCACGACAGTGGGCAGGCTGGTGAGCATGTCTTCTATGTGATGGACTATGTGGCGGGGCCGACGCTCGACGACTTCGTCGATGGCACGAAGCCGAGCGTGCGGGAGACGCTGGAGTTGTTCGTGGTGGTGTGCCACGCGGTGAACGCGGCGCACTTGCGGGGGGTGATTCACCGGGACTTGAAGCCGAGCAACATCCGCGTGACGCCGACGGGGAGCCCGCAGATTTTGGACTTCGGGCTGGCGAAGGTGGACGGGGTGGCGGAGGCGGGGCAGACGCTCCCGACGCAGATGACGAAGACTGGGCAGTTCATCGGGTCGCTCCCCTGGGCGAGCCCGGAGCAGGCGCGGGGGGAGAGCGCGAAGATCGATGTGCGGACGGATGTGTACGCGCTCGGGGTGATCCTGTACCAGCTCCTGTGCGGGCGGTTCCCCTATGGCGTGGACGGGCCGATGGGGGAGGTGCTGGACAACATCATCACGCGGGACCCGGACCGGCCGCGGTCGGTGACGAAGGCGGTGGACGCGGAGGTGGAGGCGATCGTTCTCAAGGCGCTCGAGAAGCACCGGGAGCGTCGGTACCAGTCGGCGGGTGAGCTCGCGCGGGATATCGAGCGGTACCTGGCGGGGGAGGCGATCGAGGCGCGGCGGTGGAACAAGCGGTATGTGGTGGCGAAGTTCTTGAAGCGGAACCGGGCGGCGGCGATCGGGGCGGGGCTGGCGTTTCTCGTGGTGCCGGTGGGCGCGGTGGTGGCGACGACGGTGGTGGTGGGGCGGGACGCGGAGAACTTCGGGACGGCGATGGAGCTGCGTCAGCTTCGGGATACGAACGCCGCGCTCGGGGATCAGCTGCGGGCGGCGCGCGAGCGGGCGGATGAGCTGGAGGGGCGGCTCATCGAGTCGCAGGAGCGGGTGCGCACGCTCGAGGCGGAGGTGGAACGGGTGAGCGGGCTGCTGACGGACGAGTAGCGGGCGTTGTGGGGGGTTACGGGGTTGGGCGGTTGTTCCAGAGTTCGAGGACTTCGCGTTCGCGGGCGGGGTCGAGGCCTCCGCGGAGTCGGGTCGCGGCCTGGTCTGCGAATTCGTCGCCGCGTTCGGCGCGGGTGTCGGCGATGCGCTTTCGTGTGTCGAGGATGGTGTCCTTGGCGGTGTGGCGGAGGTGTCGGCAGTCGAGGCCGGCGGACATGGCCTTGGTGGTGCTCATGAGGCCTTGGCCGGCGTAGCCCGGGGCGGAGTTGGGGACCCAGGCGGGCATGTGCTGCCAGGCGTTGATGCCGCTCTCGGCGAGGAAGTCGGCGGGGATCCAGACGGGGCGGGTGGCGATGCCGTCGACTTCGTTGGCGGCGTCGATGGCGGTGTCGATCATGTCCTTGGTGGTCCATTCGCCGGCGGGGCTGATGGCGGTGTAGGGGCCGGTAAGGTCGCGTTCGATGGCGCGGATGATGAAGTCGGCGAGGTCGCGGGCGTCGATGACCTGGATGTAGTCGGAGCCGTCGCCCGGGGCAATCATGTCGCCGCCCTCTGTGGCGCGGATGGGCCAGTAGCTGTAGCGGCCGGTCCAGTCGCCGGGGCCGACGATGAGGCCGGGGCGGATGTTGGCGACGCGGCCTGGGAAGCGTTGTTCGGCGGCCTTCTCGCAGCGGGCTTTCATGGCGCCGTAGTGGGCGCCGACCTCGCGGTGGGTCTTGATGGATTCGGCGGTGGCGTCGTCGACGGTGTTGAGGGGTGCGTCCTCGGTCATGCCGGGCTCGTAGGGCTCGGCGTAGACGGAAACGGTGGAGACGACGGTGTAGTGGTTCATCGCGGGGAGGAGGACATCCATGGCGTCCGTGACGGTCTTGGGGACATAGGTGAAAGTGTCGATGACGGCGTCCCACTTTCGGTCGGCGGCGACGGCTTCCTCGAGGCTCTTGAGGTCTCCGTAGCGGTCGCCCTGGAGCCATTCGAGCCCCGGGAACTTGTCGGGGCCGGTCTGGCCGCGGTTGAAGAGGGTCATCTCGTGCCCGCGTGCGATGGCTCGGCGGACGATGTGCGGGCCTAGGAAGCCGGTGCCGCCGAGGATGAGGAGCTTGAGGTTGCGCTTGGGCCTGAGGAGGTCCGCGAGCGCGGCGGGGCTGATGGTGGCGAGAGCGGAGGTGGCGGCGGCGGCGGCGAGGAAGTCGCGACGGGTGGTGGTCATGCGGGGGCTCCTTCTGCGGAGGGGGCTTGGGCGGGAGTCGGGGATGGGTGTGTCTTGTCGGCGCGGCGGCGTTGGGCGAGGCCGAGGTAGGCGCAGAGGGCACCCCACGCGGCGGCGACGGGTGTGACGGCGAGGGTGAAGAGGCCGAGGGTGCCGGCGACGGGGAGGGCGCTCAGGAGCATGCCCGCGACATCTCCGGCGCGGTAGACGAAGACATCGAGGACGGGCTTGGCTTTGTACTTCTCGGCGGGGGGGACGACGGCGAAGAGGGTCTCGCGGGCGGGGCGGGCGACGGCGTAGCGGGTAGCGCGGTGGAGGGCCTGGAAGAGGACGAGGACGCCCCAGGTCGGGCTGATCGCGAGGGCGGCGAAGCCGACGAGGGTGAGGGCGGGGAGGACGGCGAGCGTGCCGGCGACGCCCGTGAGACGGATGAGGCGAGTGGTGAGGAAGAGCTGTGCGAGGAGGGTGAGGGCCTGGGCGGCGGCATCGAGTTGGCCGAAGGCGCTGATCTTCTCGGAGAGGGTGTCGTGCTCCTCGAAGACGAAGCTGGCCTTGGCGAAGTAGAGGAGGGTGGAGCTGGTGGCCATGAGGGCGATGTAGAGGCCGACGGCGGCGAGGTAGGGGGAGCGGGTGATGGCGGTGAGGCCTTCCCACATGGAACCGCCGATGGGGGGAGGGCTTGAGGCGTTGGCTCGTGGCGATTCCAGCCCGCTCGCTGGCGCTCGGGGCTCCAATGGGGTTGTGCGTTTGTCGAGGTGGACGACGAAGCGGATGCAGAGCTCGAAGCAGAGGGCGGCGAGGAGCATGAGGGCGGGGGCGGGGAGGTGGTCGGCGAGCCACCAGGGGACGCTGGAGCCGGCGAGGGCGCCGAGGGTGCCGCCGACGCCGATGGCGGCGAAGAGGCGCTTGGCCTGATCGAGCGACCAGACATCGGCCATGAAGGCCCAGAAGACGGAGACGACGAAGAGGTTGATGACGCTGAGCCAGACATAGAAGACATAGCCGGTGGTGAGGCCGAGGTGGCCCGGGGCGAGGAGGAGCATCGCGGCGAAGGCGATCAGGCAGGCTTCGACGAGGCGGTGGGCGATGGGGATGAAGCGGCGGCGGGTCGCGCGGGCGACGAGGCCGCTAAAGGCGATGGTGACGAGGAGCGAGACGGCGCAGGTGGTGGCGAAGAGCCAGCGGAGGTCGTCCATGGAGCGTTGCACGCCCATGGCCTCGCGGACGGGGCGGAGGAGGAAGTAGCCGAAGAGCAGGAGGAAGAAGTAGGCGGCGCTCGCGATGAGCGGGGCGAGCTCGCCTTGCCTGGCCGCGAGGGCGCGGTGCAGGAGCGTCGGGGGGCGGGGCTCGGCGTGTGGTCGGGGCACGGGGCGTTCCTGCGCGGGGTGTCGCCGAGCGAGGATGCGGGTGGGGGCGTGTTCCGTCGGGGAATCGGGGGCCGAAGTGGGCGACTTGACGGGGGATGGGGGGCGGCTACGCTTGGAGCGATGCAGACCGGGTTTGCCCATCACCGCCACCACCATCATCTCTCCAGCGAGAGCCGGCGGTTGAAGTAGGCGGACCCTGCACCCAGTGAGTCCACCCCGCACGCCGGCTCTCGCAGCCGGCGTGTTTGTTTTTGCTCAGAACGAGCCCAGTCCGAATCGGCCCCGACCCCTGAACTCGATTCCGCTTGGAGCGACCGGAGAACCGACGATGCCCGCGACCGACCGTGAGACCGTGCGATTTGCGTTGCCCAAGGGGCGGATGGCCAGCGGCGTGCAGAAGCTGCTGGCGGATGCGGGAATCCGCGTGTCGGAGACGGCGCGGGATTATCGCCCCTCGGTGGGGCTCGACGGGTTCACGGTGAAGATCCTGAAGCCGCGGGCGATCATCGAGATGATCGAGGCGGGTTCGCGGGACCTCGGCTTCGCGGGGGCGGACTGGGTGGCGGAGGGGCGGCACGACGCGGGGGGGGACCTGGTCGAACTCTTGGACACTGGGCTCGATCCGGTGCGGCTGGTCGCGGCGGCGCCGGTGGACCTGCTCGTCAATGGGTGGCTGCCGGAGGGGCCGTTGGTCGTGGCGTCGGAGTATGTGGAGCTGACGAAGCGTTGGATCGCGGCCAAGGGCTTGAATGCCAGGCTGCTGCCCTCGTACGGCGCGACGGAGGTGCTGCCGCCGGAGGACGCGGACTGCATCGTGGATAACACCGCGACGGGCGCGACGCTGGTGGCGAACGGGCTTCGAATCATCGACGAGCTGATGACCTCCTCGACGCGGCTGTACGCGAACGCGCGGGCCCTCGAGGACGCGGGCAAGCGGGAGGCGATCGAGGGGTTCGTGATGCTCGTGAAGTCCGTGCTTGAGGCACGCCGGCGGGTGATGATCGAGCTGAACATCTCGGCGGAGGGGCTGGAGTCGGTCGTCGCGGTGCTGCCGGCGATGCGGGAGGCGACGATCGCCCCGACGCACGGGTCGGGTGGGTTCGCTGTGAAGGCGGCGGTGCCGCGGAGCGAGCTGCCGAAGCTGATCCCGGCGATCAAGCAGCGCGGCGGGACGGACATCGTGGTGACGACGCCGGACCAGATCGTGCTGTGAAAGGGGTGGGTGTGATGGGCGTTGACGCGGAACGCAAGACGCTTCGGGCGGCGGCGGGGTTGGAGGGGCTGTCGGCGTATGTTGCGCCGCCGAAGGACGCGGGTGTTGATCTCTGGCTCGACCTGAACGAGGGGCCGGGGGTGAGCGACCGGGCGATGACGGCGCTGAAGTCGGTCTCGCCCGAGGCGGTGCGGCGGTACGCGGGCGCGACGGCGCTGGAGGCGCGGATCGCGGAGCGGTGGGGGATCGACGCCGGGCGGATTGTCGTGACGGCGGGGGCTGACGCGGCGATCGATGCGGTGTGCCGGGTGACGCTGGGGCCGGGGCGGGAGCTGCTGTGGCACACCCCCGGTTTCGAGATGATCGAGCGGTACGCGCGGATCACGGGGGCGGGCGTGCGGTCGGTGTCGTGGGTGGAGGGGGCGTTCCCGGTTGCGGCGTATCTCGAGGCGGTCAGTGACGCGACGGGGCTGATGGCGGTGATCACGCCGAACAACCCGACGGGCGGGGAGGTTGGGCTCGATGATCTGCTGGCGCTCGCGGATCGAGCGGAGGAAGCGGGGTGCGTGCTGATGGTCGATCTCGCGTATGGCGAGTTTGCCGATGCGGACCCGACGCTGGCGCTCGTCGAGCGGCCGAATGTGGTGGTGCTCAGGACTTTCAGCAAAGCGTTGGGCCTGGCGGGGCTGCGGGTGGGGTATGCGATCGCGAGCGAGCCGGTGACGGGATGGCTTCGGACGGTTGTGAGTCCGTTTCCCGCGGCGACGGTCGCGATGGCCGCGGCGGGGGCGGTGCTGGATGACGCGGAGGCGACGGCGCTCTCGGTGGAGCGGGTGCGGCGGGAGCGTGGGGCGCTCGCGAAGCTGCTGGCCGGGCTCGGCGCGGAGCCGTGGTGGGGCGATGGTGGGGGGGCGAACTTCGTGCTCGCGCGGTTCGGCTCGGCGGAGCGGGCGGCGGAAGTACGCGGCGGCTTGCGGGAGCGGGGGATCGCGGTTCGGGCGTTCGGGCAGAAGCCGGGGCTGGAGGATGCGATTCGGATCACCTGCCCGGGTGAGCAGGCGGCGTTCGAGCGATTGAGCGGGGCGCTTCGGGAAGTGATGGGGGGCGAGCGATGAGCGATCGGACGGCACGGGTGGAGCGGGTGACGGGCGAGACGCGGATCACGCTGTCGCTGAACATCGACGGGGCTGGGGCGGCGAGTGTGAAGACGGGGCTCGGGTTTCTTGATCACATGCTGACGGCGCTGGCGAAGCACGCTCGGTTCGATCTTGAGCTGGAGTGCGCGGGCGACCTGGAGGTCGACGATCACCATACGGCCGAGGACTGTGCACTCGCCTTGGGCAAGGCGCTGTCGGAGGCGGTGGGGGAGAAGCGGGGGATCGCGCGGTTCGGATACGCCTACGCGCCCTTGGATGAGGCGTTGGCGCGGGCGGTGGTCGATTTCTCCGGACGCCCGCTCGCGGAGGTGGACCTGGCCCTCGTGCGGCACACCATCGGGGATGTGGCGAGTGAGAACCTGGACCACTTCTTCCGATCGCTCGCGGCGGCGGGGGCGATCACGCTGCATGTGGATGTGCTGCGCGGGCGGAACGATCATCACAAGGCCGAGGCGGCGTTCAAGGCGCTCGCGCTCGCGCTGCGGGCGGCGGTGGCGCGGGATGGCGACGCTTCGGCGGTGCCCTCGACCAAGGGGGTGTTGTGATGGCGTCCGAACTGGTCATTATCGAGACGGGCGTGGCGAACACGGCTTCGGTCTCTGCGGCCGCGCGGCGGATCGGGCTGGAGCCGGTGCTGACGATCGATGCGGATCGTGTGGCGGGAGCGGGGCTGGTGATGTTGCCGGGGGTGGGGTCGTTCGGTGCGGGCATGGCGCGGCTGCGGGAGACGGGTCTGGACACGGTGCTGCTTGAGCGGCTTTCGGCGGACCGGCCTTTGGTCGCGGTGTGCCTGGGGATGCAGTTGCTGTCGGTGGCGTCAGAGGAATCGGCGGGCGTGGCGGGGCTCGGCGTGGTCGATGTGCCGGTGACGGCGTTCGGGATGGGCGTGCGGACGCCGCAGTTCGGCTGGAACCTCGTGCAGGGCAAAAGCGGGCTCGTTGAGCCGGGGCACGCGTATTTCGCGAACTCGTTCCGCTACGCGGCGTGCCCCGAGGGCTGGTCGGCGGCGTGGGCGGAGCACGGCGGGCCATTCGTCGCGGCGATGCAGCGTGGACGGACACTGGCGTGTCAGTTCCACCCGGAGCTGAGCGGGGCGTGGGGGGTGTCGCTGCTGCGGCGGTGGGCGGAGTCGTGCGGGGCAGAACTCTCCGCGGAGGAGGCGAGCCGATGCTGACGCGACGCGTGATCCCGTGCCTGGACATTCGCGACGGGCGGGTGGTGAAGGGCGTGCGCTTCCAGGGGCTGCGGGATGCGGGCGACCCGGTGGAGCGGGCGCTCGCCTACGAGGCGCAGGGGGCGGACGAGCTGGTGCTGCTCGATGTTTCGGCGACGCCCGACGGGCGGGCGAATGCGGCGGAGACGGTGGCGATGGTGCGTGAGGTGCTCTCGATCCCGCTGACGGTCGGCGGGGGCGTGCGCACGATCGCGGACGCGGAGCGGCTGCTCGCGGCGGGGGCGGACAAGGTGGGGGTGAACACCGCGGCGGTGGATCGGCCGGGGCTGCTGATGGAGCTCGCGGATCGAGTGGGGCGGCAGTGCGTCGTGCTGTCGATCGACGCGGCCCGGCACGAGGACGGGCGGGCGGGGTGGGGGATCGTGACGAAGTCGGGGACCGAGCGGCGCGGGATGGAAGCACCGGCGTGGGCGGCTGAGGCCGAGGGGCTCGGGGCAGGGGAGATCCTGCTGACGAGCTGGGATCGCGACGGGACACGCACCGGCTACGACACCGGGCTGATCGCGGCGGTCGCGGCGGCGTGCGGGGTTCCGATCGTCGCTTCGGGCGGCGGGAACTCTGCGGCCCACATGGTCGAGGCGTTCGAGGCGGGCGCGGACGCGGTGTTGGCGGCGTCGATCTTCCATGACGGGGACACGACGGTGGGCGATTTGAAGCGGAAACTCGCGGCGGCGGGCGTCGTCGTGCGGCTGGACGAGGGGGTGACGGCGTGATCGTGCCATCGATCGATCTGATGAACGGGAACGCCGTGCAGCTCGTGGGCGGCGAGGAGATGGCGATCGACGCGGGCGACCCGCGGCCGATCGCGGAGAAGTTCGGGCGCGTGGGCGAGATCGCGGTGATCGACCTCGACGCGGCGATGGGGCAGGGGAGCAACGCAGGGGTCATCGAGGACTTGCTGAAGATTGCGAACTGCCGAGTCGGTGGCGGCATTCGCGATGTGGAGACCGCGATTCGCTGGCTGGACGCGGGGGCGAGCAAGGTCATCCTGGGGACGGCGGCGACGCCCGAGATCCTGCGAGAGCTCCCCAAGGACCGCGTGATCGCGGCCCTCGACGCCAGGCACGGGGATGTCGTCGTCGAGGGGTGGAAGAAATCGACCGGCCGACGCGTGGAGGACCGCATCGATGAGTTGAAGGAGTTCGTCGGTGGGTTCCTCGTGACCTTTGTCGAGCACGAAGGGCGGATGGGCGGGCTGCCGGTTGAGCGTGTCGCGGGGCTTGTTGAGCGAGCGGAAGACGCGCGGTTGACGGTGGCCGGCGGGGTGAAGTCACCCGCAGATGTGGGCGCTGCGGACGCGGCGGGGGCGGATGCGCAGGTGGGGATGGCGCTGTACTCGGGTGCGTTTGACCTGGCCGAGGGATTCTGCGCCCCGCTGACGAGCGACCGCACGGACGGGCTGTGGCCGACGGTGGTCTGCGACGAGCGGGGCGTGGCGGTCGGGCTGGTGTACTCGAACCTCGAAAGTGTGCGGCGTTCGATCGAGACGGGGCGCGGGGTGTACTGGTCGCGGTCCCGGGGCGGGCTGTGGGAGAAAGGCCTCACGAGCGGCGACACGCAGGAGGTCATCTCGATCGCGGCCGACTGCGACCGCGATGCGCTGCGGTTCACCGTGCGGCAGGCGGGAGGCGGGTTCTGCCACACGGGGACGCGGACCTGCTTCGGCCAGGACGCCGGGCTCGGAGCACTCGCAAGAACGCTCGCGGAGCGGCGAGACTCAGCACCGGCGGGCTCGTACACGGCGCGGCTATTCAGCGATGCGGCTCTGCTGCGGTCGAAGCTGATCGAGGAAGCGGGAGAGCTGGCCGCTGCGGGGACAACAGACGAAGTCCGGTGGGAGGCGGCGGATGTGATCTACTTCGCGCTCGTCGCCGCCGCGAGGGGCGGGGTGGACCTCGCGGAGATCGAGCGCGAGCTGGACCGACGGTCGCTGAAGGTGACGCGTCGCCCCGGCAACGCGAAGCCGGCGAGTGGGGGGGCGGTATGACGACGATGCTGCGACGCGTGAAGCCAACTGAGATCGCACGACTGAACCGGCCGCCCGTAGATGACGCGACGCTCGACGCAACGCGGGCGATTGTGGCCGAGGTGCGCGAGGGCGGCGAGGCCGCGGTGCGGCGGTACGCCGAGCGGTTTGGCGAGCGAACGCCAGAGCAGCCGCTGGTGCTGGGGCGGGCGGAGATAGATGCAACCGTGGCGGCGCTGCGGGGGGATGACCGCGCCGTCCTTGAGCGAGCCGCGGCCCGCATCGACGCGTTCGCCCGGGCGCAGCGCGACGCGATACGCGACATCGAAGTCGCGGTGCCGGGTGGGCGTGCCGGGCACACGGTCGTGCCGGTGCAGGCGGCGGGGTGCTACGCGCCCGGCGGGCGGTACCCGTTGCCGTCGTCAGCGCTGATGACCGCGGTGACCGCCCGCGTGGCGGGCTGCGAACGCGTCATCGTCGCGACGCCCGGGGCCCACCCGGTGACGGTTGCGGCGGCTGGGATCGCCGGCGCAGACGTGGTCCTGACCGTCGGCGGGGCGCACGGCATCGCGGCGCTCGCGTACGGGTTCGAGGGGCTCGATCCCGTTGATCTCATCGCCGGCCCCGGCAACCGATGGGTGACCGCGGCGAAGCAGCTCGTCTCGGGCGTCGTCGGCATCGACATGCTCGCCGGGCCAAGCGAACTGCTCGTGATCGCCGACGACCACGCGGACCCGGTGACCGTCGCGGCCGATCTCCTCGCCCAGGCCGAGCACGACACCGACGCCCGCCCGATCCTCGTCTGCCGCTCCGAAGCCTTCGCTTCGAGCGTCGACGCGGAACTTGCGCGGCAGCTGGAAACCCTGTCGACCGCGGAAACGGCCCGCGTTGCGGTCGCGAACGGCTTCGCGTGTATCTGCACGAGCGATGACGAGATGGTCGCCGTCTCCGACCGGGTCGCTCCTGAGCATCTCGAGATCCTGACCGCCAACGCCGACGAACTCGCAGGCCGCCTGCGGCACGCCGGCGCTCTCTTTATCGGCTCCGGCTCCGCCGAGGTCATGGGCGACTACGGCATCGGACCAAACCACACCTTGCCCACCGGCGGCACGGCCCGGTTCCGCGCCGGGCTCAGTGTGATGGACTTCCTTCGCCCGCGGAGCTGGCTGCGACTGGACGCGCCCGACGCCGAGCTCGTCCGCGACACCGTTCGCCTCGCGGAGATGGAGGGCCTCGCCGGTCACGCGGCATCTGCTCGCCGGCGCGGCTGAACGCTACTCGTGCCGCAGCGCCTGGATCGGGTCGAGGTTCGCGGCCCGGGCCGCGGGGTAGAGCCCGAAGATCACGCCCACGCCGACCGAGATCCCCGCCGCCAGTGCGATCGACCATGCGGTGATCTCCGTCGGCATGCCGGCGAAGCGCGTCACTGCCCAAGGGATCGCGAAACCGAGCGCAATCCCGATCGCCCCGCCGATCACCGACAGCACGATCGTCTCGATCAGAAACTGCCCGATGATCTGCCCCTTGCGGGCGCCGATGGCCCGGCGGATGCCGATCTCGCGCGTGCGCTCCGTCACCGACGCCAGCATGATGTTCATGATCCCGATGCCGCCCACCAGGAGCGAGATCCCCGCGATCGACCCGAGCACGATATTCCAGCGGTCCCGCGTCCGCTGCGCCTCCTGCAGGAGCGCGAGCGGCACCGACACCTGGTAGTACGGCACCTGGTGGAAGCGCTGGAGCATCCGCTGGATGCCCGTCGCCACGCCCGGCACTGCCTCGTCGCTATCAACGCGGACCAAGATGCCGTGCAATTCGACCTGCTCGCGCTGGAACGAACCGCTCGACCGCGTCACATTCAGGTCCCCGAACCGTTCGCGAGCGGTCTCGATGGCGATGTACGCGTCCTCCTGCTCGTCGGGTGTCTCGCCGCCGCCGGCGTTCGCGGCTTTCACGATGCCGACGACCTCGAAGTAGCTCCCGGCGATCATCACGGAGTTGCCGATGGTCTCGTCGGTCGCGAGCAGCTTCCGGGCACCGAACTCCGTGAGCACCACCGCGTTCGACCGGGTCGTGACATCCTCGTCGAGCAGCACGCGTCCGGCGATGATCGGGCGGGTGACGAGCTCGAACCACTCGGGCGTGGTGCCGACCACCCGCAGCTCCGCGGTTCGCTGCCCCAGCCGGCCCTCGCGCTTCACGCTCTTGACAGGGACGACCGCCGTCACGCGATCGAAGCTGTCGCGGATGCGGTCGGCGTCGGCGTAGTGAAGACCGTAGATGTTCACCCGCCGGTTGCCGGCGTTCACCGTGTTGTCCGTCGCCTTCACCGAGGTCAGGATGATGTTGTTCGAGCCGAGCATGCGGATGCGTTCGAGCGCCTCGGCCGAGGCGCCCTCGCCCACCGCGAGCATGGCGACGACCGACGACACGCCGAACACCACGCCCAGCATCGTGAGCATCGACCGCAGCTTGTGCAGCAGCAGGGTCTTCACGCCGAGCTTGATGTTGCGACCGAGACGGAGCCAGAACATCAGGCGTCACCCTCCGCGCTGGGCCGGACCAGCCCGCGCCGCTTCTCCACCGCCTCGGGCGTCATCCCCGCCACCCGCAGCCCCGGCCCGCTGTAGCGGAGCACCTTGCCGTCCTGCATGTGCAGATGCGTCGGACAGTACTCGGCGATATCCGGCTCGTGCGTCACCATCACGATCGTCGTGCCGGCGTGGTTGAGCTCCGTCAGCAGCGTCATAATCTGCCGCGTCGTGGTCGAGTCGAGGTTGCCCGTCGGCTCGTCGGCCAGCAGGAGCCGCGGCTCGTTGGAGAGCGCCCGCGCGATCGCGACACGCTGCATCTGCCCGCCCGAGAGCTCGTTCGGCCGGTGGTCCAGCCGGTCTTCCAGCCCGACACGCCCGGCCAGCATCTCCGCCCGCTGGCGGCTCTCGTCGCGGTCGCGACCCTGGTAGTAGAGCGGGAGCTCGATGTTCTCCCGCACCGTGAGCTGCGGGATCAGGTGGAACGACTGGAAGACGAAGCCCAGCTTGCGAAGGCGCAGGTCGCTCAGCCGCTCGTCCGTCAGGCCCGAGACGGATTCGTTGTCGAGCGTGTACTCGCCCTTCGTGGGCCGGTCGAGGCACCCCAGCACATTGAGCATCGTGCTTTTGCCCGAGCCCGACCAGCCCATGATCGCGGTGAAGGTCCCCGTGCCGAGCGAAAGCGAGACACCCGCGAGCGCACGCACTTTCTGCTGGCCGACCTGGTAGTGCTTGTGCACGCCCTCGAGGCGGATCAGTTCGTTCTCGACGGGGGCGACGGGGCCTTCGGTGGCGTCGATGGCTTCCGCGCTCGGCGCGGTGGCGATGCTCACGGGCCCTTCGCGGCCTGGGTGGGCTCGCGCCTCGGCGTCTCGGTGTTGGCGGTCGTTCCGGCATCGGTCGCCGCTGAGTCGGCGCTCTGCACGGATGCGTCGCTCGTCGCCGCGTCCTTCACGGCCGCGTCGTCCGCCTTGGCGGTCGTGCTGCCCTTGGTCGCCGCGGGCTTGGCGGCACTCGTCCCGCCGCCGGACTGACCCTGTCCCGGCCGGCCCTGCCCACCCGGACGCCCGCTCGGACGGTTCGCCCCGCCACTCGGCTCGAGTGGCGGCGCCAGCGCCACGAGCTCGCCCTCCTCCAGCCCCTCGAGCACATGCACCATGCGGTTGTTGTCGAGCCCGATCTTCACTTCGCGCTTCGTCAAAGTGCCGGTTGCGTCCTGCACATAGGCCACAGGGCGGCCACCGGAACGCGTGATCGCCTGGATCGGCACATACAACGCGTCGTCGTACTCGGCGACAATGATCTCCGCCCGGCAGGACATCCCGGTCCGCACGCCCGTGAGTTCGTCTTCGAGGTGAATCTCCGTCGCGTACACCCGCAGGTCCGGGTTCCACCAGCTCGACTGGTCCGGCAACGGTGCGATCTTCGCGACGCGCCCCCGAAACACGCGCCCGGGCACCGCCGGCACGGTCACGCGGACCGCCTGGCCCACCTCGGCCTTCTCGAGCGCCGACTCGTGGATCGAGAGCTCGGCCATCATCGACGACGCCGTCGGCAGATAGATCAGGTTCTCGCGCTCACGAACCTCGTAGCCCTCCTGCAGCGGCTGGTCGTTGTCCCACCGCCCGCCGCGGTCGACGCTCGTCGCGTAGATCGCCATGCCGGAGGTCGGGGCGTACATCTTGGTCTTGCCGAGCTGGTCGATGATGTCCGCGAGCTGCGACTTCTGCCGCTCGAACTCGACCTCGGCCGCCCGCAGGTTTGCCTGCGCCTGCACGACATCCGCCGAGGCCTTCCGCTTCACGCGGTCGAGCGCAAGCTGCGTCTGCTCGATCGAGCTGTCGAGCTCGTCGATCCGGCGCGGATAGGTGTACTGGTCGAGCAGGTCGAGGTTCGCGACGGCGAGCTCGTAGTCGAGCAGCGCCCGGTTGCGGCTCAGCCGGTCGCCCTCGAGCTCGCTCTCGGCGATGTACTTCGCCTCGAACAGCCGCTCCGAGCCCTCGAGCCGGTCCTCGGCGCGCTCCAGTTCTTCCTTCGCGAGCGTGATCCGGCTTTCCAGCTCCTTGCGTTCCTTCGGGAACTCGCCGTCGATGTACCGGGTCTTGTCCTCGACCGCGAACCGGTGATCAAGCTCCGCCTGCGCGATGTCGCTCTTGGCCTGGCTTTCCGCGACGGCGAGGTTCTCGCGGGCGCGGATGTACGCCGCCTCGGCGTTCTGCACCTGGATCTCTTCCTCCACCTTCTCGTCGTTCAGGCCGGAGGAGTCGAGCTCGACCAGAAGGTCACCCGCCTCGACCATCGAGCCCTCGGCGATGATGTAGATGATCTCGTTGCGGCCCTCGACCTCGCTCGAGATAACCTCCTGCTCGCGGGCCCGCAGCGTGCCAGCCTCGCTCACGGAGATCGTCAGCGGGCCCCGCTGCACCTCGAAGGTCGCGCCCGTTTCCACCGCGCCAGCGCCCTCGCCACCCGACATGACAAGGGCGGTCCCGCCGCCGAGCGCACCGAGCACCGCGAGCACGATCACCGTCTTGACGATCACGCCGCCGCGCCGGCCGGTCTGGTCTGTCGTTCGCTTCAGCATCGTCATCCCTTCACTTCTTCGTTCACGCCGATCGGCTCGGCGCCGCGCAGCTCGTCGGCCGCGTCCTCCACCCCCTCGGCCCCCGGCAGCGTCGGCTGCAGGCCGGGCCGCTGCCCCGCCCGGAGGGCCTCGATCATCGCCGGGTCCAGCTCGGTCCACAGCGCGTTCTCATCCACTTGCAGAACGCCCATGTCGCGCTGCAGCTCCAGTTCCGCGACGCGGTAGCTCACGAGCGCCGAAGTCAACGCGTTCTGCGCGCTGATCAAGTCTTCCTGAGCTTCCAGAAGGTCACGCGTCTGCGCCCGCCCGGTCTCGAGGAAGAGCCGCGTGCTCTCCACCCGCCGCTCCGCCAGCCGCACCGCGGCTGCCTGAATCTTCAGGCCCTCCCGGCTCGTCAGCAGCACCCGCAGCCGGTCGCGTACATCCGCCTTGATCTGGTCCTCGAGCGCCTGCAGATCACGCACCGACCGCTCGAAGTTGATCAGGCTCACGCGGTACGCGTTCCGCTCCGCCGTCCGCTCGAAGGGCAGGTCGAGCGTCAACAGCCCCGAGTACCGCCCCTCGTCGAGCCGCAGCGAGTTCGCATCATCCGCGTCCCCGCTCAACGCCCCCCGCCGCTCGCCCAGCGACGCCGACCCCAGGAGTGTCAGCTCCGCCCGAAGCTGATCCGCCGCGATCACCACCCGCCGCTGCGCATCGACCACCTCACCCTCGGTCCGCCGAAGGTCGAGCCGGTTCGAGAGCGCGAGCGCGACCGCCAGCGGCTCCTCCAGCTCGTAGGGCCCCGCGTCCTCTCTCGTAGGCGGGTCCAGCACGATCTCCGCGTCCGCCCCGCTCCCGAGCATTCGCGCCCCCCGCCCCGGGTCCTGCGCTGCTTCCTGAGACTCCACGGGCTCGGAGACCTCGGCGTCCCCGTCAGACGGCGTCTCCGTCATCGCCAACGCCTCGCGAACCGCGGCACCCAACCGCTGGATCTCGTCCCGCTCGAGCTCCACAAGCGCATCGGCCGGCAGCCCGAGATCAATCCGGAACGAGTCGAGCTGCCGGTCATAGCTCTGCTGCGCACTGATCCACCGGTCCCGCGCCTGCAGCTCGTTCTGCACCGCCTGGTCCACCTCGACCTCGCTCACCCGCCCCTCGTCCGCGAGCGCCCGCAGCCGCCGCGCCGACGCGATCAGCGAACGGTAGTTCTGCTCCGCGTTGGTCACCTGGTCGAGCGCCTGCAGCACCCCGAGGTACCGGCTCGCGATCCGCACCACGAATTCCCGCTTGAACCGCTCGAAGTCGTAGATCGCGTAGATCGTGCTCCGCTCCGCCTGCGTCAACGGCTCCCGCACGATGTGCCGCCCCGAGCCCCGCAGCAGCGGCACCGACACGCTCGCATCGCCGTACAGCCCTAGGCTCGAGTTCTCGCTCTGCGTGAAGAGCTGAACGAGATCGAGCCCGATCGCCCCGGTGAAGCTCACCCCGTTCTCCAGCCGCTGGCTGAAGCTCAATTCCGGGCTGATCCGCCCACCCGCCCGATCGGGGTCGCCCGTCAGGTCGCTCACGACCTCCGCGTCCCCGCCCCCGCCGAAGGTCGGGCGGAACCGATCCCGCTGCAGGTCCAGGTCCAGCGCCGAGACGAACACCGTCTCCTTGCGACTCTGGTAGTCCCGGCTGTTCTGCGCCGCGATCGCCAGCGCCTCGAGCAGGCTCAGGCGTACCCCGCCCGCCACGCCGTCCCGACCCACCACGCTCGCCGGCGACTCGACCGCCTCGTTCTCCTCGAGATACGCCTCGTCCGGCCAGTGCTTCACCGGGTCCACCGCCGTCGCGCCGAGCGAAGCCGCCGACGCGATCGGCAGCCCCTGCTGGATCAGCAGCCGCTCGCGGAGCGTGTCCGCCGGCCGGTCGATCGTGAAACTCTCCTGCCGCCCGAGCGCCGCCCGCTGCGCCCGCGAGACGATGTCGGTCGCCCGCTCGTTCGCCTCCTCGCGGTAGTCCTCCGCCGATCGGCACCCCACCAGCCCGCCCGCGACACACACGGCAAGCCCGCTCCCAAGAGCCAGCCGCAGCCCCACGCTCACATCTCCGGGTCGCTTCAAGCCGCCACGCGCCTTTCTTCGCCCAACCCCCCAGCCGATCACCGAGCCGTCGCCCATCCCAAGTAAACCCCCAGCAGTTTCGAGCACAGATGCAACGACACCGCCGGCGGCCCCGTCGACAGTGTACGCGTTCGACCCTTTCGCGCCGCGTGATGCACCCGCGGGAGCCGTTCACCGGGGGGTATCCGCCCCAACTGCAAACCGCATCCTGCGAGCCTCATTCCGCCGGCACTCGATCGATTCCCCGGCCCGCCCCGCACCGCGCGCAGCGACACCATCGACGCTCACCACCCGGACGATGCGCCGCGATGCCTCGCCCGTCAGCTCCCCCTGAATTTCCTCGCGCACCACCCAGCCGGACCCACTGGGCTGACACGCCCACCGCGTCCGCCGCCAAACCCCGCCCTCGTGCCCGTGCCCGTCGCCCTCGTCCTCGTACAGCTCACCCGCCGCCCGCCCGTCCCCGTCCGGGCACACCACCAGCTCGATCGGGTCCACCGGCTTCTCATCGCTCCACTGCATCACCGGCCCCAGGGGCACGATCGCCCCTGCCCTCACGAACACCCGCGGCAACGCCGAGTCCGCCTCCCCCTCCACGAGTTCAACCCCTACCCACCCCGCCCCCGGCTCGAATCGCCCCGCCTCCCCCCGAACCGACACATCGCACGCGATCAGCACATCGGCCCCGACCAGGAACGCACGATCCTCAGCCCGAAGCCCGGCGTCCGATGGGTCTAGCCACCACACCGGCCGCACGATCGGCGACCCCGTCTCGTGCGCCTCCCGGAACACCGTATAGAGGTAGGGCAGCAGCCGGTACCGCCGCTCAATCGCCCTCCGGCAGCTCGCCGCGCACGCCTCGCCGAGCGCCCAGGGCTCCTTGTCCACGCAGTGCTGCGCCACATGCGCCCGTGCAAACGGCAGCATCAGCCCCAGCCCCATCCACCGCGCGTGCAGCTCCGGGTCGCCCTTCGAGTGATCGATGAACCCCCCGATGTCCGGCCCCGCAAAGGGCTGCCCGCTCAGCCCGAGGTTCAGCGTCATCCCGATCGACGCCCGCAGGTCCCGCCAGTTCGCCTGGTTGTCCCCCGTCCAGGTCGCCGCGTAGCGCTGGCTCCCGAGGAACCCCGCCCGCGTCAGCAGGAACGGCCGCTTGTCCGGGTTCGCCCGCAGCAACCCCTCCCGGCTCGCCCGCGTCATGAGCAGCCCGTAGACATTGTGGTACATCGCGTGCGGCCCCGGCGGCAGCTCATCGTCGCCCCCCTCCGCGACCTCGCTCTCCGCCGTCGCCCACGCCCCCCCGCGGTGCCAGCACCGCTCCGGCAGCGTCTTCTCGGGCGAGTCGAAGACGCTCGGCTCGTTCATGTCGTTCCACACGCCGTCGATGCCGCGGGCCATGAACGGGCGGTACAGCTCCGCCCACCAGTCCCGCGTCTCGGGCCGCGTGAAATCCGGAAAGGTGCTGGGCCCGGCCCACACGCTCCCGATGAAGGGCTGCCCGTCGCTATCCAGCGTCGCGTGCCCGCTCACCACGATCTGGTCGTGCACCCAGTACTTCTCCGCCGCCGCGGGCGCCGGGTCGATCATCCACACCGTGCGGAATCCCATCCGGTGCAGGTCGCGGTTCAGCCCCGCGGGATCGGGAAACCGGTGCGCGTCGAAGGTAAAGACCTTGAACGCGTCCATGTAGTCGATGTCAAGCCACAGCACATCACACGGCATCCGGTGCTCGCGGAACCCCCGCGCCACCTCCCGCACCCTCGCCTCAGGAAAGTACGACCACCGGCTCTGCTGATACCCGAGCGCCCACCGCGGCGGCATCGGCATGAACCCCGTCAGCTCCGCCAGCCGCCGCAGCACCGCGGCAGGCTCAGGCCCGTCAAGGATCAGCACCCCGTGCGCCGGCCCCTTCGTACGAAACGCGATCCGCCCCGCGTGCGTGTCGATCTCCGTACGCCAGGTCGTGTCCGCGAGCACCCCATAGCACGACCCATCCCCGCGCACCACCAGAACCCAAGGGTGGCTCTGGTACAGCGACTCATTACGCTCGTCGTACGCCGGTACATCGTTGTTCCAGCACACCACCCGCTGCCCCGTCCGCTCGAACGGTCCCGCGCACAGCCCCGTCCCGTAGACCGAGTCCCCCTCCCCGAGCTCAACGACGCTCAGCATCCGCCCATCTAGGCACGCCCCAAAGCGCACCTCCGCCGCCGCACGCTCGGTCGTCGGCTCGAACCGCAGCTTGCGCACAAACGCCGGGTTCGCCAGACGCTTCGTCGGGCTCATCCCCTCGGGAAAGAACGCAAAGATCCCCTCGCCCACGCCATAGGCCGCCCCGATCCGTGGGTCCCCCGCGTCCGTGTCCAGCCCGTTCTGCCGGCTGAACTTCAGCCACCCCGGCGCGAGCCGGTAATCCGCCGGCTTGGCCGGATCGACCTCGTGCCCCACCCGAAGCCACCCGAGAACATCCCCGCCGGACTCGCCCATCCGCCGCTCTCCCTCGTTCACTGCGGGCGGTTCAGCCCGAGATCACGCCCATCATGTATTGATGCAGGTGCCCGTTCGTCGCCAGCACCCGCTGGTGGTGCACCGTCTCCCGCCCCGTCCAATCCGTGCATCGCCCCCCGGCCTCCGCCAGGATCACCTGCAGCGGCGCCGCGTCCCACGGGAACATCACCGGCTCCACCATCACCTCGATCCGCCCCGTCGCCAGCAGCACCGCCGCGTACGCGTCCGACCAGCCACGGGCGTGCCCGACCGCTTCTTCTGCCCGCTGCATCACATCGAGCGAGTTATCCCGCACGAAGTAGTCCCGCGAGGTCATGCACACCGTCGCGTCCTCGGGCTTCGTCACGCCCGACACCCGCGCCGCCCGCGCCTCGCCCGACCCCACCCGATGCCACGCCCCGCCCCCGCGCACAGCCCACACCATCTCCCCGCCCGGCCCACCTCCCGGCGAACCGAGCGCTGGCAGCGCGATCACCCCGAGCCGCACGCCGCCGTCGGCCGCCTCGCCCCCCTCAAGCCTCTCGCACGCGATCAGCACCGAGTACAACGGCACCCCCCGCGCAAAGCTGAAGGTCCCGTCGATCGGGTCCACGATCCACCGGTACGCCGACTTCGCCTCCCGGTCGGCGAACTCCTCCCCCAGCACCCCGTCATCGGGAAACGCTTGCCCGAGTCGCGCTCGGATCATCTCCTCGCACGCCTTGTCCGCCTCGGTCACCTCCGAGCCATCACCCTTCCGCTCGACCGACAGCCCCGCCCGCCCGAAGTACCCGAGCGTCAGCTCCCCAGCCTCCCGGGCCAACTCGAGCGCAAACTCCAGCCGCGCCGCCTCTTCGGGCACCACCCCCATCACGCCGCCTCCCGCCCGAGGGCCTTCGCCAGCGTGCGCACCAGCCGCCCGATCTCCGTCGGCGTGTGGATCGCCGACACCGTCGCCCGGAAGTATGACGCGGACGGCCCACCGGGATAGGTCTGCAGCGGCACGACCAGCCCCGCCTCCCGCAATGCCTTCTGAACCATCAAGTTGCGCTCCCCGAGATCAAACGCCGCGATCGGCGTGGGCCAGTCCCCCGTCTCGACCCCAAGCCGCCGCAGCCCATCTCGCAGCCGCCGCGTGTTCCCATCAAGTCGGGAAAGAAGATCCCTGGAATTGGCGTTCAGCACACCCAACGCAGCCCGAGCCGCCGCGATCATCGCCGGCGGCGCCGGCGTCGTGCAGATGTACGCCGTCGACCGCCCCAGCACCCGCTCCCGCACCCAACCGCGCCCGGCGACAAACCCCCCGGTCGCACCCAGGGCTTTCGCCAGGGTTCCCGTCACCACGACCCGCGGATCGACCAGCCCGAGGTGGCTCACCGTCCCCCGCCCCCCGTCGCCGATGGTGCCCAGCCCGTGGCAATCGTCCACGACCAGCACCGCGTCCCCCGGCAGGGCCTCCAGCAGTTCGCGAACCGGCGCGACCGCCCCGTCGGCGGTGAACACGCCGTCGGTCAGGACGCAGGCGGGCTCGCCGAGCGTGCGCACGATCGCCGCGAGGCTTTCGGGCGCACAGTGGTCAAAGGTGTGCGCACGCATCCCGGCCGCGCGCGCCGCCACATGCAAACTCGCGTGGGCCCGCGCATCGATCAGCGCGACCGGGTGCGATGCCGCCAGCGCCTCGCACACCGCGATATTGGCCGTGTACCCGTCCGGCAGGACCGTCGTCGCCTCGACGCCGAGGAACTGGGTGAGGTCCGCCTCGAGCTCGCGGTGCTCGGGGGTATCACCGGTCGTGGTGCGCGACGCGGTGGTCGAGAGCCCGAGGCGGCTCGCGGTGGCGCGGGCGGCCTCGATGGCTTCGGGCAGTCGGGAGAACCCGAGGTAGTCGCAGCCCCCGAAGCGGAGTTCGGCGGGCGGATCGTCGTGTGTCTGGTGGTGGTGTGGGCTCATCGCGTGTCCCCACGATATCGGGTGTTTGGGGTCCGTTGCGCCACCGCCGCGCGATCCGTGGTCGGTTTGCCGGCGTAGGGGCGTCTGTTGTGCCCAGAGGCGGGCTCGGGTACCATCCCCGGATGGTGCGCCGACCGCCGCAAGCCGCGCGAGCGGGCGGTTGGGTCCCCCCAAGGAAACTGAATCCCCCCAGGGAAAGGTGTCTGATGGTGACGAGGAGCTTGGTGGCCCGGTTCATGGCAGGGGTGGTGGGGTTGGTAGGGATCGCGGGAACCGCGGCGCCCGTCGCCGGCCTGGCGTCCACGGCCGTGGCCCAGGAGCGGGTGCTGCCTTTGCCGATCCGCACGGATGGGCCGAAGAGCCTCGACCCCGTCGAGGGGTCGACGACCTACGACAACATGGCGTGCGTGCAGATCTACGAGACGCTGCTCGTCAACAAGTACTCCGACCCGATGCAGTACGAGCCCCTGCTCCTGACCAAGATCCCGGAGTCGGATGACGGCGGCCTGACCTGGAAGTTCGAGCTCAAGCCGGGCGTGACCTTCCACGACGACGAGTGCTTCCCGGGCGGGCAGGGGCGCGAGCTCGTCACCGACGATGTCTTCTACTCGCTCAAGCGGCTCGCGGATGACAAGTACAAGCTCGAGAACTGGTGGCTCATCTCCGACACCATCGAGGGCTTCGACGACTTCAAGAATGAGCAGAACGCCGCCGAGGAGTTCGACTACGACGCCCCGGTCTCCGGCTTCCGCAAGATCGACGACCACAACTTCGAGATCCGCCTCGCCAAGCCGGTGACGCGGTTCCTCTGGATCCTGACGATGTTCCAGACCTCGATCGTGCCCCGCGAGGCCGTCGAGCACTATGGGGAGGACTTCGCGTTCAACCCCGTCGGCACGGGTCCCTTCGTCCTGCGGAGCTCGAGCGACTGGGTCCCGAAGCAGAAGCTGACGATCTATCGCAACCCTGATTACCACGAGGTGCTCTATCCCGAGCGCAGCGAGTGGGACCGCGAGGCGATGCGGATGCGGCTGCACCGCGCCGCGGGCAAGCGAGTGCCCTTCGTCGACAAGGTCGAGTTCACGATGTACCCGCAGGACCAGCCGATGTTCCTGCAGTTCCGGGCCGGGCGGCTCGGCTACTCGGAGCTCCCCGACGAGTTCTACGAGGAAATCTTCGACGAGCAGACCCGCGAGGTGCTGCCCCGCGTGAAGGCCGACGGCGTGAGCGTGCACTCGGTGCAGCTCCTCGACTTCATCTTCCGCGGCTTCAACATGGAGGACGAGCTGCTCGGCGCCCCCGCGGGCGAGAAGGGCAAGAAGCTCCGCCAGGCAATCAGCCTCGCGCTCGACCTCGACGAGGTGAACGAGCGGTTCTACAGCGGGACGAATGTCGTCTACGACGGCCCGATCCCCCCCGGGCTCGACGGGCACCCCGAGCCGGGCGAGAAGGCCAACCCGTACCGCGGGCCCAACCTCGAGCTCGCCCGCCAGAAGCTCCGCGAGGCCGGCTACCCGAATGGCGAGGGCCTCCCACCCATCCGTTACTACACGACGCGGAACTCCATCAACCTGCAGATGGGCGAGCTGACGACCCGCCAGCTCGCGGCCGTCGGCATCGACATGGATGTCATCCCGGTGGACTTCTCGACGCTGATCGAGACCGTGAACAAGAAGAACGCGCCGATGTTCACCTTCGCGTGGTCGAGCGACTACCCGGACGCGGAGAACAACCTCGCCCTCTTCTACGGGCCCAACGAGAGCCCCGGCTCGAACCACTACAACTACAAGAACCCCGAGTACGACCGCATGTACGAGGAGATCCTGACGATGCTCCCCGGCCCCGAGCGGACGGCCAAGTACATCAAGATGCGCGACATGCTCCTCGAGGATGTCCCGTACATCGGCTCGATGGCGCGGACGCGGAACTATGTGATCAACCCCTGGCTCCTGAACGCTCGCCCGACCGAGCGGTACTACTCCTGGTTCAAGTTCCTCGACATCGACGAGTCGCGGATGCCCGGCAACTGACGGTGAGGCCGGGGGGACGGGCGGCGGCATGAAGCTGCCGGGCCCGGCCGTCGGTTCGTGGAGTCCCTCGCATGTGGGCGTACATCCTTCGGCGGGTGCTGTACTACATCCCGCTGTACCTCTCGATTCTGCTCGTCGTGATGCTGCTCCTGCGCATCAACCAGGGCGAGGCCGTGGCGAACCAGCTCGGCAAGAACCCCTCGCCCGAGCAGATTCAGCTGATCGAGCAGAGCATGGGCCTCGACCGGCCTATCTACGAGCAGTACTGGCGGTACCTCACCGATGTCTTCACGCTGAGCTTCCAGCAGAAGAGCTGGGACCAGAGCCGCCCCGTGGGCGAGATGGTCCGCCAGGCCATCCCGCCGACGCTGATGATCACCGTGCCCAGCCTCGTCACGACCGCGATCATCTCGATCGCCATCGGCCTGGTGTGCGCCTTCAAACGCGGACGCCTGACGGACCGCCTGCTGATGTTCGCGGCCGTCCTTGGCATGAGCGTGAGCTACCTCGTCTACATCATCATCGGGCAGTACATCGGCGCCTACAAGCTGGGTGAGCAGATGGGCATCACGCCCTTCGCCATCGAGGGGTACGAGCCGGTCTTCGGGGCTCTCGAGGCGGGCGACTCGGCCTTCTTCTCGCCCGGGAACTGGGTGAAGTACTGCATGCTGCCCGTCCTCATCGGCGTCATCGTCTCGATGGGCTACGACACTCGGTTCTACCGGGCCGTCATGGTCGAGGAGAGCACCAAGGACCACATCGTGACCGCCCGGGCCAAGGGCGCGCCCGACTGGAAGATCATGAGCGTCCACATGCTCAAGAACGCCATGATCCCGATCATCACGCGGGTGACGATCACCCTGCCGTTCCTCATCACGGGCTCGATCCTCGTCGAGCAGTACTTCAACATCCCAGGGATGGGCCGCATGCTGATCAACGGCATCGTCGCCCGTGACTTCCCGGTCGTGCAGGCGACCGTGGCGATCCTGGCGGCGGCCGTGATCGTGACCGTCATCCTGACCGATGTGCTCTACGCCCTGGTCGACCCGCGGGTGAGGCTGTCATGATCAAGCGGCTGTTCCAATCGCGCGGCTCGCGCAAGTTCCGCAAGAACCGGCTCGCGATGATGAGCCTCGTCATCATCCTCGCGTATGTCGTCCTCGGGGCGTGGATCGCGGGCGTGAACTTCGCCAACTGGGCCGGAAACAAGACCGGCGCCTTCACGCTCGAGGGCCGCCCGATCGCCGGGCTCTTCCTGACGAGCGGCACGCTCCGCATCGTCGGGCCGAAGGAGATCCCGGGCTTCGGGCTCGAGCCCGACACGACCACCCGCCTCGCCGCGGCGAGCGAGCTCATCGGCCTGGCCCGGCGCGGGCTCGAGGCGGCCGAGCAGGTCGAGGAAGGCTCGGGCCGCACGCAGCGCCAGGCTCTCTCCGATGTCTCGTGGCCCGACCGGCCGTTCGTCGATGTGCCCATGGACGAGCTCGAGCAGCGCGTCGCCGCGGCCGAGGCGGCGTTCGCACGCGTCGTCGATGTCCGCCGGGCGGTGCAGGAGCTGCGGTCGCTGCCGATCTACATCGAGCGTGTGGTCGAACGCCGGCTGAAGCTGGAAAGCACCCTTGACGACGAGGCGGCGGACGAGGACGCGATCCTCATCGCCGCTGAGGAAGTCGCCTTCGGGCTCGAGGACTTCATTGCCGCCGTGCAGAAGTACGCGGCCGTCGGCGAGGTCGTGGGCGACGACGACCCGATCGCCTCGCTCGACCTGACCGGCCTCGAGGACGCGTCGATCAACCTGCTCGACGCCGACCCCACCGACCGCGACGCGGTCCGCGGCGCGATGTTCGAGGGCACGATCGTCGACCAGGTGCTCGCGGCCCAGGCCGCGGCCCTCGCCCGCTCGGACACCGCCGTCGCCTCGATCCTCGACGAGGTCGAGCCGATGATCGAGGCGGTCTTCCCGAGGCCCGAGGGGCTGCGGGGCCTGCTCTACGGCTTCAAGCTCTTCGCCGGCACCGACACGCAGGGTCGGAGCATCCTCGTCCGGGCGCTCTACTCGAGCTATGTCGCGATCCAGGTCGGGCTGGTGACGGCGCTCTTCGCGGTGATCTTCGGGGGCATCTTCGGTGCGGCGGCCGCCTTCATCGGCGGCCCGCTCGATCATGTCTTTAACTGGATCTACAGCATGATCACCTCGATCCCCTACCTGGTGCTGCTCGCGGTGCTCAGCTTCCTCTTCCTGGGCTCGCCGGCCGAGGGCACGCTGATCCCGCTGTATGTCGCGTTCGGCGTGACCTACTGGGTCGGCCCGGGCCGCGTCATCCGCGGGGAGTCGATGAAGATCAAGGAGCTGGAGTATGTGCAGGCGACCACGGCCATGGGCTTCGGGCGCGCGTACATCCTGCTCAAGCATGTGATCCCGAACACCAGCCATCTGCTGTTCATCAACTTCAGCCTGCTGTTCATCGCGGCGATCAAGGGCGAGGTCATCCTCACCTTCCTCGGCCTCGGGCTGAAGGACGGGGCGAGCTGGGGCATCATGATCGATCAGAGCAAGAGCCAGGTCGTCAACGATTTCTTCTGGCAGATCGGCACCGCCACCTTCTTCATGTTCCTGCTCGTGCTGGCGTTCAACATCTTCACGGACGCGTTGCAGGACGCGTTCGATCCCAAGCATGTGAGCTGATGAGGACGAGAACCCTGTGAGCGACACCGCAAACACATCCCGGGGCGAGCCCGTCCTCCGCGTGCGCAACCTCACCACGCGCTTCCGCACCGACGCCGGCGTCGTCACCGCCGTCGACGGCGTGAGCTTCGACCTCTCCAAGGGCGAGACGCTCGGCATCGTCGGCGAATCGGGCTGTGGCAAGACCGTCACCAGCAAGTCGATCATGCGACTGCTGCCCGAGCACACCGCCAGCTTTGGCGAGGACACTGAGATCCTCTACGGCGGCAAGAACCTCGCGACCGCGTCCGCCGACGAGATGCGGCGCATCCGCGGCGACCACATCGCCATGATCTTCCAGGAGCCCATGACCAGCCTGAACCCCGTGTTCACCATCGGCTGGCAGCTCGACGAGGCCCTCCGCTACCACACCGACCTCGGCAAGCGCGACCGCCGGGACCGGGCCATCGAGATGCTCAAGCTCGTGGAGATGCCCAACCCCGAGCGCCGCTACAAGGAATACCCCCACCAGCTCTCGGGCGGCATGCGCCAGCGCGTCATGATCGCGATGGCCCTCTGCTGCGACCCCGATGTGCTCATTGCCGACGAGCCGACCACCGCCCTCGATGTGACGATCCAGGCCCAGATCCTCGACCTGATGAAGCAGCTCAAGGAGAAGACGGGCACCGCCATCATCCTCATCACCCACGATCTCGGCGTCGTCGCCCAGGTCTGCGACCGCGTCATGGTCATGTACGCCGGGCGCGTCATCGAAACGGGCCCCGTCCGCGACATCTTCAAGAACCCCCTGCACCCCTACACCAGCGCCCTCATCCAGTCCATCCCGAAGCGCGGCAGCAAGAAGACACACGGCCGCAAGCTCCCGACCATCCCCGGCATCGTCCCGAGCCTCACCGAGCTCCCCCCCGGCTGCCGCTTCGAGACCCGTTGCCCCAAGTCCGACAAGCAGCGCTGCGTGCACGACGAGCCCGACCTCGTCATGGAGCCCGACGGCCGCCAGCGCCGCTGCCACTACCCGCTGCACCAGGAGGCCGAGTTGACGATCGGAGCAAGCAATGGCTGAGTCGCTCGTCGATCAACCCGCGCCCCACGCCGCCGAGGCCTCGACCCCCGAGGGCAGGCCGCTCCTCGTCGCCAACAAGGTCGTCAAGCATTTCCCCGTCCGCGGAGGCGTCCTCAACCGCATCAAGGCCAAGGTCCACGCCGTCAATGGCGTCTCCATGACCATCAACCGCGGCGAAACCATGGGCGTAGTGGGGGAGTCCGGCTGCGGCAAGAGCACGCTCGGCAAGGTCCTCATCCGCCTCACCGAGCCCACCGACGGCTCGATCAAGTTCGACGGGAACGACATCACCACCCTCGACCACGAGGGCATGATGCCCTACCGCCGGCGGATGCAGATCATCTTCCAGGACCCCTATTCCTCGCTCAACCCCCGCCTCACCGTCCGCCAGACGATCACCGAGGCCGTCCGCTTCCACAAGGTCGTCGAGCCCGCCGACACCAAGGCCTATGTCGAGGAGCTCATCAAGGTCGTCGGCCTCCGCCCAGAGGCGGCCGACCGCTTCCCCCACGAGTTCTCGGGTGGCCAGCGCCAGCGCATCGGCATCGCCCGCGCACTCTCGGTGAAGCCGGAGTTCATCGTCGCCGACGAGCCCGTCAGCGCCCTCGATGTCAGCGTGCAGGCCCAGGTGCTCAACCTGATGACCGACCTCCGCGAGCGCTTCGGCCTCACGATGATGTTCATCAGCCACGACCTCAAGGTCGTCGAGCACTTCTGCGACCGCATCACCGTCATGTACCTCGGCTTCGCCGTCGAGGAACTCCCGGCAGAGGACATCGACGACCGCGCCCAGCACCCCTACACCCGGGCCCTGCTCGGCGCCAACCCCATCGACGACCCCGACGACCGCCGCCCGCTCACCGTCCTGCAGGGCGATGTCCCGAGCCCCTTCAACCCGCCCAAGGGCTGCCCCTTCGTCGGCCGTTGCCCGCTCGCCTTCGACCGCTGCCACCAAGAACGCCCGCAGCTCGAGGTCAAGAAGAGCGGCCAGCGCGTCGCCTGCTTCGCGGTCGAATAAACCAAGAGCATCCGCATGGCCCGCCGCCCCAGCGAAGTCCCGCCGAGCGTCGTCCGTGCGCTCAACAACGGCACCCGCGAGGCCATGAACCTCGCCGAGGGCCTCGCCCTCGACCCCGTCCAGCTTGCCCGCGCCGCCACGCCCGATCACGCCAGCGCCATCGCAGACGCACTCGGCGACGAACGAGCCGTCACCAAACGCATGCGGATCATCGCCGCCGTCCTTGCCGAGCGGGCGACCAAGGAAGAGCTCGCGGCTCTCGCGATTCACACGAGCGACACCGTGCGCTCGTGGGCCGCCTTCGCCGTCACCCTCCGCGGCCCGAAATCGATGCCGGCCCTGATGAAGGCCATCCGCCCCTTCGCCGACGACCCGCACTTCGGCGTCCGCGAGTGGGCGTGGATGGCCGTCCGCAACCGCATCGTCGCCGAGCCCCTCGAAGCCATCGCCGCCCTCGAGCCCTGGACCCGCTCCCGCCGCCCGAGCCTCCGCCGCTTCGCGACCGAGGCCACCCGACCTCGCGGCGTCTGGTGCGCCCACATCCGCCCTCTGCGGCAGGACCCATCCCCAGGCCTCCCCCTGCTCGAGCCCCTGCGGGCCGACCCAGAGAAGTATGTCCAGGACAGCGTCGCCAACTGGCTCAACGACGCCGCCAAGGACCGCCCGGACTGGGTCGTCGCCCTCACCGACCGCTGGCTCGCCGAAAGCGACCGCCCCGAGACGCACCGCATCGTCCGCCGGGCCCGCCGGAGCCTGGCGTAGGTCATCGAGGTGACGGCCGTGGTAGGGATGGGGTGGAGTGGGGCGGGGGAGGGAAGGCGTTCAGGCCCGCCTCAGGGCCTCAAACAGCCCGGGCAGCCCAAAAAGAAAGAAACCCGGCCGCGCGTGTTTCCGCCCGCAGCCGAGTCATAGGAGGAGAGAGAGACAAGACAACCGAAATGTGCCACACGATCCGGCCGGTGCCAGCGTTTGGACCGGATTTTTCGACTGGCCCGAGCGTCCCGTCCCGGCAATACGCGCAAGCTCTGTAAGAACCGGAGCTTACGCTATCTCGCCCCTATCAAGGTTTTTCTCGGACCTACCCCGTTCTCAGCCCGTCACCGCGCGGAAGCGGTCGGAGACCGCGGACCAGTTGATTATCCGCATGAAGTTGTCCACATACTCCCCGCGACGGTTCTGGTACTTCAGGTAGTACGCGTGCTCCCACACATCCACCCCGAGCAGGGGGATCGTGCCGGTCATGTCCGTGTTCTGCTGCTTCTCCATCTGCTGGATGACCAGCTTCCGCGACACCGGCTCGTACGCAAGCCACGCCCAGCCCGACCCCTCGACCGACCCCGCGGCCGCCTTGAAGTGGGCCGTGAACCCGCTGAAGGAGCCGAAGTCGCGGTTGATCCGCTCCGCAAGCGGCCCCTCCGGGTACCCCCCGCCCCCGTTGCCGGCGGGCGCCATCGTCGCCCAGAAGATCGAATGGTTGACATGCCCCGACCCGTGGAACGCCAACTCCTGCGACCAGTGCTTGACCATCCCCGCGTCCGCCTGCCCCTCGCGGATCTTCCGGAGCTGCTCGAGCGCGTTGTTCAGCCCGCGCACATAACCCGCGTGGTGCTTGGAGTGGTGGATCTCCATCGTTTGCGCGTCGATGTGCGGCTCCAGCGCGTCGTACTCGTACGGCAGGTCCGGCAGCACATACTGGTTCTTCGCGACATCCCACCCCATCGTCTTGTCATCAAACAGCGAGAGCGCCGCCGCCGAAGCCGCGAGGCTCGCCGACCGCGGCATCCCCGCGCTCGCGCCCGCGGCAAGCAGCCCGAGCCCGCCCAACGCGGCGAGCGCATCGCGGCGGCTGTGGTCCTGAGTCGTCGTGCCCTGTGTCGTCATGGGTGCCCTTTCTTCCAGAACGGGAGCTTGTCGTCCGTGTTTCCTCGGCCGGATCTCGTCCCGGTTCCTAGGCGCGCGGGCCCCCGTCAGCCCTGCCGACCCTCGATCGCCGCGATCAGGCACGCGGCCGCCAGCAGCACGAGATCGTCCACCGTGTCATCGGGTTCGTCTTCTATGAGCACCCCGAGGCGGTAGATGAAGGGATTGAAATGTTGGCGGAAGGTCGCCAGCAACGCCCGGTCGCCCGTCCGGAACACCTGGAAGGTCTGCGGCACCATCGCGAACACATCGTGCAGCCGCCTTGCCATCGCCAGCGTCGCGTTCTTCTCCTGGATCATCGCCGCCTCGCGTCCCGCCCCGTCGAAGATCAGCCACTCGTCCCGCACGAAGCTGCTCTTGAGCCCCTTCCGCCTCAGCGAGCCGATCATCTCGTCCTCGATCATCACCTCGTAGGTCGCGCCGAAGTCGATGATCGACTTCGTCCGCAGCCGGAAGAGCTCGGTCTGCTTTGACTCATCCGAGTACACCCGGATGTCCTCCCGCAGGCGGAACCCCTTCTGATCGCAGAACCCCGCGATGCCCCCCTGCCCGTCGTAGATCGTGAACCCCGCCCCGAGGAGCCGCAGCATCTTCCGCCGGATGGTGTAGTGCTCGCCCTCCCGCGCGCCGGCGGGCCGCGTCGGCGGAGTGTGGGAAGTGGGGGCGGCGGTGGGGCTGCTGCTGTCGGCCATGGTCGTACCTCCGGTCGGGAACGATACCCGAACCCGCCCCCGCGATGCGCACAAAGAAGCCCCGACCGAGCGGCCGGGGCTTCGTCAGATATCAACCCTGGGCGGACGGGCTCAGTCGGCCGTCTCGCCGACCTGCCAGCGGTAGAAGGTCTTGATCGTCCCGGGGGCGACGACCTCCTTGATGGTCTTCGACTCGTCCATGACGAACTTCTGCTCAAGCAGGGCGACCTCCGCGTAGAACTTCTTCATCCCGCCCTCGACCATCTTCTCGGCGATCTCCTGCGGCTTGCCCGACTCGACCGCCTGCTCGACGCGGAACTTCCGCTCTTTCTCGACGAGCGCCGGGTCGATGTCGTCCGCGGTCGTGCCAAGCGGACGCGGGACGGCGGCCGTCACATGCATGCCGACATTGCGAAGGGTCTCCTGCGAGACATCGCCCTCCGCGACGAGCAGCACGCCGGTCTTGCCGTCGTGGTGGATGTAGCTGCCGATCACGCCGCCACCCGCCTCGACGCGCGTCGCCCGCGCGACCGAGATGTTCTCGCCCGTCGTGATCTTGATGTTGTCGACGATCGACTCCGCATCGCCGCCGAGGCTCACCTCGCCGGTCCCGCCCGCGGCGAGCGCCAGCTCGGCGATCTTCTGCGCCGTCGCCACGAAGTTCTCGTTCTTCGCGGTGAAGTCGGTCTCGGCCCGCAGCTCGACGATCGCCGCCGCCCCGTCGCCCATGGCGATCGCGATGCGGCCCTCGCCGGCGGCCCGGTCGGCCCGCTTCTCCATCTTGCCCTTGAGCTTCTTGCGCAGAAGCTCCTCGGCCTTGTCGACATCGCCGTCGGCCTCGGCCAGGGCTTTCTTGCACTCCATCATCGCCAGGCCCGTGCGGTTGCGCAGGCTCATGACATCCTTGGCGCTGATCTCGGCCATCTGCGTATCTCTCCGGAAGGGTGCGCGGTGCGTCGCGTCGTCGGTCTTCGGGGTGCCGCGGGCATCACCCGCGACGAACAGTGTTCATGCTCTCGATTCGATGCGGGATCGGGCTCAGCCGTTGCGATCGGCCCCGGCGCCCGCCGGCTGGGCGCTGCCCTCGCCGGAGGAGCCGCCCTCGGCCCCGCCCTGGCCGCCCGAGCTCTGGCCGCCAGCCCCACCCGCCCCACCGGACGACTGGTTCGCGTCGTCGGCGCGGAACTGGGCACGCCGCGAGCGACGCGGGCGGTCGCCCTCGCCCTCACCGGCCTCGCCGGCGTCGGTCTCGGGCTTCTGCACCCGCTGCTGCTTGCCGTCCGCGATCGCCTTGCACAGCTCGCGGATCACGACATCGATCGAACGCATCGAGTCGTCGTTGCCCGGGATGATCAGGTCGGCGAGCTCGGGGTCCGCGTCCGTGTCGATCAGGCACACCGTCGGGATGCCCAGCTTCCGCGCCTCGCGCAGAGCCGTCACCTCGCGGCGGACATCGATCACCACCATCGCGCCGGGCAGCTTGTCCATGCGGCGGATGCCGTCCAGGTTCCGCTTGATCTTCCGCATCTCGCGGCGGAGCTGGCTCTCCATCTTCTTCGAGTAGCTCTGGAAGTTGTCGTTCGCCTCGATCGCCTCGAGCTCCTCGAGCCGCTTCAGACGCCCGCGGATCGTGCGGAAGTTCGTCAGCGTGCCGCCCAGCCAACGCTCCGTGATGTAGTGCATCTCGGCGTCGGTCACGCGCTGCTCGATGACCGGCTTGGCCTGACGCTTCGTGCCGACGAAGCAAACATCCTTGCCCGACGCCACGACGCCGGTCAGGAACTTCTTCGCCAGGAGCAGGCCCTTGACCGTCTCCTTGATGTCGATGATGTGGATGCCGTTCCGCTTCCCGTAGATGTACGGAGACATCTTCGGGTTCCAGCCGCTGGCGCGCTGGCCGAAGTGAATGCCGGCTTCGATGAGGTCCTGAACGAGCGAATTCGCCATGATCAACCGTCCTGTCGGGCAGCGGCACCGGCGTCGTCGCGGTCGCACCGCCCGGGCTCAATCAGCCGGGACGATCGACGGCGCCATGGGGCGCTTCGGGGTGCCCGGCCGGGAGCCGGGCGTGCACTGAGGTACGAAGGGCCCTCCCTGAGGCCCAGACCGCGACCGCCGACCGGACGAACGCGGACGGGAGGGTAGGTCGGCCCGCCCGCAAAGGCCACGTCTCCCGACCGCCCCAGCCCGGATTCCGGGCGAGAGGCTGAGCCGGCTGGTCGGCCCCGTCTGGAAAATGAACGGGTAAGCCGGCCGACCCAGCATCGGTATCCCGCCCAAGGTACGCTGGCCGCTCGCGGCCCGACCCCTCTTCCCCGGGCCCCCCGGAGGTCTCATCGTGACAACACGATCCGTTTCAGCGCTGGTCGCGGTCGCGTCAGCGGCCCTCGCCATGCTCACCCCCGCCGGCCCAGCCGCGGCCCAGGACAGCCCGCTCGCCTTCACCAACGCCCGCATCATCCCGATCGACGGACCCGAGATCGAGAACGGCCACCTCGTCGTCCACCGCGGCAAGATCGTCAGTGTGGGCCAGGGCGCCCCGCCCCGCTCCCGCGGCCGGGCCCCCGAGACCGTCGACCTCGAGGGCAAGGTCATCATGCCGGGCCTCGTCGACACCCACAGCCACATCGGGGGCGTCGGCGCCGCCGACGGCTCCAGCCCCATCCAGCCGGGCGTCTCCGTCCGCGACTCGATCAATGTCCGCGACTCCGGCTTCAAGCGGGCCCTCGCCGGCGGCCTGACCACGCTCAACATCATGCCGGGCTCGGGTCACCTCTCCTCGGGCCAGACGGCCTATGTCAAGCTCCGCTTCTTCGAGGGCGACGCCCCCGCCTCCATCGACGATGTCGCCATCCTCGACGCCGACGGCAACAAGATGGGCGGCCTCAAGATGGCCAACGGCACCAACTCCATCCGCGAGAACGGCGAACGCGGCTGGCCCGGCACCCGCGGGAAGAGCGCCTTCCTCGTCCGCGAGAAGTTCCTCAAGGCCATCGAGTACGGCAAGAAGGTCGAGAAGGCCGAGGGCGACGAGAGCAACATGCCCCCGCGTGACCTCGACTCCGAGGCCCTGCTAGAGGTGATGTCTGGCAAGCGCATCGTCCACCACCACACCCACCGCCACGACGACATCATGACCGTCCTGCGCCTCGCCGACGAGTTCGGCTTCCGCGTCGTGCTGCACCATGTCAGCGAGGGCTGGGTCGTCGCCGACGAGATCGCGAACTACAAGGGCGTCGACGGCCCCGACGGCGAACCCTGGGGCGCCCCCTGCTCGATCATCCTCGTCGACTCCCCGGGCGGCAAGCTCGAAGCTGTCAACCTCGTCATGAAGACCGGGTCCGTGCTGGAAGACGCCGGTGCCCGCGTCGCCTACCACACCGACGACTGGATCACCGATTCCCGCTTCTTCCTCCGCATGGCGGCCCTGGGAGTCCGCGCCGGCATGTCCCGCGAGGGCGCGCTCCGCTCGCTCACCATCGAGGGCGCCCGCATGCTCGATGTCGCCGACCGCACCGGCTCCCTGACCGAGGGCAAGGACGCCGACTTCATCATCCTCGACGGCGACCCCTTCAGCGTGTACACCAAGGTCCAAGAGACCTGGGTCGAGGGCCGCAAGGTCTTCGATCGTTCCAACCCCGAGGACGAGCTCTACGCCAACGGCGGCTACGGAGCCGGCCACGACCTCGAGCCGTATTTCTGCTGCTACGACCACCTGATGAACGCCCGCAGCAGCGGGGGGGCCAACTGATGCACAAGCTCATCGCATTCGCCACTGCCGCCATCGCTACCATCGCGACCGCCCAGGACCTCGTCGTCTTCGGCGACACGATCCACACCGCCGCCGGCGAGCCGATCACCGACGGCGTCGTCGTCATCAAGGACGGCAAGATCGCCGCCGTCGGCCCCCGCGACTCGGTCAACATCCCCCAGGGCCTCGACCAGCGCCGCGCCGCCGTCGTCACACCCGGTCTCATCGACGGCCGCTCCACCGCCGGCCTCACCGGCATCTACAACAGCGCCCGCGAGGACCAGGACATGCTTGAAACCTCGGGCGCCATCCAGCCCGAGCTCCGCGCGCTCGATTCCTACAACTCGCGTGAGGCCCTCGTCGCCTACCTCCGTGGCCTCGGCATCACCACCGTCCACACCGGCTACGCACCGGGCGAACTCATCTCGGGCCAGACCATCGTCGTCAAGACCCGCGAGGACAATGTCTCCGACATCGTCCTCAAGAGCCCCGCCGCCGTCGTCGCCACCGTCAGCCCGAGCGCCCTCAAGGGCGGCGGTCAATCCCCCGGCACCCGCGGCAAGCTCGTCGCCATGCTCCGCGAGCAGCTCTTCAAGGCCCAGGAGCGGATGCGCACCATCGAGGAGGCCGAGGGCGACGACGAGAAGGATGCACCCGCACCCGATCTCCGCCTCGACACCCTCATCAGCGTCCTCAACCGCGAGATTCCGCTGATCGTCACCGCCAACAAGGCCCAGGACATCGACTCCGCCCTCCGCCTCGCCGACGAGTTCGGCTTCGAGCTCTGGCTCGACTCCGGCGCCGAGGCCTACCTCGAGGCCGAGCGCCTCGCGGAGAAGGACATCCCCGTCATCGTCCACCCGCCCATGGCCCGCGCCTGGGGCGGCGGCGAGCTCGTCAACATGAGCCTCACCACCCCCGCCACACTCGCCGACGCCGGCGTCACCATCGCCCTGCAGTCCGGCTACGAGGGCTATGTCCCCAAGGTCCGCGTCGTGCTCTTCGAAGCCGCCATCGCCGCCGCCTACGGCCTCGGCTTCGACCGCGCCCTCGAGGCCATCACCATCACCCCCGCCAAGATGCTGGGCGTCGACGACCGCGTCGGCTCCATCGAAGTCGGCAAGGACGGCGACCTCGCCCTCTTCGACGGCGACCCCTTCGAATACACCACCCACTGCATCGGCACCATCATCGAAGGCCAGGTCGTCAGCGACCAACCGCAGTAAGCAGCGCGGAGAACACACCCAACGGTGCCACCACCCGGCTCTGCGGGTGGTGCTTCTGTACGCAACGCCCGCGTTACACTCCCCCCGTGCCCGTCCCCATCATCACCACCACCTCCGACCGCTCCCTCCGCCTCACCCTCCCCCCTTCCCCCCGCCGCTCACCCGAAGAAACCCGCGCCCGCATCCGCGCCCTCGCCGAACTCTTCGCCAGCAAAGAACGAAGCTGGATCACCGACATCGTCCCGAGCGCCGAATCGCTGCTGATCGTGCACGAACCAACGCTGTCCTCGCACGACGCTCTCGCACACGCTGCCGCCATCGCCCGCGAATCCGCCCGCTCCAAACCCACCCAGCCCGCCTCTCACACCATCCCCGCCTGCTACCACCCCTCCCTCGCCCCCGACCTCGAACCCCTCGCCGCCGACCTCAACATCACCACCGAAGAACTCACCGACCTCCACGCCTCCGCCACCTACACCGTCGACTGCCTCGGCTTCCAACCCGGCTTCGCCTACCTCGCCGGCCTGCCCGAGAAACTCCACACCCCCCGCCTCCCCACGCCCCGCCCACGCGTCCCCGCCGGCAGCGTCGGCATTGCCGCCGACCGCACCGGCATCTACCCGCACGCCACCCCAGGCGGCTGGCGACTCATCGCCCGCACCACAATGACCCTTTTCGACCCGTCGAGGGATCCCCCCGCCACACTCGCCGCCGGCGACACCGTCCGCTTCCAGCCCATCCCGCTCGACGACTTCCACGCAGCCCAGCCCAGCCCATGACCCTCCGCGTCTTCCACCCCGGCTTTCATACCACGGTGCAAGACCTCGGCCGCCCCGGCTACATGTCCTCCGGCGTCCCCCTCGGCGGCGCGTTCGACCGCTTCAGCCATAGCCTCGGCAACCGCCTCCTCCACAACGAGCAGTCCGCCGCCTCCCTCGAAATGACCCTCGGCGGCGGCATCTTCCAGTTCCACTGCGACAGCACGATCTGCCTCGCCGGCGCAAACGCCCCCAAGGCCCTCTTCATCGGTCTGCACGAAAACGGCCGCGTCCGCCCGTGGACGCCCACCGCGATGCGCGCCGGATACGAGCTCCACATAGGCCCGCTCACAGGCGGCCTCCGCGCCTACCTCTGCGTCGCCGGAGGCATCCAGACCACCCCCGTCCTGCAGAGCCGCTCCACCCACACCGCAAGCGGCCTGGGCCACCCCGGCCGCCCACTGCAAGCCGGCGACGAACTCCCCATCACCCCGCTTCAAGAGCACCCCGACCTCAAACCCCTCCCCCCCGACCTCCTCGCCAAAGTCGAAACCCACCTCGCCCGAACCACCCTCCGCACCCTCCCCGCCAACCACTGGCCCCACTTCTCCACCATCGCCCACGACCAGCTCTTCCTCCGCTCCTTCACCATCGCCGACCAGTCCGACCGCACCGGCGTCCGCCTTACCGGAACCAAAGTCCCGAGCCCACCCGAAGGCACCCGCTCCGAACCCGCCGTCCCCGGCACCATCCAGGTCCCCCTCGCCGGCAGCCCCATCATCCTCGGCCCCGACGGCCCGACCATCGGCGGATACCCCATGCCCATCTCCATCATCGCCGCCGACCTCAGCGCCCTCGCCCAGCGCCGCCCCCGCGACACCATCCGACTCGAACGCACCACCCCCGAAGATGCCCACGCCGCGTACAACGAACTCAACGCCATCATCCAATCCATCAACCCCACCACTCAAAGCCATATGACCCTCTCCGTCCACCTCGCCTGCGACACCGGCGAAGCCCCCCCCGGCCCCGCCCGCGACCGCGAGCACGAACTGCTCCAGCATGTCTCCCTTGTCCACATCGCCTGCGGCGGCCACGCCGGCGACGACGACTCCATGACTGAAGCCATCCAGGCCGCCGCCCAGGCCAACTGCCTCATCGCCGCCCACCCCGCCTACCCCGACCGCACCCACTTCGGCCGCAAGTCCATCCCGATCTCCAACGCCGACCTCGCCGCCTCCCTCCGCGACCAACTCATCGCCTTCGCCACCATCGCCGCCCGCCTCGCCGTCCCCGTCTTCGCCGTCAAACCCCACGGCGCCCTCTACCACGACGCCACGAACGACAACGCCATCGCCGCCATGCTCGCAGAAGAAACCAAGGCCATCTTCCCCGCCGCCCACCTCATCGCCCCCGCCAACAGCCCCACCCTCGACCTCTACCGCTCCCTCCACATCACCCCCGAACCCGAAGCCTTCGCCGACCGCCGCTACGAGCCCGACGGCACGCTCCGTTCCCGAACCCACGCCGACGCCACCATCACCGACCCCGCCGAAGCCGCAGAACAAGCCGTCCGCATCGCCATACGAAACGAAGCCATCACGAACAACGGCACACCCATCCCCCTCCACGCCACCACCCTGTGCCTCCACGCCGACACCCCCAACGCCCCCGCCATCGCCGCCGCCGTCCGCGCCGCCCTCGAAGCCGCTGGCGTCCACATCGGCCACTAACCCAGTGGGATGGGCTTCCAGCCCGTCTCTCCTGTACCCTCCCCCCTTCACCTCCAGCGAAAGGACCCACGATGGCCCTCTCCCGCCGCGAAGCCCTCCTCGCCACTGGCGCGCTCGCCCTCGCCGGCTGCGCCGCCTCCACCGCCGCGCATCAGCCCGAGCGAGCCCAACCCACGAACCAGCCCCGAAGCCGCCCCCGCCACCCCGGCGACGACCCACGCGAAGGCCCCGTCGCCATCGCCAGCGCCAACGGCCTCGAAACCGTCGCCCGCGCCGTCCGCCTCATGAACAACAACACCGACCCCGCCCTCGCCGCCGTCGAGGGCGTCGGCGTCGTCGAGGCCGATCCCAACGACATGTCCGTCGGCCTCGGCGGACTCCCCGACGAGCGAGGAGTCGTCACCCTCGACGCCGCCGTCATGCACGGCCCCACCCACAAGGCCGGCGCCGTCGCCGCCCTCGAGGACACCCTCCACCCCGCCCAGGTCGCCCTCAAGGTGCTGCAGACAACCGACCATGTCCTCCTCGTGGGCGAAGGCGCCAAGCGCTTCGCCCGCCTCCATGGCTTCGGTCACCACGACCTCCTCACCGACCGCGCCCGCGAAGCCTGGCTCCGCTGGAAGCGCAACCTCTCGCCCAACGACGACTGGCTCGACATCGATCAGATGGACTGGAACCCCGACGGCACCACCGCCATCCCCCACACCACCGGCACCATCCACTGCTCCTGCGTCAACGCCGCCCGCAATGTCGGCTGCTGCACCACCACCAGCGGCCTCAGCTACAAGATCCAAGGCCGCGTCGGCGACTCACCCATCATCGGGGCCGGCCTCTACTGCGACGAGGACATCGGCTCCGCCGGCTCGACGGGTCGCGGCGAGTCCGTCATCCAGAGCTGCGGCGCGTTCAGCGTCGTGCAGCACATGGCCCAGGGCCTCAGCCCCACCGACGCATGCCTCGCCGTCCTCGAAAAGATCGCCCGAAACTCCATCCGCCAGAAGCGCCACACCAACGACCGCAACGAGCCCAACTTCAATGTCCGCTTCTACGCCGTCGACAAACAGGGCCGCTACGGCTCCGCCAGCATGAGAGGAACCAGCCCCTTCGCCATCGCCGACCGCACCGGCGCCCGCATCGAACAAGGACCCGTGCTCTACAAGTAACCAGCAGGAAAGCAGCGCCCTCCACGGAGCCCCGAGCGTCAGCGAGCGGGCTGGATGACCACCGGCACCGCGAAGCACAGCTTCCGTCCGCCTACCGCCACCGCTCCCAATCCGGCACATACCAGGGCCCGGGCTCCGTCCCCACCGACCCCACGCTCGCCCCCTCCACCGCATCCGTCACCACAAGCCACCCCGCCTCCGCCGCGTGCCCCGCCGCCGAGCCGTCCGCCCGCACGCCCGCCGCGACCTCGCCCGGATGCCGGAACGCCGTTGTCGGGCTCTCGTTCACACTCCAGATCCCCCCGCTGAACAGCATCGGCGGATCAAGCAACGCCGTGCTCCGCGCCGCCTCCCCCGACCACCGCGCCTCCCCCCGCGCCCCCGTCCACAGCAGCGTGTCCGCGAACACCAGCACCGAACTCGGCCTCGCCAACCCATCGACCCGCCGCCACCGCTGCCCACCGATCGGCCCCCACGCCCCGCCCCACCCCGGCGTCTTCGGCGGGCACAGCCCGTACCCGTTGTACCCGTAGGTCGTCGTCCGCAGCCCGGTCCTGCCCTGCGGCCGATAGCTCCCCTCCGGCTGCGCATCGCACTCGTACACGCCCTCCCCGTCCGCCGCCGTCCCCACATAGGGCGACAGCAACCCCGCCGCGTAATCCACCCGCCCCGTCACCCGCCCGTCCGTCCCGAACCAGTACACCCCGTCACCCGGGTACCCAACATCCGGCGGCTCGGTATACGCCAACGGCATCGTCCACCCATCGTGATCATCCGCGTACAGGACCCACCCCACCCCAAGCTGTCGCACATTCGAGAGACACCGCGCCGTCCGCGCCGTCTCCCGAGCCGCACCCACCGCCGGCAGCAACACGCCCATCAGCAGCGCCATCACCGCGATCGACACCAGCATCTCCACAAGCGTGAACGCGCGCCCCCTCATCGCCCCCCACCCCGCCCCCCACGCCGCTCTTCACGCTCATACCGCCGCAAGAACCCCTCCAACATCCGCCGATCCGCCTCCGTCACCACCCCATCCCGATCCACATCACGCGTTCCCTCCCCCCGTGTCCACGCAATCAGATCTTCCACATCCACGCGCCCATCCCCATCCACATCCAGCCGCTCCGGCAACCCAAAAGCCACCAGCCCCCCCGGCCCCACCGTGTACAGCGTCCGCCCAACCACCGCCGGCGACGCCCCCGCCCCCTCGTACACATCTTCCACCCACCCCGGCTCCCCGAACCCCACCGACAAATCCACCGCGCGCAGCCGCCCGTATCCCGCAAACAGCCCGCCCGCAATCACCGGCTCACCCACAAAGAGCCGCCCCCCATCCACAGTCGGATCCACGACCGCCACCGGCTGATGACTCCACCCGCCCACAAGCTCAAACTCCCCAGGCTCCAACACCCCATCCCCGTCGTCCTCCCAGGTATCGAGCGCCGTATCGCCCACGAGCGTCCCGCTCCCCCCGTCGTCGCGGAACACCTGCACCGTCGGCACACTCCCGAACCCCGCGATCCCCCCCGACACCACCACCCGCCCGTCCGCCAGCACCACCGGCGTCGAACTCGTCCGCGCCGCCGCCACCTGCCACACCACATCACCCGTCAACGCATCCAGCTTCACCAGCCGCGAACTACCCGGCCCGCCAAAGAAGTCATAGCTCGCCGCGTACACCGCCCCACGACCCGCCGCGACGCCCCCGAGAAACCCGTCATCCCCCACGGGCTCCGTCCGCCACACCACCGCATCCGCCGCATCGCGAGCCCGCGCATCCACGCACACGATCTCGCCCGAAAGCGCCCCCCCAAAGTCCCCGCTCGTCCCCAAGTACACCCGCCCCCGGCTGTACGCCACGCTCGCCCCGCTCGCCCCGCTGAAGAGCGCAAGCGACCACACGATCTCCCCCGGCGCATACGGGTTCCGCGCCGCGTCAAACGGATCCACATTGATGCAGTGCAGCCCCGCCCCGCTCCCACCCGTGTAGAAGCCCTCGTAGTCGACGATAAACGCCCGATCCGCCGCCCCGAGGTCCGTCGTGACGACGGGCGACGCGTTCACGATGTCCCGGGGCAGCACGGCCGTCCATGTCAGCGCTCCCGTCTTGAGATCAAACGCCCGCACCTCACCGCCCGCCGAACCCGAAGAGCCCGACGCCACCAGCACGGTCTCGTTCACCCGATCGATCGCCGGGGCCGACCACGAATCCAGCACCGGCGCAGGCATCGCCGCCCACCACACAGCGACCCCCGTCTCCCGATCGATCGCCCACACCCGCGCCGGCGAACGCGACACCGCGTACACGAACGCCCCCTCGACCACCACCGACGCCTCCGGCACAAATTCAACCGAGCTCACCGCCGGGTCCGACGCCGGGAACACCCACGCCGGCCCCGACAAATCCGCCGGCCCCGGATCGATCCGCGCATCGACAACCCCGCCGCGAGCCGCGGCGTACGCCGAGAAGTGATGCTGGGCGAGGGCTCCTCCACCCCCACCCAGCACCACGATCAAGCAAGCAATCAGGCGCGATCCCCTCACGCACGCCCCCGCCGGCGGCGAACACACGCCCCAAGCGACAGCCCCAGCACCGCCGCCGTCCCCGGCGTCGGCACCACATCCGCGAACCCATCGATCTCGGGCGAGAACCCGCTGCCAAGAGGGTTGCTCACTCGCACATACCGCACGAAGTCGAGCCCGAGCGCCCCGATATCAATCCCGAGCCCCCCGCCCGACCCGTCGTACCCCGCGATGATCGCGCTGAGGCTCAGCCCCGTCGGATCAAAGCTCGGATCCACCGGCTTCGTGAAGTCCGTCTCCACGCTCCCCGCCGCCGTCGGGAACGGCTCCGTCACATCGCTGAACCCAAGCGTCGGGAACCCGCTGTCCGCCCCCGCGTCGGGAACGAGGAACCAGTCCACCCCGTTCTTGCTCACCTCAACGGTCCCCCCCTCGCCCGCAAACCCGCCGGCCACGCCGTTCGGAAAGTCCGCATCGAAGTAGAACGCGTTCCCGAAGATCAACAGGTCGATCCCGAAGGGATTCGACGCACTGTTCCGGATCACATTGTCAAACCGAACCGTCAGATGCCCGCCCTCACCGATCGACACCAGCTCATCCGCCCCGAACGCCGACTGGAACGGCGTCGTCGGCCCACCGAACGGAGAACTCGGGCTCGTAAACCGCGTCGGCGAACCCAGCGCCGCCGCCGGATCACTGAAGTCCGCGGACACGCCCGCCCCCGCCTCGTAGCTCACCACCGCGTCCGCCCACGGATCAGCCGCAGCCGCCCCGAAAACAGACACGACAACACCCGCCGCCATCGCGGCACGCACACAAACACTCCGGGCCATCAAGCCCCTTCCAAACCCGGGCCCACGCCCGGCGTTCCGCCCCGATCGCGCAGGACGACCCTCCGGTGAGTCACGAAGGCCTTCGCGGGGTGGTCCGGGGGAGACGATGCTCGGAGGGCGCGCACCGATCGCCGCCGGGCCCTGGGTCGCGAGGGCCGACTCGATGGCTGATGGCAGGTCTTCCGGCTCGGGGCTCAGCAGGGCCGCCTTCCCGACGCTTCCGCGTCAGTGGCTTCGTGGCCCGGCGTCAGCACCCCTCACGGCGGCGCGTCCGCGGCGGTCTTTCACCGCACTTCCCTTTTCACCGGGCCTCCGAGGCCCGGCACCAACAGCATCCCAAGCGTACCCACGCACCCCCGCCCGCACAAACGCGGTGGACAACATTCGCGCACACTGCCCACCGTGACGAACGCCCCGACCACCAACACCGCCCCCCGCCGACCGTGGATCCCCCGCGCCCTCGCCGTCCTCATCGGCGTCGTGCTGCTCGTCCCGTGGGACGCCCACCCTCTCCCCGAGCCCTCCATCGCCGCCGCCCGCGTCGACGAGGCCTTCATGCTCGCCATGCCCGAGCTCCTGCGCGACGGCGCCCGCTTCGGCCCCGAAGTCATCTTCACCTACGGCCCGCTCGGCGTCCTCTCCGACCAGCGACACCTCGTGCCGTCGAGCTGGCTCGTCCCGCTGCTCCTGCTCCGCGCCGCGATGGTCGCGGCCCTCGTCCTCGGCTGGTATCGAATCATCCAGAACACGCAAGGCCGGAAGCATTGGGTGACCGCCGCCCTCGCCATCGCCTGCGCCCTCCTCGCCCTCATCGGCGCCGACCAGGTCCTCTGGCTCGCCTTCGCCCTCGGCGCCTTCACCCTCGGCCTGCAAACGCCCCGCGACGAACGCACCCGCTGGCAGACCATCGCCCTCGCCGCCCTCGCCGGCATCGCGGCACTCGTCAAGTTCAACTTCTTCGTCCTCGGCGCCGCCCTCCTCGCATCGCTCGCGTTGTACGACCTCGCCGTCCGCCGCCGCCCGCCGTGGCCCGCCCTCGCCTTCGCCGCCGCGCTCGCCCTCTCCTGGCTCGCCGCGGGACAGCACCTACAGGACTTCCCCGCCTGGGTCGCCGCCTGCCTCGAACTCAGCGCCGGCTACGGCGACGCCATGTCCAAGGGCTTCGTCGCGCCCTACTCCTGGCCCCTCGTCGCCGCCTTCGCCCTCGCCCTCGCCGCCCCGCCCATCGCCACTTTCGCCCGCAATCCCCGCGGTTTCCAGCCTTGGATCGCCGCCGCCGCCCTCGGCTTCGTCGCCTTCGTCTCCTTCAAACACGCCTTCGCAGGCAACCAGATCGAGCAAGCGGCCGCCGTCGGCCTGCTGCTCGTCGCCGCGAACCTCGCGATCGCACCGAGCCAGAGATCACACAAAAAGCCGCGCCGCTTCCTGGTGCCCCTCGCCGCGACAGGGTCGGTCGCCGTCTGCGCGTTCGTCCTCATCACCGGCAACCGCTGGATGCCCGGCACCAGCCCCATCGACAAAGGCGCGCACCGAACCGCCGCCTTTGCCCGCACCCTCATCGGCCAAGGCCCCTGGCGCAGCACAACCTACAAAGACCGTCTCGAATCCCTCCGCACCGCCGCCGGCATCGAGCCGATCAACCGCACCATCGACATCATCCCCGACAGCGCCGGCCTCGCGGTCGCCGTCGGCGACTACACACCACGCCCGGCATACCTCGGCATCAACACGCACACCGAAACGCTCGCTCACGCGAATGCAGCATTTCTTATGTCAGACGCCGCGCCGGAAACGGTTCTGTTCGAAATAACACCCGCCGGCGAACGCTTCAACAACCGTCTGCCGAGCACGGTTGAGGGGCCCGCGTGGCTGGCCCTTTGGGGCCATCATGAGTGGGTCGGGCGGGCGGGGCCGTTCCTTCGTTTGGACCGTCTGGAGACGCCGAAGGCCGTGCGCACAGCCGCGAGCGGCGTGCGCACGGCCGGCGCACCCGTGCGCACGAAGTCCCGCTTTCGCCTCGGCGAATCGGTCGAGATCCCGATGGACTCGGACGCCATCATCTGGTGCACGATCGACCCCGAACCCACCCTCGCCGGGCGTGCCGTCGGCGCGGCGTACAAGCTCCCGCACCTCGAGATCGTCCTCACCACCGACACCGGCGAGCACCGCTACCAGCTCGTCCCCGAGCTCGCCCGCGCGGGCTTTGTCGTGTCGCCGTTGGTTGAAACGACGGCCGAGTTCGGCGTGCTGATGGCGACCGGCGAGGCGGGGGCGCTGCCGAGTAAGCGCGTGCGGTCGCTGCGCGTGGAGGCGGTGCCGGATAACGGGTTGTGGCGCGATGAGCTTTCGGTTTCGTTCGAGCGTGTTGAGATCGAGGGTGCGCCGGCGCGGTGGCTGGGTGTGGCGCGTGCCGGCGTGGAGTCGGCGGCGTTTGGGGCGGAGTGGCGCGAGGTTGGTGGCGAGCTCGCGTTGTTCGTGCATGCGCCTTCGGTGTGCGTTGTTGAAGTGCCGGCCGGAGCGCGGCGTGTCGTAGCGGATGCGGTGGTGTTGCCGAGCGGGATCGGTGAGGACGGGGCGTTGCTGGGTGATGGCGTTGTTGCTCGCGTGGTGGGGGGGGTGGGGGAGGTGGAGGGTGGCGGGCGTGTTGTGATCGCCGAGGGTGCGCTGCGCGGGCGCATCGCTCGCGTGCGGTTGGAGGGCGCATTGCCGGCGGGGGTGGGGCGGGTGCGGTTGGAGTTTGATGCCGGGTCGAACGGGGATCCGGCGTATGACCACTCGGCGTGGGTGGGGATCGAGTTTGAGTAGTGCGTCTGTGGTGGATCGCCCGAAGCGCCCTTTGGGCGGTTCGGGGCACCGTGGAAATGCGTGTTGCGCTTCAGCCGACGCCGGCTTCGACGGCGGCGGTGGCGGGGGGGTGGGTGTGGTCTTCGGGGTGCGTCGGCGGGGGGAGGCGGAGGTAGCGGAGGAGGTAGCGCGTGCCGTAGTAGAAGGGGATGGTGTCGAGGAGGGCGGCGGCGAGCTTGAAGACATAGCCGGTCGCGATGAACGCGAGGAGCTGTGGCCAGAGGTCGCGTGCCTCGTCGATTGGCAGGGCCCTGGCGTAGAAGTGGGTGATCAGGATGACCGCGGTCGAATCCACGAGCTGGCTGACGATGGTCGAGCCGTTGTTCCGCAGCCAGAGATGCTTGCCCTTGGTGAGCCACTTCCAGAAGTGGAAGACCTGCACATCGATGAACTGGGCGGCGAGGTAGGCGATCATGCTCGCCGTGACCGCGCCAAAGGCGAGCGTGCGGATCTCGAAGAAGACGGGCTCGCGGCCCGCGGCGTCCGGGATCAGCCCGCCCTCGGGCCCCCGCGCCTCGAAGCCCGGGAGGATGCCGCCCAGCCAGAGGATCGCGACGACCCAGATGTTGAGCAGCAAGCCGACCCAGACGACGAGGTTGGCGCGTTTGCGGCCGTAGAGCTCGGAGATGAAGTCGGTGCAAAGGAAGGTCATAGGGTAAGGGAGGACGCCCACGGCGACGGCGAAGGCGGTGGCGCCGGGGGTGGCCTGGTCGAAGTCGATCTCGAAGAGCTTGATGAAGCGGGTGATGCCCAGGATGTTGAGCATCGCGAGGGTGCCCAGGAAGAGCCCGGCGAAGATGAGGAAGACGCCCTCGCGGCGGGCGTGGAGCTGGGCCTCGGTGAGGCGGGGGAGGCCCGGGTGCTCGTGCTGGGATGAGGGGAGGAGGGCGGCCGGGAAGGGCATGGCGGGTGGAGGATACGGGGTGAGCGGGGCGGGTGAGGGCCGGTGGGGGCGGCGGGGTGGACGGGGGGTGTACAGTGGCGGGATGACGACGGCGACTGGAACGGACACGGACACGCAGCAGGACACCCTTGCCGGGGACGCCATCGGTGATCCCGTCGCGGTGGATGCGGCTGTGGAGGCGCTCTTGTTCAGTTCGGACCGCCCGACGCCGGCGTCGCGGCTGGGCGAGGCGCTGGCGGCGGCGGGGGTGCTGGAGGGCGAGGGGGCGACGGCGGCGGTAGACGCGGCCGTCGAGCGGCTGAACGCCGAGTACGCCGAGCGGGGTCGGGCGTTCCGCGTCGAGGCGGTGGCGGGCGGGTACCGGGTGATGACACTGCCGGAGCACGCGCGGGTGCTGGCGGCGTATCACAAGGGGCGGGGGGCGTCGAAGCTGACGCGGGCGGCGCTCGAGACGCTGGCGATCATCGCGTACAAGCAGCCCCTGACGCGGGCGCGGCTCGAAGCGATCCGCGGCGTCGGGTGCGGGGAGGTGCTCAGGAGCCTCTTGGAGCGGCGGCTGATCGCGGTGGTGGGGCGGGCCGAGGAGCTAGGGCGGCCCATGCTGTACGGCACGACGAAGGCGTTCCTGGACGCGTTCGGGCTGAAGAACCTGAAGGACCTGCCGACGGCGGGTGAACTGGCGGGGCTGGGGCTCGGTACGGTCGGGACGCGGCCCAAGGATGCGAAGTCGGCGGAGGGGGCGGCTGAGAACGCTCCTTCGAACGAGCCGGCGGTTGCCGAGAGCGAGGTTGAGGGGGGGGCTGAGGCGGGGGCCGAGGCCGGGTCGGGCGAGGACGAGCAGGTGACGCAACCCGGGGGCGGGGATTGACGAATCGGGGTCGAGCGCGGGTCGATGGACCGGCCCGTGGGTGGCGGGGCGTGTGGGGGGCGTGGACGGTGAAGCGTGGCGCGTGAAGCAGGGGGCAAGCCGGTTCGGGTGGGGGACGAGCCGGTGCAGCGTCGGTACGACCTGAGCGCGACGACCGGTCTGTTCATCATGACGGCGGTGTTCCTGGCGGTGGGGGCGATCAACAGCCAGAACAATCTTCTGTTCTGGGCGTTCGGCGTCGCGGTGGGGGGGTTGGTGGTGAGCGGGCTGACGAGCGGGTCTGGGCTGATGGGGGTGCGGCTGGAGCGGGTGCCGCCCGGGCCCGGGCGTGTGGGGCGGGGGGTGGAGATCCGGTACCGGGTGCGGAGCACGAGCCGGTGGATGCCGGCGTTTGGGCTGATCATCCGCGAGCGGGCGGTCTTCGCGGGGGCGGACGGCGAGCGGCCGCTCACGATCGAGACGGGGCTGACGCATGTGCCGGCGGGCGGGGTGGCGAACGCGGTGTCGCGGTTCGTGCCGAGGGGGCGGGGCGTGTTGGAGCTCGGGCGGGTGGAGGTAACGAGCACGGCGCCGTTCGGGCTCTTGCGGAAGACGCTGGTGTTCGACCTGCCGACGGCGGTTGAGGTGGGGCCGCGGGCGGTGCGACTTCGGGCGACGGTGTCGGCACCCTCGGGCCAGACGGTGTCTTCGCATCGACCGATCGCGGCGCGGGTGGGCTCGGGGGACGAGTTCTACGGGCTGCGGTCGTATGTGCCGGGTGACAGCCCGCGGCTGATCGCGTGGCGTCCTTCGGCGCGGCAGGGGAGTTTGGTGATCCGTCAGATGATCCCGCCGGTGCCGCCGCGGTGCGTGGTGCGGCTGGCGGAGTTTGATGCGTCGACGCCGGTGCATCTGCGGGAGCGGGCGATCGCGCTGGCCGGGGCGGTGGTGGAACGGGCGGCGGAGGCGGGGATGTCGGTGGGGCTGGAGGCGGCGTGGGCGGGGGTGCGTGTGCCTCGGGCGACGGGGCGGCAGGTGGCCGAGTCGGCGCTGCGGGCGCTGGCGCGGGTCGGGACGGCGTCGGCGGACACGGCGGTGCCCGGGATCGATGAGCCGCGTGGTGTGGGGATCGTGCGCGTGGTGGCGGAAAGCGGCGGGGAGTCGAACGGGGAGCGGGGGGTGGTGACGCTGGCGGCGGACCGGCCCGGTGAGTGGCTCAGCGGTGATGGGCTGGGGGAGGACCTGGAGGAGGTGACGCCCGCGGGGGCGGGTGACCGGCGGGTGTGGCGGCGGATCGGCTCGTGGGCGACGCGGGCGGGGGACGCGATCGGGTTCGCGGGACGGGGGGCGGCGTCGTGAATCCCTCGAGGCTTTTGCAGCCGGCGTTGCTCGCGGTGGCGCTCGTGGCGATCGCGGGGTACGCGGCTGCGGACGGGAATCTCGGGCTTTTCGTTTTGGCGGTGCCGGGGGCGGTGGCGGCGTGGTGGCTCACGCACGGGACGCCGCCGCGGGCGATGCCGCGGGCGCTGATCAACGCGCTGCTTGTGGGGGCTGTTGGGTACGCGGTGCTGCGGGTGACGCGTGGTCAGTTCGAGGTGGAGGCGTTCAGCGAGTTCGTGACGCTGCTGTTGGTGGTGAAGCTTTTGGACCGTCGGGCGCCGCGGGACGATGCGCAGGTGCTGACGCTGTCGTCGTTCCTGGCGGTGGGTGCGATGCTGACGAGCAACACGCTGGGTGTGGGCGTGCTGCTGATCGTGTTCGTGCCGACGCTGATGGGCGCGGTGGTGCTGCAGCAGCTCGACGCGGTTGCCCGGCGGGCGCCGGGGGATCGGTTCCGGCGGGTGTCGGACGGTCGGGCGGCGCGGCTTGGGCGCGATGCTCGGCGGCTGGTGGCGGGGTCTTGGGTGGCGGCGATGGTGCTGTCGCTGCTGGCGTTCGTCCTGATGCCGCGGGGTGTGGGGACGAGCGCGTTCGGGCAGTGGGGCAACGCGGCGGTGGGGAGCGTTGTCGGTTTCAACGATGAGATCACGCTCGGGACGGGCGGGCTGATCAGCCAGAGCCCGGAGCCGGTGATGGATGTCCGGATCGTCGACCTGGACGGTCGGAATGTGGGGGCGCCGCTTCGGACCTTCTACATGCGCGGGGCGGTGCTGGACTCGTACGAGAACGGGCGGTGGGTGCGGGATGTGCCGCTGCGGCGGTCGGCGAACGAGCGCGGGCCCTCGGCGTTTGGCAGCACGAACCCGATGCTGGTGGGGGGGACGCCTGCGGACTGGACCTACGAGGTGCGGGTGACGCTGCGGCAGGGGTCGCGCGGGGGGACGCACCTGTTCACGATCTGGCGGCCGGAGCGGTTGCAGCTGGGGACGGCGGTGCAGGCGCTGTACCACGACCTGCAGGACGGGACGCTCCTGGTGACGGGGCAGGACGGGAAGATCGAGTACACGGTGTGGTGCGACGATCGGGATATCGCGCCGCGCGAGGGGGGCGGGGCGCTGAGTTTGGCCGAGCCGATCGGGTCGGAGCCGATCGCGGAGCTGGCGCGGCAGGTGCTTGCGGACGCGGGGATCACGGTGGATTCTGCGGAGCGGAGCGCGGATGCGTCGAACGAGGCGGCGCGGCTGCTCGAGGGGTACTTCACGCGGGAGCGGTTCCAGTACGACCTGAACGAGCCGTCGGTGCCGCGGGGGCGGGACCCGACGGAGTTCTTCCTGTTCACGACGCGTCGTGGTCACTGCGAGTACTACGCGTCGGCGATGACTGCGATGTGCCGGGCGGTGGGGATCCCGGCGCGGGTGGTGACGGGGTATGTGGCGAGCGAGTTCAACGAGACGACGGGGCACTACCTGGTGAGGGCGAGCAACGCGCACGCCTGGGTGGAGGCGGAGGTGGCGCCGGGTCTGTGGAGGCCGTTCGATCCGACGCCTCGGGAGGACTTCGGTCGTCTGCACGAGACGCGTGAGGACGGGCTGATTGCGTGGGCTCGGCGGGCGATCGAGACGGTGGAGTTCGCGTGGATCCGGGGGGTGGTGGGGTTTGACGACGAGAGCCGGGCGCGGCTGCTCGGTGAGCATGTGCCGGGCGGGCTGGCGGTGCGGGACGGGCTGATGGATGCGCTCGACCGGGTGCAGGCGGGCGGGTACGGGCTGGTGCGGCTGGCGCTCGGGAACGCGGCGGTGACCTTCGCGGGGGTGTTGATCCTGGGGACTCTTCTGCAGGCCCTGGTGGGCGGCGATCGGCCCCTGGCGCGGTGGCTGCGGCGGGCGGTCCGTCTGTTGCTGGCGGGTCTCGGGAGCCGGCGGGCGGCGGCGGGGCTGGACGATGGGCCGCTCCTGAAGCGGGCCCGGCGGGAGCTTTCGCGGTCGTTCCGGCGGCTCGGGATCCCCCGGCCCGCGTGGCGTCCGCTGTTGGAGCACGCTTCGGACGGGCGGGTGGTGGTGGCGGCGGGCGCGGAAAGTGCGCCGGTTATCGAACGGGTCGCCCGGTTGGTGTATCGTGTTCGGTTCGGTGGCGGGGGTCTCATGGAGGCTGACCGCGACCGGCTGCGTTCCGACCTGAAGGCGCTGCGAGGCGTCGGCCGATCTTGATATGAGCCGCTGGTGCGGCGAGGAAGGGGAACCCCGTGCCCGCAAATCGGTCAAGAACGGAACGGTGGCGCGACACGCTCCGGCAGATCTACGAGCGGGGTGGCGGCCTCGAGCTGGCGGTGGACCGGCGGAACCGGGACGAGGGGCCTCTTCGGAACGAGGTCTTGGAGCCGCCGAAGGACCTGCTGTGGCGTGTGAAGCTGCTCGCGATGAACGACAGCGAGCTGAAGGTGGAGTCGCCCGGGACGATGGGGGCGACCGTCGCGCTCGAGGCGGACACGCGGCTGATCGGCGTGATGGCGGTGGGGTCGAACCGGTGGATGTTCCACACGAAGGTCCTGGCGCTCGAGCCGGGGCCGGATCGGCGGCCGGGGGCGCTTCGGATCGAGATGCCGGACCGGGTGGAGCGGTGCACGCGGCGTTGGCAGCAGCGTATCTCGACGGCGGAGCTGAACCTGCCGAGCGTGCGGTGCTGGCCCTTGCTTGATCCGGCTTCCGCCGTGGCGGCGGAGGTGGCGGGGCGGACGCGGATCCTCGAGCTGATCGATAAGGGGCAGGTGGATCAGTCGGGCGAAGAGGCGCTGGACGCTGTGCCCGGGTCCGGGCTGGATGTGGGCGTGGGGTTTCGGGCGGTGCTGTCGAACATCGGCGGCGGCGGTCTCGGGATCCGCGTGGCAAAGGAGGAGCGGTCGGCGGTCGAGAGCTCGAAGCTCTACTGGACGCGTCTCGACCTGCGGCCGATCATCCCGGCGCCGCTGGAACTGACCTGCCGGCTGGCGCACACGCACATGGATCACGAGCAGAATGTGTACTGCGGCATGGCGTTCGAGTTCGACCTGAACCCGTCGCACAAGGTGTTCGTGGTCGATCAGATTTCGCGGTACATGAACCACCTGGTTGACGCGCAGAAGCGCGTGTAGCTGCGGGTGGGCGCCGGATGCGCGCCGTTGGTCGACGCGGCTTACTGGCCCCAGTCGACCCGTTCACCTTCCTCGAGGTAGCGGGTGAGGTTGGCGTGCAGGCGTTCGTTGGCGTCGATGAAAAACTGCATCATGCTTTCGTACTCCGGCGCGTCGGAGTACCCGATGCCGTAAGACTCGACCCGTGTGCGTCCGTCTTCGAGCTGCTCGAAGAGGATCACATTGGAGAGTCGGTCGGCGTCATGCTTCATGACCTCCGGCCAGTTCTCCGTGGAAGTAGCGCGAAGCGATAGCAGACGCCGCGGGACATAGCTGAGGATCTTGAGCACGTTCGTGCCCGGATCGCCGACCTGGCCCGTGTACGAGGTGCGGATCTCGCCGCCGACGCGGAGATCCACTTCGGCGGCGGGCACGGCCCACGCGGTCCATCCTTCGGCGGTGGTGTACGCGTCCCACACTTGCTGAATCGGGGCGTTGACGACTACTTCCTGCGCGAGGATGCGTTGGTTGGCTTCGGTCACGATGACGCGGCTCGGCGCGACGCCTTGCTCGGGGCGGGCTTCGGTTCGCGGCTGCGTATCGGTCGCGGACGAGCTTGCGCAGCCGGGTGACCACAGCGCGGCGATCGCGAGCGATAGTGCGGCGGGGAAGGCGGTAGGGTTGACGCGGTGCATGGCGGGCTCCAGATGGAAGTTGCCCTGGGATCGCACGCGTGCAGAGCGTGCTCTGGCAATCGCTGATTGCGAGCCTACCACGATGATTCGGTTTGTGGTCAAGGTGCTTGAGCGCGGCTCAGTGCCCGCTCCGGGGCGCTGGTTCAGTCGGTCCAGATGTCGTTGCGGCTCTCGCTGATCGTGAACCCCTCGGGGCGGGGGTGGACGATCACGCGGACGCGGCCGGCGCCGGACTGGAGGGTGACCGGGGCGGTGCCGCCGTTCCAGACGCCGCGGTAGCGGCCGGGCTCGGGCTTGACATCGCGGACGGTGCCGTAGGCGGTTCGGAACTGGGCGTCGCCGTCGCCGGTGACGAGGTCGAACTCGGCGGCGCCCCGGGGCTGGGTGACGAGGGTGATGGGCCCGCGGGTGGTGGTCAGCGCGATGGGGTCGGAGATGGGGGCGCCGGTGCGGACCTCGATGCGTCCGGCGCCGGCGTCGCCGGCGGAGCCGAGGGCGAGGCCGTTCTGGATCGTGACAGCGCCCTGGACGCCGACGACCTGCACGGGCCCGCCGCCGTTTCGGATGCGCAGGCCGTGGCACTGCGGGACGAGGACGACGAGGTCGATGGCGGACTGCTCGGGTGCGGGCTCGGCGAGGCCTGCCCGGACGGTGAGGACGCCGCGACCGGCCTCGGCGGGGTCGAAGCGTGCGGTGACGGTGGAGGGGGGGTTCTCGTCGGTCCAGACGGCGGGGTCGGAGGCCTTCCAGCGGGTGCGGGCCTCGACGGTGGGGGCGGTGAGGTGGGGCTCGACGCGGACCTGGATGGAGCCTCCGACATTCTCGATATCGAGGGCGAGGAGGGTGCCCTGCTCGAAGGCGGGGCCGTCGAGGATGACGGCCTGGTCGATGTCGGCGTGGACGAGGGCTCGGTAGTCGCCGGCCTGGCAGCCGCCGAGGAGGACGAGGAGGGTGGCGAGAGAGGTTGTCAACGCGGCACGGATCATGAAGCTCACCTTCGGCTTTGGTCGGTCCGGGGCTCTGGTCTGTCCGGGGGCTTCGGTTGGGCCGGGCGTGGCCCCGGGCCCCCTGTCGAGCGGTGACTGTATCGGCGCGGCGGGGGCGGGGGCTTCCCTCGGCTCGCCGAGAGTCGGGAAACGGGTGCGGGAGGGGCGGGCTATCATGAGGATGACGCAATGAACCGTACGGGTTTCGTCTGGAAACAGGGCGGACCCGTTGATGCAGAACGACTCCGCGGGCACCGGCATGCCGGGCTCGCACGACTGGCGCTCGACCAACCCGCGGCCGCCCTTGGGGCCCGCGGCTCACCATTTGCCCTGCGGCGTGCTCCCTTGGGGGAGCGGGGCTCGTCGCGTGGCTCGCAGGCCGGGGCGCGTGTGCTTTCCCCGGTGATCCCGCCGATCGTGCGATCCGTGCCGGACCGATGCCCCGCGTACCTCTTGAAGGGCGGCGGTGATGGCCGGTCCATTTTTGATCCTTGCTCAGGACGGCGTGTCCTCGGGCGTTTCGCCGCTCGCGACGGTGGTCGTGGCGGTGCTGATGCTGGTGTTCGGTGTGGGGCTGGGGTACCTGGCGAACCGGCTGCTGACGGGTCAGACGCTGGCGACGGCGAAGGCGCAGGCGCAGCAGGTGCTGGACCAGGCCCGCTCCGAGGCGGCGACGCAGGCGGAGAAGGTGCGGCTGGAGGTGGAGCGGGAGGCGCTGCGGCGGAAGGAGAAGTTCGACAAGGAGGTCGAGTCCGTCCGCGAGGAGCTGCGGGAGACGGAGCGGCGGCTCGGGAAACGGTCGGACCAGATGGACCGCAAGGAGGAGTCGCTCCAGGGCAAGGAGCAGCAGCTCGAGGCTCGGCTGGCCGAGGCGGAGAAATCGAAGGAGGAGCTCCGGGCCGAGCGGGCGAAGGCGGCCGAGGTCGTCGCCAAGCAGGAGGCGAAGCTGCGGGAGGTCTCCGGGCTGAGCGTGGAGGCGGCGAAGGAGCTTCTGCTGGAGCGGGTGGCGGAGTCGAGCCGGCAGGAGGCGGCGAAGGCGGCGCGGCGGATCATCGAGGAGGCGGAGGAGGGGGCGAAGGACAAGGCCCGCGAGATCACGCTGATGGCGGTGCAGCGGTACGCGACGGAGCACACGAGCGAGAGCACGGTGCGGACGGTCGCGATCCCCTCGGACGACATGAAGGGGCGGATCATCGGGCGCGAGGGGCGGAACATCCGGGCGATCGAGAAGGCGACGGGCGTGGACATCATCGTCGACGACACGCCGGGGGTGATCGTGGTGTCGTGCTTTGACAAGGTGCGGCAGGCGGTGGCGGTGGAGAGCCTGGAGCGGCTGATCGCCGACGGGCGGATGCACCCGACGCGGATCGAGGAGGTCGTCGAGAAGGTCCGCGAGGAGGTGCAGCAGACTGTGGTCCGCGCGGGCAAGGACGCGGCCGTCGAGGTGAACCTCGGCGGGATGCACCCGAAGATCGTCGAGGCAATGGGCAAGCTGCACTACCGGACGAGCTACGGGCAGAATGTGCTGCGGCACTCGGTCGAGGTGGCGTACCTGTGCCAGATCATCGCGGACCAGCTCGGGCTGGACGGGAAGTTGGCGCGGCGGTGCGGGTTCCTCCATGACATCGGCAAGGCGATGGACCACGAGATGGAGGGCGGGCACCCGAAGATCGGCATGGACTTCGCCAAGGCCCACGGGGAGAAGGACGAGGCGGTCCTCAACGCCATCGGCGGGCACCACGCGGATATCCCCGCGACGACCTTCTACACGCCGATCGTGATGGCGGCGGACGCGGTGAGCTCGGCCCGGCCCGGGGCGCGTCGTGAGAGCCTGGAGCGGTATGTGCAGCGGCTGAACGAGCTGCAGGACATCGCGCTCGGGCAGCCGGGCGTGGTGGAGGCGCACGCGATCCAGGCGGGTCGCGAGGTGCGGGTGATGGTGGACGCGGACAGCGTGAGCGACGACGAGGCGTTCCTGATCGCGCACGACATCGCGAAGCGTGTGTCGGACGAGATGACCTTTCCCGGCGAGATCCGGGTGACGGTGCTTCGGGAGACGCGGGCGATTGAGGTTGCGCGCTAGATCACCAGCACGCCGGCGGCGACCGCTGCCAGCCGCACATCGACGAGATCTCGGATCGAACGCGGCCGCTTGGCCGCGGTGGCGAGGGTTGTCGCGGCGAGGCAGGCGAGGGCCGCGGAGCTCGGGCGGGGGCCGCGGAGGGTCAGGGCGCAGGCGACGGCGGCGGCTTGTACGCCGGCGGCGATGAGGATGGCGGTGGTGGGGCCCAGCAGGACCGGCAATGTGCGTGTGCCGAAGGCGGCGTCGGCGGGTGCGTCGTCGAGGTCGCAGAGGATGGCGTCGCCGAAGACGATGAGGGAGAGGGTGAGGCTCGCGAGGGCGATGCTGGTGTAGGACGCCTGGGTCCAGGCGTCGGTGACGACGCCGGCGAGGCCGGCGAGGGCGGCGGCGACCATCGCGTTCTTGATGACGGGAAGGTCCTTCGGGCGCGGGCGGCCGCCGCCGGGGCGGCGGGCGGCGTAGATCCAGATAAGGACCGCGGCGGCCGCGGGGACGAGGGCGAGCGACCACGAGCGTTCGGCCCCGATGCCGGTCGCGGCGGCGAAGCAGGCGGCGGCGGCGGCGCGGACGAGGCCAGATCGGCGGCGGAGGAACGCGGAGCGGGCCGGGTGGGCGGCCTCGTCGGCGGGGTCGAGCAGGGCGTCGGACCACTTCACGCGGTCGATGAGGTAGACGCCGACGATGGTGAGCGCGACGAAGGCAAGGGCGGCGGGGGGGAGGCGGTCGCCAGCGACGGCGGCGGTGAGGATCGCGACGCCGGTGGCGTAGGCGGCGGCCCAGACCGCGAGATGGCCGAGCGCGGCGGCGAGGCGGGCGAGGGCCCGCATCAGGCGGGCGCGCCGGGGAGATCGCCGAAGAGCGGGGGCATCGGTACGCCCAGGCTGGCGCCGACGGCGCGGAAGAGTTCGACCTCGGCGGGGGTGACGGTGCGGTCGCTCAGGAGGACGGCGCCGCAGGCCTCGAGGAGATTCTTCTTGACGCGGGCGGAGGTGGTGTCGAGCTCGTCGAGCGCGGGGGCGAGGTCGTCGAGAGCGGCGTCGGGTTGGAGGGAGACCTCGACGCGGTCGAGGACGGCGGCGCCCGCGGCGAAGGCGCGGCGCTGGGCGTCGGGATTGGGCGAGCCGGCGCGGGCCATGATCGTGAGGAGCGTAGAGCACGGGCCGTCGAGCTGGGAGAGGGCGTAGTAGCGCACGCGGCCGGTCGAGACGCGCCCGGCGGCGGCGGCGAGGCGGAGGGAGACGAGTCGCTGGACGACCCACTCGAAGAGGTCGGTCGCGTCGTCGATGCGGATGAAGCGGTGGACGAGGCGCTCGAACTGCTCGACCTGTGGGCCGCTGAGGTGGGCGAGGGGCTGCATGGAGCGCTCGAGGATGGGCAGGCGGAGCTCGGGGGGGAGGTCCATGACCGGTCGGGCGAGGCGGCCCACGAGCTGGCCCAGACGCGGGTCCTCGGCGAAGAGCAGGGCGGCCTGGCGCTTGCGGCCGTCGGGCGTCTTGTCGATGAGCAGGGCGAGGACGACGGCCCGCGCGCCGAAGGGGTCGGCGGCGGCGTCGGTGATGATGGGCGGGATGCGGTCGATGAGCGCGCGGGCGCGGGCGATGGACTCGTGGTGCATGCGGCCCGCGGCGTCGACCGCTTGGCGCGGCTCGAGCGAGAGGGCGAGGGCGGCGCCGAGGGCGGACTGGGGGTTGATCGCGGCGCGGGCGGGCTGGGCGGTCTTCGCCGGTGTGGGTGGAGGCTCGGGTTTTTTGATCTTCGGGAACTTGCCGTCCCAGTTGGGGTCGATGCGGCGGATGCGTTCCTCGAGCGGGGGGTGCGTGGCGAAGAGGCCCGAGGCGAGGGCGGCGCCGAAGTACATGTGGCTGGCTTCGGGGGCGTTGGGCGACTTGAGCTTGGCGCGGCCGACGGAGCCGCCGATGGCCTTGAGGGCGCCGGCGATGCCGTCGGGGTTGCGGGTGAACTGGACGGCGGAGGCGTCGGCGAGGTACTCGCGCTGACGGCTGACGGCGGCCTTGATCCAGTTGCCGAAGAAGACGCCGATGTAGCCGATGGCGGTCAGCGCTGCGCCGATGACCATGATGGCGATGATGATGCCGCCGCCGCCATTGTCGCGGGAGGAGCGGCGCGAGGCGCCGGCCCAGCTGGCGTAGTAGAAGCCCCGGAGGATGGCGCCCCCGGTGAGGCCCAGAAGGAGGATGCCGTGGAGGACGGCGACGAGTCGCATGTTGAGCCGCATGTCGCCCGAGAGGATGTGGCTGAACTCGTGGGCGATGACGCCCTGGAGCTCGTCGCGGCTGAGCTGCTGGACCGCGCCGCGGGTCACGCCGATGACGGCGTCCTCGGGGCGGAAGCCGGCGGCGAAGGCGTTGATGTTCTTCTCGTTCTCGAGGAGGTAGACGGGCGGGACGGGGGTGCCCGAGGCGATCGCCATTTCCTCGACGACATTGAGCAGCTTCTGCCCGTCGGCGTCGGCGCGGTCGCGGGTGAGGAGTGAGCCGCCCAGTTCCTCGGCGATGACGCGGCCGCCGCCCGAGAGTTGGGCGGTCTTGTAGCCCGTTCCGCCCCCGATGAGCAGGCCCCCGACGGCGACGGCGAAGATCGCGGCGAGCGGGCTCCACCAGGAGAAGGCGATGTCGATGGTCTGCTGGCTCGGGTCGGGGGACTGGGCCTCGGCGACGCCCGCGAGGATGGGCATGGCGAAGAGGCCGACGAGGTAGAGGGCGACGACGATGCAGATGATCGCGGCGATGAAGAGCAGCACGAGGCGGCCGCTGCGTTTGCGCGCGAGGTCCTGGTGTTCGAAGAAGTCCATGGCGGGCGGCGGGCCTCGTCTGAGAGAGAAAATCGCTTAGAAGGAGACCTTGGGGGCGTTGGCGATCTCGGCGTCGTCGAAGTCGAGCAGGGCCGCGTCCTTGCCGTGGCCGAAGACGCCCGCGAAGAGGACGGGCGGGAAGGTCTGCTTGTAGGTGTTGTACGCGGTGGCGCCGTCGTTGTAGGCCTGGCGGGCGAAGGCGACCTTGTTCTCGGTGGTCGTCAACTCCTCCGTGAGCTGCTGCATGTTCTGCGTGGCCTTCAGGTCGGGGTAGGCCTCGGCGACGGCCATCAGGCGGCCGAGCGCGCCGGTGAGCTGGCTCTCGGCACCCGAGAGCTGGCCCATGGCGCTCGAGCTGGTCGGGTCGGCGGAGGCGGCCGAGAGGCCCGTGACAGCGGCGGCCCGGGCCTGCATGACGGCCTCGAGGGTTTCCCGCTCGTGGCTCATGTAGCCCTTGACGGTCTCGACGAGGTTGGGGATGAGGTCGTGGCGGCGCTTGAGCTGGACCTCGATCTGGCTGAAGGAGTTCTCGAAGCGGTTCTTGAGCTTGACGAGCGTGTTGTACACCGCGATCGCGTAGAGCGCGATGGCGATGATCACCACGACGATGATGCCCAGAATGATCAGCACGATGTCCATCGAGTCTCCCTTCGGACGGAATCGCCCGGAGTGTATTGGGAAGGAGGCGGGGCGGGATTCGGCTCGGCCGATCAGCCCAGTTCGCGGATGACGCGGGCCGGGTTGCCGGCGGCGAAGACGCGGGGGGGCAGGTCCTTCGTGACGACGGCCCCGGCGCCGACGGTGGTGCCGTCGGCGATGGTGACGCCCGGGTTCACGATCACGCCGCCGCCGAGCCAGACATCCTCGCCGATGGTGATGGGCTTGCCCGCCTCGAGTCCGTTGGCCCGCTCGACCGGGTCGATCGGGTGGGTGGGCGTCAGGAGCTGGACGAGCGGGCCGAGCATGCTGCGGCTGCCGATGCGAATGGGGCAGACATCGAGGAGGATGCACCCATAGTTCATGAAGACCTGGTTGCCCAGTTCGACATTGAAGCCGTATTCGCACCGGAAGCCGGATTGCAGCAGACAGCCCGTGCCGACCTTGCCGAGCAGGTTTCGCAGCATGGTGTCCCGCTGGGTCTGGTCCTCGTCGTCCAGCTCGTTGTAACGCCGGATGGTCCGCTGCACGCTCGCGCGGATGGCCAGGAGCTCGGCGTCGGAGGCGTCGTACAGCTCGCCGCGGATCATTTTCTCACGCTCGGACATTGGGGGGTTCCTTGGTAGGCTCGGGCGGTGACCGAGCCTTCTTCATCTCGGCGGGTGCGTTCCCGTAGGGTCCTACGGGCTATCGCGTGGCGGGTGGGTATCCTCGGGTCGGTCGCGGCCGTGGTGGTCGCGATTGCCCAGGGGTGCGCCGTGCTGGAGAGTAAAGCCTTCTACTTCCCGGAGCGATCGACCTTCGCCACGCCGCCCGGCGTCGAGGATGTCACCTTCCCCGGGCCCGAGGGCTCGGAGTTGCACGGGTGGTGGATCCCCGCCCGCAACACCGACGCGGCGACGGCCCCGACGGTCCTGCACACGCACGGGAACGCCGGGCACCTCGCGTACCACATCGCTTTCGTCGAGTGGCTCGCCGACGCGGGGTTCAATGTCTTCCTGTTCGACTACCGCGGCTACGGGCGGAGCACCGACGCCGACCGGCTGGTCCGTTCGATGCTGCTCGCGGATTCGCACGCCGCGCTCGACTACCTGCTGACCCGGCCGGATGTGGACCGGGACCGCGTGGGTCTCTTCGGCTTCAGCATGGGCGGGGTGATGGGGCTGAACCTGGCGGCGGAGCGCGACGAGTTCCGCGTGGTCGTCGCGGCCGCTCCGTTCAGCACATGGCGGGGCGTCGCGAGCGACTACGCGGGCCCGCTCGGGCCGCTCCTGATCCCGGGCGGGCTGGAGGCGAGGGACGCCGCGGCCAGGCTGGGCGACCGCCCCCTGCTCGTCGTGCACGGGACGCACGACGGCGTCGTCAGCGTGCGGCACGCGGAGATCGTCGCCGAGGCCGCGGGAGAAGCCGGCGTCCCGACCACGGTCTTCTTCCAGCCCGGGGCCGATCACGAGCGGCTGCTCACGGATCATCCCGAGGTGCAACGGGCGATCGAGGCGTTTCTCGCGGAGCAGCTCGACGCCACGCTGGCGCCATGACTCGCCGCCCGGGCCCGATCAGACGCGGAATCGGCTGACCAGGGACTGCATCCGCTCGGCCTGGCGGCTCAGCTCCGCCGCCGCCACCGCGGCCTGACCCGCGGCGTCCGTCGCCTCGATCGCCACCTCGGTCACACGCTGGATGTTTCCGCCGATCTGCGTCGCCGCGGCGGCCTGCTCCTCGGTCGCGGCGGCGATGGTCTGCACGCGGCTGAGCAGCGCGTCCGAACTCGAGACGATCGCCTGCAGAGCGTCCCCGGCCTGGCGGGCGGTGTCCACGCCGCCGTTCATGCGGGTGGAGCTCGCCTCGATCCGCTCGACGGCCTTCTCGGTCTCCTGCTGGATCTCGCGGATCGAGTCGGTCACCTCGTCGGTCGCCTTCGTCGTCCGCTCGGCCAGCTTGCGGACCTCGTCGGCCACGACCGCGAATCCCCGGCCGTGCTCGCCGGCCCGGGCGGCCTCGATCGCCGCGTTCAGGGCCAGGAGGTTTGTCTGCTCGGCGATGTCGTTGATGACACCGACGATCTCGCCGATCTTGTGGCTCTTCTCGCCGAGCGCCCCGACCACGCGGGCCGCCTCGTCCACATCGCCGGCGATCCCGCTGATCTCGACGATCGTCTGGCTGACGATCTGCCCGCCGGCCTCGGCACCGCCCTTGCTCTCCTCGGCGACGGCCCGCGCCTCGCTCGCCTGGCGGGCGACATCGCCGACCGTCGAGTTCAGCTCGCTGACCGCCGAAGCCGCCTGCTCGGTCTGGCTCCGCTGGTTCTGCATGCCGGCCGACATTTCCTCGTTCGAGGCGGCGATCTCGGTGGCGGCGCTCGATACCTCGTTCGCCGCGCCCGCGATCTCGGAGATGATCTTCTGGAAGCTCTCGACGAACGAGTCGAAGGTGCGGGCCAGGACGCCGATCTCGTCGCCCCGCGTGATGCCCGAGCGGCGCTGCAGGTCGTTGGTCTCGACGATCGTGGTCATGGTCCTGACCAGGGTCTGCAGCGGGCGGCCCAGCAGCACACGCAGCACCGCGACGAACCCGAGCGAGCCGACGATCGCGATCACGCCGCCCACGGCGACACCGCCCGTCATGAACCCGGCGACACTCCCGTCGACGCCGGTCAGGGGCACCGCCACCTCGAACGCGCCGTGCGAGTCCCCGATGTTCCAGTTCTCCATCTTGAAGCCGAGCGGGTCGAGCCCGTCGCCGTCCGCGTCGTACTTCGCGGGGTCGCCGTGGCAGACCATGCACGAGGCGTCGAGTTCGATCGCCCGCATGTAGTGCAGCGTGTTCGTCTCGCGGTCGATCCGGTGGATCGACCTGTCGCCGCCGCTCTTGAACTGGGTCTCGAGATCGCGGAGCAGCTCGGCCCGGAAGCTCCCGGGCGCCGGCTCGTTGTCCTTGTTCCGCGCGTTGAAGGCGGGCACCGCGAAGTCGATGTGCTCGACCGCCGCCGCGTCCGCCGCGGTCGTCCAGCCGACGACCACCGGGATGATGTTGAAGAAGCGCGTGTCCTTGTAGTCCCCGCCGCCGGCGACATGTGCCGCGGCTTCCTCCACGAGGCTGTCGAGGTTGTACGAGCCCTGCTGGATGAGCAGGCTCGCGTGGTTCTTCGCCTCGTCGGCGACGGCCGTGAACGCCGCGGCACGCTCGATGAGCATCTCCTCCGCGTCCGTCCGATAGGTCGGGATCATGAACGCGAGGTTGATGCCGACGGTCGCGATCACGATCACGACCATGGCGGCGATGAGCTTGACGGTGATGCTGAGCGAGCGGCGGGGCGCATGGGTCATCGGGGACCTCCAGATCTTTGGACATCCCCGTCGGTGATTTTGCTGGGGCGGATCGGCCTAAAAGTGGATAGGCAAATCCCGAGCCCATCACCCTGTAGGCGGTACGACGGACGACCCCCTGTTGTCGCGGCGACTGAACGCCGTCTCCTGCCAGAAACCTCCTGCCCGATCAGGGGGCCGGGTCAATCTTGAATCGCCGCACCAATTGCTCCAAGGCCTCGGCCTGGCGGCTCATGTGGGCGGCCGCGTCGGCCGCCTGGTTCGCGGCTTCGCTCGATTCCCGCGCCACGACCGTGATCTCCTCGATGGTCCCGCTGATCTGGGCGGCGGCGGCGGACTGCTCCTCCGCGGCCGCGGCGATCGACTGGACGCGTGTCAGCATCTGGTCCGAGTTCTCGACGATCTCGCGCAGCGAGTCCCCGGCCCGGGCGGCCAGGTCGACGCCGGCCGCCGTCTGGCCCGAGCTCGCGTCCATGCGGGCGACGGCCTCGGATGTTTCCGCCTGGATTTCGCGGATCGAGCCCGCCACCTCGTCGGTGGCCTTCGAGGTGCGCTCGGCCAGCTTTCGGACCTCGTCGGCGACCACGGCGAACCCTCGGCCGTGCTCCCCGGCGCGGGCGGCCTCGATGGCGGCGTTCAGGGCCAGCAGGTTGGTCTGATCGGCGATGTCGTTGATGACCTCGATGATCTCGCCGATCTGCTCGCTCTTCTTGCCCAGCGTGGTGACGATCCGGGCCGAGTCGGTCACCTCGCGGGCGATGGCGCTGATGGCCTCGGAGGTGTCACCGACCACGCCCCCGCCGACGGTCGCCGCCTCGCGGCTGCGGGTCGCCGAGTCGGTCGCCTCGGTGCTCTGGCGGGCGACATCGGACGCGGAGGCGTGCATCTGGTCGACGGCGGCGGCGGCCAGCTCGGTCTGCTCCCGCTGGCGCCCGATGCCTCGGGACATCTGTTCGTTCGTGGCGGCGAACTCGGTGGCGGCGCCCGACACCTCGCTCGTGACACCGGCGATGTCGCGGATCAGGACCTGCAGGTTGCCGACGAAGGTGTCGAACCAGTGGCTCAGGGCGCCGATCTCGTCGGAGCGTGCGATGGCGATGCGCTTGGTCAGGTCGGCGTCTCCGCTGGCGATCTCCTGCATCGCCCCGGTCAGGCGGGCCAAGGGGCGGGTCAGCAGGAACCGCAACCCGACGATGAAGGCACCGCACGCGACGGCCAACGCGGGGACGGTCACCATCAGGCCCTTGGAGACGAAGCCGGCGGCGTGCTGATCCAGCACGGCCAGCGGCATCGCGACCTCGAACGCGCCGTGCGTATCGCCGATCTTCCAGCCTTCCATCTTGAAGCCCAGGGGGTCCAGGCCGTCGCCGTCCTTGTCGTAGACCTTCGGGTCGCCATGACAGGCCATGCAGGACGCGTCCAACTGGATGGCCCGCATGTAGTGCAGCGTGTTGGTGTCCTTGTTGATCCGGCCCATGCTCGCGGCGCCGCCGGAGCGGACCTGCGCCTCCAGGTCGCGCAGCAACTCGGCCCGGAAGCTGCCGGGCTCGGGCTCGTTCTCGCGGTTGCGGGCCTCGAACGCGGGCACCTTGAAGTCGATGCCCTCGACCTTCGCGGCTTCGGAAGCGGTCGTCCAGCCGACGACCACGGGGATCACATTGAAGAACCGCGTGTCGTGATAGTCGCCGCCGTCGGCGACATGGGCCCGCGCCTCGGCCAGCAGCTCGTCCATCGCGAACGCCTCGTCGCGGATCAGGGAGCTCGCGTGGTTCTTCGCCTGGTCGGCGACCGCAGTGAACGCCGCGGCCTTTTCCATCAGGGCGTTCTCGGCGTCCGTGTAATACGCGGGGACGAAGACGGCGTAGTTGATCGCGACCAGCGTCACAACCAGTGTGACCATCACGACCACGATCTTGATGGAGATGCTCACGCCTCGTTTATGCTCGCCCATGATGCCGCACCTCCGGATTGTGCGTCGTGACCCCTATCGGCGGCGGGGGAAGACACCCCAGTGCCGGACATAAAGATCAATTTCGCCGGCACGGATGTCCGCCCGCACAACCGGATTTATTTAGCTCGCGCGGGTGTCAAACCGGCTGGGCAAATGGGGCAAAGCGATCAGTTGGTGGTCGAGAAGGACAGGTGCTCGTCGAGGACGGCGAGGTCGGCGCGGCGGGCGAGGCGTTGGGCGAGCGCGCGCATGGCATCGAGTTCGAGCTGCTGCGCGCGCGCAGTCGCGGCGGCCGTGCGCTCGGCGGCCGTCGGCGTGCGCGCGCCGGTGCGCGATTCCACGAGGGTCACGGCGAAGCCTCCCGGAAAGGCGACCACGGGTCCGATTTCGCCCGGCGGGAGGGTCCGGAGTTGCTCGGCGATCGACTCGGCCCAGCGCGGGTCGGCGGGGCGGGCGTCGGGGATCAGGCCTCCCAGGGCAGCGCTGGGGTCGATGGACCACTCCGTAGCGGCCTCGGCCATCCCGGCGGCCGGGCCGGCGGGGCTGGCGAGGACGCGCTGACGCGCTTCGGCGGCGTCGCGCTCGGTGGTCGTGATGATCAGGCGGGCACGGACGGAGCCGCCGAAGCGGATGGCGAGGTCCTGCTCGATCTGGGCGGGGGTGGGCTCGGGGGCGTCGACGAGCTTGCGGAGGACGGCGTTTCGGCGGAGGAGGGACTCGAGGCGGGCGGGGCCGAGGCCTCGGGCTCGGAGGAAGGCATCGAGCCCGCCGACGCCCTCGCTTTGCGCGATGTCGGCGAGGCGGGCGCGTTCGGCGGCGAGGTCGGCGTTGGTGATGTCGAGGCCACGCTCGCGGGCCTCGCGATCGAGGACGCGGTTGAGGACAATCTCCTGGACGGCCTGGTCGCCGGCGAGCTCGGCGAGGACGGGCTGGAGCTCGGCCCAGCGGACGGGGGTGCCGTTGATGATGAGGGGGTAGCGGGGGTCTTCGGGAGCGCGGCGGGTGGCGAGCGTGCCCGGGTCGGTTGGGCGGGGGACGGGCGGGCCCGAGGAGCAGGCGGTGAGCAGGAGGAGCGGGAGGGCGGCGAGGGTGTGGAGGCGGGGCATGGGGCGATGATGGGGCGGGGGACGGGGTTGGTCAAACACGGTCTGGGTGGAGCCGTGGGTGGTCATCCGGCGTAGGGTGGGCGGATATGAGTGAGGGATCGGAGCCTCAACCGAGTTCGTCGTCGGGGCCCCCGGCGCTGTGCCCGTACTGCGGGGCGGTGGTGCCGGACGGGCCGGCGTGCGCGGCGTGCGGGGGGCGGTTCGATCCCCTGAGCCGGCAGGCGACGCAGAACCAGATGGGGCCGTGGCAGGTGCGGGACCCGAAGCGGGCGTTCCAGCCGGGGTGCTCGTTCGCGGTCATCAAGAAGCTGGTGGAGCAGGGGAAGCTGCGGGCGGATGCGGTGGTGCGGGGCCCGACGACGCGGCAGTTCTGGATGCTGGCTCGGCGGACGCCGGGGCTGAGCCGCCTGTTCGGGGTGTGTCACGCGTGCGGGGGGGCGGTGTCGACGGACGCGTACCTGTGCGGGGCGTGCGGGGCGGGGCAGGAGCCGGATCTGGACCGGCAGCACCTGGGGCTTGGGCCTATCCGCCCGCTTCCGGGGGACGGGGATCCGGCGCGGGTGGCGGCGGCTTGGAAGGGGCGCGCGGGGCCCGGCGGGGGTGGTGCTCGGAAGGGCTGAAACCCTTGATTGCCGGGGTTTTGGGTTTGTGCGTGACGCTTGGGCGGTGAAGACGCATCCGTTCTCGGGCCGATGCCCGTATGTTGAGGTGGGGGGTGTGTCTTTGGCCGCGGCGATCGCTCGCGGAGTGCGGAGTTTCATCGATGCATCGTCGTGCTGGCGGGTTCACGCTGATCGAGTTGCTGGTGGTCATCGCGATCATCGCGCTGTTGATCGGGATCCTGCTGCCGGCGCTCGGGAAGGCTCGGAACACGGCGCGGACGAGCGTGTGCCTGAGCAACATGCGGCAGTACGGGATCGCGGCGAACACCTTCGCGACGGACAACGACGGGGGGATCGTCAACTTCAACCTGACGGACTCGAGTTCGCAGAGTGACCAGATGGCGTGGCGGGCGCAGGCGCTGGCGACGCTGATCTCGAAGACCGGGATCCAGGACCTGCGGGCGCCGACGGGGTGGATCCCGAATATCCGGTTCAGCTACCTCGTGCTGCTGGATTACCTGAGCGGATCACTGCCCGAGGAGTCGGCGGTGTGCCCGTCGGATGTGCCGCAGCAGCAGACGCTGCGTGACGGCGTGGAGCTGCTGCTTGATGATCCGCAGTCGCAGTTCCAAGTGATCCGGTACTGGGAGAGCAGCTACGAGCAGGTGCCGTTCTGCTACACGCCAGATTTCGGCGACAGCGCGATGCGCGAGCAGAACTTCGCGAACCAGTACGACCGGCAGACGGTGAAGTTTCAGCGGCGGCGGATGAGCCAGGTGACCTTCCCGGGGTCGAAGGTGTTCCTGATGGACACGCACGACCGGCATTTTGCGAGGAAGGACCACCCGTTCTTTGAGTCGGGCGGGTTCGGGTTTGCGGAAGGGGCGTTGTACTACGCGATCGAGGACGCGAAGCAGCCGGTCTTGTTCTTCGACGGATCGGTGCGGACGGTGCTGACCTCGGACTCGAACCCGGGGTACAACCCGAAGGACCCGACGAACCCGGAGCCGAGCCCGGTGATCTATGGGCACCCGAGCCCGAACAAGCGGTTCGTGAACGGGTGGTACCGGTGGACGCGTGGGGGGCTGCGCGGGGTGGACTTTGGGGGGGATGAGGTGGGGCCGGGGGCGGGGGGGTGAGGGGGAGCACGGAGCCGTAGAGCCGGGTCCGTGGCACCGGGGTCGGTGGGCCTGGGGACGCTCGGCCCGAAGCGCCCTTCGGGCGGTTCGGGGCACCGGGCGTGTGGTGGGGCGTGTGGTGGGGCGGGGGTGTGGGTGGATCTTTGGGCGAGCGGGATAGACTGTGGTACACCAGTGGCGGGGACGCCCTGGCGGGAGGTGCCGTGGTGCCCGAGATTTCGACCATTCTGATTGCGGACAAGGTGGAGACGGAGTGCGTCGAGGGGCTGAAAGGCCAGGCGGGGCGGGTGCTGCTGCGGCCTGATCTGGCTGGGGCGGAGCTGGTCGAGGCGATGCGGGGGGAGAACCCGGATGTCGTCGTGGTGCGGTCGACGAAGGTGCCGGGGGAGGCGATTGCGGCGGCGCCGGGGCTGAAGCTGGTGATCCGGGCGGGGTCGGGGTATGACAACATCGATGTGGAGGCGGCGACGGCGGCGGGGGCGGCGGTGTGCAACTGCCCGGGGATGAACGCGGTGGCGGTGGCGGAGCTGACGATCGGGCACCTGGTGGGGCTGGATCGGCGGCTGATGGAGCAGGATGTCGACGCGAAGCGGGGGCATTGGAACAAGGGCCTGTACGCGAAGGCGATGGGGCTGAAGGGGCGGCGGGTCCTGGTGGTGGGGACGGGGGCGATCGGGATCGAGGTGATCCGGCGGCTGCAGGCGTTCGGGATGGAGGTGTGGGCGCAGAGCCGGAGCCTGACGGAGGAGATCGCGAAGGCTTTGGGGGTGCGGTGGGTGAAGTTCAGCCGGGAGGCGCTGATCGAGGCGTTGCCGAAGTTTGATGTGGTGACGATCCATGTGCCGGCGACGGCCGAGAGCAAGGCGATGTGCGATGAGCGGTTCTTCGCGGCGCTGAAGCCGGGGGCGTATTTCATCAACACGAGCCGGGGTGAGATCGTGGATGAGGAGGCCTTGGCGCGGGCGGTGACGGAGCGGGGGGTGCGGGCGGCGCTGGATGTGTACCAGGAGCAGCCTTCGTTCAAGGAGGGGGCCTGGGAGAAGCCGGTGGCGAAGCTGGCGGGGGTGCACTGTTCGCACCATGTGGGGGCGTCGACGGACCAGGCCCAGCTCGCTGTGGCGCTGGAGGTTGTGCGTATCGTTCGTCTGTATCGTGAGTCGGGTGTCTTCGAGCACCGGGTGAACGGGCTGGCGTGAGCGGGGCGGTCGTCCTGCAGGAGGAAGCATCGATGAGCAAGCGCGTGTTCAACTTCTCGGCCGGTCCGGCGACTCTGCCCGAGGCGGTTCTGCGTCAGGCGCAGAAGGACATCATCGACATCGATGATTCGGGGATCGGGATTTTGGAGCACAGCCACCGGGGGAAGGTCTTCGACCGGATCACGGAGCAGACGGAGGCGCTGTGCCGCGAAGTGGGGCGGGTGCCCGAGGACTACGCGGTCTTCTGGATGCAGGGCGGGGCGACGAGCCAGTGCTACATGGTGCCGGCGAACCTTTTGAGCCCGGACCGGACGGCGGACTACTTCCAGACGGGCAAATGGGCGAACGACTCGATCAAGGAGGCGCCCTTGTACGGCGGGTGCCATATCTGTGCTTCGAGCAAGGACACGAACTACAGCTATATCCCGACGCCGGAGCAGACGCAGTACAGCGACAGCCCGGCGTATGTGCACTTCACGGCGAACAACACGATCATGGGGACGGAGTTTCATGCCGAGCCGACGCCTCCGGAGGGGTCGTTCCTGGTGTGCGACGCTTCGAGCAACATCTTCAGCAAGCCGATCGAGATCGGGAAGTATGGGCTGATCTACGCGGGGGCTCAGAAGAACCTTGGGCCTTCGGGGATCACGCTGTTGATCGGGCGGAAGGATGTGGTGAGCGAGTCGGTGCGGCCCTTGCCGGACATGGTGAAGTACGCGAACCACGCGACGGGGCAGGGGCGGTACAACACGCCGCCGACCTTCGCGGTGTACCTGATGGGCGAGGTGTTCAAGTGGATCCTCGCGGAGGGTGGGCTGGAGGCGATGCGGGAGAAGAACCACGCGAAGGCCAGCGTGGTGTACGACTTCCTCGACGGGCAGGATTTCTACATCCCGCACGCGACGAAGGACTCGCGGAGCTTCATGAATGTGACCTTCAAGTGCCCGACGCCGGAGCTGGACAAGGTGTTCATCACTGAGGCCGAGAAGCGCGGGCTGGATGGGCTGAAGGGGCACCGGATGACGGGCGGGATGCGTGCGAGCATGTACAACGCGTTCCCGATCGAGGGGGCTCGGGCGTTGGTGGACTTCATGAAGGTGTTTGCGCAGGAGCACGCGGGGGCGGTGGTGGCGGGGGCGTAGGGTGGCGGGTTCTGCAAAGGACTCAACCGCTCGGATCGTGGCTGTCGGTGCGTCCGTCGTTGCCACGGCCTCTTTGGTGATCAATTTCCTGCTGGTGGCCGACTTGAGAGCTGTGTCGGGTCGAGCGAATGCTGCGATCGCGGATCAGAAGGCCGAAGTGCAGTACCGGCGTGTCGTGAGTGATCTTTACGACACGCTATGGCCCATGTATCACGAGTACGGGCTGGAGTTGCCCGATCGGCCGCCCGAAACGGTTGGCGAGGTGCTTGCGCCGCTTGTTCGTGCAAGTTCGATGCTTGGGGAAGACGGTTGAGACCGTCGGATCGTGGCCTATCTCGCTTGCGCGAGGTTGACCACGGCACCCGGCGTTTTGTATTCCTCAGTGCAGGCGCTCGACGCAGGCCTCGACCACTTCGTTGATGCCGATGCGGTGCATGAGGGCGACATTGCGGTCGCGCTTGTGGTTCATGTCGTCGGCGGGGCTGGTGTGTTGGATGACATCGTGGTCGCGGCGGTAGGGGCCGACGAGGTTGGTCCTGGTCGGGCCGTAGAGGGCGACGAGGGGGCGGTGGAAGCCGACGGCCATGTGGGTGGCTGCGGAGTCGTTGGCGACGACGAGGCGGGCGCGGGCGATGAGGGCCATGAGTCGGGCGACGGAGATGGAGCCGACGGCGTCGTGGAGGCGGTGGTCGGCGGCGGCGAGGTCGAGGAGCGGGCGGCACTGGTCGCGCTCTGAGGGGGCGCCGACGGCGACGATGGGGCCGGCGCCGCGGGCGAGGAGGCGGCGGGCGAGGTCGGCCCATTTCCAGGCGGGCCAGCGCTTGGCGGGCCAGCGGCTGGTGGGGGCGAGGACGACGGGGCCGCGGGCGCCGAACTGGTGATCGACCTCGGCGAGGTCGGTGGGGTCGGCGTGGAGGGTGAGGTCGGGGACGGGGTGGACGCCGGCGCCGGCGAGGAGGTCGAGCATGCGGTCGACGGTGTGGGTGTGGCGCGGGGCGTGGGCGTGTTCGGTGGCGAGGAGCCAGGAGAGCTCGGCGGCGTCGGCGTAGGCGACGCGGCGGCGGGCGCCCGAGGCGAAGGCGATGAGGCCGGAGCGGAGGAGGCCCTGGGCGTCGATGGCGAGGTCGGGCTTGAACTCGCGGACGGTGGCGGCCCAGGCGAGGGTGGGGAAAAGGTGGAGGTGTTTGAGGGAGTCGCCGAGGGCCTTGCGGGGGAACTCGATGACGCGGTCGATGGCGGGGTGTGGGCGGAGGGCGTCGGCGAAGGCGTCCTGGACGACCCAGGCGAGCTCGGCGTTTGGGAAGGCTTTCTTGAGGCTGACGGCGATGGGGACGGAGCGGCAGACATCGCCCAGGGCGCTCGGTCGGACGACGAGGATGCGGCGCGGGGGCTTCATCGGGGTGGGGAGGATATCTGGGATTGGGGGTGGTTGTGGGATTTACCCTGATCTTCGCGGGGCGCGAAGATCGGGCGTTCGGGTGTTGGGGTGGTCTCTTGTGGATCGCACTACCCGCTGCGCGGATAGTGGCACCGGTGGTTAGTGGCTGAGGGCTCGGGTGACTTCGGCCATGGTGGTCATGCCGTCGATGACTTTGGCGAAGCCGTCGGTGCGGAGGGTGGAGAGGAGGCCCAGTTCGTCGGCGCGGCGGGCGATGGCGGGGGCGTTGACGCGCTGCATAACCATCTCGCGGAGTTCGTGGTCCATGGCGAGGAGTTCGTAGACGCCGAGGCGGCCCCGGTAGCCGGTGTTGCGGCAGGCTCGGCAGCCTTCACCCTTGGTGAGGGTCTGGCCCGGGCGGAGGCGGAAATCGGAGGGGAGCTCGGCGGGGTCGGGGACATAGTTGGCGGCGCAATGCTTGCAGATGCGGCGGACGAGTCGCTGGGCGAGGACGCCCTCGACCGAGGAGGCGATGAGGAAGGGCTCGACACCCATGTCGATGAGGCGGGTGACGGCGCCGGGGGCGTCGTTGGTGTGGAGGGTGGAGAAGACGACATGGCCCGTGAGGGAGGCCTGGACGGCGGTTTCGGCGGTTTCCTTGTCGCGGATTTCGCCGACCATGACGGCGTCGGGGTCGTGGCGGAGGATGGAGCGGAGGCCTGCGGAGAAGGAGAGGCCGACCTTGGTGTTGACCTGGATCTGGTTGACGCCCGGGACATGGTATTCGACGGGGTCCTCGACGGTGATGACCTTGACCTCGTCGGTGACGATGCGGTTGAGGGAGGCGTAGAGGGTGGTCGACTTGCCGGAGCCGGTGGGGCCGGTGACGAGGACGATGCCGTGGGGCTTCTTGATGAGGCCGTCCCATGTGGCGAGGACGGAGCTGGGCATGCCCAGGTCGTTGAGGTCCATGAGGACGGCGGTCTTGTTGAGGACGCGGAGGACGACGCCCTCGCCGAAGAGCATGGGGATGACGGAGACGCGGAGGTCGAACTCTTCGAGTCGTCCCTGGTCGTTTCTGTGGGAGAAGGTGATGCGGCCGTCCTGGGGGACGCGCTTCTCGGCGATGTTGAGGTTCGCCATGATCTTGAGGCGGGAGATGATGGCGCCGGCGTAGCGGTGGATGGTGGGGGGGGTGTTGGCGCGTTGGAGGACGCCGTCGATGCGGTAGCGGACGGTGAGCTCGTCCTCGTAGGGCTCGATGTGGACATCGGTGGCTCGTTCGGAAACGGCCTCGACGAGGAGGTCGTTGACAAGCTTGATGACGCCGGCTTCCTGGGCCTGCTCGACCTCGTCGGAGGCGGCGCCGTCCTCGAGCTCGATGTCGCCGGAGCCGGCGCCCATGGCGTCGAGGGTGCCGCCGGCGACGCCGTAGTGGGCGCGGATGAACTTGTGGAGTTCTTCCTCGTCGGCGAGGACGAGCTCGATGGAACAGCCTGTGAGGAGTTTGAGCTCGTCGAGGGCGGTGAGCTCGAAGGGGTCGGAGGTGGCGACGGTGAGCGAGCCGTTGTGGCGGTCGATCGGGACGCACTTCTGCTTGTAGACGAGCTGCGCGGGGAGGGTCTGGAGGACCTCGCGGGCGACGGCGGTGGTGGCGAGGTCGACGACGGGGAGGCGGAACTGGTCTCCCAGCGCGGTGAGGACATCCTCGCGGCTGACGAAGCCGAGACGGACGAGGACCTTGTCGAGCCGCTCGCCGGTGCGTCGCTGTTCGGCGATCGCTTCGTCGAGCTGCTCGGGGGAGATCAACCCCTGCTCAGCCAAGATGACACCGATGCCCATTGCAACAGAGTCTATCGGTTGACGGGGCTGCGCCCAACCAGTCGTCTTGTAGTTGGTGTTCTGGGCTGCCCGCAATGGGTCAGGCGGGGTAGGTGGCGCTGGTGCGGTCGGTTTCCCAGACGGTGACGGTGCGGAGGTCGCCGCCGCGGTCGGCGACGGGGCCTTGAAGGAGTTCAAAGGCGACGCGGGCGATGTTTTCGACGCTGGGGTTTACCCCACCCTCGGTGGCGAAATCGCTGGTGTCGATGTTGAGATGGCGGTGGTCGAAGCGGGCGATGACGGTTGCGTCGACGAGTTGCTCGAGCTCGGGGAGGCTCAGGCGGTGGTCGCCCGAGGCGGGGAGGGCGACGCAGGGTTCCAGTTGGTAGTTGTGTCCGTGGCCGCTGGGGTTGTTGCATTTTCCGAACATGGCCCTATTTTCTTCGTCAGAGAGACCCTGGACATGGAGGCGGTGGGCGGCGGCGAAATCGAAGCGCTGGCGGATGAGGACGGGGCGGGCGGGGTCGGAAGTTGGGACGGGCATGTCGAGTCCTTCCAGGGCGAGGGCGTAGGTGGGGGTCAGTCGCCAGCGGATGGCGGAGAGGCGGTGGGGGGCGAGGGCTTCGGCGAGGGGGGCGGCGAGGGTGGGGAGGAGCTGGGCGGGGTCGGCGGTGGGCGTCTTGGCGCAGGCGTGGGCGAGGGGGGGGTAGATGGCTTCGCGGACGGCGCGGTCGATGACCTTGATGTCGACGAGGTAGCCGGTTGCGGGGTCGGGCTCGCCCAGGCAGGTGATGTCGAACTCGTAGTAGCGGCCCAGCCCCTGCATCGCGGGGGTGCCGGCGTAGCCGTTGGGGCCGGTGGGCGGTGGGGGGGGGGTGGGTGGCGCGGGGGGATCGGCGCCGGGGTTGATGCAGAGCCTGACGGTGCGTCGGATCGTGAGCACGGGGCGAATCCTACGGTCGAGTGTTCGCCGGCGGGTTTGGCCGGTGGTGATGTGCCCTGCGTTCGAGCTTGGGAGGTTTCCGGATGACCCGCACCGCGATCGTTTGTGTTTCGAGTGTTGTTGTTGGTCTTGGGCTGGGGCTTTCGGGGTGTTCCTCTGAGGGGAATGGATCGGGGGCGGACGCCGGGGGCGCGGCGGCTCAGGACGAGCGCGAGGAGGGGACCATGGCGGGCGGCGAGGCGGAGACGGACGCGGCGTATGTGCTGGGGCACACGATGACGCGGCTTGACGGGAGCGAGGAGTCTCTGGAGGCGTACAAGGGCAAGGTGGTGCTGATCGTCAACACCGCCTCGAAGTGCGGGTTCACGCCTCAGTACAAGGGGCTGGAGGAGCTGTACCGCGCGAAGCAGGGGGAGGGGTTCGTGGTGCTGGGGTTCCCGTCGGACTCGTTCAACCAGGAGCTGGACTCGGCGGCGGATGTGGCGGCGTTCTGCGAGGAGAACTACGGGGTGAGCTTCCCGATGTTTGATGCCGTGGAGGTGAAGGGGGAGGGGGCGGCGCCGTTGTTCCGGCAGCTTGCGTCGCAGCCGGAGCCGGCGGGTGGGGAGCCGCAGTGGAACTTCAACAAGTACCTGATCGATCGCGAGGGGCGGGTGGTGATGCACTACGGGAGCCGGACTGCTCCGGAGAGCGAGGAGCTTCGGGGGAAGATCGAGGAGTTGTTGGAGGGGTGAGGGTTGGACGCCGGTCGATCGTGGTCTAGCTCGCCTTCGGCTCGCGAGACCACGGCACCCGGGGCGTGGGGTCGCGCTCCGGTTCGAGCCGATATTCTGCGTGCATGCCGACCTTTGAGTATGACGCCATGGATTCTGCGGGCGCCCGGGTGACCGGTGCGTTTGCGGCGGCGACGGAGGCGGCGGTGCTGGCGGAGCTGGAGTCGCGTCGGCTGACGCCGGTGCGGGTGGCTCCGCGGAAAGAGAAGCGGGGGGGCGGGGTTTCGGCGCGGGCGCTGGGGACGGCGTACGCGCAGCTCAGCGACCTGTTGCGGGCGGGGGTGCCGGTGTTGCGGTGCCTGACGCTGCTCGGCCGGCAGAAGACGAAGCCGGCGCTGGCGGCGGCGTTCCGGGATGTGGCGGACCGGGTGGCGGACGGGGCTGAGGTGTCGGAGGCGATGCAGGACCACCCGCGGGTGTTCCCGTCGATCCATGTGGCGATGGTGCGGGCGGGCGAGCAGGGCGGGTTCCTGGAGGATGTGTTTGAGCAGCTCGGGCTGTTTGTGCTGGCGGAGGCGGAGCTGAAGAGCAAGGTGGTGGGGAGCCTGATCTACCCGACGATCCTCGTGGGGATCATGCTGATCGTGGTGGGGGTGATCTTCACGGTGTTTGTGCCGATGTTCGAGCCGATGTTTGCTCGGATCGAGCAGTTGCCGACGATCACGAAGATCGTGTTCGCGATCTCGGACGCGGTGGGGACCTACGGGCCGGTGACGGCGATCGTGGTGGGGGCGGCGGCGTTTGGGTTTTACCGACTGAGCAAGAGGGCGGATGTGCAGCGGGGGATCGCGATTGCGCGGACGCGGGCGCCGGTGATCGGGCCCCTGACTCGGGCGCTGGCGACAGCGCGGTTCTGCCGGCTGCTTGGGATGATGGAGTCGGGGGGGGTGCCGCTCTTGAACGCGATGAAGATCTCGCGGGACGCGGCGGGGAATGTCTTGATGGAGGAGGCGATCGACGAGGCGATCGAGTCGGTGCGGGGGGGTGATCAGCTGGCGCCGCCGCTGGCGAAGAGCGGGCTGTTTCCCGAGGATGTGGTGGAGATGATCTCGGTGGGGGAGGCGGCGGGGAACATCGACAAGGTGCTGCTGAATGTGGCGGAGACGCTGGAGAAGCGAATCGACCGGCTTTTGACGGCGGCGGTGCGGCTGATCGAGCCGCTGATGCTCCTGCTGATCGCGGGGATGATCGGGTCGATTGCGGTGGCGTTGATTCTTCCGATGACGAAGCTGACGGCGACGCTTTGAGTCGGGTCCGGGGGCGGGCTTGACGGGGGCGGGCTGGGCGGCAATACTTGCATGATGACGCAAGTGAGCCATAGACAAGCGAGGCCGGCGAAGACGCCCGCGGCGGCGGGGAAGCGAAAGTCGGCGCTCGACACGGCGCTGGATGCGGAGCTGTTCAAGGCTTTGGCGGACCCGACGCGGCTTCGGCTGTTGTCGTGTTTGGCGAGGTGCTCGCGGGCGTGCTCGGTGACGGAGGTCGCGGAGTGCTGTCATGTCGATTTTTCGGTGGTGGCGCGGCATCTGGCGACGCTCGCGCGGGCGGGGGTGCTGACGAGCGAGAAGCGGGGGCGGACGGTGTGGTACGCGGTGTCCGGGGAGGTCGTGACGCGGCTTCGGGGGGCGGCGGATGCTCTGGATCCCTGGATCGCGGGCGGTGGCGTTTCGGCCGCGGCATGCTGCGGGGAAGGGTGCTGCGGGGACGGGGGTGGGGCGTGAACGGGCTGGTGGCCCCGGGCGTCTTCGATGCGGTGCGGGGGTATCTCGCGGCGCGGGAGGAGGAGTTCGGGGGAATTGCAGCTGAGCGGCGTGTGGACTTGGACCGGCTGGCGGGGTTTGTGCGGCGGAGTGGGGCGGCGGGCGGTCGCGTGGCCATGACATTTATCTGCACGCACAATTCTCGTCGCAGCCACATCGCCCAGCTGTGGGCGGCGGCTGGGGCGGCGGTGAACGGGTTTGAGATCGACTCGTACTCCGGGGGGACGGAGGCGACGGCGTTTCACCCGAACGCGGTGGCGGCGATGCGGCGGGCTGGGTTCGTGATCGACGCGACGACGGGCGGGGTGAACCCGATCTACCACGCTCGCTTTGGGGCGGGCGAGCGGGGGGTGGTGACCTGTTTCTCGAAGCCGTACGGCGATCCGCCGAACCCGAAGGCTGGGTTTGCTGCTGTGATGGTGTGCTCGGACGCCGATGGGGCTTGCCCGGTGGTGGATGGGGCGGCATATCGGTTGGCGCTGCCGTACGAGGACCCGAAGGTTTCAGACGGGACGGGTGGCGAAGCGGTGATGTATGACGAGCGGTGTGCGCAGATCGCGAGGGAGATGCTGTATGTCTTCTCGCGAGCGGCCTCGGACGCCCCGCTCGAGTGATTGACGGAAGGAGTCGGATCATGGCGACGGAATCGCATGGTGTGCGGGATCGGATCCGCGAGGGGTACGCGACGATCGCGGAGGCGGGGTCGTGGTCGGCAACGAAATCGGCGGACGGCGGGGCGTGCTGCTCGGGGGGCGGGTGCTGCGGGCCGGCGACGCTTTCGGCTGGTGAGCTGGCGGCGTCGATCGGGTACTCGAAGGAGGAGCTTGCCGGGATCCCGGTGGAGTCGAACCTCGGGCTTTCTTGCGGGAATCCGGGGGCGCTCGCGGCGCTGAAGGCTGGGGAGGTCGTGCTCGATCTCGGATCGGGGGCGGGGTTTGACTGCTTCCTCGCGGGGCCGAGAGTTGGCAAGCGGGGGCGGGTGATCGGGGTGGACATGACGCCCTCGATGCTGACGAAGGCGCGGGGGAACCTGGGGCACTACCGCCAGTCGACGGGGCTGGACAACATCGAGTTCCGGCTCGGCGAGATCGAGCACCTGCCGTTGGCGGACGCGAGCGTGGATGTGGTGATCTCGAACTGCGTGTTGAACCTGTCACCGGACAAGGCGCAGGTGTGGCGGGAGATCGCGCGGGTGCTCAAGCCCGGGGGGCGGGTGGCGGTGTCGGATTTGGCGCTGCTGCGGGCGCTGCCGGAGTCGGTGGTTGCGGATCTTGAGGCGCTGGTGGGGTGCATCGCGGGGGCGGAGCTGATTGAGGAGACGCGGCGTCACGCGGAGGAGGCGGGTCTGGTCGGGATCGAGATCGCGGAGAAGGCGGACTATGTGCGGGCGATGACGACCTGGAAGGACCCCTTGTATCTGAAGATCGCGGAGTCGCTGCCGGAGGGGACGACGATCGCGGACTATGTGACGAGCGCGGATATCTCGGCGACGCGGCCGGGGTAAGGGGCAGGCGGGGGGCGTGGCGGGCCGCTACGGTTGCGCCCGATGCGTGTCACGGATTCCGCGGAGAGCTTTGCCGATCGCCCGCATGTGCTGGTGCCCACGATGGGGGCGCTGCATGAGGGGCACCTTTCGCTGATCCGGCGGGGGGCGGCGATCGCGCAGGCGCGGGGGCTCGCGGGGGTTGCGGTGTCGGTGTTTGTGAACCCGACGCAGTTCAACGATCCGGCGGACTACGAGCGGTATCCAAGGACGCTGGAGTCGGACGCGGCGAAGGCGGCGTCGGCGGGGGCGTCGGTGGTGTGGGCGCCGGCACCGGGCGAGGTGTACCCGGAGGGGCGTGAGATCCCGGTCGGGGTGTTGCCGGCGGTGGCGACGGAGCCGGGGCTGGAGGATGCGCACCGGCCGGGGCACTTCGCGGGCGTGGTGCAGGTGGTGCGGCGGCTGTTCGAGCTGGCGCGGCCGGCGGCGGCGGTGTTCGGGGAGAAGGACTGGCAGCAACTGCAGGTCATCAGGGCGATGGTTGTCGGTGAGGGGCTAGGGGTTGAGATCGTCGCGGGGGAGACGGTGCGGGAGGCGGACGGGCTGGCGCTCGCGAGCCGGAATGTGTTTCTCTCGGCGGCGGAGCGGGCGGCGGCGGCGGCGGTGCCGCGGGCGCTCGAGGCGGCGCGGGGGGAAGCCGATCCGGCCGCTGCGGAGGGGGCGATGCGGCGGGTGCTGGAGGGGGCTGGGTTGTCGGTCGATTACGCGGTGGTGCGGGATGCGCGGACGCTGATGCCGCTCGGTGAGGCGTGGCGCGGGGTGGATGCGCGGGCGATTCTGACGGCGCGGGCGGGGAAGACGCGGCTGCTTGACAACGCTCCTTGGCCCTGAGCGGGGGCGACGGGGTCACGGGCGTGCGGGGCGGGGGGGTGGGGGCGTATCCTGCCCGCATGAGTGACCTTCAGAAGACGCCCCTCCACCAGTTCCACCTCGACCACGGCGGCCAGATGGTCGATTACGCCGGCTGGTCGATGCCCTTGAAGTTTGCGGGGATTACCGAGGAGCACAAGCAGGTGCGGAACTCGGGGGGGATCTTCGATGTATCGCACATGGGGCGGCTGATGCTCAAGGGTCTGCACGCGCGGCGGACGCTGGAGCGGGCGTGTACGCGGAAGATCCGGCCGATGCAGGAGGGTCAGTGCCGGTACACACTGGTGTGCAACGACCGGGGCGGGGTGATCGACGATGTGATCGTGATGAAGCACGACGATGACGAGTTCGGCGTGGTGTGCAATGCGGCGAACCGGGCTCGGGTGGTGGCGCACCTGAAGCAGATCATCGACGAGCGGGCCTTCAAGGCGAAGCTGGAGGACCGGACCGAGAAGACGGCGATGGTCGCGTGCCAGGGGCCGAAGGTGATGGAGCTGATCTCCGGCGTGAGCAAGGAGATCCCGGCGCTGAAGCGGTACCGGTTCACGGTGAAGAACCTGCTCGTCGCGAAGCTGGTGGTGTCGCGGACGGGGTACACGGGTGAGGACGGGGTGGAGGTGATCCTGCCGTCGGCGGCGGTGCCGATGGCGATGAAGCTGCTGATGAAGGACATCGACCCGGATGACCCGAACGCGGCGCTGAAGCCGGCGGGGCTCGGGGCGCGGGACACGCTGCGGCTGGAGGCGGGGATGCCGCTGTACGGGCATGAGTTGAAGGATGGTTGGAGTGCCCTGAGCAGCGGGCTCGACTTTGCGATGAACCTCGACAAGACCGAGGGCGAGGACGGGGAGATGTTCATCGGGCAGGAGGCCCTGATGGAGGAGCGGGACCGGGGCGGGCCGGCTCGGGTGCTGGTGGGGCTGCGGTTCGAGGGGCGGCGGACGGCGCGGCAGGGGATGCCGGTGTTGGTGGACGGGCGCGAGGTGGGCGAGGTGACCTCGGGGTGCGTCGGGCCGACGGTGGAGGCTTCGATCGCGATGGCGATGGTGGATCGGGAGGTCAGCGGTGTCGGCACGCCCGTGGCGGTGGCGCTCGGGAAGGCGGATATCGCGGGGCAGGTGGTGGAGATGCCGTTCTACAAGCGGGGGTAAGCGGGCGAGCTTCGGTCAGGGCTTGTTGGCGGCGAAGATCATGGCGAAGCGGGCGAGGCTGGCGACGGCGAGCAGGCCGATGGTGATGCTGGTGGGCATGACCCAGGCGGGGCGTGTGCCGGCGCCTCGGGGGATGGGCGGGGCGATGAGGAGGTCGTCGCCCGAGATGCGGCCGGCGAGGCCGGTGGCGTCGATGCAGACCTCGGTCGCTGGGTCGACTTCGCGCAGGTCGACGGTGGCGACCGAGAAGTAGAAGCCGTGGCCGGGAAGGGTGGCCTTGATGCCGTCGAAAGGCATGAGGGTGACGGACTGGCCCTCGGGGCCGCCGGCGCGGACGGTGACCGTGGTGCGGATTTCGGCGGCTGGAATGGCGGCGGACTGGCGGATGAAGACGGTGCCGCGCTCGGGCCAGCTCGAGCGTGGGCGGCACATAGGGGCGTCGGCGTTCAGAGCGGAGCCGCCCGCGAGCGCGGGTCGCGGCGCGGTGACCGAGCCGACGACGAAGACGGCAACCGCGACGATGATCAGGAGCGAGCCGATCGCGAGCCAGACGACGCCGTAGTTTGGTGGGTTGGCCATCGACTGAGTATGCCCGAAGTTCGGTCGGCGTGCGTTCAGGCAGGCCAGATCTTGCGTCCGCCGCCTGGGGGGACGATCTCGTCGATGGCGTTCAGCACATCTTGGGGCAGGGGGCCGGCGGCACCGGCTCGGGTGTTGGCCTCGGCCTGGGCGCGGCTGCGGGCGCCGGGGATGACGGTCGTCACGGCCGGGTGGGAGATGACGAAGCGGAGCGCGAGCTCGACGAGGGAGATGCCGGCGTCGTCCGCGACCTTGCGGAGGCGGTCGACGGTCTCAAGGTCCTGGATGAACTGGCGGTTTTGGGCCTCGTCCTCGATCCAGTTGCGGCGGAAGTCGCCCTGGCCGAAGGTGGAGTCCTTGGTGAGCTTGCCGGTGAGGATGCCCATGGCGAGGGGGCCACGGATGATGGTGCCGATGCTGGCGGACTCGCAGTAGGGGAATATCTCGCGTTCGGGGTCGCGGTTGAGGATGGAGTAGTCGATCTGGAGGGTGTCGCCTTGGCCGAAGCGCTGGACATGGGCGAGGTCGCCCGTGGAGACTCCCCAGGACCGGACCTTGCCCTGTTCCTTGAGCTTGGCGAAGCCTTCGAGGAAGACGGGCGTGTTGGGCTCATCGTAGAAGACATGGCACTGGATGCAGTCGAGGTGGTCGGTGTCGAGCCGCTTGAGATTGGACTCGACGCCGGCGATGAGCTGATCGACGGTGTCGTACTGCGAGCGGTTGCGGTCGCCGTCGTAGCCGACCCAGCCGATCTTGCTGGCGACGATGAACCGATCGCGGCGTCCCTTCATCGTGCGGCCCAAGATCTCTTCGGAGCGGCCCTTGCCGTAGACATCGGCGGTGTCGAAGAAATTGACGCCGAGGTCGAGGGCGGTCTCGATGGCGTCGACGGTCTGGTCATCGTCGGCGGGGCCCCACTCGGAGTCGGGCACGGCCCAGAGGCCGAGGCCGACGCGGGTGATCTCGATGCCGGGGGCGAGGGTTCGGGTGGGGATCGTGGTGGGGGCCATCGAGCGTCCTTTCGGCTGTAGCGTGCACGGTACGCCGGGGCGGGGAGGCGTGTCAGTCCTCGCGTTCCTCTTGCTCGGTCTCCTGGCCGTCCGACACGATCTCGGAGGCCTCTTCGCGGTCCTCCTGGTCGGCTTCTGCGTGCTCGAGGTTGTCGGCGGGCTCCTCGGGTGGGATCGCGACCTCGGCGAGCACACCGAAGTGGTCGGAGCCGGGGAGGCGGACGCGGTCGAGCTTTCGGATGCCGAGGCGGGGGGAGAGGAAGATGTGGTCGAGGGGGTAGCGGAGCAGGCGGTACTGGGCGTGGAATGTGTTCAGGAGTGCTCGTCCGATGCGGGGGTCCTGCATACCGCTGAGGCGGCGGAAGAGGCGGGTGGTGTGTGACCAGGCGACATCGTTGAGGTCGCCGAACACCAGCCAGTGGTGCTTGGGATCGTCGCGGATCTGTTCGGCGACCATCACGAGTTCGGCGTCGCGCGGACGGCTGTTCCGCCGTCCTTCGTAGCCGTCCTCGTCGAGGCCGGGGGGTGTCGGGTGAAGGGCGACGAATTGCATCGGGCCGGCCCCGGGCACGATCATCTCGCCGTGGATGGAGGCGCGGCGTTCGGAGACGAGGTGGCGGACCTCGATGTTTCGGAGTTCGTGGCGGCTCAGGAGGGTGAGACCGAGGCCGTCGCCGCGGACGCAGCCTGCACGGTGCGGGTACTTGTCGAGCAGTTCCTTGAGGCTGGCTTCCCAGGGCTCGTTGATCTCGACGATGAGGAGGGCGTCCGGGTCTTCGCGCTCGAGGGTCTGCTGCACGGCCTCGTGCTGGTCGTTCTCGTAGTCGATGTTGGCGATGAGGAGGCGGATGACCGTCGAGTTCTCGTTTCCCGGGCCGAGCTGGGTGGGCCAGAAGCGGGTGTAGCGGATCATCTGCGTCGCCTGCGTGATTGCCACGATGATGCAGATGATCGCGGCCGTCCAGGCGTAGGCAGGGTCGGCACCGAGGCCGAATGCCGTGAGTCCGCACCCGGCACCGACGAGGGCGGCCCCCCCGAGCTGCGCCCTCGGAAAGTCACAGAGTCGTGCGATCCAGTAGCCGGTTTGTATGAGCGGCGCCGCGGTGGTCACCCCGACGAAGACGGCGATCACGAGAGAGACGGCTAGAAGCACTGACGCGAACACGGGCTGATCTCCACGGTCCTCCGGGCCGCACTGCGCGTACCCACAGATACCCTAGCCGTGGGCCGTGAGATGACTTTCACCCGTGAAACAACACATGGCACAAAGACAATGCACGGCGCAAAGAAAGCCGCCCCGGGGGCGGGGCGGCTCGCTCAGTTACCGGTTGTCTCGGAGGTTCAACGCCACCAAGTGTTTGCGCCGTACTCGCCGGTCTCCCCCAGTTCCTCCGCGATGCGGATGAGCTGGTTGTACTTGGCGTTGCGGTCGGAGCGGCAGGGGGCGCCGGTCTTGATCTGGCCGCAGTTGGTCGCGACGGCGATGTCGGCGATGGTGGAGTCCTCGGTCTCGCCGGAGCGGTGGCTCAGGATGCAGCTGAAGCGGTTGCGCATCGCGTAGTTGACGGTCTCGAAGGTCTCGGTAAGCGTGCCGATCTGGTTGACCTTGACGAGGACGGCGTTGGCACTCTTCTCGGCGACGCCACGCTCCACGAATTTCTTGTTGGTGACGAAGAGGTCGTCGCCGACGAGCTGGACCTTGTCGCCGAGGCGCTTGGTGAGCTTGGCCCAGCCTTCCCAGTCGCCCTCGGCGAGGCCGTCCTCGATTGAGCGGATGGGGTACTTCTCGCACCAGCCGGCCCACATGTCGATGAGGTCGTCGGTGGAGATGATCTCCTGGCTGGAGCTGAAGAACTTGTAGCCGGTCTTGCCGTCCTTCTGGGCCTCGTTCCAGAGCTCGCTGGTGGCGGGGTCGAGGGCGACGAAGATCTGCTCGCCCCACTTGTAGCCGGCCTTGTCGACGGCTTCTTCGATGATCTTGAGCGCGTCCTCGTTGTCCTTGAGGTCGGGGGCGAAGCCGCCCTCGTCGCCGACGGCGGTGGACATCTTGCGGTTCTTGAGGACGCCCTTGAGCGTGTGGTAGATCTCGACGCCGGCGCGGAGGGCCTCGAAGTAGTCGTCGAAGCCCCAGGGCTGGATCATGAACTCCTGGAAATCGACGGTGTTGTCGGCGTGCTTGCCGCCGTTGAGGATGTTGAGCATCGGCACGGGCAGCGTGCGGGCGGCGGAGCCGCCGAGGTAGCGGTAGAGGGGCAGACCCGAGGCGTCGGCGGCGGCGCGGGCGACGGCCATGGAGACGCCCAGGATGGCGTTGGCGCCGAGGTCGCCCTTGTTCTCGGTCGCGTCGAGCTCGATGAGCTCCTGGTCGATGCCAGCCTGGTCGCGGCAGTCCATGCCCTCGATCGCGGGGGCGATGCGGGCGTTGACATTCTCAACGGCGTTGAGGACGGACTTGCCGAGGTAGAAGGACTTGTCGCCGTCGCGGAGCTCGACGGCCTCGTTCTCGCCGGTGGAGGCGCCCGAGGGGACGGCGGCGCGGCCGATGACGCCGGACTCGAGGCCGACCTCGACCTCGACCGTGGGGTTGCCGCGGGAGTCGAGGATCTGGCGTGCGTGGATGATTTCGATACCGAAGCTCATGGTGGTTCTCCCTGCGGGGTGTGGTCCCCAGCGGCGGTCCCGTCCGGGCCCCTGGCTCTCGTCGGCGCCGCTCTCGGGCAAGCCTAGCCCCGGGGGCTCCCGGAGGTAGACTGTGGTGACGCGCTCGCGGGGCCGGATTGCCCGCGCGGGCGGGTTTCCGGAGGTCCGTTGCCGATGCCGATGACACCCGAGGCGTTCGAGTCCGAGCTCACGACGATCCGGGTCGGCCTGCTGAGCGAGCAGGGGGCGCGGATGACGCGCGTGGTGGAGGCGGCGTTCGACGCGTTCTTCAGCCACGACACCGACGCGGCCCACGAGGTCATCCGGCTGGATGACGAGATCGACGGGACGGATGTGGAGGTCGAGCGGCGGGTGGTGGAGCTGATGACCACGGTCGCCGCGGAAGCGCTTCCACTGGGCCCCCAGGCGATCCGGCGGCTCCTGACCTGCGTGAAAGTGAACAACGAGTACGAGCGGGTGGCCGACGCGGCGGTGACCGTCGCGGAGCGGGTGCTGGCGTGGAAGGGCAGCCCGACGAAGCTCCCGCCGACGACGCGGGTGATGACGAACTCGGTGGTGGGGATCGTGCGGGATATGTCCCGGGCGTTCGACGGGGGTGACGCGACGCTCGCCCGGCTGGTGCTGCAAGCGCAGGACACGGTGGCGCTCTTCAAGCGGGAGATCCTGCGGCAGGCCGAGCAGCGGGTGGCATCGGGCGACCTGAGCGTGGACATGGCGTTCGACCTGCACGAGGTGGCGAGCCAGTGCCAGCTCATCGCGGACCACGCGACGAATGTTGCCGAGCAGGTGATCTGGGAGGCGACGGGTTACATCGTGCGGCACGCGGACGGGAAGTGGATCGAGAAGAAGATCGAGGAGCGGGGGAGCAAGTAGCCCCGGCTCAGGCGGCGCCGGCGACCTGGGTGCAGACCTCGCTCAGGGCGCTCAGCAGGTACTCGGCGTCTTGGGGCGTGACAAAGGGCCCGAAGGAGACGCGCAGAGCCCCGCCCCGTTCGGTGGTGCCCAGGGTGCCGTGGGCGTGGGGGGCGCAGTGGATGCCGGCGCGGGTGAGGATGCCGAACTCGGCCTCGAGGACGGCGGCGAGCTCGTGCGGGTCCATGGTGTCGTGGGTGAAGCTGAAGACGCCAACGCGCCGGTCGACATCCGGCGTGCCGAGGAGGCGGAGGCCCGGGAAAGCGTCGGCCTTGGCCAGGCCGGCCACAACAAGCCGCATGAGGTCGGTTTCGTCCTGGCGGACGACGCGGACGGAGCGGTCAAGGAGCCAGGCGAGGCCCTCGGAGAGGCCGACGATGCCGAGGGTGTTGTGGCTCCCGGGCTCGAACTTGTCGGGCATGGTGTCGGGGTGGGTGTCGAGCTCGGAGACGGTGCCGGTGCCGCCCTCGCGCATGGGCACGATCTGCTCTTCCAGGCCCGGGCGGATGACGAGGGCCGCGGTGCCGAGGGGGCCCAGCAGGGCCTTGTGCCCCGGGACGGCGAGCAGGTCGATCGCGTCGCGCCGGACATCGATCGGGAGGCGGCCCGCGGTCTGGGCGGCGTCGACCAGCAGGGGCACGCCCGCGTCGCGCCCGATCGCGCCGAACTCGGCGATGGGCTGGAGCACGCCGGTGACATTGGACGCATGGACGGCCGCGATGAGGACGGTGTCCCGCCGGATCGCGGCACGGACGGCGGCCGGATCGACGAGGCCGGTCTCGGGGTCGGCCGGGACGCGGGTGAACTCGACGCGGGGGCCGAGGGGGTCGGCGGCGAGGGCGTTTAGCGGACGAAGGACCGAGTTGTGGTCCATCGCGGTGGTCACGATGTGGACGGAGCCCGACAGCCCCCGCTCAACGAGCCGGCGGCGGCGGTGGGTCACCAGGCCCTTGATGGCGAGGTTCAGGGCGTCGGAGGTGTTGAGCGTGAAGACGCAGTGGTCGGCCGACTCGGCGTTGACGAGCGTCTGGAGGCGGCTTCGGCACTGGCGGATGAGCCGGGCGCCCTCGACCGACTCGGCGTACGCCCCGCGTCCGGGCGAGGCGCCCAGTTCGGTGGCGTAGCGGGCCATCGCATCATGGACCCGGCGGGGCTTGGGGAAGCTGGTCGCGGCGTTGTCGAGGTAGAGGCGTCGCTCGGTCATCGATGAACCCTAGCCCGCCCGGCATGCACCGACCGGGTGCCAACCTCGAACCGGGGGTCAGCGGCGTGGGCAGGAGGGTGCGTCCGGGGAACCCCCCGAGCCGATACAAGAGCCTCATGCGTGACTGGTTGCTCCGCCACCCCTCCCGCCGTGCCCGTCGGTACGCCCCTTTCCTCGTGTGGGTGGCGTGGGGGCTCGTGGCGTGGGCGGTGGGGCTGACGCTCACCGGGTCTTGGGGACTGGTCGGGGAGCACTGGCGGATCGCCCTGACCATGCTCGTGGGCAGCTATGTGGCCGGCTCGACGCCCATGGGCGGGGGGACGGTAGGGTTCCCGGTGCTGGTCCTGGTGTTCGGGGAGCCGGCGACGGTGGGGCGGCACTTCAGCTTCCTGATCCAGAGCGTCGGGATGACCTCGGCGACGATCTTCATCCTGTGCTCGGGGCGGCCCCTGGCGTGGCGGGTGCTCGGGTGGGCGCTGGTGGGGGCGGCGGCGACGGTGCCGCTCGCGTCGGCGTTCGTGGTGCCTGTGGTGAGCGAGGCGTGGACGAAGCTCGCGTTCGCGTGCATCTGGGGCAGCTTCGCCTGCCTCGTGCTGGTGCGGCTTCGCGAACTTGAGGCGCACAGCGGCTCCGGGCGGCTCCCCGGTCGACCGGGAATAGACCCGATTGCGGGCCTCGCTATCGGCGTCGTGGGCGGGCTTGCCGCCGCGATCACCGGCGTCGGGATCGACATGGTGCTCTTCACCGTCCTGGTGCTGCTGTACCGGGCGGACCTCCGGCTGGCGGTGGCGACGAGTGTCCTCGCGATGACCTTCGCGTCGCTGGTTGGGACGCTGTCGGCGGCTGGGCTGGGGCGGATCGACGGGGAGGTCCTCGGTCAGTGGGTCGCCGCGGCGCCGGTCGTGCTGTTCGGGGCTCCGCTGGGTGCCCTGGCGGTGACGCTGATCCCCCGCCGTCCGACCATGCTGTTCGTCGCCGCCCTCTGCCTCGTTCAACTCGTGGCCACGGTTGCCAATGTCGGTCCCACGCTCCCCGTCCTCGGGGGTGTGGCGGTCGCGATGCTCGCGGCCAACGGCGTCATGCACCTGCTTTACCTCGGGGGCAAGCGGCTCGCGACCGATGAAACCCCACCGCCGGCGGGCCCCGCCCGCGTATCCTCGCCGGGCGACACCGCTCATTCGACCACCGCCGGGCCCTGAGCCCGGGCTTCAGGAGGGCTAACCCGTTGGATTCGGCTGACCACGCCCTGCGCGACCGCATCGTCGGGGAGAGAACCCTGTATGAAGGGCGTGCTTATGACTTCGTCGAGCTCACCCTCAAGCAGCCCAACGGAGTCGAACGGGCCCGGCCGATCGTCCGCCACCGCGGCGCGGTTGTCATTGTGCCGATCATCGAGCAGCCGGGGCGGGGGTCGAAGGTCGTGTTCGTCGTGAACGACCGCCACACCATCAACGCGAAGCTCGAGGAGCTCCCCGCGGGCGGCATCGAGGAGGGCGAGAGCCCGGAGGACGCCGCCGCCCGCGAACTCGGCGAGGAGACGGGCTACACCGCGACCAGCCTCTATGAAATCGGCACCTTCTACACCACCCCCGGCATCACCGACGAGCTCATGCACGCGTATGTCGCGGTGGGGCTGATGAAGAGGCCCGAGGGCCAGGCCCTTGAGGCGTACGAGAGCCTGACCGTCACGCAGCGGTCCGCCTCCGAGGCGCTCGACCGCGTCACAAGCAACCAGTACCGCGACGGCAAGACGATGCTTGCCCTGCTCCTTGCGCAGCGCAAGGGGTTCCTCTGAAGACCGGCGGCGTGCCGGCGGGAGCGTTCCCGTGCTCGGGTCCGACCGTGAATCCAAGGGCTGGAAGGACGGCGGGGCCGGCGTGAAGGCGTTCCTGCGCCGTGTCTTCGGCGACGGGGAGAACCCGCTGACCTGGGCGATCCCGCTGTACTCCCTCTGGGGGATCGCGGTCCGGATCCACATCCTTTTCGTCATCTACGCGATCGCGCAGGTGATCCGCAGCGTGGTGCCGAGCGAGACCGGGGCCGCGTTCGTGCTCCCGCTGCTCGCGGCGATCTTCGTCCTTGTGCTGATCCACGAGTACGGGCACTGCATCGCGTGCCGGCGGGTGGGCGGGGAGGCCGACGAGATCATCCTGTGGCCCCTCGGTGGGCTCGCGATGGTCAGCCCGCCGCACGACTGGAAGAGCCACCTCATCACCGTCCTGGGCGGGCCGATGGTGCATGTGGTGCTGCTGGCGCCCCTGGCGCTCGCCGTGCGGGCGGTGACGGGCGGGTGGGAGGCGGTGGTCTTCAACCCGTTCAGCCCGGGCGCAGCGCTCGCGACGCTCTCTGGGTCGAGCGAGGGAGGGTACGCCCTCGCGCTCGGGCTGTGGGCGCTGCACTACGCGAACCTGGTGCTGCTCGCCTTCAACATGCTGGTCCCGATGTACCCGATGGACGCCGGGCGGGTCGTCCACGCTCTGCTGTGGCGGTCCATGGGCGAGCGGAAGGCGACGGAGATCACGGTCATCGTGGGCTTCGTCGCGGCCGGCGTGCTGGCGGTCGTCGGGGTGGTCTTCCAGCAGACGCTGCTGCTGGCGCTCGCGGTCTTCGGGGGCGTGACCTGCTACCTGGAGCGGCGGAAGCTCAAGATCGAGGGCGGCGAGCCCTGGTCGCAGGCCGGCGACGGCTGGCTTCGTGCCGGGGACGATGGGGAAGCCGCCGAGCGGGCCGAGGAACGCGAGGCCGCCCGTCGCGAGCGGGAAGCCCTCCGCCGGGCGCAGGAGCAGGCTGAGGTGGACCGGATCCTGGCCAAGATCTCGGCGAGCGGTATGGACAGCCTGACCGCCAAGGAAAGGCGAACCTTGAAGCGGGCGAGCGGGAAGTAAGAGGCGGGGATCGCGTGGCCGGAGAGTGGCCCGGGGCTCGGGCTCGGTTAGGATCCGCCGGAACTCTGCGGGCCGCGATCGGAATCAGCCGATGCCACGGGCCCGGACACGCGCCGACGAGGAGACGCATGGGCATCTACGACCGTGACTACGCACGCCCCGACGGACCCGGCCCGGCCGGGCGAGGACGCCCGACGGCGTGGTCGGCACCCGGGGGGCCGCTCGGGCGGCTGCGGTTCCTGAGCGTCAATACCTGGATCATCATCATCAATGTGGTGGTGTTCGTGCTGGCGGGGCTGAGCGGGCGGGCGGCGGTGCCGGTCCTCCTGGAGCGCAGCTACACGGTCGAGAGCGTGCCGGCACAGGTCGCCGAGGCGCGGGAGTTCCGCTCCGCCGGGCAGAACATCGGCGTCCGCCCCCTCGTGAACCCGGAGACCGGTGAGGTCGTCGGGCAGGCCGTGTACCGGTTCATGGACCCACTGAACGCGTGGGGGCACTTCTCGACCGACCGGGGGTTCTTCAAGCTCGAGGTGTGGCGGCTGGTGACCTTCCAGTTCCTGCACGCGGGCATCATGCACATCGCGTTCAACATGCTGGGGCTGTACTTCTTCGGACCACTGGTGGAGCAGTACCTGGGGCGGAAGCGGTACGCGGCGTTCTACCTGATGTGCGGCATCTGCGGGGGGCTGGCGTACCTGCTGCTGAACCTGATCGGTGCCATCGGCGTGAGCCTGCCGGGTGCTCTGCATGTCGAGACGACGACGCCGCTGGTCGGCGCGAGCGCCGGCGTGTTCGGGATCATCATGGCGTGCGCGTTCATCGCCCCGACCGTGACGGTCCAGCTGCTCTTCCCGCCCATCCCGATGCAGATGCGGACCATGGCGTACATCTTCGTGGGCCTGGCCGCGGCCAACCTGTTCTTCTTCCAGGGCTCGAACCAGGGCGGCGACGCGGCTCACATGGGCGGGGCGATCGCGGGGTACTTCTTCATCCGCAGGCCCCACCTGCTGCGGGATTTCTTCGATGTGCTGGGGCCCAAGAAGTCCGGCCCGCCGTCGGCGAAGGGAAAGGCAAAGAAGCCCGTCCTCCGCGGCGGGGCCAAGTCCGGGGCGACCGATGCCGAGATCGACCGGGTGCTCGACAAGGTGCGTGCAGAGGGGCTGGGGAGCCTGAGCGACGCGGAGAAGCGGGTGCTGCGGAGCGCGACCGAGGAGCAGCGAGGGTGAACCCATGAGCGAGTGGCTGGCTTTCGACCCCCTCGACGCCGCGATGATCGCATTGTCCGCGGTGTGCGCTTACGCCGCCGTCATCCTGTACTGCCGGGTAGCGGGTCTTCGCAGCTTCGCGACGATGTCGGCGTTCGACTTCGTGATGACCGTGGCGGTCGGGACGATCTTCGGGAGCACCATCGCGACCAAGGACCCGTCGCTGCTCGCGGGTCTGTTCGTCCTGGCCCTCCTGTTCATCCTCCAGAAGGTCGTCGCCGTCCTGCGGCAGCGGACGCGGTTCGACGCGGTCACCGACAACACGCCCGTCCTGCTGATGCGGGATGGCGAGATCCTGCACGAGAACCTGCGGCGTGCCCAGGTGACTGAACGCGACCTGGTCGCCCGCCTGCGGAGGGCGAATGTGCGCTCGTTCGACACGGTGAACGCCGTGGTGCTTGAGACGACGGGCGATGTCAGCGTGCTGCACGGGCACGACCGGGATGGGGTGCATGATTCGATGCTGGCGGGCGTCCGCCGCTAGAGGGAGTGCGCGTGGCGCTGTCGTTCGAGGTCAAGGCCAACAGTTCGGTGTGTGGGGCCCGAACCGGGACGGTCACGACCGCGCACGGCTCGTTCCAGACGCCCGCGTTCATGACCGTGGGCACGAAGGGCTCGGTCAAGGGCCTGCTGCCGGGGCTGGTCCGGGCGACCGGGGCCGAGATCGTGCTGAACAACACCTACCACATGCTGCTCCGCCCGGGGCCCGACCTCGTTGAGAAGATGGGTGGGGTGCACCGGTTTATGGGCTGGGAGCGCCCCATCCTGACCGACTCCGGGGGCTACCAGGCCTACTCGATGGCGGACATCAACGCTGTTGACGAGGACGGGGTGACTTTCAAGAGCATCGTCTCGGGGGTGGCGATCCGGATGACGCCGGAATTCGCGACCGAGGTGCAGAACAAGCTCGGGGCCGACATCATCATGGCTTTCGACGACTGCCCCCCCAGCGTCGACCCCGACGCCGGGCCGACCAACCAGGTCCGGCTCCGCCAGGCGGCGATGCGGGACGCGATGAAAAAGCGCGGATACGACCATGGCGCGCGCCTGGACGCGGCCAATGAGCGCACGGCCCGTTGGCTTGTGCGCTGCCAGCGTGCGCACACCAAGGCCGATATCCAGAGCCTCTTCGGCATCGTCCAGGGCGGCACCGACCTCGAGCGGCGGGACCGGTCGGTCGAACTGGTCTGCAATGTCGATTGCCCCGGGTACGCCATCGGCGGGGTCGCGGTGGGTGAGCAAGCGGACGACATCGCCCGAGTCGTGCGGCACACCGCGCCTCAACTGCCCGCAGACCGCCCCAGGTACCTGATGGGCGTGGGGTACCCCAGGGACATCGTCGCGGCCGTGTGCGCGGGGGTGGATATGTTCGACTGCGTCCTGCCCACCCGGAACGGGCGGAATGCCAACGCATTTATCCGCGACCCAGAGCACGACCCCGAGGGGCGTGGGCAGATCCGGCTGCGGAACGCGAAGTTCACGGATGACCCGCGGCCGCTGGAGCCGGGGTGTGACTGTGTGGCGTGCACGGGGCGGTGGCCGGAGGGGGTTGGGGGGCCCGGATTGTGGGTCGCGGGGGAGGGCGGGGAGGCGAAGGCGTTCAGCCGGGGGTACATCCGGCACCTGTTCCTGGCCGAGGAGATGTTGGGTCCGATTCTTGTCAGCCTGCACAACCTCCGGTTCTTCCAGAGACTGATGTTGGAACTGCGGTCGGCCATCGCCAACGATGACTGGCTCGGGTTTGCCCGGCGATGGCCGCTCGCGGCGGTCGGGCTTCCCCCGGGGGTGCTCGGTACTGGGGTCGGCTGAGGCCGGCCCGCCGGGGGCCCGGAGACCGGCCGCGGCCGGGGAACTGAGCGGTAAAGATCGAATAGATCGGAGTTTAGATGCACATCGACGGTGGATGGCTGGTGCTGGGTCAGGATGGCGAAGTGCTCGGCGCCCCGGGTGCGGGGTCGACCGGTGGCGGCGCGGCCGGCGGGCCGGCACCCGCGGGTGGGGGCGGTATCGAGGGTGCGGACGGCGGTGCTCCCGGGGCGGCCCCGGGCGGCGCTCCGGGGGCGGGGGGGTTCGACCTGCTGTTCCCGTTGCTCATCGGCCTGATGATTTTCATGATCATCTCGACGATGCTGAGCGGGCGCAAGGAGAAGAAGCGGCGGGCCGAGATGCTCAGCTCGATCGGCAAGCACGACAAGGTGCAGACCATCGGCGGCGTGATCGGGACGGTCGAAGAGGTCAAGGACACCGAGATCGTGGTGATGGTCGACCGTTCGACCAAGACCCGGCTCACCTTCGCGAAGTCGGCGGTGCAGACGGTGCTTCAGCAGGGCAAGAGCGGGACCGAGTCGTCGGTCGCCGAGCCGGAGCTGGAGAAGGTCGGGGTCTGATTCCTGGTTGATGAGCCGCCCGGTCGGGCGGGCGGCGGTTGGTGACAGAGCGCGGAGGCGGGCTTCGCTTCCTACCGAGGGCTTTCGATGCGTCACATCCTCAGAAACGCGATCTTCGCGGTGGGCCTCGCGGTGCTCGCCGTGTGGGCGATCACGCCGACACAGGACAAGCTGCGTCTCGGCAAGGACCTGCGTGGCGGCACGACGCTCGTGTACTCGGTGCAGATCGATCCGGGGCAGGACGCAAGGGAGACGATCGGCAAGACGATCGAGATCCTCAAGGAGCGTGTGGACCCGTCGGGCCTGCTCGAGATCCAGATGATCGCGCAGGGGCAGGATCGCATCGAGGTCACGATGCCCCTGCCCAATGACGAGGTGAAGGCGCTCCGGGCGAAGCTCGACGAGGAACTCGCCGAGCTCGACCGCGAGACCGTCGACCCCGACCAGTGGGAACGGGCGATGCGGCTCGGGGACGACGAGCGGCGGGCGCTCATGGAGTCGCTCAGCGGCGGACGGGACGACCTGATCGTCCGGATGCGGGACGCGGCGTCGCTGTACGACGACGCTGCTGCGGCCCGCGAGGCGTACGGCGCGGCCGAGGCCGACGGGGCGAGCGAGGACGACCTTGACATGCTCGCGGCGGCGGCTGCTGACGCGGAGTTGGCCTACGAGGCTGCCCGTGACGAGGTGCTCGCGGCGGGGCTGAGCGCGGAGGAGATGCGGCGGGTGCTCGAGTTGAGCGACCGCAGCCGGCCGCTTCGGGATGAGTCGGGGGAGTTCCAGCCTTATGACAGCCCGCGGACCCGGGAGCTGAACCGCATCGAGCGTGAGTACCCGGCCCAGTGGCCGCAGGTCGAGCGGGTGCTCGAGGCGTACAACACCTACATCTCGGAGCGGACGAGTCTTGATGACCCCGAGGACCTCAAGCGGCTGATCTCTGCCGCGGGTGTTCCGAGCTTCCGCATCACGATTGACCCCGGGGGAACAGGCAGCGACAACACGCACCCCGACGAGGAGCGTCTGCGCCAGGAGCTGCAGGAGAAGGGGCCGCTGAATGTGCGGGCCCGCGATGCGCGTTGGTGCCGGATCAACAAGATCGAGAACTGGTATGACTCGGTCGCGGAACTGCGGTTCCTCGAGGAGGACCCCTCGGCGTTCTGGCGTTCGCGGGGGCTGGTGGGCGAGCGGTACCAGGGTGAGCATTGGGTGTTGTGCTGGGACACCCGAGCGAACCGGTTGACGCAGGACGATGGCGACTGGTCGGTCTCCCGCGCGTTCCAGACGCAGGACCAGGTTGGGCGGCCGGCGGTCGGATTCCAGATGGACGAGCGCGGGGCGCTCCGGCTGGGGCAGCTGACCGGCGGCAATGTGGGCAACAAGATGGCCGTGCTGCTCGACGAGCAGGTGTACACGGCGCCCGTGCTGAACGCGGCGATCAGCCGGAGCGGCGTGATCGAGGGCGACTTCAGCTCTGAAGAGCTGAACTACATCATCCGGGTGCTGACGGCGGGCTCGCTTCAGGCGGCGCTGAGCCCGGAGCCCCTGAGCCAGAACACCATCGCGCCCGAGTTTGGTGCGGACAACCTCGTCTCCGGGCGGAACGCCGGTCTGATCGCCCTCGCGGCGGTGTCGGCGTTCATGGTCTTCTACTACTTCGTCTACGGCGTGGTGGCGGTGATCAGCCTCCTGTTCAACGCGCTCCTGATCCTGGGTGCCATGGCCCTGGCGCGGGCGGCGTTCACGCTGCCTGGTATCGCGGGCGTGATCCTGACTTTCGGTATGGCGGTGGACGCGAATGTGCTGATCTACGAGCGCATCCGCGAGGAGCAGCGAAAGGGAGCGGACCTGCGGACGGCGACGAGGTTGGGCTTCAGTAAGGCGCTGAGCTCGATCGTGGACGGCAATGTGACGAACCTGATCGTGTGCTTCGTGCTGGCGAACCTGGGCACGCAGGAGATCAAGGGGTTCGCGATCACGCTGGGCATCGGCGTCGTGGGGACGATGATCAGCGCCTTGTTCGTGAGCCGGCTGATTCTCGCCCTGCTCGTCGATGTGATGCGCGTGAAGACGCTGCGGATGCTGCCGACGGTGGTGCCGGCGATCGAGCGGGCGCTGGAGCCGAGCATCGACTGGATGAAGGCGCGGTATGTGTTCGTGCTGATCTCGCTGGCGGGCGTGGCGCTCGGCGTGGGCATGATCGTCTACCAGGGCGAGAAGATGCTGGATACCGAGTTCCGGGGCGGCACGCAGGTGACGCTGGAGCTTGGCGATGATGACGCGGGGCAGCAGATCATGCTCACGCGTGCGGATGTTCAAGCACGGGTCTATGCGATTGCAGAGGGCCTTGGAGAGACCGCCCCGCTGCGTCCTCTTCGCGCCGCCGAAGTCATTCCCGTGAACCCGGAGGACGACGGCGTTACGAGCGACCGCTTCCAGATCAAGACCTACGCGACGGACCAGAACGCGGTCATCGAGTCGATCGTGACCGAGTTCGCCGAGGAACTGGATAGCCGGCCCCCGCTCAGCTTTGACGGGCGGAACGCGGTGGATGTTGAGGAGGCGCCGCTCGGGCCGATTCTTTCGGGGCGACTCGGGGAAGCGATCGGGCGGCCGGAGTTTCGGAACGATGTGACCGAGTACATCGGCGGCGTGGCGATCCTGCTCGAGGACCTCCGCCCAATGCCGACGCTGGAGAGCCTGCGAGAGCGGCTTGCGCAGACGCGAGGCGGGGAGAGCTTCAGCCGCACGCTGAACCGCGTCAGCGATGTGATACTGCTCGCGGGGACGCCGGACGCGGTGGAAGCGGCGGCCATCGTCGTCGCGGACGAGGGGCTGAGCTACTTCGATAACCGCGAGCTGTGGGAGGACGAGGTCGCGGCAACCGAGTGGGCGCTCACGACGACGGCGCTGACCGACACGACCACGCTCGCCAGCGTGCAGAGCTTCAGCCCGGTGATCGCGGAGACCTTCCAGCAGACGGCGATCGTGGCGGTGGTGCTGAGCCTGTTGCTGATCCTGATCTACATCTGGGTGCGGTTCGGATCGGTGCGGTACTCGGCGGCGGCGATCGTGTGCCTGTTGCACGATGTGATGATCATGATCGGCCTGATCGCGATGGCCGAGATCCTGTACGACCACGATGTGACGGCGGGGCTGGCGCAGAGCGTTGGCATCCAGCCGTTCAAGATCGACCTGAACCTGGTCGCGGCGATCCTGACGATTATCGGGTACTCCTTGAACGACACGATCATCATCATGGACCGCATCCGCGAGAACCGCGGGAAGCTGCCGTATGCGAGCCGCGAGGTGATCAACCAGTCGATCAACCAGACGATCAGCCGTACCGTGATCACCTCGGGCACGACCTTCCTTGCGACGCTGATTCTGTATGTCTTCGGTGGCGAGGGCGTGCGGGCGTTCAGCTACGCGTTGCTCGCGGGCGTGGCCGTGGGTACCTACTCATCGATCGCGGTCGCGGCGCCCCTGGTATGGAGCCGGAAGGCGTCCGGGCCTTCGGACTATGCGACGCCGGGGCTCGGCGGCGGCGGGGAGGGCTCGGCGGACGGCGGGCGTCTACCCTGATGGTCGCCCGCGTCCGGATTTCGGGCGGTCGGGCGTAGAACGGGGAGCGTGGCATGGAAGACCGCGCGAGCCGGGTGATCTTCGCTCTCGGCGTGCTGGTGGTGATCTGGATCATGGTCTACTGGCTCTGGGAGCCGGGTGGGCCTGCGCAGCCTCGCGACGAGCGAGCGGTGGCGATCCAGGAACCGCTGGGCGGTGATGATTCGGTTGAGGTCGAAGGGGATCCGGTGATCCTGGACCCCTTGGCACCGGGCGGGGCGACGACGCGGGTCGAGGCCCCGCGATTCAAGCGGTATGTGGTCCGGGACGGGGAAACGCTCGAGACCATCGCGAGGCGGGAGTACGGCAGCACGCGGTATTGGACGGCCATTGCCCAGGCGAACGCGCTCATGGACCCGAACCGGCTGCGGCCCGGGCGCGAGATCCTGATCCCGCTTGATCCGACGAATGTGCAAGGGCGGGAGGTCGTCGTCGACGAGCCGGCGGATGGCGGCGAGCCGAGCCGGGAGGTTGAGCGGCCTGCGCCTGCGCCGACGGCGATCGAGTACCGGGTTTCGCGTGGGGACACGCTGAGCGGGATTGCACAGCGGTTTTATGGGTCGAGCCGGTGGACGGACTTCCTATTCCAGGCGAACCGGGATCGGCTGGCCAGCCCCGGGGCCATTCGGGTGGGGCAGACGCTGTTGATCCCGCCGAAGCCGGGCGGTGATGCGCCGTGATGCGGTGTGGCGTGCTGGTTGTCGGTGGTGGCGTGTGCGGGCTGTGGACCCTTTTCGAACTGCTCGAGCGGGGTCACGACGCGTGGCTGGTCGAAGCGGCGGGGCTCGGGGCGGGCCAGACGCTGGCAAGCCAAGGGATCCTGCACGCTGGGGTGAAGTACCGACTGCCGGGCAACACCGCGGACAGTTCGCATGCTGTGGCCCAGGTACAGCCGGTGTGGGAGCGAGCGCTCGCGGGAGAGGGTGGGCCCGATCTGAGCGGTGTGCGCACACTGAGCCCGGTGGCGCACCTTTGGAGCCTGCCGACGATGGGCGCACGGATGGCGGCGGAAGTCGCGTCGCGGGTCATGCGGAGCGGGACGAAGAGACTGGGAGCGGGCGAGCGGCCGGGCGTGCTGGCGGATGCGCCGAGCGGGGTGAGCGTGTTCGAGTCGCCCGAACGCGTCGTCGATCCGGCGGGTGTCGTCGAGCGTCTGCGGGCGGCGTGCCGCGGGCGGGCCAGGCAAGGACGGGTAGCGAGCCTGCGGCGGATGGAGAGCGGCTTTGTAGCCGTGTTGGATTCTGGTGCCGAGGTGGCCGCGGGGCGAGTTGTTCTCGCCGCTGGGGAGGGAAACGAGCGCCTGATCGCGTCACTCGGCGAGGACCCGACACGCTTTGCGCAGCGTCGCCCGCTACACCAGGTTGTCGTGCACGACGCGCCGGGGGCGCTCTTCGGACATTGCCTGCAGGCGTCGGACAAGCCGGTGTTGACGGTCACGACCGGCGAAGTGAACGGCCGGCGGACCTGGTACCTCGGCGGCGACCTCGCCGAGACCGGGCCGGGGCGGAGTGCGGAGGAGCAGATCACGGCGGCGCAGGCCGCTGTGAAGCGGGCGCTGGGATGGGTCGATGTCTCGGGGTGCGCCTGGTCGAGTTTCACGATCGACCGTGCCGAGGGCCGGACGCAGGACGGCAAGCGTCCCGACGGACCTGTGGTCACTGAGATCGCGTCGGGGGCGATCGCCGTTTGGCCGACGAAGCTCGTGCTCGCCCCGGTCGCGGCAGCACGTGTCGCGGCTGCTCTTGGCGACGGCTCTGGTGCGGGGGGCGACGGCCTCGGGGAGCTGCCTGAGGCGCGGACGGGAGAACCGGTGTGGTGACGCAACGACCCCTCGGCGCGACTGGTCTCGCCGTCAGTGCCGTTGGCTTTGGCACGATTAAAATAGGGCGCAACCGGGGCATGAAGTATCCTGAGGCGTATGAGCTGCCCTCGGATGAAGGGGTGGACGATCTGCTCGCCATCTGCGCTGATGCCGGGGTGACGCTGCTCGATACGGCCCCCGCGTACGGCACTTCCGAGGATCGCCTCGGCCCGGCGCTCGCCCGTCGTGGGGATCGCGACCGCTGGGTGCTCTCGACGAAGGTGGGGGAGGCGTTCGATGGCGAGGTCTCGCGTTTCGACTTCACGCCGGAGGCGGTTGTTGCGAGCGTCGAGCGGAGTCTGCGGCGGCTCGGGACCGATCGAGTCGAGATCGTGCTGGTGCACTCTAACGGCGTCGAGGAACGGCGGCTCAAGGAACTCGGGACACTTGACGCGCTCGCTGAACTTAGGTCGCGCGGATTACTTCGGGCAGTCGGAGTAAGTGTGAAGACGCAGGAGGGTGCCGATCACGCGATCGAGCACGGCGTTGATTGCCTGATGATCGAGTACAACCCCGCGGCAACGCACATGGCCGAGTCTCTTCGGCGTTGCCATGACCACGGCGTTGGCGTTCTTCTCAAGAAGGCCCTCGCAAGCGGGCATCTTGCGAAGATCGGCGGGGATCCATCCGCTGACCCGATCGAGCTCGCCCTCGCGTTCGCGTTTGAGCCGCTGGCCGTGTCGAGCGTGGTGATCGGCACCGCGAACCCGGCGCACCTGCGGGCGAACCTGGCGGCAGCCAAACGCGTGCTCGGAGGGTCGTCGTGAACGCCCGGCTGGTGTTTCTGCCTGGCCTCGGTGCCGATGCGGCGCTGTTCGCTCCGCAGCTTGCTGCCTTTCCCGGATCGCTCACCCCCGCTTGGATCGCTCCGAACGCTCGCGAATCTCTTGGCGACTACGCGGAGCGGTTCGGCCGGACGCTCGAGGTCGACACCCCGTGGATCGCCGTCGGTTTCAGCTTCGGTGGCATGGTCGCGCTGGAGATGGCGTCGCGGCTTGCGGGAGATCGACGCCCGGCGGGTGTCGTGCTGCTGAGCGGCGTGCGGTCGCGTGCGGCGGTCTCTGACGCGTTCCGCGTTCAGCGGGCGGTGGGGGGGCTGGTGCCCCGCGGGATCGTGCGCCGGGCCCTTGATGGACCCGTGGCGCGGGGGTTCGCCAGGCGGGACCGGCTGAATGAGCGGCACGCCGCGGAGCTCGCGACGATGGCCAAGCGGGCGGATGTGCCGTTCCTGATGTGGGCCTCCGCGGCGTGCTGCCGATGGCGGTTCGACGGGCGTTGCCCGGTTCCGGTGCGTCACCTGCACGGTCGGCAGGACCGGATCATTCCGTATGTCCCGCACCCGGCTTTGGAAGGGGGCCTCGCCGAACTGGTCGACGCGGGCCATCTGATCACCTGGACGGCCCCGGAGCGGGTGAATCGATTCATCGAGGGCAGCGTGCGGTCGATGGTGGACGGCCGCGGTAGCATGCGGCCCGATCGGCCGGCCGAGCCCCACCCTGGGCCGGCGGACCGAGCGAAGGCGGACCAAATCACTCGGGAGACGGCCTCGTGAGCATCAAGCGGATTCTGGTGACGGGCGGGGCGGGGTTCCTGGGCAGCCATCTGTGCGACCGGCTGGTCGCGCAGGGCCACGATGTCATCTGCCTCGACAACTTCTTCACAAGCCAGAAGAGCAATGTCGAGCACCTGCTCGGGCGGCAGAACTTCGAACTGGTGCGCCACGATGTGACGCACCCGATCTGGCTCGAGGTGGACGAGATCTACAACCTCGCTTGCCCGGCGGCCCCGGGGCACTACCAGTTCAACCCCGTGAAGACGATGAAGACGAGCGTGATCGGCGCGATCAATGTGCTGGGCATGGCCAAGCGATGCCGGGCGAAGGTCTTCCAGGCGAGCACCAGCGAGGTGTATGGGGATCCCGAGGTGCACCCGCAGCCGGAGACCTACAAGGGCAGCGTGAACCCCATCGGCCCCCGTGCGTGCTACGACGAGGGTAAGCGGGCGGCGGAGACGCTGTTCTTCGACTATCACCGGATGCACGGGCTCAAGATCAAGGTCGTGCGGATCTTCAACACCTACGGCCCGCGCATGCACCCCTTCGACGGGCGCGTGGTGAGCAACTTCATCCGCCAGGCGATCAACGGCGAGGACATCACCATCTTTGGCGACGGCCAGCAGACCCGCAGCTTCTGCTATGTCGACGACCTGATCGATGCCTTCCTGGCGCACATGAACGGGCCGGACGACTTCATCGGGCCGGTGAACACGGGGAACCCGGGCGAGTTCACGATCAAGGAGCTGGCCGAGCTCGTGATCGAGCTGACCGGGACGAAGAGCACGATCGTCTATCGCGATGCCCCGGCCGATGACCCCAAGCAGCGCCAGCCCGACATCTCGCTCGCGAAGGCGAAGCTGGGGTGGGAGCCGAAGGTGCCGCTGCGTGAAGGTTTGGCGAAGACGATTGCGTACTTTCAGAGCGTGAACTTCTCTGATTTCCGGGCGCCGACGCCGAATTATTGATCAGTTTGGCGACGAGAGCAGGGCGTTCAGCAGGCGTCCGAGCCGAACGCCGGCCTGCTTCAGCCGCAGCTCGACCACCGGCTCGCAGTGCTCGGCGTAGTCCGCGCCGAGCTCGGTGCCGTCGACGAACGCCTCGCCATCGCTGAAGCCGTCGGCCCGGTAGGCGTGCGTGTTGGCGAAACGGCGGGACTCCAAGACCCACCGGCCTGCGGCCTCGACGAGGGCGGGCCCCAAGACGGAGTCACCCGGCAGGGGATCGTTCACGGTCCAGGCGAGCCGATCCTGCGGTGTCACCTCGCGGTACAGCCGATCGCCCATGACGGGCCAAGGTTCACCCGAGGCGGCGTCGATGATCCCCGAATCCCAGATCGAGTGCAGCCGCCGCTCTGAACCGAACCACGAGATATCGATGTCGTTCCCACCGCGATCCTCGGCGTTGCCCGCGTGCAGGGGCTGGTGCAGGTCTCCGACGAAGTGCACGAGGAACATCAGCGCCTGCCGGCGCTCGAGCTCGCTCGCCTCCGCGTCCACGAGCTGAGCGGCGAACCGAGTCACGCCCGACACGACATTGCCCTCCGGCGGCCGCATGCTGGTGTCGTCGTACCGAATCGCGTCCGCCGGGAGGTTGGCGTAGTGCAGGGGCGAGGTCCACGGGAATTCATCGTTCCGCCCACGCACCCCGTCCGCCCAACTCGCGGTCTCCTGGATCGTCTGCCCCGCCAGGATCGCGTCGACCTTCGCTCGAGCCTCGGGCGTCAGCTCCCGGTACGCGATGTCCGCGATCACCGCGTGCCCGGTGCGGCCCCAGCCGCCCAGACACGCGAGCACGATGGGTAGGACAACCATGGGCACGAGGCGTCGGCTCAACATCTTTGGGGATTCTCCTACGGATGCGACTATCCGGTATTGCCGCGTCGCCGCCAGCGTATGCGGCCCGCGGGTTATCGGCACGGGCCTGTGCCGAGCCCGGAGCCGCCCATGGCCCTTCGCGAACAATCGCGTCCGGTCCGAAAGCACTGGACCCTCGCGAGTCGATCTGCTTCCATGGTGCGTACAAACCCCCGGCGGCGGCCGCCGGAGCCGATCGAGTTCGGGAGGACACCGGGATCATGCTTTCGCTCCAGCACCACCTTCGCGTCGCCGCAGTTGCCCTGCTCGTGGCCTTCGCGCCCGCCGGTGCCCAGACCGGCCCTCTGCAGGCAGTCTGGACAACCGAATCGGGCGTCCGAGCCCGCGGCGCCGATGTGTCGCTCGTCGGCGGCGACCCGGCCCACGAGGCGAGCCTGATCGTGGCTCCGCCCACACGCACACAATTCGCCCCGGCGAACACGCCGAATCCCCCGCGCAAGCTGGCGACGGTCGGCCGCCGCACTGCGTCGCTCCTCGCCGATCAGAACGGCATCCGGCTCACCATCACGGCTGCCGACGGCACGGGCGAGGTGTCCGTCGTGGTGCGCACCCCGCAGACCACGGCGAGTTCAGCGTTCATCAAGCCCGCGGCTATCCGCGATCTGTTCGCGGGGTCGCCGTTTGAGGAGGAGAATGCCTGCTACACCGTCTTCGGCGGCGACCTCCTGGCCGGCGCGACGGAGGATGACCCCGTCCTCTTTCTCATCTACTGCGCCCGTCGCGTCTACGACGACCCCCGCGGCGTCGGCCCGCGGACCTCGGAGTACAACTGGGCCTACGACCAGATCGCGGTGCTGAGTGCCAGCGTCGACACGCTCACGCCCGGCGTCATGCCCGATTGGACGATCCAGATCTCCGACCGCGTTCACCAGTCCCAGCGCGTCGCCGACTACAACGCGATCGGCCAGACATGGGCCGCCAATGTCACCGAGAACCCAGCGCGGGCCGGCGAGTACATCATCGGGATGGCCAACTACCTCAACGGTAACAACGACAACGCCTTCGACATCCGCGGCCTGAACACGATCCACGCCGCTCGAGCCATCGTCGAGGACGGCGTGTGGTCGCTCAGCCCGTGGATCGAGGTCGACGCTTACGATCCTGTCGCGTCGGGTCGTCACACCCACTTTGCGCTCCCCTACTGGCTCGGCGACCGCGTGGGAATCGCCTACGCGATGGGCGATTCGGCCTCGCAGGACCCAGCCGCCCCGTTCGTGAACCAAGCCGTGCTGGGTCGCGCCACCCTCCGCTCCGCGTCCGAGACCTTTGACTCGGCTAACCCAGCGTTCGTGCCGCTCACGGGCGGTCTCGCCACCTCAACCTCATGGACCGACCCCGACGGCTCCGTCACCAGCACGGCGACCGGCTTCGTCCGCATCGGCCCGCGATCGCTCGAGGCCCTTGCTCCGGAGGACACCGGCGTCGCCGGCTTCAGCGCTGTCAAGTTCCTGCACGGATCCTTCTTCGACGACGACCTCATGCCGGGCCTGCAGCCCGTGGGCGCGGTTTCGGCGGGCGGGCGGCTCTGGATGGGCGCGGACGAGAACCTCCCGGCAATCGTCAGTTTCCCCGCGGCCGACCTGCTTACCGAGACGCCGATCGCCGCGGCGGCCCCGGGCCTGCCCGACTGGGACATCGCGTTCTCCATGAGCGCCACCCGCGACGGCTCCGCGTACGCGTGGATCAGCAAGCAGGCCAACATCATCCCTCAGAACCAGCGCATGCTCTGGCTCGCCAACGGGCAGTGGGGGACCCTCACCAATCCAGAGTCGAGGCTCACGGCGCTCGGCGGGTCCGACGCCGGCATCCTCATCGAGAATGCCGGAGTACAACTCGTCTCGCCCCCCGTCGCCGCTCGCCCGAGCCGCGGACTCGTCGCTGGCCCCGCCGTGCAAAACCTGGCGGTCGGCATCCCGTCGCTGAACACCCAGAACGACGCGAACCTTCAGATGACGATGCTCTCCGAAGCGGAGCTCGACGCGATGGGCGTCCCGCCCTGCCCGATCCCCGGCGCCGCGATCTTCCGCGTCACCGCCGACTCGGGCGTGCGGCGCGATACGGGGATCGTGACATGGGACACTGTGCCCACGCTCGGGCCCTCAGTCGTCACCTATGCCACCTACAGCCTCGCCGATCGGCAGGCGAATCAGGTCCAGTCACGCATGTTCGCGTGGGACGGGTCCACAAATGTCAGCGTGACCTCTCGCCTTGGACTCGGTAACAGCAATTGGGCCGCCCGCGGCTGGCAGCTCCGTCAGACCCGTGCAGCGGGCAGCAGCCTCGCCACGCTCGGTGGATCGAACGTCGCGCCGCGTCTCACCTTCCGCTGGACCAACTTCCAGCCCGCCTTGTTCGCCGGCGACTTCCTCGCCGCGATCGCGATCACGCCAACGGCGCTCGACCAGCCCGCCGGCACACGGATCGCACAACCGGCCCAGTCGCGTCCCGCCGTCGGTCTCGAAGCCCGCTTCCCGACCTCGTGCGGCGTTCAGTGGGCCTCGATGGTCGCGCTCGAAACCGGTCCCGGCTTCGCCACACGCGTTGAGCCCTCCGATGCGCGCACGCCGCTTATCAGCTTGGTCGCCGACCTCTCCGGTGCTGGCCCGGTGATCGAATTGGAAGCCGACACGACAACGGACGATCATTCCGTGGTCGTGCGAGCCATCGATTCCGCCGGAACGCCGACGGAGATTCGCATCACCAACACACCGGGCAAGGCGCCGATCGAGTGGGACGCGTACACGACAGTTCGCTTCGTCATGACCGCCAAGCAGGACCGTCGTCTCTGGATGAGCTGGGACGGCCGCCCGTTCGCCGAGATCTGGTCGGACCCCACCGCCACATGGTGCCCCGCCGCCGCCCGCATCGGTCTTCGTGACGGCTCCAAGGTTGGCGATGTCCGCCTGCACCACGCCGCGTATCAGGACGGCGCAGCGCTGCTCGATGCCGACCAGGTGCTCGCGTGGGTCCAGTCCGCCGAGGCGTCCATGATCGATCGGTCGTGCAACGCCGCGGATCTTGCCGAGCCGTTCGGTGCGATCACCTTCGCGGATATCTCCGCATTCCTGGCCGCCTTCGCGGGCAACGAGCCGGACGCCGACCTCGCGCCTCCACTGGGCCAGTTCACCTTCGCGGATATCTCGGCGTTCCTCGCCGCGTTCTCCGCCGGTTGCCCGTGACTCGTCCGCCGCCAACGCCGAAGCGCCGATCCAATGCCATCGCCAGGCTGTTCGTGGCCGCGTACCCGTCCACGGAGTTCCTTGATGCTGCCGAGGACTTTATCGGCAAGGCCGTGCTGCCAGACCACCGACGCGTACCGCGCGACCAGATCCATCTCACGCTGCAGTTCATCGGCCAAAGGGACGACCGCGAGCTCCGTGCCATCGTGACCTCGATGGAGCGATCTGCCGCGGGCCTTGGCCGGATCGACCTCACTCCGATTCGGCTTATAGGCTTGCCTGAGCGGGGATCACGAGTGGCTGCGATCGAGACCGATGCTCCGCCGGAACTCGTTGAGCTACACCGCCGCCTGGCGCACCGGCTGGCGAGATCGACCCGCCGCAACGCCTCGGATCGCTTCCTCCCTCACATCACGCTCGCCCGACTGAAGTCCCCGCAAACGATCGACCCGGTCGAGGTGGAGCTGCCCCCGTTCGCCATCCGCGAGATCGCCCTTGTCCGAAGCGTCCTGAAGCCCGACGGCGCTGAGCACACCCTCGCCGCAACCGTCCCGCTCGCCTGATTTAGGACACGAGCCTGGGCAGAATCTCCCCGCCCTTCCCGCGCAGCGTCGCATCGACCATCCCCGAGATCGGCGTCTCCTCCGGGTTGATCTCGACGGTGAACGCGCCGGCCCGGTCCGCCTCGTAGACAAAGCTCGCCGCCGGCTGCACCACGCTGCTCGTCCCCACGCTCAGGAACACATCGCACGCCGTGAGCACCGCGAAGCTCGCAGAAAGCGCCGCCTCGGGCAGCATCTCCCCGAACCACACGACACCGGGCCGAATCAGCTCCCCGTCGGGCAGCCGCGGCGGGAATTCCTCGAGGGGCCCCTCCGGCAGCTCCGCCGGCCGCCCCGTGCGCACGCCCCGCCAGGCCATGATCGACCCGTGCAACTCGACGACCCCGGTCGACCCCGCCCGCTGGTGCAGGCCGTCCACATTCTGCGTCAGCAGGCAGAACGACCCGCCCTGCCCCTCCACCCGCCGCTGCAATTCCGCCAGCGCGAGGTGCCCCGGGTTCGGCTCCGCCTCCCGACACTTCAGCCGCCGCCAGTCGTACCAGCGGGTGACCCGCTCCGGGTCTTCTCGGAAGGCTTCCGGCGTCGCCAGCGTCTGCGGGTCGAAGTCCTTCCACAGCCCCTCCATCGCGTCCCGAAAGGTCGGGATCCGGCTCTCCGCCGACACGCCGGACCCGGTCAGCACCACCACCGACCGGGCCCCCGCCAGCCGCTCCCGAACCCGCTCGATCGCCCGTTCCTGCTCCACCCGAGCCTCCTCTCGCCCGTCCACGCCCCGCCGGAACTCAACACCGGCCCCTCCCCGGGACGATAACCAAGCCATGACCTCCCCGAGCGACCGCCCCTCCGAGACCACCCCGCCCGCCCTCGTCCTCGCCGATGGCGGGCTCGAGGGCCTCGTCGCCGCGGCGATCGCCGTCGAACGGGCCGACCTGCCCACCGAGCGCCACATCCACCTCTGGCCTGTCCCCCCGGCCAACGAGGCCGTCCGCGAGACCGCCCGGGCCGCCGCGGAGCGCCAGGCGACCCTGCTCCGACTCGGCACCGTCGCCGCCCGCGTCCCCACGACCGGCACAACCGAGGCGGAACGCACCACCGCCCTCCTGCTCCGGGCGGCCTTCATCGCCGCCGAACTCGGCTGCCGGCGCGTCCTCTGGCCCGTTCGCGCCCCGATCGACCGGTCCACCCGCCGCCCGAATCTCGACGCCGCCGCAACCATCCTCGACCGGGCCCTGCTCGTCGGCCGCCTCGCAAGCCTCGACCTCGCCCATACGGCCGTGCCCGAGGTCCGCATCGAGACGCCGCTCCTCGACCTCTCCGACGCCCAGATCGCCGATCTCGCGCTCGACCTCGCGGTCCCGCTCAGCGCCGTCTGGTGGGCGACCGTCGAGGGCTCCGGCACCACCGCCGACCACGCCCGCGCCGAACGCGAGCGGTGGGGGGCCCTGCTCGAGCCCGCCACCATCTGATTCCCGGGCGGGTTCTACACTCGCCCCATGACGACCACCGAGCAGGCCAAACCCTCCGCCACCTTCACCCCGCAGACCGTCCGCCGCGGCGTCACCCACCGCTGGTCGCAGACGCTGATCCCGACGACGCGCGACGCCCCGTCCGACGCCGAGCTCCCGAGCCACATCCTGCTGAGCCGCGCGGGCTACATCCGCCGCGTCGGCGCGGGCATCTACGACTACCTCCCCCTCGCCAAGCGCGTGCTCGACAAGATCGAGGCCATCGTCCGCGAGGAGATGGACGCCGCCGGCTGCTCCGAGCTCCTCCTTCCCGCCCTCGAGCCCATCGAGCTCTTCGCCGGCTCCAAGCGCGATGTCGACTACGGCGACCTGCTCTTCAAGGTCACCGACCGCCACGGCCGCCTCGCCGCCCTCGGCCCCACGCACGAGGAGGTCATCACCGAGCTCATGAAGGGCTCGATCACGAGCTACAAGCAGCTCCCGCTCAGCCTCTACCAGATCCAGACCAAGTTCCGGGACGAGTTCCGCCCCCGCGCGGGCCTCCTCCGCGGTCGCGAGTTCATCATGAAGGACGCCTACTCCTTCCACACCACCGTGGAGGGCAGTGGGGGGCTCAACGAGACCTACGACCGTCTCTACCAGGCCTATGTCAACATCTTCACCCGCTGCGCCCTCGACTTCACCGTCGTTGAGGCCGAGGCCGGCCCCATCGGCGGCTCGGCCAGCCATGAGTTCATGGTCAACTGCGAGAACGGCGAGGACACCATCCTCGTCTGCCCGCAGTCGGGCTACGCCGCGAATGTCGAGAAGTGCGAGACCGGCCCCCGCGCCTGGCGCTCCGACCACGCCCCCGAGGCCGACCTCGCCAAGCACCACACGCCCAACATGCCCGGCATCGACGGCGTGGCCGAATACCTCAAGACGACGCCCGACCGCATGCTGAAGACCATCGTCTTCCAGCCCGCCGCCGGCACCGCCCAGGCCTCGAGTGGCTCGCGCGAGATCGAGGTCCACTGGGTCCTCGCCACCGTCCGCGGCGACCACGAGGTCAACGAGGGCAAGGTCCGCGACGCCGTGGGCTTCGGCGTCAAGCTCGCCGACGAGAAGGAGGCCAAGCAGGCCGGCTTCCAGATCGGCTATGTCAGCCCCCGCATGGTCACCCGCGTCCCGGGCACTCTCCTGGTCATCGATGCCGACGCCGTCGACGCCCCGGCCTTCGCCACCGGCTCCGACGAGCGCGACCACCACGACACCGGCTTCAACTGGAAGCGCGACCTGGCGGACGCCATGCCCGACGAGACCTCGGGCAACGCCGCAGGCCCGGAAGGTCCGCAGAAGACGCTCACCCAGGGTTATGTAAAGATCGCCGACATCCGAAACGCCCTCGCCGGCGACCCCAGCCCCCGCGCAGCGGGGGCCACCCTCGAGGCCCGCCGCGGCGTCGAGGTCGGCCACATCTTCAAGCTTGGTACCAAGTACTCCGCCGCGATGGACTTCAGCGTCCTCAACCAGGACCAGAAGAAGACCACGGTCATCATGGGCTGCTACGGCATCGGCGTCTCCCGCACCCTCGCCGCCTGCGTCGAGATGAGCCACGACGACAACGGCATCATCTGGCCCGCCCCGATCGCCCCCTACCACGCCGTCATCACCCTCATCAAGCCCGACGACGAGCCCAGCCTCGAAGCCTGCCGCGCCATCGTCAACGACCTGACCGCCAAGGGCATCGATGTCCTCATCGACGACCGCAACGAACGCCCTGGCGTGAAGTTCAAGGACGCCGACCTCATCGGCATCCCCGTCCGCGTGACCATCGGGCCGAAGACGCTGGAGAAGGGCGGGGCGGAGGTGAAGGGGCGGCGTGAGGACGGATTTGGGGAGACGCTCATGGCCGGCGAAGTCGCCGCGAGCGTTCTGAACCTGATCGCGGCCGGATAGGGCCCCGCAGGTCTACGGAGACTGATGATGCCGGTGAACTGACGCACGAGCGCACGCCTTACTCACCAAGCAACCCCTCAAACTTCCCCAGCCACCCCCAATCCGTCGGCGGCCGATTGAAGGTGTAGACCAGCCCGTCCCCGCTCGCCGGGTCGAGCCGGACCATCGCCCGGTACCCGCCCCAGTCGCCGTCGTGCCAGGCGGTCCCGTCCGCATCGAGCTTCCACCCGAGCCCATACCCGAAGCTCGTCCAGCTCTGCACCTCGATGAGCCGCCCGTCGGAGAACCTGCCCGGCGTCAGCATCTCCCGGGCGGTAGGGGGGCTGAGCAGGGCCTCGCCCCGCAGCACGGGCAGCAGCTTTACCAGGTCCCGGGCCGTTGTCGTGACATGCACGCTGCCGAGCTCGCCCGCGAGGAAATGGACGAACCTCGTCTGCTCGGTCGTCCCCGACTCGACCCATCCCCCCTGCTCATCCAACACCTGCGCGACCGCCACACCGGGCGGGGCCGACTCGGAGGACAGGGGATCGCCAAGCACACTCGTCCGCTCCATCCCCAGCGGGATGAACACCTCGTCCTGCATGAACCCCGCGAACGGCCGACCGCTCACCCGTTCCACGATGGCCGCGAGCGCCCAGTAGTTGAGGTTCGAGTACAGGTAGCCCGTGCCCGGCTCGAACGCGAGCTCGGGCCGCTCCCTCGCCAGGATCTCGAGGCACGCGGTGTGCGTCGAGACGCGGGACCTGTCCCAGTACTCCGCGATGAAGTCGGCGTGCCAAGGCATGCCCGAGGTGTGCAGCAGCAGCTGCCGCACCGTCACGGCCGGGTACGGGAAGGACGGCAGGTACTCGGTAACCGGCGCATCGAGCACGACGAGCCCACGGTCCACAAGGATCAACACCCCGATCGCCGTCAACGGTTTCGCCACCGATCCCACCTCGAACCGCGTCGCGGGCGTCACCGGTTCGCCGGTCGAGGCCCGCGCGACGCCGAGCGACCACTCGTGCACGATCTCCCCGCCTCGGACGACGAGAAGGTTGCCTTGCAGTGAAGCCTGCTCGGCGAGCCGGGCGACCCGGGCATCAAGCGACGCGTCGGTGTCATCGCCCGCGTGGGCGGGGCTGCCGCCGAGCAAGGCCACCACGGCGACAAGAGCAGCAAAGGACCGGGAAACGAAAGCGCTCCTCGCCATCAGAACAGCTCCTCGCCCGGCAGGCTCGCCGCTTGGCGGATCCAATCAGCAAAGAGTGGGTCGATCCCTTCGCCCTCGCGGATGTGTGCGTATTCCTTCGCCATGGCCCCGCCTCCAGGATGCACCTGCCGCGCATCAAGGCCGCAGTTGCTCGCCGTCCTTTGTCAGGCGCACCCGATGCCCGAACCACGCGTTCTCCCCGCCCGGCCCCGGGTACTTCTCCGCGTGCACGCGCACCACCTCCTCCATCGTCCCGTCGGCCGGCACCCACCCGCCGTCCACATCCGGGAAGTCGATCGTGCAGTTCTCGCACTTCTTGTCGCTGCGGAACCGGATCGGGCACCAGAAGCTCTCGACATTGCGGAGCATCTCCGTCCCGAGGCTCCACACCCCCGTCATCCAGTCGCAATACAGGCACCAGATCAGGTCGTGCCCGACCAGCCCGCTGAACTTGTGCCGGCTCACATTCACCCACTCCGCCGTGTTGTACCTCGGCAGGCGCACCAGCCAAGTGAGTGGGGGGTACACGAAGTACTGAGCGAACCGGGCCAGCGCAAACACCGGCACCGCCCACGCCGTCCACCACACCGCCAGGTGATTCCGCCAGCGCCCGACGCTCTTGTTGAGCTGCCCGACGAGCCTCGGGCCCTGCATCGCCTTGCGATGGGCGAACTCGTGGGCCCAGCCCCACAGGACCACGCTCACCACCTGCCCAGCGATAGCGGCCGCGAGACCAATCAACCCCCCTACCCAACCGGCCACCGCCGAAACCCCGTCCTCACCCACCGGCACGAGCGCGACGCCCGCCACCACGCCGCCGAACAGCGGCAGGATCGTGAAGTACATGATCCAGATATCCAGCCCCGGCGCCCGGCAGAACCAGTTCGCCACCGCCCCCAGACCGATCTTCCCAAGCAGATGAAGCAACCCCGCCGCGATGAGCAGGGCCGCGACGGTCACGATCAGAATCGACAAGACGAGTTCAATCATCCGCGGAGACTACCGACACCCGCCCCCGCACCACGCCCGGCCCGAATCGGCTCGGCCACAACCCTCCGTCGTGCGTCCGCGACCACGGGCGTCCGACGCAGCGTGCGCCCCGTGGCTCGATGAACAATCCCCGCAACCACCCGCCATCAAGAAACCCAACGCCCCCGACCGACCCGGTGTCCGCGCATCCCACTCCCGGCAGCCCGCCCCTGCCCGGCCAGCCCGCTTTCTCCGCCGATCCCCCACTCTGCTTTACAGAACATACATTATCGGACCTTGCAGGTATTCCTCCTGCAGTCTCCCCGCATTCGGCCCACACCCTCCCTGTGCACCACAAATCCCCCTCTGCGTACCCTCCCGCTCCACAATGCTTCTCCCGGAGGCCGCATGGCGGACCAAGCCCACGACACGCCCCTCATTCTCGATGGCGGCCCCCTCACCCACGAACAGGTCGTCGCTGTCGCCCGGCGCCGGTCCGCCGTCGAAATCGGCCCCTCCGCCCGCCAACGCCTCGCCGAGAGCCGGGCCGCTCTCGAGCACGCGGCTCGCGACGGGCGGAGCCACTACGGCGTCAACACCGGCTTCGGCTCCTTCGCCCGCCAGAAGATCAACCAAGACCAACTCCGCGACCTGCAACGGAACCTGATCCGCTCGCACGCCGCCGGCGTCGGCGAGCCGCTGCCGGACGAGGTTGTGCGGGCAATGCTGGTAATCCTCCTGGGGTCGCTGTGCCGCGGGGCGTCGGGCGTGCGCGCGGAACTCGCGGAGGCGATCGCGGGGCTCCTGAATAGGGGGGTGACGCCGGTCGTGCCCTCGCTGGGATCCGTCGGGGCTTCGGGCGACCTCGCGCCGCTCGCCCACGCCGCGTTGGTGCTGATCGGCGAGGGCGAGGCAACACTCGACGGGCGCACGATGCCGGGCGGTGAGGCGCTGCACAGGGCGGGGCTGTCGGCGATCGAACTCGAGGCGAAGGAAGGTCTCGCACTCATCAACGGGACGCACCTGATGTGCGCACGGCTCGCGCTCCTGATCGGGGGGGCGGAGAACCTCTGGCCCGCGGCCCTCGCGGCGACCGCGATGTCGTACGACGCGTGCAAGGCGACCGACTCATTCCTGCACCCCCGCGTCTACGAGCTCCGCAACCAGCCCGAGTGCGGCGAGGTCGCGACCGCCCTCCGCCACATGCTCGAGGGCAGCGAGATCATCCCGAGCCACGCCACGGCCGACGACCCGCGCGTGCAGGACCCCTACTCCATCCGGTGCGCCCCGATCGTGCTGGGCTCAGCCTTATCCGCCCTGCGGCACGCGCAGTCGGCGCTGGCCAACGAGCTCGGCGCGGTGACCGACAACCCCCTACTCGTGCACGAGGACCCGATGGCCCCCGCCCGGGTCGTCTCCGCGGGCAACTTCCACGGCATGCCCATGGCGATCCCGCTCGACATCTGCGCCATTGCCCTCGCCCATGTCGCGGGCATCAGCGAGCGACGGCTCGATCACATGCTGAGCGCGATCGACGAGCAGACGAACCTGCGGCCCTTTCTGAGCCCCGTGCCGGGACTGCACTCGGGGTACATGATCGCGCAGTACACCGCCGCGGCCCTGTGCAACGAGATGATCGGGCTGGCGACACCGGCGAGCGTGTCGAACCTGACCACGAGCGCGGGCATGGAGGACTACAACTCCTTCGGCCCCCGGGCCGCGGCGAAGGCGACACGCTCCCTTGAGCTCGCCACGCGGGTCATCGCGATCGAGCTCCTCTGCGCGGCCCAGGCCCTGGAATCGCACCGCCCCCTCAAGTCCGGCGTCGGCGTCGAGCGGGCCCACGCCGTGGTGCGGTCCGTCGTCGAACCCCTCCACGCCGACCGCCCCCCCGCTCCCGACATCGAGGCGATCGCGGAGGTGATCGAGACGGGCGGGTTTACGGGCGTGCTGGTGGGGTGATGGTTTAGTCCTCAGGGATTCCGAGCGCCTCACGAGCCCCTTCATTAAAAGGCTTCGCCAAGAGCTCATCAAGCCGCCACTGCTCCACCAGCTCAACATGATTATCCGCGAACGCGACCATCGTGCCTTCCCAGCCGCGTTCGAGGTACATGGCCCGGTCGATCGCGATGATTTTCTCGGTGTTGAAGTCGAGTTCGGCGTTTGGCACGATCGCGAAATCCGGGCCGCCATCCATGGCAGGGCCGAACGGGGAAACGAGCGCCTCGGCCTCGAGGAAGCCCTCGTCAACCAGCACCTGGATCGACGCGGGCCCGCGGTCGCGGTTGTTGGTCGCGTAGAGCGTGGCCGCCATGGAAATGGACCGCACCTGCGTCGAGGCCTTCAACTGCTTCGCGGACTCACGCGCCTTGCCGAGGGCCGGCAACAGCGTGCCAACCCCGGCCGCCGCATACTGAGCCGCGAACGCCCCCTGCTGGCCGAAGCTCGACGCGGTCAGGACAAGCAACGATTCATCGCTGACCTGTGTGACGACGACATCGTCCACATTCCAGATGGCAACGCCCCCCGTCGCGTGGATGTCCTGCATGAACTCCGCGTAGGGCGGCATGATCGGCTCGGGAGTGAACTCGCGTCCCGGCCCCCCCACCGCGTTGGCGAGCGCCGAAACGCCCAAATTCATCAGCCCATAGCCCTGCCCGGCGAAGCGTTCCGCGTCCAGGAACCAGTACGCGAGCGCCCCCGCCCCTGGCATCCGATCGGCGACGGCCCGGCGGAAGGCGAGATTCTGTCCGGCGTGGCCCGCCGGACGCTGGATCTGCTCGAGCGCCGCGAGGAGGCCGGTTGGTGATGCAGCGAAGACAAGCCGGTCGCCCGCGAACGCCCATGACAACTCCAGCGGCACCGGCAGCCCCGGGAAGGTCAGCGACGCGTAGCTGTGCCCCCTCGTAGTGCGCTCCGCGACTCGGAGATATCCCCGTGCCTCCTGCTCGGCGAAGATGTGCAGACGGGCGATGAGGGTGTCGAGCGTGCGTTCGATCGTGGCCCGATCGTCCAGATCGACGATGGCGACCGCGGACAGCACGCCTCCACCGCCCGTGGACTCGGACTGGTAGAAGGTGGCACGCGGGCCGATGGCATCCAGGACCGCCGCCAGGTCGACGCCCAGGTTGTTCTCGATCTCGCCGTAGGGGTCGACGCCGGCCTGGCTGGCCGCGAGATCAATGACCGTGCGGAGCATCTCGGTCGGCACGGGGCCCGCCCACGCAAGCGTGACATCGCGGGGGAGCATGCGGAGGTCGGCCTCCTCGAATGGAACGACGCTCCCGCCGACGCTCCGCTCGACCAAGCGGCGAGCATCTTGCAGGCGCAACGAGGTGAGCAGGGTGTCGCGGGTGGAGCCGATCGCGAAGTCGACGATCGGCGCGTCCGGCCCGATGAGCCCCAAAGACTGGAGCGGCGTGACAAGCGCCGGATCCTGGGCGGAGATCGCCATCTGACCCATCCCACTGAGCGCCCGCACATCGAGGTGCAACGAAAAGATCGGCGACGCGTTCTCCGGCAGGTCGTAGCGCCGCACGGAACCGGGAACCGCGTCGTTCAGCCCGAGGCGAACGAAGACGGCCTCCCGGTCGCCGGTACCCAGCGTCTGGATCGGAGCGGGGCCAAACGGTGTCACAAGAGCACGCCCGTTGCCGTCGTTTCGGATCTCGAAGCCGGCGGTCTCGGCGAAGCCCAGGAGCGTGTCGAGGAAGGAACCTGCCGACATCGGCTGCGCGGGGTCAACCCAGGCCGCGGCCCCGTACCCCATCGGCCCGACGCCCGGGGCGATCTGAAGACCGAAGCGGCCCGTGAGGGCGTTCCACGCGGTGGAAAGGATGGCCTCGCCCTGCTCGCGACGGGCGTCGTCGATGTCGGGCTCGAGCTCGCCCGGGAGAAGCAGGACGCGTTCGCGGAGTGATCGGAAGGCGTCGTAGGCGGCGCGGTCCTTCGCCGAGGGCGTGACGGCGTCGAGACCAGCAAAACGCAGGTCGAGGACGGCCGAGCTGTCAGCCTCGCCGGGATCCGCGTTCTGAGCCATCGCCGGCAGACCGAGGCCGCCGAGAAGGATGGCCGTGATTGCCCGCATCCGCATGCCCCGCATAGCCGTTCCTTTCGCTGGGTGGGTCGTATCCTCGGATTCAACTCCGGGCTCTCGAACGCCGACGAGTATAAAGCGAAACGGACCTCGCGCGTTGGCTTGGGCCGATCAGGCCGTACACTCTTTGAAGTCCCCCTGACATGCGGAGGTGACCGATGCCCTCGTCTCCCGCCCTCTCCGAAGCACGCACGATCCGGGCCCCCCGCGGCGCAAAGCTCACCTGCAAGAGCTGGCCCGCCGAAGCCGCGATGCGGATGCTCATGAACAACCTCGACCCCGAGGTCGCCGAGTGCCCGGAGAAGCTGGTCGTCTACGGCGGCCGCGGCCAGGCCGCCCGCGACTGGCCCTCCTTCGACGCCATCGTCGCCACGCTCAAGCGGCTGGAGCCGGACGAGACACTGCTCGTGCAGTCGGGCAAGCCCGTCGGCGTTGTGCGCACGCACGCCGATGCGCCCCGCGTCCTCATCGCAAACTCCAACCTCGTCCCCCACTGGGCCACGCAGGACCACTTCGACGAGCTCGCCGCCAAAGGCCTGATGATGTACGGCCAGATGACCGCCGGCTCCTGGATCTACATCGGCACGCAGGGCATCCTGCAGGGCACCTACGAGACCTTCGCGGAGTGCGCCAACCAGCACTTCGGCGGCACCCTCGCCGGCCGGCTCTGCGTCACCGCCGGCTGCGGCGGCATGGGCGGGGCCCAGCCGCTCGCCGTCACGCTGAACGGCGGCACATGCCTTATCGCCGATGTCGACCACACCCGCCTCGAACGCCGCATCCGCGACCGCTACCTCGATGAACTGGTCTTCGATGTCGACGAGGCGATCGACCGCGCCATCGAACTGACCCACGCCAAGCAAGCGGTCTCGGTCGGCGTCCACTGCAACGCCGTCGAACTGCTCGAAACCATGCTCGCCAAGGGCGTCACCCCCGACGCGCTGACCGACCAGACCTCCGCCCACGACCCACTCGAGGGCTATGTCCCGGTCGAGCTCTGCATCCGCGAGGCCGCCGAACTCCGCCGCACCGACCCCGCGAAGTACCAGAAGCTCAGCCTCGCCTCGATGGAGCGGCATGTGCGGGCGATGGTCGAGCTGCAGCGCCGCGGCTCGGTCACCTTCGACTACGGCAACAACATCCGCCAACGCGCCCTCGACGAGGGATTCGAGGACGCCTTCAGCTTCCCGGGCTTCGTCCCTGCGTATATCCGCCCGCAGTTCTGCGAGGGCCGGGGCCCCTTCCGCTGGGCCGCGCTCTCGGGGGACCCGAAGGACATCTACGCCACGGACAAGGCCCTGCTCGATCTCTTCCCCGACCAAGAACGCCTCCGCCGCTGGATCCTCTCCTGCCACGCCGACCCCGAGGCACTCCTCGCGGGCGACTTCGACGCCTGCGAGCCCGCCTTCGGCTTCCAGGGCCTCCCCGCACGCATCTGCTGGATCGGCTACCGCGAGCGCGACAAGGCCGGCAAGCTCTTCAATGACATGGTCGCCGACGGGCGCGTCTCCGCGCCCATCGTCATCGGCCGCGACCACCTCGACTGCGGCTCCGTCG